>JASBTD010000012.1 GCA_030148605.1 Erythrobacter sp.
GGTCAGGTCCGGCCGCAATCCGCCGCTGCCAATCTCATGCAGCGCGACGATGGTTGCATCGCCCAATTCGCCTGCTCCGCCCTGATAGGCGCGGCTTGAATCGACAAAGCGATCAGAGATTACCCACTCGCCCCGCTCCAATGCAGGCTTGATACGTTTGGCGACATGATCTGACCTGGCCGCGGCGAACAGCAGCGCTTCGGCTTCCGCGCCCCATCCTTCACCCGGCGGATTGAGCAGCAACGCACGGATCGCTTCGGCACCCGGCGTGCCGCCGGGCTCGCGGGTAAGATCTGCCGATATCCCACGCTCAGCCAATGCGGCAATCAGGAGGCGTGCTTGAGTGGACTTTCCTGCCCCCTCGCCCCCTTCAAGCGCAATGAATTTCCCGGTGCTCATGCGAACCAACTCATAAGCCCGTTGATGAGCCGCGCAATGGGCCCTGCGCGATCGACTGCCTGCGCTGCGACCAGGGGAACACGCGACGGCGGCATGCCGGCGACGGCAATCTCCAGTTCTGCGACCTCTTGCCCCTTGGCGATAGGTGCCCTTAGCGGGCCGTCATAATGCACAGTCAGTGTCACTTCGCGATCTTCTCCGACAGGCAGTGTCGCGGCGATGTCATGCAGGCTGACAAGGCTGACCCGGCGCGATTGCCCGCCCTGGACGCGCGCGGTTGCGACGACTTCCTCTGCATCGAAAAGCGGGCGAGAGCGAAACGCGCTGAAGCCCCATTCGACATAGGCTCTGGCGGCTCGATCTCGCGCGCGGCTGCGGTCTGCGCCTGCCACCACCAATACCAACCGTCTGCCGCCGCGTTCGGCTGAACCCAGAAAGCCGTAGCCTGCTTCATTGGTGAATCCGGTCTTTATCCCGTCGCCGCCGCGAACCTGCCCGCTCAGCGGATCGTGATTGGGCTGGGTTATCCCGCCATGCGTGAGTTCGCGCTGGCCCACAAAACGCGCGTAAAGTTTCGGGTGGCCTCGTGCCAGGGCCATTCCCAGCTTCACCAGATCGCGTGCTGTCACGAAGGTTCGCCCTTCATCTGGCCAGCCATTGGGGGTGCCGAAGTGGCTGTTTGTCATGCCGATCTGAAGCGCTTTGACATTCATCAGGCGCAGCCATTCGGCCCGCGACCCGGCTACGCCCTCGGCCAAGACAACCGACCCATCATTGGCTGAAATCGTGGTAATTCCGTCAAGCAGGTTTTCGACAGTCAGCGTATCACCGGCATTCAGGAACATGGTCGATCCGCGCCCTCCCCATTCGGCGAAGGCTGACGGTGTAAAAGTGAAACGCTGGTCAAGCCGGACCTGACCCTGTTCGATCAGCTCGAATGCAACCAGCGTCGTCATCGCCTTGGTGATGGATGCCGGGACAAAACGCCGGTCTGCATTGCGTTGATGGAGCACTTGCCCGCTGGATAAGTCCACCAGAATGGCAACCGGAATATCATCCGGAATTGGAGCGGATTGCGGAGTCGTCTGCGCGTGCGCGTTTGATGCCAGCCCCAGGCACATGGCGATTGCCACTGCCTTGAGCGAACGGGCCAGTTTCAATGGGGTCAGTCCTGTCGACACGGCCTTGGCATAGCGCCGCGCGGCGCGCCTTACGAGCACGCGCGCGCGAATATCCCCTTCCCAGTTAAGCGCCTTGCGTTCGCTGGTCAGCGCGCAATTTCGTCTGCCAGCAGGCCGACGCTCATCGCGTAGTAATTCGAGCAATTATATTCGAGGATTGCGCGGTAGTTGCTGGTCAGCAGCCAGGCTGGTGTTCCAGGCTCATCAGGCTGGAACAGGGAAGCCATCACATCGTCTCCCAACATGCGTTGTGGCCGCACGCCCAATTCTTTCCATTCAGCGACAGTCTTCCACTGACTATGGCGTTCGTGAACCCGGGGGCAAACGGGCGAGATCAGTTCCGATTTCATCGCGTCGGGATCAAGCCCCGAAGGCAAGCTAGCGCGCACGCCCCATGGTTGTCCCGGGCGCCACCCGGCATAGCGCAGGTAATTGCCGATTGAGGCAAAGGTATCCGCGCGATTGGTGAAGATATTGGCGCGCCCATCACCGTCACCATCCTTGGCCAGACGCAGATAGACGCTGGGCAGGAATTGCGGATTGCCCATGGCACCAGCCCAGCTGCCCACAAGCTCGCTTCGCTCATATCCTTTGTCAGCAACCTTCATCAAGGCCACGAATTCACTTGCAAAAAGCTCTCTTCGCCGCCCTTCCCATGCCAGCGTTGCCAATGACCGCGCCAGGTCAAAATTGCCGCGGATCCGGCCATAGCTCGTCTCATGCCCGAAGATCGCCACGATCACTTCGGCCGGCACGCCATATTCAGCCTCTACGGCGAGCAGCGCGGACCGGTTGGCGGCGAAGACATCGCGGCCGCCTGCAATCCGCACCGAATTGACGTGCGTGGATATATAGGGTGCCAATGCCGGATAGCCGCTGCGCGTGGGAGTGCCCGGCTGCCCGCGATCGAGCCGGATCACCCGGTCGTTTGGCGTCAGACCTTCTGTCATGCGCTGCAATGTGCGCTCGCTCACTCCTTCAGCCCTCGCCCGCGCGATCAACAATTGCAGGTAAGAATCGAACGATAGTTCACCCAGCTGCGAGGAAGATGGATCACTCTCTTGAGCCGCAGCGGGGGCAGCAAGCGGGAGGCAGGCGAATGAAGCGGCAATCAGGAGATGTTTCAGAGACATGATGGGGAATTTGTCACGAAGCAGATGAATGGTCCATGATTCGATGATTTGCTGGTGACAATCACGTTTCATCGCGCTAGCGGGCCTTGCAGCGGACAGGTGGCAGAGCGGTTGAATGCACCGGTCTTGAAAACCGGCAAGGGTGCAAGCCCTTCGTGGGTTCGAATCCCACCCTGTCCGCCAAATCCCCTTTATCAACTGACGCTGACAATCAACGCGCGCGGTTCAGAATCGCGTCCATCTGTTCGCGAAGCTTGGGGTCCCACGTCTTGCGCAGGTCGCGAATGCGGTCGAGCAGGGGTTCATTGTCCCACACGGGTACATCGAGCCGGTAGAGATCGGCCACTTCGACCATCGAATTGCGGTCCATTTCCTCGAACGCATCGACCATGGCCTGCGCGGATTGGCGATCGTGTCCCATCGCCTCGAGTGCAGAGCGCCCGATGCGCAGCGATCCATCATAGGTTTCGCGGATGATATCGCGGCAACCCAAGGCCCAAAGCTGGTAAACATGATCGCGATCCACCGCGCGGGCGATCACATGAACTTTGGGAAAGGTCTTCACGACATAGCCGACGAGCTTGTTGATCTGTTCTTTCTCGTCCAGCGCAACGATGAGCAGCTTGGCACTGGCAATCCCGGCGCTTTGCAGCAGATCCGGGCGCGTCGCATCGCCATAATAAGCGCGCACGTCAAACTTCTTGAGCTGTTCGATATGCCGCGAGTCATAGTCGATCACGGTCGCGCTATAGCCGGTCGCATCCAGGATCCGGTCGACAATTCCGCCAACGCGCCCTCGCCCGGCCAGGATGATCTCGCATGATTGATCGATCTTGTCGGCTTCGCGCGCATCGCCGCCCGAGTAGTGTCTCACGATCACCTTGTCGTAGAAGATGAACAACAGCGGTGTGACCAGCATGGAGAACGCCACAACCAGCAACAGCAGGTTGGCACCCTCTGCGTTGAGCACTGAATTGCTTAGCGCGAAGGCGATCAGGACAAAGCCGAACTCGCCCGCTTGCGCCAGGCCCAGCGTGAACAGCCAGCGATCCTGACCATGCAGGTGGAAGGCTTTGCCGATCGCGAACAGCACCGCCATTTTCGTGCCGATCAGCACAGCAGTCCAGAACAGCACTTGTCCCGCAAACGCGATCGCAAGCCCGAAGTCGATCCCTGCCCCGACTGTGATGAAGAACAGGCCGAGCAGCAGCCCCTTGAAGGGATTGATGTCGGCTTCAAGCTCATGCCGGTATTCGCTGTTGGCCAGAACTACGCCTGCGATGAAGGCGCCGAGCGCGGGCGACAGGCCCACCAGCAGCATCAACAAGGCGATGCCAACCACGAACATCAGCGCGGTCGCTGTGAACAGCTCGCGCAAGCCGGAGGAGGCGATCAGGCGGAACACCGGGCGGCTGAGATAGGTGCCAAGGAAGGCCACGAACGCCACCGAACCCAGTGTCACAAGACCTGCGAGCCATCCGGGAAGCCCGGCGACGAGGCTGAGCGTGCCGTGTGTATCGTCTGTTCCCGCGCCGGCATCGGCCGCGACAAGCTCTGGAACTGCTAGCAAAGGCAGCAGCGCAAGGATCACGATCACCGCCACATCCTGAACCAGCAGGACAGAGAAGCTCGCCTCCCCTCCTTGCGTCTTGAGCAGGTTCTTCTCTTCCAGCGTCTGCAGCACAATCGCGGTTGACGACAGCGCGAGGATCATGCCGATTGCGATGGCGCTGCGCCAGTCATCGCCGCGCAGCAGCGATATGCCCGCGATCAGCACGGTCGAGATGAGCACCTGTCCGCCGCCAAGCCCGATCAGCCGTTTGCGCATCTCCCACAGGCGCTTGGGCTCAAGCTCAAGCCCGATGATGAACAGCATCATCACCACGCCGAATTCGGCGAAATGCTGAAGCTGGACCACGTCCACCTCCAGCACGCCGAGTACCGGTGCAAGCGCCATCCCGGCCAGCAGGTAGCCGAGGACTGAACCCAGCCCGAACCGCGTCGCAATCGGGACGGAGATGACCCCTGCGATCAGCAGGATGAATGCGAGGAGTAGGAATTCAGCCATTCGCTCTCCTCGCCGCTATCGATCAGATGTGCAAGGCGCGCCCGTAAGCGCCGAGCACGCTTTCGTGCATCATCTCGCTCAAGGTCGGGTGCGGGAACACTGTCTGCATCAGTTCAGCCTCGGTCGTCTCAAGCTGTTTGCCCACGACATAGCCCTGAATCAGCTCGGTCACTTCAGCCCCGATCATATGCGCGCCCAGCAGCTCGCCGGTCTTCTCGTCAAACACGGTCTTGATGAAGCCCTCGGCTTCGCCCAGCGCAATCGCCTTGCCGTTGCCGATGAAGGGGAAGTTGCCGACCTTGACCTTGTAACCGGCTTCCTTGGCTTTCGCTTCGGTCATGCCAACGCTGGCGACCTGCGGGTGGCAATAGGTGCAACCGGGGATGTTGTTGCGGTCAAGCGGGTGCGGATGCACATCCTTGTTGCCCAGCTCCTGAGCAATCGCTTCAGCCGCAGTCACGCCCTCGTGCGAAGCCTTGTGCGCCAGCCATGGGCCCGGGGTGCAGTCTCCAATCGCCCACAGGCCCTTTGACTTGGTGCGGCCATAGGGATCGATCTGGATGAAGCCGCGATCCATCTCGGCCAGCTTCTCTAGCCCGATGTTCTCCGTGTTGGGCTGGATACCGATGGCAACGATGCAATGGCTGAACTCGTGGTCCGTGACCTTGCCATCCCCATCTTTTGTTTTTGGGCCCTTGATCTTGGCCTTCACGCCCTTCGCGTCTGATTTGATGTCTTCCACGCCCGCGCCGGTCATGATCGTCATGCCCTGCTTGGTCAGCGCCTTTTCAAGGAAGGTCGAGACGTCGGCGTCTTCCACCGGCACGATCCGGTCGAGCATCTCGACGACGGTCACGTCCGCGCCCATATCGTTGTAGAAGCTGGCGAATTCGATCCCGATTGCGCCGCTGCCAATCACCAGCAGCTTGCTCGGCATTTCGGCCGGAGTCATCGCCGCGCGGTAGGTCCAGATGCGCTTGCCGTCAGCCGGTGCGAAGGGCAGGTCGCGCGCGCGGGCGCCAGTGGCGACGATCACATGCTTGGCGGTGAGCTTTTCCTCGCCCTTCTCGCCCTTCACTGTCAGCGACGTCGGGCCGGTCAGCGTCCCCTCGCCCATGTGCACGGTGATCTTGTTTTTCTTCATCAGGTGGGTGACACCCTGATTGAGCTGTTTCGCCACGCCGCGCGAACGCTTCACCACGGCTTCCAGATCAGCTTCGATCGCGCCTGCGACCTTCAAGCCATAGGAGCTGGCGTGGTCCATATAGTGCTTGATCTCTGCCGAACGCAGCAGCGCCTTGGTGGGGATACAGCCCCAGTTGAGGCAGATCCCGCCCAGGTTCTCGCGCTCGACAATCGCGGTCTTCAGGCCCAGCTGCGCACAGCGGATCGCCGCAACATAGCCGCCGGGGCCGGAACCGAGAACGATGACGTCATAACTAGCTGACATTGCTTACAAACCTCACTTCAAATCCAACAGGATGGAACACATGGAACACAGTCCATGGGGAGAAATCTTTCGGGGTCGAATTGGCCCCGTTTTCTGTTCAGTCGATGAGGCGGGAAGAGATTTTTGCATCACTCACTCATCGCATATTTCAGGTGCTGTAGGACAGATTGCATATCCTCTGCCCACCTCACCCCGTTCGCCCTGAGCCGGTCGAAGGGCGTGCACCA
>JASBTD010000021.1 GCA_030148605.1 Erythrobacter sp.
CGGATAGCGACAATACCAGCGCACCGCCCACAGGATCACATCACCCTGGAAATGGCGCCACTTGAAATCCGTCATCGTTCCGTCCGTCCAATCTCCGCCAAGCATGCTCAAGCTTCACGATTTTTGCAACAGAGCCATTCATCCGGACCGACCCGTTCGCGCAGGACTTGCCACAGAAGTCAGTATCAGGTTCTGCGACGTTTCACCGGCCAACGTCAGACACCCGCGACATCACTGCCGCCGTCTTGCGGATCTTCGAACGCATCTGGAGAGATGGATATGGCTGGCGGAAGGCTGGCGTGCTGCTGCTCGATCTGGCGGCCCCTGGGTCTGCCCCGGCATCGCTCTTCGACGTTATGGAGGCGCCTAACGACGGGCTGATGCAGGCGATCGACCGGATCAACGATCGCTATGGCCGTGGGACCGCAAGGTTGGGATTGGCCCAGAAAGATGCTGAATGGCGCATGCGGCGGGAGAACCTTTCGCCCAGCTTCACGACCCGGTGGGGGGATATACCTGCCGCGAAGATGGGGTAGCGTGGGCTTAAGTCACTAGCGGCAAAAAGATCGCCGCATCTGATGTGATCGAACAAATTTCAGGATTGGTCTTCGAGGTTCTAGTATGGTCAAAGTTGACAATACGAGGATGGATCGGGCTAATCATGGATAATCAGATGGCTGAGATCCACTACGTCTACGAGCTGAAACGCATCACCCCGGGGCCGGGCCCCTCACGCTACATCGGCGTGCGCACGGCTGCAAATAGTGAACCGGAAAATGATGATTACTGGAGCTCTAGCGAAAAAATCGCAAAAGAGATTGGCAGAGGGGTGAAATTCCAAAAGAAAGTTATTAGAAAATTTTCTTCGCGAGAGGATGCCGAGCTTTTCGAAGCCGAGCTGCATTGGCAGCATATGGTTGGAAAAAATCCTCATTTTTACAATGTCACATCTCAATTAATCGAAGGAGCATTAGAGCAACTTCTGCCAAGAGAGCGATATCGTTCGCCAGATGGGGAGCATCTTTGGTTTAAGGCAGGATCAGAGCCAGACGGTTGGGTTCGTGATCCTGCTCGATGGGCGCAGTTCAAAGATCTGTCGCACAAGGATGGCCTGAGGCAGCAGGCTGGCTTTCCTCAGACTTATGAGGGGCTTGAACTCCCTGAATGGGAATTTCACAAGTACTATCCGGATGAGATGGCGTTCTCATCAAGCCAGCCACGCCATTGCCATGAGCCCTACATTAAGCTCGACTATAGAAATGATGTAAAAGACTGTGCCTATTTTCCGAAAGGCTGCCAGCCTGCCGGCTGGGTCAGCGGATTTGCTCCATCATTTCGAGTGAGTGGCGAGCCCCCCGCGGGCTGGCACCTGCTCTTCCATATAAGTCCTGCGTCGCAACACGTGAATTCAGCATACCTCCCAAGGGGCGCCTCGCTCAGTGGATGGGTGGATGTGGAAATGTATGAGCAGATGTCGAGGGATGGCCGCATAAGCCGGAATTCAGTGCATGATGTGAATAATGAATTAAGATATCTATGCGACATAGCCAATGACGATGAAGATCTTCGTAATAGGCTCAGGTCATACCGAAACGAAAAAATTGACTCCATCACCGATTATAAATTCTATGAGAAAATTGACCTATTAGAAATCGATGAAAAATCGTTATTTCATGTCAAGGATATTATTGGAGATAGTAGGATAAAGGTCCTATTACACCGGGCATTTGACGCCTCCCGTTGTGACGATGATGAGACGGAAGAGATCATCAAGCGACAGAAATTGTTTGGATTTTTCTTAGACAATGGGAGCGAGCTCACCGTCGAAGAGTGGGCGCAGACTTTATCGAAGCTCGACGTATCCGAAGCAGATAAGCAGTTGGCACTCGAAATGGTGATGATGCAACTCGGCGTGACCAGCATACCTGCCATGCCTGGAAGCGAGGAGAACGCGTACAAAAAGAATGGGGCGGACATGGGTGTGGATCATAGAGAGAAGCTTCCCGATCCAGAACTGCCGGACGCTGCCGTTGAACACATCAGCCAGATGCTGATGCTGGCCAAGAGCAAGCATCAGGAGGCTATGGCGTTGCTCGGCACGTCTGATCCGAACGCCCTATCACGCCTGCGCGAAGTGCTCCGGCTCCTGGAAGAAGTTGAGCTGTTGGCCGATGACGCGACAAGCTATGTCGAGGCCGATGTGATGAAGGCCGCTATCAAGGACCTGCATTTCCAGCAAGCGGCCGTGCAAGCGGCTATAGCCCGGTTGGAGAACGTGAAGGTCCAGTCCCCATGGGCGACGCCTTGGCCGTGGTTTACTCTGATCGTCCTAGCCTTGCTGATCGCCCAGGTGGTCGGCTGATGCCTCAATTGGGACCCGAAGCGTCGGTTCTCATGATCGTCTCTAACCGCGATCCGACACAAACGGTTCGGTAGATGGAAGGCCAGAAAACCTCGGATTTACGTCGTTTCTGGAGACCGAACCTTTGCAGCGGAGGTTCGGGTGAAAAGAGACGAAAGCCGGTCAGAGACCGATTTTGGCGTTTTCAGCAGTCTCTAGGGTTCGGTCGCCGCTAGCAAAACCGCGCGGAAGCTGGGGGTTTTCTGGCCCCATGAGGCCCATCTCATTGATTCGCATTGAGATGTTGGCGGAGCAGGAGGGATTCGAACCCTCGATACGGGGTTACCGTATACACACTTTCCAGGCGTGCGCCTTCGACCACTCGGCCACTGCTCCGCATGCCTTTTCGGGCAAGGCAGCGCGGATAGCGGCGCGAACACTCTTTCGCAAGGCGCAATCAGGTGGCACACATGCCGCCATGAAACATATCGCACTTGGCCTCGCCGCAATCGCCCTTTCCGCCGCCGCGCCTGCGCAGGAAGCAGCACCCTCGCCCAACCAGATCGTCGAAGCGGCTGCGCCAGAGGAATGGATCGCGATTCCCGCAGAGGATCTGCTGGTGATGACGCTTTCGCCAGACAATGACGGCAACCCACGCGAAGTGATCATCCAGCTGATGCCCGCGCCATTTAGCCAGGGCTGGGTGCACAATATCAAGCTGCTCTCCCGCAGCGGCTGGTATGACGGGATCAGCGTCAACCGCGTGCAGGACAATTACGTCGTGCAATGGGGCGACCCCAATTACGACAACCCCGAAGCGACAGGAGAGACGAAATCGCTACCTTTAGGGCTGATGGAACCAAGCGAAGATCAATACATCGGCAAGTTCACCGAGACGCTAGAGGCAGTTCCGGCGCCTTGCGGTTTCGATGAATTTAAAGTCGGCGCAATCTGCGACCCTTATTCCGGGCTTGCAATGTTCCGGTCGGGTTGGCCGATGGCCATGGATAGGCAAGGCCAATGGCCCGTCCATTGCTACGGTATGGTCGGGGTTGGACGGAACTATTCGCCAGACACCGGATCGGGGGCCGAGCTTTACACCGTGATCGGCCATGCGCCGCGGCACCTGGATCGCAATATCGCGCTGGTGGGCCGCGTGATAGAAGGGATGGAGCATCTCTCCTCGCTGCCGCGCGGCAAGGGCGAGCTAGGCTTCTATGCCGAGGATGAAGCCGACAAGCGCACGCCGATCCTGACCGTCCGTGTCGCAAGTGATATTCCGGAGTTCCCGCAGCCTACGTTTGAGTATCTCTCCACTGATAGCGAGAGCTTCGCCCGCTATGCCGAGGCGCGCGCCAATCGCCGCGATCCGTTCTTTATCGTGCCCGCGGGCGGCGCGGATGTCTGCAATATCCCGGTTCCGGTGCGGCGCGTGGTGACGGAGTGATCCTCATTCGTCATCGCGAACTCCCGCGAAGGCGGGAGGCTCCTGCAATCTTGCGCCAAATGGCCAGAGGTCCCCGCCTGCGCGGGGACTCGCGCTAGTGGAAACGGTAACAGCCACCCTTCCCCTCACCCGCTGGCAGGGCGATCGCGGCACATATCATCTTGTGGTCATCCACGGCGAAGAGGCCGAGCAAATCGCGATGCACGCACGCCTGCACCGGCTTGAGTACGGCCGCCAGCGCGGATTCGGCTCAGTCAAGGTGATGGCTCGAATTGGCAGCACGGAATGGAAAACTTCGGTCTTCCCACAAGATAGATCCACCGAATGGATATTGCTGGTGAGCAAGAAAGTGATGCGAGCAGAGGATCTGGCTGAAGGTGATCCGGTCGTATTGGAGCTGATATTGTTGTGAGTTCCTGCGAAAGCGGGAACCCGGTTCGCCTAGGCTCCTGCTTTCGCAGGAGCGCGTTGGAGATCAAATCCGTTCCGCCTGCGCCACTGCATCGCTTGCCCGCAGCGCGCTCAGCACGCGGGTCAGGTGCGCCAGATCCTGCACTTCGCTGTCGATTTCGTAAGTCGTGAAGGGATGGTCCGTCTCGACCTGATCGAGCGATTTCAGATTCACATGGTTCTGCGCAAAGATGCCGGCCATCTCCGCCAGCGTGCCGGGCCGGTCATATAGCGTCACCCGCAACCGCCCGACTGCACCTTGCGAGCGCTTGCCCCAGCTGAGATCGAGCCAGTCCGAATCGATCCCGTTGGCAAGCTCGAAGCAGCCGATCGCATGCACTTCCACCGCTTCGCCTTTCTTGCGCAGGCCCACGATCCGGTCACCCGGCACGGGGTGGCAGCAATCGGCCAGGTGGAAGCCCACGCCCGGCGTCAGCCCGCGGATCGAGATCGCATGTTCGCGCCGCGTCCAGTCATCGTCTTCATCGATATCATTGGTGCAGCCCGGAGCCAGCGCTTCCATCACTTCGCGGTCAGTCAGCTTGGCAGCGCCAATCGCGAACATCAGGTCTTCCTCGTCCATCAGTTCAAGCCGCTTGACCGCCTCACGGCGCGCCTTCTTGCCGATCCGCGCGGGAACCTTGGCCGCAATTTCCTCAAACAGCTTGGCCCCGATTTCCGCGATCTCTGCGCGTTCCTTGATCCGCACCGCACGGCGGATGGCCGCGCGCGCCTTGCCGGTGACGACAAAGCCCAGCCATGACAATTGCGGCTCGGCATTCTTTCCTTTGATGATCTCGACCACATCGCCATTGGCGAGCTGCGTGCGCAGCGGCATGTGCCGCCCGTTGATCTTCGCGCCCACTGTTTGCGCGCCCAGATCGGTGTGCACGGCAAAGGCAAAATCAACCGGCGAAGCGCCCTTGGGCAGCTGGAACAGGCCACCTTTGGGGGTGAAGGCAAAGATGCGATCCTGGTAAATCGCGAGCCGGGTATGTTCGAGCAGCTCGTCCGCATCATGGCTGGCATCGACGATTTCGATCAGGTCACGCAACCAGCCCACTTCTCCATCAGGCCGGTCACCCTGCTTGTATGCCCAATGCGCGGCGAGGCCGAATTCATTGGTCATATGCATCGCGCGGGTGCGGATCTGCACTTCGACCCGCATCGAATTCTCATACATCAGCGATGTGTGGAGCGACTTGTAGCCGTTCGATTTGGGGGTGGAGATATAATCCTTGAACCTGCCCGGCAGGAATTGCCACGTTGTGTGCAAGGCGCCGAGAGCCGCATAGCAATCCGCTTCATTCTCGCAGATGACACGAAAGGCCATGATATCGGTCACCTGCTCGAAGCTGACATGCCGTTCAGCCATCTTCTTCCAGATTGAATAGGGGTGCTTCTCGCGCCCCGAAACCTCAACCTTCAAGCCCGCTTCAGCCAGCCGCTGCTTGATCTTCAACGCGATCGCATCAACCTGCCCACCATCCTGGCTGCGCAGTTCTTCCAGCTTGCTAGTGATTGTCGCATGCGCTTCTGGTTCAAGCTGTTCGAACGCAAGCAGCTGCATCTCGCGCATATATTCATACATGCCCACCCGTTCTGCCAACGGGGCATAGATATCCATCGTCTCGCGCGCGATCCGCTGGCGTTTGTCAGGCGATTTGATGAAGTGAAGCGTGCGCATATTGTGCAGCCGGTCAGCCAGCTTGACCAGCAGCACGCGGATGTCCTCTGACATCGCCAGCAGGAACTTGCGCAGATTCTCCGCCGCGCGCTCATTTTCCGGCATGGTCTCGATCTTGGAGAGCTTGGTCACCCCGTCGACCAGCCGCGCCACATCCTCACCGAAATTGGCTTCGATATCGTCAATCGTCGCCAGCGTATCTTCAACCGTGTCATGCAGCAGCGCGGTGATGATGGTCTGCTGGTCCAGCTTCAGATCGGTCATCAGTCCGGCGACTTCGACCGGATGGCTGAAATAAGGATCGCCCGACGCGCGCTTTTGCGTGCCGTGTTTCTGCACCGTATAGACATAGGCACGGTTGAGCGCCGCTTCGTCGGCGTCAGGGTCATATCCAAGGACCCGCTCAACAAGTTCGTACTGGCGCAGCATCAGATCACTAAAGTGCGGTGCAGCGCGAATTATTGCAATGCAGAATATTGCTTGCTGGCTATAACCGGCTGTGGCTGGACAAAGCCGCCCGAAATTGCGATTGTGAACGTTAACAGACTTCGGGAGTTACGGATGACAATGTCGAGAAGCCTTTCGTTTGCGGTGGCCGCGCTGGCCGGATTGGGTGGCCTTGCTGCCAGCCCGGTGCTGGCACATGATCAGCAGGCGGAGGCCGCAACTTCCGAACGCGAGTTGATTTTTGCCGAGGAATTCAACGCCGGAACGCTCGACCGCGAAAAGTGGAACATAGTTGGTCCCGATTTCTGGGTGAATAACGAGCAGCAGGTCTATATCGATGATCCTGCCGTGCTTGGCGTTATCAATGGCATTGAAGGTGCGGATGATGGCGTGTTGATGCTGCGTCCGCTCTACAATCCCGGTGTCGATCCCAATCCGACGCGAAAGGCTGACTTTGTTTCCGGCCGGATCAACAGCGAAGGCAAGTTTGATTTCACCCATGGCCGCGCTGAAGCGCGCATCAAGCTGCCCGATGCCGAAGGGGTATGGCCGGCCTGGTGGCTGCTGGGCAATGGCAAGTGGCCCGATACCGGCGAGATCGACATCATGGAATATGTCGGCGAGAAAGACTGGATCGGCGTGGCGCTCCACGGCCCCGGCTATTCCGGTGAAACGCCGATCGTGAACAAGTTCTTCTTCCCTGAAGGCGAAGACGTGACCGACTGGCACGTCTATGCCGTCGAATGGAGCAGCGAACAGATCACCTTCGAAGTCGACGGGCATGTGCTTTACCGCGTCACCCGCCCGATGGTGGAACACTATGGCGAATGGCGATTTGACACGCCCAAGCACCTGATCCTGAACTTTGCGGTGGGCGGCGCCTATCCCTTCAAGACCAATGGCATCAAACAGCCATATGTCGGCGTGCCGCAGGAAACGGTCGAACAGATCAAGACCGGCGAGATTGCGATGCTGGTCGACTGGGTGCGGGTGTACGCGCCTGAAGAAACAGCGGCGAGCGAGTAGCTACGTCCACACCGCCTCAGGCGGCAAGCTCATCAGGATCGCGTCGATATTGCCCCCGGTCTTCAGGCCGAACAGCGTGCCCCGGTCATAGACTAGGTTGAACTCGGCATAGCGCCCGCGCCATTCGAGCTGGGTCTGCTTGTCTTCCGGCGTGAACTCGCTCTCCATCCGGCGGCGCACCAGCTTGGGGTAAATATCCAGGAACGCCTTGCCGACATCCTGCGTGAAAGCAAAATTGCGCTCGAACCCGGCATCATCCTCGCATTCCAGGTGATCGTAGAAGATCCCGCCCACCCCGCGATGCACCCCGCGATGCGGGATATAGAAATAGTCGTCCGCCCATTTCTTGAAGCGTTCGTAATAGGTCGGATTATGCGCCATGCAGGCGGCGCGGAAGCGCGCGTGGAAATCCTCGGTATCCTCTTCATAGGGGATCGGCGGATTGAGATCGCCGCCGCCGCCAAACCACGCTGCCTGCGTGGTGAGGAAGCGCGTGTTCATATGCACGGCGGGAACATGCGGATTGGCCATATGCGCGACCAGGCTGATGCCGGTGGCGGTAAAGCCGGGATTTTCAGGTGAAGCGCCATTGACGCTGGCGGCGAATTCAGGCGCGAAATTGCCCTTCACTGTCGAGACGTTGACTCCAACCTTCTCGAACACCTTGCCTTTCATCAGGCCTTGCACACCGCCACCCGGATCCGAATTGCCTTCCTCTTCGCGCTGCCACGGCGTGTATCGGAAGCTCGCGTCAGAGCCGGCTTCGCGCTCGATCGCTTCAAACTCTGCGCAGATTGAATCGCGCAGGCTTTCGAACCATTCCTTTGCGCGCGCTGTTTGTGCAGTCCAATCGGTCATCAAATCCCCTCTTCCGTCCGAGTTGCGTCTTGCCAAACCATTGAAGGCACGGCAAGCAATTGCGATGGTTCCCGTTTCGTTCGCAAATCAGGAAATGTGGCTGGTGGATGGCCGCGCGCTCTATTGGCCGCGCGAACAAGCCTTGCTGGTAGCGGACCTGCATCTGGAGAAGGCGAGCTGGTATGCGCGCAGCGGGCAGATGCTGCCGCCTTATGACAGCCGCGAAACGCTGGAACGGGTGGCGGATGCAGTGAAGCAAACCGGGGCGCGGCGGGTGATTACGCTGGGCGACAATTTCCACGATGAGGAAGGAACCTCGCGGCTCGATCCTTACGCGGCGGGCATGCTGGAAGGGCTGACCCGCGCGCTCGACTGGGTCTGGATTACCGGCAATCATGACGAGCACATGCATCGCGCGTTCGGTGGCGAGCTGGCGCAAGAGCTGGAGATTGGCGGAATCATTCTGCGGCATATCGCGCAAGCGGGTGAGACCCGGCCCGAGCTATCAGGCCATTTCCACCCCAAGGTGCGCGTGAACATTCGCAACCGCCATATCAGCCGGCCTTGCGGAGTGTTGAGCCGGAGCGCTGGCAATGGCGACCGCATGATCCTGCCCGCATTCGGCGCGCTGACCGGCGGAATGGATGCAGGCGCGCCGGAAATCCGCGCCGCGCTAAGCCCTGCAAGCGCAATCGACGCGGTACTGCCTGCCAAGGGGAAACTGGTGCAATTGCCGTTGTTCAGAGCTGCAGCGTAGTGGCTTGGCACCCGAACGGACCCGCAGGGTCAGCAAGGGCGACCGCACGTCCGCAGCGACGCGATCTGTGATCGCATGAGCGAGGAAATCGCGAGCGCGGATGCGCTTGCGCAATCGAATACGCCCCCTAGCGTTCCACTCGCTTTATCCCTACATAGCGAGCCGCAAACAGAATCACGGCTACAACAGGAGAACACACATAGCCCGTCCACCCCGGCGACAGATGGCCCCGCCCGTAAAAAGCGGCCCTCGCTACGATGAATTCATCCAGTCCGACAAAGTGCGCGTGATCGACCACGAGGGCGAGAACCTCGGTGTGATGTATACGCGCGAAGCGATGGAGCAGGCCAACGAACTGGGCCTCAATCTGGTCGAAGTGTCGCCCAACGCTGACCCGCCGGTGGCAAAGTTTCTCGATGTCGGCAAATATCGCTACGAGGCGCAGAAGAAAGCCAACGCCGCGCGCAAGACTCAAAAGACGCAGGATATCAAAGAGATCAAGATGCGTCCCAATATCGACACGCATGATTATGACGTGAAGATGCGCAATGTGAACAAGTTCATCGAACATGGCGACAAGGTGAAGGTCACGCTGCGGTTTCGCGGGCGCGAAATGGCGCACCAGGAGCTGGGCATGAACTTGCTCAAGCGTGTGCAGGATGACGTTGCAGAGATCGCCAAGGTCGAAGCCTTCCCGCGTTTGGAAGGCCGCCAGATGCTGATGGTGCTCGCACCCAAGTAAACAGACTTCAGGGGGCCGGCAGGACCAATCGCGCATGACAGCCCGCACAATCGGTCTTGTCCTTGGCCCGCTGGCCTTTGCCCTAACCGCATTGATTGCGCCACCTGCGGGAATGAGCGGGGAGGCCTGGCTGGTCGCCGGGCTCGTCGTCTGGATCGCGGCATGGTGGGTGACGGAAGCAATTCCGCTGACCGCTACGGCGCTGTTGCCTTTTGTCGTGTTGCCACTCGCCGGCGTGATGACCGCTAGCGAAACCGCAAGCGCATACTACGCACCGATCCTGTTCCTGCTTTTAGGCGGTGCGTTCATCGCCCTGGCGATTGAGCGCACCGGATTGCACCGGCGGCTTTCACTCGCGATCTTGACCGCGATCGGCACCAGCGGCGGCCAGACACGGCTGCTGCTGGCATTCATGGTCAGCGCCGCGCTGCTTTCCATGCTGATCTCCAACACTTCGACTGCACTGATCATGATGCCGATGGCGCTTGCGGTTTTGTCGGTGGGAAGTGAGGCGACTTCACCCAAAACAGAAGGCCTCTCAGGCGCGCTTCCCATGGGCATCGCCTTCGCTGCGAGCATTGGCGGGCTGGGCACAATCGTCGGCTCGCCCACCAATGGCATCGCAGTCGCGCTGCTCGATGACATGATCGGCCTCCGCATCAGCTTCGCAGACTGGATGGCTTATGGTGTACCCATCGTGATCGTGGGTGTTCCCATCGCGGCCTTGCTGATCGCGCGCGTGCAGCAAGTTGCCGCGCATCCGTTTGACGTTGCAGCCGCGCGCGAAGCAATCCACGACGACGCGCCTTGGTCAAGCGCGGAGAAACGTCTTGTCCCGATCATCGCGATCACCTTCCTCGCATGGATGAGCCAGCGCTGGGTCGCGCCTTATTTGCCGCCGAACAGCTGGACCGATGGCACCATCGCCATCATCGCAGCGCTGGCGCTGTTCCTGCTGCCTGATGGCACAGGCAGGCCAATGCTGAAATGGGATGAGGCCAACCGCGCACCGTGGGATGTGATCATGATGTTCGGCGGTGGGCTGGCGCTGGCGGCAGGGATGCAGGCATCGGGGCTGGCCGAATGGCTTGGCAATGCGCTGCTCCCGCTCGAAGTCGTGCCGCTGCTTGTGATCGCACTCGCCATCGTTGCCATGGTCGTGCTGATCACCGAATTCGCCAGCAATGTTGCCACGGCCAGTGCGATCATCCCTGTGGTGGCCAGCTTTGCTGCAGCGCTGGGGCTGGGCGAACAGGCGATTCTGCTGGCCATGCCTGCTGCGCTGGCTGCGAGCTGGGGCTTTATCCTGCCCGCCGGCACCGGCCCCAATGCCATTGCCTGGTCAACCGGGAGGTTGAAGATCCAGCGACTGGTCAAGGCCGGCGCCTTGCTGGACCTGATCGGCATATTCCTGATCGTGTTCATGGTGTGGGGCATCGCAGCAGTGGTCGGTTGATTTCATTTGAAACCGGTTGATGCACGCGCAGCTCTTGGGTAATTGCAGCGCAGCACATTTCAGCATCGGTGCAGAAGCGTTCCTGCGGAGGTTAGGAACGGGCGGCCTGATGCCAGATCATTGGCTCCTGCCTTCCTGGGAGCGTTGCGGGCTTTGCCATAGGCAAGGCATTTCGGCAGCGCCCGCATTTTGGGAGGACCCCATGACTGACGCTATCGATCCGATCGACCAGCCCACCCCGCGCCGCAAACCCAAAGAGCCGATCACCACGATCAACGGCCGCCCGATGAAACCATCGACGCTGATGATGGGCCATGGCTATGATCCGGTGCTTTCGGAAGGATCGCTCAAAGCGCCAATCTTTCTCACCAGCACATTTGCGTTTGAAAGCGCTGCGGCGGGCAAGCGCCATTTCGAAGGCATAACCGGCAAGCGTGAAGGCGGGGCCGAGGGCCTTGTCTATTCGCGCTTCAACGCCCCCAATCAGGAAATCCTGGAAGATCGCCTGGCGATCTGGGACGGGGCGGAAGAAGCGCTGAGCTTTTCCAGCGGAATGACCGCCATCGCGATCCTGATGCTGGCCGCATCCAAGGCAGGCGATGTGATCGTCCATTCCGGCCCGCTCTATGCCGCATCCGAGGGTTTCGTCGCCAAGATCATGGCGAAATACGGCGTGACTTATGTCGATTTCCCCGCAGGGGCGACGCCTGAGCAGC
Source organism: Erythrobacter sp. (assembly GCA_030148605.1). Classification (GTDB taxonomy): domain Bacteria; phylum Pseudomonadota; class Alphaproteobacteria; order Sphingomonadales; family Sphingomonadaceae; genus Erythrobacter. The sequence goes on from JASBTD010000021.1 coordinate 11,928, forward strand.
TCGACGCAGTGATGGCCAAGGCCAAGGCACAGGCCGAAGCGCAAGGCGGCGAAGTGCCGCTGATCTATCTCGAAAGCCCCGGCAACCCCACCAATGCGCTGGTCGATGTCGAAGCGGTAAAGGCCGCGCGGGACAAACATTTTGACGCGGATCGTTGCCCGATCGCGATCGATAACACTTTCCTCGGGCCGCTGTGGCAAAAGCCGCTCGATCATGGGGCGGACCTGGTGGTCTATTCGCTGACCAAATATGTCGGCGGCCATTCTGATCTTGTCGCCGGTAGCGTCTCGGGCAAGAAACGCTTCATCGATGCGATCCGCGCGCTGCGCAACACGATGGGCGGGATCGCCGATCCCAACACCGCATGGATGCTGCTGCGCAGCCTCGAAACGGTCGAGCTGCGGATGGAACGCGCAGGGCAGAACGCAGCGAAGGTGTGCGACTTCCTGAAAGACCATCCCAAAGTCGAAGGGCTCGGCTATCTCGGCATGATCAAGGATCCGCGTCAGCAGGATATCTACAACCGCCATTGCACCGGCGCGGGCAGCACTTTCTCCGTCTTCATCAAGGGCGGGGAAGCCGAATGCTTCCGCTTCCTGGATGCGCTGAAAGTGGCGAAGCTGGCCGTCAGCCTGGGCGGCACCGAAACGCTTGCCAGCCACCCGGCTTCGATGACGCACCTCAGCGTGCCTGACGAGCGCAAGGCCGCGCTCGGCATAACTGACAACCTCGTGCGCATCAGCATCGGGATCGAAGATCCGGACGATCTGATCGCCGATTTCGAACAGGCACTGGCTAAGGTCTGATTGCTGGCCTACTCTCTCCCGTGTCGAATGGGAGAGAGTGGCATGACCAAACCCGTATTCCTTGTGATCGGTGCAGGCGCCGGGATCGGCGGCAATGCTGCCAAGCGCTTTGCGGCAGGCGGATACCATGCGGTGCTGGCACGGCGCAGCGATGAAGCGAGCCTCGCGCGGATCATTGACGAGATCGAGCAGGCTGGCGGCAGTGCCAGCGGCACGCTGCTCAACGCGGCAGAAGACGGTTCGATCGAGGAGCTGGTTGCACGGGTAGAGCGCGATATCGGCCCGATCGATTGCGCGCTCTACAATCTCGGCGCGCAGATCGGGAACCGGGCGCTGCACGATACGCCGCACAAGACCTTTGAACTGGGCTGGCGGCTGGGCTGCTACGGCGTGTTTCGGCTGGCACACGCGATGTTCCCGGCGATGGTCGAGCGCGGCAAGGGCTCCTTGCTCGTCACGTCCGCAACGTCAGCCGTTCGCGGCAATGCGGGCCAACACAGCCACGCCGCCGCAATGGGCGGGCGGCGCATGCTGTGCCAGACATTGAATGCCGAATTCGCACCCAAGGGGATCCATGTCGCACATGTGGTGGTAGATGGCCCGGTCCGCTCGCCCGATACGCTGGTGAAGCTGCTCGGCGACAAGTGGAACGCGTTCGAAGCGGCCAAAGGCGAAGAGGGGATCATCGATCCGGCGGTGCTCGCGGAAACCTATTGGCACCTGGCGCAGCAGCCGAAGAATTGCTGGACGCATGAGTTGGACGTGCGGCCCTATAGTGACGTGCCATGGTGGAATGATAATCCCGACCCGACCATCAATTCGAGTGCTTCAAAGCCGGGCTTTGCGGGGCCGGGGGAGTGACCAACCCGCCTGACGTCCAATTTTGAGCCGCTGAAGCAGACGGCGTGGTTGAAACACGGGCCCGGGGATCAAACCGTTGCAGAGTCTGCAACGCGCCTTGTTCCTTATGCGATGGCACTCTGGCGAGTTTTTAGCGAGAAGCAGGAGGTCCGCAGAACACTTCTCCGGACACCTCTCCCAAAGACTTTCGCTGGAGACGCTAAGCCGTCTCCAGCATTTTTCCCGAGATGCGCCAAAGCTTGTCGCGTTGCGTTTCCTCCGTGATCCACTTGCTGAACCGCTGGATCGCATGAGCGCTACCGGTGGCCGGTCTTGCAGCTATCGCGTAGCTGAAAGGCGTTCGCACATATTCGCCGAAAGGCCTGACCAATCCGGCCGCATTGCCGTAGAAATTCACCATGTCTTCGAGCACGAGCGCCAGGCCAAGACCGCTTTGAGCGGCAGCAATCAGCAACGGCCCATCGTCGTAGGAGTCAATCTTCAGCTGAAAATCATTCGGCAGCCCGACTTCCTTCATCCAGACTTCAAGAATGTGCGGAAGATGGCGGTGGACCAGCAACGGGGTATCGCGCAAGGTTGCCTTGATCCCGTTCAATGGATCGACGACACCCTCCCTGGCCACGACATAGGCCCCCTGCGGGCGCAACGGCTGGAATTCCAATCGATCCACCCCTTCTTCGGCAAAGAAGATGATCATATCAAGGCTCTCGCCCAGCTTCTCAGTTGGCGAACCCGAGGTGTCGAGCGACAGGTCAATATCAGGATTGCGCTTGCGAAAGTCATCCAGCCGGGGGATCAGCCAGGCTGTCGCAAATGACGTAGGCACCCCGACAACCAGGCTTTTCTTTCTGGACACATTTCGCGGTTCAAAAGCCGCGGCGACGAGGTCGAATGGTTCAGCGATCTGTTCGAACAGTCGCTGCCCCTCCTTGTTGAGGCGATATTCATTGCCTTGCCGGGAAAACAGAACCCTGCCGGCGTGCCGCTCAAGCTTCTGCACACGCCTGCTCAAAGCGGAAACCGAGAGGTTGAGTTCCTCTGACGCCTTGCGCAGCGAGCCGAAACGGGCGGCTGCAAGAAAAGCCTCCAGAGAACCGGTGGGGGGAAGTCGGCGAATGGCTTTTACTCCAATATCTGCACTATTATGCACGAGCATGCTGCGGTGCACAATTTCTTTCTCGATCGAGGATTTCGCTTAGCGCCTCGATGTTTTCAATTGAAAGACGATACTTTAAACTCGTTACCGCAATTGCAAGGCTGTGTTGACACCTTTGCGATGGAAGCATTCTCGCCTGCCTTCATACTGCGCTGCAGCATTACAGGAGGCTAATATTGAGATATCGAAAACTTTGATCGTTGGCGCATTGCTCTCATTTGCGGCTCCGGCTGCTGCCCTTAACGGCGAGGTCGTCACTTTCTCGTTCAAGAAGAGCGAGCTCGAAACACAAGCCTCAAGGCAATCGCTTCTGGATCGTATTGAAGTGCATTCCTTCCGATCATGCGACACAGGCTCTGCGTTTGCTTCCGAAAAGACAATCAAGCGATGCGCGGTGGATCTGAGGGATCAATTCATCAAGGCGATCGATGATGAAGCACTGAACCTGCTTGCTCAATCGCAATCCGAGAAACCGTTCCGCACGGCAAGACGCTAAGCAGAACAAGATCGACCAATGGTCCCCGGCTCAGATTGCCCTGGCCGGGGCCCTTGGCATGACGCAGCTTTTCGGCTCATCGCACAGACCTGCCCCTCTCGGAAACGGCATCTCGGGTGCCCCGCCGGAAAGCTACCCCCGCCACTCCCTGCGTTCTTCCGCCGCCTTCAGCACTTCATAGGCAACTTGCAGCTTCTGGAATTCGGCCGCGGCTTCCTTGTCGCCCGGCTTCACGTCAGGGTGCACAAGCTTCGCCTTTTCGCGATACGCTTTCTTGATCGCCGTGAATTCGACGTCTGCCTCCAGCTCCAGCACATCGAGCGCGCGCATTTCATCCGCGCTGCGGCTGCCATCGCCTGATCCGCCCCAGCCATAATGCGAAGCTTCGGCATAGCCGGCGCTTTCCTGCCGTTCGGCGCGGGCGCGCTCTTCCTTCTGCTCTTTGTCCAGCCCTTCGAAATAGTCCCAACCCTTATTGTATTCCGCCGCATGCGCCTGGCAGAAATACCACCGGTCAGGGCTGTTGGGAGACTTGGGGGCCGGGCAATCGCCCGGTTCGTTGCAACCATGCCGGTCGCACAGCCGCACATTGGTGGCCTCGCGCGAGCTGCCATAGCCGCGCCAGCGCGGGAAACCCCAATCGTTGGAACGGCGCGCTTTAGGCATCCTGAGCAGGCTTGTATGCGGTTGGTCGGGCAGACATGCCCTTAGTCTAGGGATGGTTGCAGGCTATGGAAAGGTGTGGGAACCAATTTCATTATGAAATGTTGCATTGCAACAAGTCATTCATATTTTGCGGCTAGTGCGCCGCTTCAGGAACAGGAAAATGAGCAAGCAACTCGCCATCTCCAGCAGCTTTTCGACCTTTGCCCTCGCGGCATTGGCGGTGCTGCACATGCCGTCGCACGATAGCGCGATCAGCGGCGAGCGCCTGTATCAAGTGCAGGCCGAGAGCCCCGCCCTCGACCTGCCCCGACCTTCATTCTTCGCAGACTAATTGATGACAACGCTGACTGCGCGGCGGTTTTGCGCCCAGGCCTGCTCGTTTGAGCCCAGCGCCACGGGGCGTTCCTTGCCGTAGCTGACAGTCGCGACGCGGCTTGCATCCACGCCCAGCCCGACGAGATAGTTCTTCGCCGCATTGGCGCGGCGTTCGCCCAGCGCCAAATTGTATTCGCGTGTGCCGCGTTCATCGGCGTGACCTTCAACCGTGACGCGGATCTGCGGATAGCGCGCAAGGTACTGTGCCTGCGTCTGCAAGGCTGCGGCATCCGCGCTGTCGATGTTGAACCGGTCCGTGTCGAAATAGATCACGTTCTGCCCGTTCACCGCATCTTCGAAATGCGCCTGACTGCCAACCTGCGGCCCGGTGGGCGTGGTTTGTGTGGGAGTCGGGGTTGGCGTTGCCGTGTCTGTCGGTGGCGGCGGTGGCAGCTCTTCCGGCGCTTGCCGCGCGCAGGCGGCCAGCGTGGTTGCAGATGCGAGCAGAATGGCTGTTGCAAAGCGTTTGTTCATTGTCAGTTTCCTCTCGGAAGCGGGGCAAGAATTGCCCTCAGGGGGTTATATCACAAGACAAGCATATCAGGGGAGGATCGGTCCCCATGCCGGGTCCGACGCGTCCACCGGCGTCGGCAGTCTCCTTTCATTGCGACCGGTCAGGTCGACTTGCCACAGAGCCGAACGGCCGGTGTTCCGTTCCGTCCGGAAGAACTGGATGATGCGCCCGTTGGGGGCCCAGGTAGGTCCTTCATCTTGCCATCCGCTGGTCAGCACGCGAAGGTTACGCCCGTTGGGGCTCATCACCGCAATATTGAAATCACCCGCGATGCGCGTGAATGCGATCTGGTCACCGCGCGGGCTCCATTCAGGCGTGGCGCAGCGCCCGCCATGGAAGCTGATCCGGCGCTGGCCCGTGCCATCGGCATTCATGATGTAGCATTGCTGGCTGCCTGAACGATCGCTTTCGAACACGATCTGGCGGCCGTCGGGCGAATAGGAACCGCCAATGTCGATCCCCGGCGTATCAGTCAGCCGTGTGCTGCGCCCGCCACTAGCCGGGACGCTGTAGATATCGGTATTGCCTGCCACCGCCATCGAATAGAGGATCGTGCGGCCATCGGGGCTCCAGCGCGGGGCAAAGGTGGGATTGCTGCTTTGCGTGACCAGCGTCTGCTGCCCGGTGCCGATATCATAGACATAGAGCCGCGGGTTGCCGTCGACATAGGACAGGTAAAGCAGCTGCGAGTAATCGGGCGAATAGCGCGGAGTGAGCGCGGTCGCGCTGCCCAGCGTCAGGAAGCGATGGTTGGCGCCATCTGAGTCCATGATCGCGAGCCGTTTGACCCGGCGATCCTTCGGCCCTGTCTCCGCGATATAGGCGATGCGGCTATCGAAGAACGGGCTTTCACCCGTCAGGCGCGCGTAGATGATGTCCGAGCATTTGTGCGCTGCACGGCGCCAATCAGCCGGCGGGACAACCCAGCCTTCGCGCACCAGTTCATCCTGCAGCGCGACATCATAGAGATAGCAGCCGACCACCAGCCGCCCGTCGCTGCGCGCACGGACATAGCCATGCACCAGCATTTCCGCGCCGCGCCCACGCCAATTGCCCCAGGTGGGATCGGTAATCTCGGCAAAGCTTGGCAGCGGCAGCCGGTCAGGTCCGATCGGCTGGAACAGGCCGTTGTTCTGCAAGTTCGCTGTGATGACGCGTGCCACTTCGCGGCCCAGTTCAGCCGTGCCGAGCGAGTTGGCAGGGGTTTCAACATTGCGATCTGCGGCGAAGCCCGGGATAGCGATACTGAGATCGGCCCAATCGCTTTCATCGGTGACAGTGAAAGTCAGCCCGCCTTCGGCATCCTCGCCGGATGCCTCGGTTCCGGTGGTTTGCACTTCGCCGCCTTCAGGAGCGGGCTGGCCAAGATCCTGCGCTTGCGCCGCGAGCGGTGCAGCCAGAAAAGCGAGGGCAAATACGAATTTCTTCATCGGGACAGATTCCTATCGAAACGGGCGCCGCGGATCGACTTCCACGCGTTGTAATACTCGGCAGGCAGGTCAAACGGCGCGGCGAGTTGCACTGCGCGGATTGCTCGTTCGGCGTGCAGGCTTGCTTGCGGACGGTTTGAGGCATTGATTCCGGACTGGCGCAACACACGCGGCCGGCTCGCCAATGTGCCGTCTTCATTGAGTTCGAAAGCCAGTTCCGTCACCAGCAGCTCTGTATCGACGCCCGAGGGCGCGTTCCAATGCGGCTTGATCTGGCGGGAAAGCGCCTGAATGAGACTCGCTTGCGCGCTGCGCCCGATCTCGCTCGCAGGGATGCGCGTGTCGTCGCTTGACCGGTCCGAACCTGCGCCTTCAAGAAAATTCTCGCCCACTTGCGTGCCGGTCGCCTGGCGCGGCGGGGTTTGCGCGGCCTGGCGCGGCTGCTGAGCAACCGCATTGCGCGAATTGTTCTGCGGCGGGGGCGGCTGCCGGGTTTGCTGTTCGGCCGCATCCGGCGCGGCTTCGATGGCCGACTGGACTTCTTCCGCCACGGTGGGGGCCAGCGCGGCGCGGCTGTCTGGCGCGATTTGCGTTGCGGTCGAGCGCAATGAAACGTCGCTCGCCAAGCTTACCGTCATCCGTTCCGGCACTTCCAGCCCTTCACCCGGTCCGGGCTGGAACAGCAGCACGCCAAGCAATGCAAAATGCAGCCCCAGCGCGATTGCCAGGCCTATCTTCTCGTCTTGCCGAAGCGCTCTTGTTTCCATTGCAGTCGCTTTGGCTACGGCGCTTCGGATGAACTGTTGGTGACCAGGCTGATCGAATTGAAACCCGCGCGGTTCAATTCGCCCATCACCGCCATCACCCGCGCATATTGCAGGCTGCGATCACCGCGCAGCACGATGACAGGCCCTTCGCCATCCGCACCGCGATCGATCGCGGACAGCGCATCGGGCAGCGCGCCTGCTTCCACCCGCTCGTCATCGATGAAGATGGTGCCGGTGGGATCGATGCTGATCGTCACTTGATCGGGCGTCTGGTCGATCGGATTGGCGCGGCTATCTGGCAGCTCTACTGGCACGCCCGATGCGAGCAGCGGCGCTGTGACCATGAAGATGATCAGCAGCACCAGCATCACGTCAACAAAGGGCGTGACATTGATTTCCGCCATCGGCGCGCGGCGTGATCGGCGGCCCGACCTGACGGAGTTGGAGAGATTCATTGCCATCAGAACTCTCCGCGTTTGCTGGCGCCAAACGGCTGCGCAGCAGCCGCAAGGGCGACCGCCCGCCCGCAGCGCTGCGAGCGTAGCTCGCGAAGCGCGAGGAAATCGCGCGGCCGGATGGTCGTGCGGAAATCAAGACAAACCATCACGCTTTATCCAGCTCGCGGCTGAGGCTGGCGTGGAAACGATCCGCGAAGCGTTGAAGCTTTGCTTCGTAGCGGTTCACACGGTCGCTGAAGCGGTTGTAGGCAATAACGGCAGGGATCGCAGCGAACAGGCCGATCGCGGTCGCGAACAGCGCTTCTGCAATGCCCGGCGCGACTACGGCGAGCGAAGAGCTTTCCTGCATCCCGATCTGGAAGAAGCTGTTCATGATGCCCCACACGGTGCCGAACAGGCCGACGAAGGGTGCCACCGAACCGGTCGTCGCGAGAAAGCCGAGCCGCGCGGACAGCTCATCCCCTTCAGCCGCGACCTGGCTTTCCATGGTGCTGGCGAGTCTTTGCCGCGTACCTTCACGATCGACCGGCGGGTGCTGTGTTGAATGCTTCCATTCGTTGATCGCAGCCGCCGCGACACGCGCTGGCGGCAGGTTCTTTCGCGCACGCCCCGTGGTCAGCGCGTCAAAATCATCCGATTCCCAGAAATCCGCTTCGAAATCGCGTGTATTCCGTTCAAGCTTGCCCAGGCGCATGCTGAATGAGACCACGATGGTCCACACCCAGATGCTGGCGAGGATCAGCCCCACCATCACCGCCTGAACGATAATGTCTGCCTGCAGGAACAGGTCGAGCGGGTTGAGCCGGGTGGGTGCCGCCGCCACAAGATTGAGCAAATTGGTCATACGAGATTGTCTTCCATGAAATCCGTGAAGGCCTTGCGCCATTCGGCTGGCTGGCGGCGCGGGCGGCCATCAGGCGTGATAAAGCCGACGCGCAATGTCGCTTCGCTTAACAGCTCCCCGTCCCGCATTGCGCGCTGATGCATGCGGCAGCTCGCCGCACCCAGTTCAGTGCAGGTGGTTTCAATCACTACATCATCATCCAGCTTGGCCGGGCGCAGATATTTGAGGTTGATTTCGGATACGGCATAAGCGCCCTCGCCGGCCTCGATGGCAGCGCGCTGGTCAATTTCCAGCATGCGCAGCAAGTCGCTCCGCGCCCGTTCGAACCAGCGCAGGTAATTCGCGTGATAGGTGATGCCGGAAAGATCGGTGTCTTCGTAATAGACCCGCACCGCATACAAATGCCGCTCACCGTCAAAAACGCCACCAGGGGGATTGGGCCTGTTCATCGAAAACGCGCTTTAGCGGAGGCGCGAGTCACCCCGCAAGGCTAACCGACGAAGCGACTCTGGATTACGACGAAGCGCGTGCCAGCATCGGCCCTAACGGGTGACCACCAAATATATGCACATGCAGATGTGGCACTTCCTGATGCCCATGGCCGCCTATATTGGCCAGAAGGCGGTATCCCGGCTCTACAAGGCCCTTAGCGCGCGCTACTTCACCTACCGCGCGGACAAATCCCGCGATCTCTTCAGCAGGTGCCTTGGCGCTGAAATCGTCCCAGCTGACATAGCGCCCCTTGGGGATCACCAGCGTGTGGATTTCCGCCTGCGGATTGATGTCTTCAAAGGCGTATACCCATTCGTCCTCATAGACCTTGGTCGAAGGGATTTCGCCGCGCAGGATTTTCGCGAAGATATTCTCGTCGTCATAAGGCTGCGTTGCGTCGATTGGCATCTATTCCTCTCCACCTTCCGGGCCCCAGAAGATGACCCATGTGTCAAAATCATCGCTGAAATCCTCGAAGCGGTGATCCATTCCAGCCGGAACAAACAGCACATCGCCGGCCGCTACGGAAACGCGCTCGCCATCTCGCAGGAATGAGCTTGATCCGCTCCGGATGAGATAGAGCTCATCCTGCATATGAGGGGTTTGCGTGTCCATACCTTGCGGGCGGAAAAGCTCGACCGTCATCGATCCGTGAGCGAGGCCCGTAAAGAACGGCACATCCACGGATGCCAAACCCTGCTCGAACTTGGCAAGTGACGCATGCCAGTTGCCTTGTTCGCTCATTTGTTCCGGTTCGCCTTTTCCTCGATCCCTGACGTGCCTTCGCGCCGGTCAAGCTCTGCCATCACTTCGTCCAATGTGATGCGCCGGGCCTGTAGCAAGACAATCAGATGGAAGATCAGGTCGGCCGCTTCGCCAACCACTTCCTCGCGCCCGCCAGACAGCGCAGCGATAATCGCTTCAGTCGCTTCCTCGCCCAGTTTCTGCGCGATCTTCTCGATCCCCGCAGCGTTGAGCCTGGCGACATAGCTGGTGTCCGGTGACGCGGTCTTTCGCGCAGCAATCACCTGTTCAAGGCGTTCAAGAGTATCCGGCAATGTCACCTCGTCATTGCGAGGGCCAAAGGCCCGCGGCAATCCAGGGCAGCCCTGTGCAGCCCCTGGATCGCTTCGCTACGCTCGCGATGACGAATTTTCAACGACCAAACTGTTTTCAAACACCGCGGGCTGGCAAGCCAGCTGCGCGCAACGCAGCGTGTGCATCTGAAACACTGTAAGTGCCGAAGTGGAAAATGCTGGCCGCCAGCACCGCGCTGGCATGGCCAAGCGTAACACCTTCGACCAGATGATCGAGCGTGCCCACGCCTCCGCTGGCGACCACCGGCACATTCACCGCATCGGCAATCTCGCGGATCAGCGCAAGGTCATATCCGGCCTGCGTGCCGTCACCGTCCATCGATGTGACCAGCAATTCGCCTGCACCGAGTTCTGCCAGCTGCTTGGCATGCTCTACCGCGTCAATCCCGGTCGGCTTGCGGCCGCCGTGGGTGTAGATCTGCCACCCCGCACCGGTGCGCCGCGCATCGACGCTCGCCACCATGCACTGGCTGCCGAATTTCTCCGCGATGTCCGCCACAAGTTCGGGCCGTGTCACCGCTGCGCTGTTGACCGCCACCTTGTCCGCCCCCGCAAGCAGCAGCGCGCGCGCATCCTCGACACTGCGCACCCCGCCGCCCACGGTCAGCGGCATGAAACACACTTCGGCTGTGCGCCGCACGATATCGAGCAGCGTGCCGCGCCCTTCATGGCTGGCGGAAATATCGAGGAAGCACAGCTCGTCCGCGCCCGCTTGGTCATAGGCTTTGGCTTGCTCGACCGGGTCGCCCGCGTCCTTCAGATCGACGAAGTTGACGCCTTTGACCACGCGTCCATCGGCGACGTCGAGACAGGGGATGACGCGGATACGGACGGTCATGACGCTCGCCCCGCCATCGCGATAGCCGTCGCAAGGTCAAGCTTGCCTTCATACAGCGCGCGGCCGGTAATCACGCCTTCGATCCCTTCATGCGCGTTGAGCGAAAGCACGTGGATATCGTCGAGCCCTTTCACCCCGCCGCTGGCGATCACAGGAATGTCCACCCGCCGCGCCAAGTCCAGCGTGGCGTCGATATTGCAACCTTTCAGCATTCCGTCGCGGCCAATATCTGTGAACAGCAGCGACGCAACGCCTGCATCCTCGAAACGGCGCGCCAGATCGACCACCGGCACGTCAGACACTTCGGCCCAGCCTTCGGTCGCGACCATCCCGTCTTTCGCATCAACCGCGACAACGATGCCGCCTTCCCATTGTTTCGCCATATCCTTGACGAATTCGGGGTCCTTGAGCGCGGCAGAGCCCATTACCACGCGGGCCACGCCCAGCTCGAACCAGGCTTCGACCGCTTCAGGCGTGCGAATGCCGCCACCCAACTGCACATAGCCGGGAAATTGCTCGATGATCGCTTTCACCGCTTCGACATTGCGCCCTTCGCCTGCAAAGCTGCCATCCAGATCAACCACATGCAGGTGCTGCGCGCCCGCCTCGGCAAAGATCATGGCTTGCGCCGCCGGATTGTCGCCATAGACCGTGGCGCGGTCCATGTCGCCTTCAGCGAGGCGGACGACTTCACCGCCCTTGAGGTCAATAGCGGGGAAGATGATCATAGCTGCGAGCTCCTGCGAAGGCAGGAGCCCAGGGCCAGAAGCGCGACGATTGCCGCTCTAGGTTCCTGCTTCCGCAGGATCTCACGAAACGCAGTCAAGGCCGCCATTCGAGAAACCTTTCCAGCATTGCCAGACCATAGGCCTGGCTCTTCTCCGGGTGAAATTGCACGCCGATGATATTGTCGCGCGCAACCGCGGCAACCAGCCCTTCGCCATGATCGGTCATCGCCGCAACCTCCGATCCATTGCGCGCGGCAAAATGGTAGGAATGGAGGAAATAGGCCTCGCCTTCTTCGAGCACGGGATGGTTACGCGCATGCGGCAGTATCGCGACATCATTCCAGCCCATGTGCGGCACCTTGATCGAGGGATCAGCCGGTTCGATCAGCGCAACATCGCCTTCGATCCAGCCCAGCCCGCGCGTGGTGCCATGCTCAAGTCCGCGCGTTGCAAGCAGCTGCATGCCCACGCAAATGCCAAGGAAAGGCACCCCGCCATCCAGCACGCGCTCTTCCAGTGCCTCGACCATGCCGGGAATGGCGCGCAGGCCCTTGGCGCAAGCCTTGAAACTGCCCACGCCGGGCAGCACGATCCGCCGCGCCCCGCGCACCAGATCAGGATCAGCGGTTACCGCGACATGCTCGGCCCCGGCAGCCTTGAGCGCATTGTGCACTGAGTGGAGATTGCCCGCACCGTAATCGATCAGGGCCAGCGCTTCCGCCATCAGTTTTGTCCCGCTAACGCGGGGGCGGTTCCGGCCCTCTCCCCCGCCCAGCCACCCGATATGGTGACAGGCAGGCTATCGGGTGGCTGGGCGGGGGAGTCGGGCCGGCACCACTCAACCACCGAGTTGCCCCTTCGTGGAAGGAATAGCCCCGCCCTTGCGCGGATCAAGCTCCACCGCAACGCGCATCGCGCGGGCAAAGCCCTTGTAAATGCTTTCGCAGATGTGGTGGTTGTTAGTGCCGTAGAGCAGTTCGATATGCAGCGTCAGCCCGGCGGTCTGCGAGACGGAATGGAACCAGTGCTCGATCAGTTCGGTGTCCCATTCGCCCAGCTTTTCCTGAGTGAAGCCCGCCTTCCACACGAAATAGGGCCGGCCTGATATATCCAGCGCCACCCGCGCCAAAGTCTCGTCCATCGGCGAATAGGCGCTGCCATACCGGCCAATCCCGGCCTTATCGCCCAATGCGTCAGAAATCGCCTGGCCCAGCGCAATCGCGCTATCCTCTGTCGTGTGATGCTGGTCGACATGCAAATCGCCTGTCACCTTCATCGTCACATCGATCAGGGAATGTTTCGAAAACTGCTCGACCATATGATCGAGAAAGCCGATTCCCGTGGAAACCTCATATTTTCCAGTGCCATCGAGATTCACCTCGACCAGGATCGCGGTTTCCGCAGTGTTTCTTTCAATTCTGCCAGTGCGCATGAGGGCGCTATAGGCGCTCCATGGCTCTACGCAAGCGTTCGCACGCATGCCGGCAATGTCGATTGGCGCTTGACCCCAGCCGCTCACAGCGCCACGATTCAACGCATATGAGTGATGACACGCCAGATAGCCTGATCCCGTATGATGAAATCGTGCAGGAGGCGCTGCGCGCGGTGGTGGGCCGCGTGCTGGGCGAAATCGTGCAAGGCGGCAGCGAACTGCCTGGAAACCATCATTTTTACATCACTTTCAAGACGGCTGCCGCTGGCGTTTCGATCCCGCCACACCTGCGCGAGCGTTTCCCTGATGAAATGACCATCGTGCTGCAGAACAAGTTCTGGGACCTGGAAGTCAATGAAGACGGTTTTTCTGTGGGCCTGAGCTTCAACCAGGTGCCGGCCAAACTCGAAATCCCGTTCAGCGCGATCACAGCCTTTGTCGATCCGGCAGTCGATTTCGGCCTGCAGTTTCAGGCGACCAGCGATGATTTGCCGCCGGAAGGGCATGATGATGCGGAAAATGACGGCCCGGGTGACGAGCCGCCGCCCGGCGCAGATGACGGCTCCAATGTTGTGACCGTGGATTTCGGACGCAAGAAATAAGCGGCTTTCCGCCCCCAGCCACTTGATTCTGCCCCCTGCTTTGCGCCAACAGCGCACATGGCCGACCAAGATCACCAGAGTGACAAGCTCCACCGCCGCGGGCTGATGTTCATCCTTTCCTCGCCATCGGGTGCGGGCAAGACCACAATCTCGCACAAGCTGCTGATGGCGGATGATGAAATCAATCTGTCGGTTTCAGCCACGACGCGGCCCCAGCGCCCCGGCGAGATTGACGGCGTGGATTACCATTTCGTTAGCGATGAGAAGTTCGCCCAGATGGTCGAGCAGGACGAGTTCTACGAATGGGCCAATGTCTTTGGCTATCGCTACGGCACGCCTAAGGGATATATCCGCAAGGGGTTGAAAGAAGGGCAGGATTTCCTGTTCGACATTGACTGGCAAGGGACTCAGCAGCTTTACCAGAAAGACCAGCAGGATGTTGTTAGCGTGTTCATCCTGCCACCAAGCCTGCCGGAGCTGCGCCGACGGCTGGAAAGCCGCGCACAAGACAGCCAGGACGTGATCGACGCGCGGATGGACCGGGCGCGTGGAGAGATCAGCCACTGGGCGGAATATGACTATGTCGTGATCAATGACGATGTCGACGAATGCTTCGTCAAGGTGCGCGAGATCCTGCATGCCGAACGGATGAAGCGCACCCGCCAGACCGGGCTGATCCCGTTCGTGCGCGAACTGACAGAATGAAGCAGGGCTTGAGCGGTGGTTAGACCACCGCTGCCTTGAAAAGCATCCACAGCGCCATTGCGATCATGAACAGATTCTCTGTCAGAGAGATAAAGCCAAGCGGGACGTTGCTATCCCCACCAACACATGCGCATTTGAGTTCACGCCTGTCGATATAGACCGCCTTGATCACGCTGACAGCGCCGATCGAGCCAATGAACAATGCAACCGGTATCGAAACCCAGTGGAGTATCTGAGCGGTCATCAGCACACCGGCCAAGCCTTCGGCAAAAGGATAGATGTAGCTGTAAGGAACCCAGCGCCGCGCCAGCAGGTCATAGTTCAGGAACATGGTAGAAAAGCTCTCGACATCGCGCAGCTTGAGATAAGCGAGGCCGCACATCGAAAAGCTGACGAACCATTCCGCAGACAGGATCGAGATAGCACTGCCGGTTGCAATCCATGCCGCTGAAAGTGCCATCAATGCCATCATGGAAAACAACGCGATCACCGGGCGATAGCTTGTTTTGCCTTTTTCGACCGGATTATCGAAATGGGCGCGCAAATCGGTATAGCCGCCAATGCGTTCGCCATTGATCCATGCTTGCGGAGTGGTTTCAACGCCGTGCTTTTCCTTGAAAGCATCGGTTTGCTCGCGCGTGGCCAGAGGGTGGTCTTCAATCTTGTAGCCCTTGCTTTCAAGCAGCCATTTGGCCTTGAGACCCGAGGGGCAAAGGTGATCAGGCATCACCATGCGATATAGCGTTGCGGTTTTCTCTGAAGTCATGTGGTTCTTCTCACTTGCGCGTCCGTTCGAGCAATTCGACCAGCTCGGCAAACTTTTCGCGCTGTTCAGCCTCGTCGCCACTCGCAATCGCTTCTGCAACACAGCACGCGGCGTGATCCTTCAATACCTGCGTCTCTACCTTGGCGAGTGCCGATTTGATCGCCTGAATCTGATGCAGGATGTCCATGCAATAGCGATCATCTTCGATCATCTGCGCAACACCGCGCACTTGACCGGCGATACGGTTCAACCGGTTTATCTTTGCGCTGCTTTTGTCAGACACGGGCCAAGCTCCATTGAAACGCGTGTTGAAATACCCTAGGGGGGTATATATTAGGGATCGAAACAGAGTTCCGCAAGTTTTGACACGACAATGACCATTTCGCTCAACCGCCGCCGCCTGATCACCAGCACTGTAGGCTTGGCCACGGCTGCCTCGCTGCCCTTGCCCGCTTGGGCCAAGGGTGGTTCGCTGCCGCATGCCCGCAACGGTTTTGGCGAGCTGTCGGGCGAAGACATCAACCTAACCATCGCCGATCATCATTTCATTACCGGCGGGCGCATGGGCCATGCCTATGCCATCAATGGCACTGTGCCCGGGCCGCTGATCCGCCTGAAGGAAGGGCAGGATGTGCGGCTGCACGTCACCAACAATCTCAACGAGGACAGCTCGATTCACTGGCACGGTCTGCTGCTGCCGTTCCAGTTTGACGGTGTTCCAGGCGTCAGCTTTCCCGGTATCAAGCCGGGCGAGACCTTCACCTATGAATTCCCGATCCGGCAGGCGGGCACATATTGGTGGCACAGCCATTCCGGCCTTCAGGAGCAAGCGGGGCATTATGGCCCGCTGGTAATCGAAAGCGCCGAACCCGATCCGCGCTATGACCGTGACTATGTCGTGCTGCTAAGCGAGTTCACTCCGATCCATCCGCATGAAATCATGCGCAAGCTCAAGGTAGGAGAGCATTACTTCAACCGCCAGATGCAGAGCGCAACGGAAGGCGAGATGAGCGGGGCCGAGCGGCGCATGTGGGGCGAGATGCGGATGAACCCGCGCGATATCGCCGATGTGACCGGCAGCACCTATACTTACCTCATCAACGGGCATGGTCCGGCGGACAATCTGCAGCTTGAATTCAAGCCGGGTGAACGGGTGCGCCTGCGCGTGATCAACGGCAGCGCAATGAGCTTCTTCAATGTCCGTATACCGGGCGTGCCGCTGACGGTGATCGAAGCCGATGGCCAGCCGGTCGAGCCAGTCGAAGTCGACGAATTCCAGATCGGCACCGCAGAAACCTATGATGTGATCGTGACCCCGCCCGATGGCAGCCATGCACTGGTGGCCGAAGCGATGGACAGGAGCGGCATGGGTGTCGCCAGCCTCACCAGCCACAAGGGACATATCGCTACTCCGCCGCCGCTGCGCGAAGTGCCCACGCTGACCATGGTCGATATGGGCATGATGGATCACCGTGCACATGGTGGCGGCCCGTCGATGGACCACAACATGCGCGACACATCGAAGCTGCCCGATGATGTGAAGGCGGGGCCGGGCATCGACATGGTTGCGCCGATGCCGATGGACCGCATGGATTTCCCGGGCTTGGGGCTGGACACAGTATCGCATCGCGTCCTGCGCTACACCGACCTCAAGGCCGCGCGGATGAACCCGCATCGCGAAGTCGAGCGCGAGATGGAAATCCATCTCACCGGCAATATGGAACGCTACATGTGGAGCTTCGACGGCAAGAAGTTCACCGCTGTCACCGATGATCCGATCCGCTTCGGCTTTGACGAGCGGGTGCGGGTCAAGCTCGTCAACCAGACGATGATGGCGCACCCGATCCATCTTCACGGCCATTTCTTCGAGATGGTCAATGGTGCCGACCACATGCACCAGCCGCTGAAGCACACCATGGTGGTGCAGCCGGGTGGCACCGCCACGTTTGACCTCACCGCCAACGAGCCGGGCGATTGGGCATTCCACTGCCACTTGCTCTATCACATGCACGCCGGGATGATGCAGGTGGTGACAGTGCGCCCGTTCCCGCATGAGGGACATCACTGATGCGCGCGCTCCTGCTAGCCAGCGCGGCGCTGATCGCGGCTCCTGCCGCAGCGCAAGACCATTCCGCGCACCAGCATCACGATGCGATGGATCACTCGCAGCACCAGCAGCATGGCGAGATGGACCATTCCCGGATGGACCACGCGCAAGACGAAGCGATGGACGATTCAGGCCATGCCATGCCGCAGGACAAGTCCGCGCCCGACGCGGCGCCGGAAAGTGCAGTTCCTGCACGCGCATTGGAAGGCCCGCGCCATGCTGCGGACAGCATCTGGGGCGCAGAGGCGATGGCCGAAGCCCGCGAAGTGCTGACTAAAAGCCACGGCGCGATGACCACCGGCATGGTCATGATCGAGCGGCTCGAAGCGCGCGTCCCGGCCGAAGGCGGCGACACCGGATATGTCTGGGATGCGCAAGCCTGGTATGGCGGAGACATCAGCCGCTTCGTGCTCAAGACTGAAGGCGAGGGGGTGTTCGGGGGCGAATTCGGCGGCACGCTGGAAGATGCCGAAGTGCAGGCGCTATACAGCCGCGCGATCGGCCCGTTCTTCGACCTGCAGGCGGGCGTGCGTTTCGATCCCGAGCCTGATAGCCGCACGCATGCAGTGATCGGTATTCAGGGGCTTGCGCCTTACATGTTCCATGTCGACGGCGCGCTGTTCCTGTCTGATCGCGGCGACCTAACCGCGCGGTTGGAAGCGGAATATGACCAGAAGATCACGCAAGCGCTGATCCTGCAGCCACGGGTCGAACTGGAGCTGGCAGCGCAGGATATTCCCGAACGCGAAATTGGCGCCGGGCTCACCAAGATCGAGCCGGGGCTGCGCCTGCGCTATGAAATTATCCGCGAATTCGCCCCCTATGTCGGCGTGGAATATGAAGCGAAGCTGGGCCAAACCGCAGACCTGGCGCGGGCCGAAGGTGAAGACCCTGACAGGTTCAAATTCCTTATCGGCCTGCGCGCCTGGTTCTAGGGGCCTGAACCTAGCCTTTGCCTGCCGGATCGCTGAAGTAGCTCGGCAGCCAGGCGTTCACTACACCGCCGTCGACGGCAATCGTCTCGCCCACGACATAGTCGCCCGCACGGCTGCAAAGGTAAATCGCAGCGGCCGCCATATCCTCTGCCGTGCCCACACGCTTGGCCGGGATACCCGCGGCAGAAGCATCGGGCGCATTCTTCGCCGCCTTGTTCATCTCGCTCGGGAATGCGCCCGGCGCGATTGAAGTGACGACGATGTTGTCCTTGATCAGACGTGCGGCCACGCGGCGGGTTAGCTGGATCACTCCGGCTTTTGATGCCTGATAGGCATATGTTTCCCACGGGTTGATCCGAAGGCCGTCAATCGAAGAGACATTGATCACCTTGGCCGGGCGATCAGCAGACGCTGCCGCAACCAGCAGATTATGCAGCTTCTGTGTCAGGAAGAACGGCGTCTTGACGTTCAGATCCATGGTGCGGTGCCAGCCCGCTTCGCTGAATTCGAGATAATCCTGACCCCATGCTGCCCCTGCATTGTTGATCAGGATGTCGAGCTTGTCTTCCTTTGCAGAGATCGCATCGACCAGTTGCTGCATACCGTCCATCTGCGACAGGTCAGCGGGGATACCGATCACCCTGTCTGCGCCGAATTCGTCGATCGTCTCCTGCATCTGCTCGACCTTGCGGGCGGAGATGTAGACCCGCGCGCAGCCTGCCGCGAGCAAGCCTTCAACGAACATCTTGCCGATCCCGCGCGAACCGCCGGTGACCAGCGCAACGCGGCCATCAAGGCCGAAAAGTGATTGAATATCCATAATCTCTCCCAATCCGTCATTGCGAGCGAAGCGAAGCAATCCAGAGCGCAACGCTCTACGTTTCTGGATTGCCGCGTCGCCTGCGGCTCCTCGCAATGACGAGGAGCGTTGAAATCAATAACCGCTCAGTTCAGCCACACGATTGGCGTGGTAATAGGCATCGCCGAGGAATTCCTGCAGCGCGCGATCACGCTTCATGTAAAGCCCGATGTCATATTCATCGGTCATACCGATGCCGCCGTGCATCTGCACGCCTTCCTTCACGGCAAGACCGGCTGCTCTGGCAACTTTCGCCTTGGCAACCGATGCCATCAGATCGGCATTCTCGCTACCAGCATCGAGCAATTGCGCCGCCTTGATCGTGACAGCACGGGCAATCTCGACTTCCGAATAGAGATGCGCAGCGCGGTGTTGCAAAGCCTGGAATTCACCGATCAGCTTGCCGAACTGCTTGCGCTGTTTGAGATAGTCGACGGTCATGTCCATCGCCCCGCGCGCGACGCCCACACCCTCTGCAGCCGAGCCGACACGGCCGGCCATAAGCAGCTTGTTGAGCACTTCGCGCCCACCATCGACTTCGCCGATCACTGAATCGCCATCAAGCTCGACATTGTCGAACGTGGTGTGCGTCGCCATCGAGCTGTCGACCAGACGCACCGCATCATGGTTCATGCCCGCTGCATCCTTCGGAACCGCGAACAGCGTGACACCATCGGCATCTGCGTCGCTGCCCGATGTGCGCGCAGCGACCACGATCATATCCGCGCTTGCGCCCTGGACCACGAAATCCTTCTTGCCGGACAGCTTAAAGCCATTGCCGGACTTTTCCGCCTTGCACGCGATCCGTTCGGGACGGTGCTTTGCACCTTCGTCGATTGCCACGGCAAACACGCTGTCGCCGGAAACGAGACCCGG
Organism: Erythrobacter sp.; assembly: GCA_030148605.1. GTDB lineage: Bacteria > Pseudomonadota > Alphaproteobacteria > Sphingomonadales > Sphingomonadaceae > Erythrobacter. The sequence continues at coordinate 31,738 of JASBTD010000021.1, forward strand.
CAGGTAACGCCCGCGCAGCTCGTCATTGGCGCCACCCAGCGCGGTGGCGGCCAGCACTGAACTGGTCAGGAAAGGCGACGGGGTCAGGTTGCGGCCGATTTCCTCAAGCACGATACCCGCTTCGACATGGCCCATGCCCAGCCCGCCATCGTCTTCGCTGACAAGGATGCCGGTAAAGCCCAGTTCCGCCATCTGCTTCCACAAGCCGTGGCCAAATCCGTCCTTGCAATCGCGATCGCGCCAATGGCGCAGCTGTTTGTTGATCGCGCCTTCTTCAACCATGAACTGGCTCGCGGTTTCTGCGAGCATGGCCTGATCTTCATTGTGATAGAGTGGCATGGATCAGGCTCCCGGCAGGTCAAGAATGCGTTTGGAAATGACGTTCAGCATGACTTCGCTGGTGCCGCCTTCGATCGAGTTGGCCTTGGTGCGCAGCCAATTGCGCGCGGGCTTGCCGCCGCCGGTTTCTTCACTGTCCCATTCCAGACTGCGCGAGCCACCTGCACTCATCATCAACTCATGACGGCGCTTGTTGAGCTCGGTTCCGGCGTATTTCATCATGTTGGGCTGCGCCGGATGCGCCTTGCCCACCTTGACTTCATCGAGGAACTTTTCGCCCATGCAGGCATAAGCCAGCGCATCGACATCAAAATTCGCCAGCTCTGCCCGCAACAGCGGATCCAGTTCGCCAGCATGCCGCTTCATCACGGCTCCGATTGCGGCAGTGCGGCTGCCACCATCAGCGCCAGAGATCATCTCGCGCTCATGGCCGAGGAGGTATTTCGCAACATCCCAACCGCGGTTGATTTCACCCACAAAGCCGGGGCAATCCTCGCCATAGCTCTTGGGCACTGACACATCATCGAAGAAGGTTTCGCAGAACGGGCTATTGCCGCTGATCAGCTTGATCGGCTTCGTCGACACGCCTTCGCTTGCCATATCGAACAGCATGAAGGTGATGCCTTGATACTTGTTCTCCTTATCCGTGCGAACAAGGCAGAAAATCCAGTCGGCATGATCGGCATAGCTCGTCCAGATCTTCTGGCCGTTGACGACCCAATGATCTCCCTTGTCCTCGCCAAAGGTCTGCATGGAGACGAGGTCAGAACCGCTGCCCGGTTCCGAATAACCCTGGCACCAGCGGATTTCGCCGCGCGCGATTTCATTGAGGAAGCGCTGCTTCTGGCCTTCCGTGCCGAAATGCAGCAGCGCGGGGCCAAGCATCCAGATGCCGAATGAGCTCAATGGAGGGCGCGCGCCAATCGCGTTCATTTCCTCGCGCAACACCTTGGCCTGAGGCGGCGTCAGCCCTGCCCCGCCATATTCCTTGGGCCAGGCAGGCACTGTGTAGCCCTTCGCGACACAGGCTTCGAACCAGGTCTTTTGCGCATCATTCTTGAAGCTGGCATTGCGACCACCCCAATAGATATCGTCTTCATCGCGCACCGGCTGACGCATCTCGGGCGGGCAATTGGCTTCCAGCCAAGCGCGGGTTTCCTCGCGGAAGGTCTCCAGATCGGACATCGCCGACTCTCCTCTCTCAGTCTCAAACTTGACGCTTACGTTAGGGTGATTCGCCCCCTCGCCGCAAGCTCAACTGTGCCAGTCCGCCATGCCGTAACGTCAGCGGAGATTGCGTTGACGCGCCGCCTGCCGCGCGTAAGCTGGCAGCCATTGGAGAGGGAGACAAAGGCCATGCGATTCTCTGGCAAGACCGTGGTCATCACCGGCGCTGGCTCAGGCATCGGGGAAGAAGCAGCGAAGCTGTTTGCGCGCGAAGGCGCAATCGTGATCGCGTCTGATATCGATGAGGAAAATGGCAAGCGGGTTGCCGCGTCGGGCGCAGGCGATATCCGTTTCAAGCGCTGCGATGTCTGCGACGTTTCCGAAATAAAGGCATTGATGGAATTCGCGGCCGCCGAAACCGGCGGGATCGATGTGCTGTTCAACAATGCCGGTGCAGGCGGCGCGCGCGAAAAGATCCACGAGATCGACGCCGAAGGGTGGGACCGCACGATGGACTTGCTGCTGCGTGCAGTTGCGATGGGCATCCGCTATGCCTTCCCGCATATGAAGGGGCGCCCGGGCGCCTCGATCGTCAATGTGTCCAGCGTCGCTGCGGTCGGCCCCGGCTATTCGCCCACCGCCTATGCCGTGGCCAAGGCCGGTGTATTGCACCTGACCAAGATGGCCGCAGCGGACCTCGCGGAATTCGGCATCCGGGTAAATGCGATCCAGCCGGGTTTCATCATGACCAATATCTTCACCCGCAACCTGGAGGTTCCCGAGGAAACCAAGGAACTGGCCAAAGGCGCGCTGCGCCAGATGAGCTCGCACGCGCAGCCTGTCGCGCGCAGCGGCGAACCGCGCGATATCGCCGAAGCCTGCGCCTATTTGGCGAGCGATGCCGGCAGTTTCCTAAACGGCACATCGCTGCTGGTTGACGGCGGGCTGACCATCGGCCCGCGCTATAGTTGGGATCCGGAAGAGCCGGGCGTCTATGACCCGCTCGAAACGCTGGAAGAAGAGGCGAAACAGGCCGCCATTTGATGACTGCCACGCCCGATCATCTGCCGCTGCGGACCAAGCTGACTTACGGGTTCGGCTCAGTCGCCTATGGCATCAAGGACAATGGCTTCGCCACGTTCCTGCTGTTCTATTACAATCAGGTTGTCGGCATTCGGGCAGATCTGGTCAGCCTTGCAATTGCCCTGGCGCTGATTGCTGATGCTTTCATCGATCCGGCTGTCGGACATCTGAGCGACCGCACCCGCACGAAAATCGGGCGGCGCCATCCATGGCTTTATGCAGCATTGATTCCGATCGCGATAAGCTGGGTCGCGTTGTGGCACCCGCCCAGCATGAACGAGTGGCAGACCTTCGGTTACCTGTTTCTTGTCGCGATGCTCGTGCGGATGGCGTTCTCCACCTACGAGGTGCCTTCGCTGGCGCTTTTGCCAGAACTGAGCCGCGACTATCATGATCGCACCGCCATCATGCGCTTTCGCTTCCTGTTTGGCTGGGGCGGCGGCCTGGCGATCATGTTCCTCGCTTACGCCATCTTCCTTGTTCCCACCGCCGAGTATCCCAATGGCCAGCTGAACCCCGGGGGCTATTCGCAATATGCAATTCTGGGCGCCATTGTGATGGTGATCGCGGGGCTGACCGCGGCTGTCGCCACGCAAAGGCGGATTGTCGCGGCGTATCAGGGGAACACCAAGCTTGCAGAGACCGCCCACGGGCTGTCCGAATTCGTCGGCGCTTTCCGCTACAAGCCGTTTTTGCTGCTGATGTTCGCTGGCGTCTTCGCCTTTATGAACCAGTGGCTGATTTTCGCGCTGGCGATCTATCTGTTCACACATGTCTGGGAATTCACGCAAGGCCAGTTCACTGTCTATTCCGCTACGCTCTTCATCGCAGCTTTAGTGGCGTTTCTTGCTGTGACGCCGATTTCCATGAAGCTTGGCAAAGCAAGGGCCGCAGCCATCCTGACGGTTATCTCGCTGGCGCTGGGCACCTTGCCCTATTGGCTAAGCTATTTCGATCTCTTTCCTGCACCGGGCACAACAATCATGTTCCCGCTGCTGCTGGCATTCCTAGTTGCTTCGACAGCCGCCGGGATCTCAGCCATGATCCTGACGCTATCGATGATTGCAGACGTATCGGACCATTACGAATACGAGACCGGCCGCAAGACCGAAGGACTATTCTCATCGGGCATGTTCTTCATGCAGAAGATCGTCAACGGTATCGGCATTCTGCTCTCCGGCCTGATTATCGCTTTGGTCGGATTGCCCGCCGGCGCAGGTGCCGGGACTGTCGATAGCGTGATCGTCGACAATCTGACGCTGTCATACCTGATCCTCGCAACAGTGATCAGCCTGACAGGGGCGTGGGCCTATACGCTGTTCCCCTTGGGCGAGGATGAGCACACGATACGCGAAGCCCACCGGAACGGGGCCGCACAGACTTAGCACCTATGCAAATCAACGCTTGGCGCAGCCCGAAGGCTCTGCCACGGTCAAGACAAACACTGACAAGAGACAGGAGAACGCACCCATGGATTTCGAACCTACAGAACGGCAGCAATATTGGCGCAACCGGGTGCGCGATTTCATTGAGGCCCACGTCCGCCCCGCCGTACCGACTTACAAGGCGCAGGATGCCGAAGGTGACCGGTGGAAAGTGATTCAGGTGGTCGAAGACCTGAAAGCCAAGGCCAAGGCCGAAGGCATCTGGAACCTGTTCATGCCGCCGCGCAACGATGGCCACCACCATGTTGACGAGACATACGAATTTGAAGGTCCCGGCCTGACCAATCTGGAATATGCGCTTTGTGCCGAGGAAATGGGCCGCATCGGCTTCGCTTCCGAAGTGTTCAACTGCTCTGCACCTGACACCGGCAATATGGAAGTGTTCCATCGCTATGGCACGCGTGAGCAGAAGGACCAGTGGCTTACCCCGATCATGAACGGCGAAATCCGCTCTGCGTTCCTGATGACCGAGCCTTACACCGCTTCGTCCGACGCGACCAATATCGAGACCCATATCGAACGTGATGGTGACGAATATGTCATCAATGGCCGCAAGTGGTGGTCATCAGGCCTGGGCGATCCGCGCTGCAAGATTGCGATTGTCATGGGCAAGACCGATTTCAGCGCTGGTCGCCACGCCGCGCAATCGATGGTCCTGATGCCGATCGATGCGCCGGGCGTGAACGTGATCCGCCACTTGCCGGTATTCGGCTATGACGATGCGCCGCACGGGCACATGGAAGTCGAACTGAAGGACGTGCGCGTTCCCGTTACCAACATGCTGCTGGGCGAAGGGCGCGGCTTCGAGATTGCGCAGGGCCGCCTTGGGCCGGGCCGCATCCACCACTGCATGCGCACCATCGGCGTGGCAGAAGAAGCGCTGCACAAGATGTGCAAGCGCCTGCAAGAACGCGAAGCTTTCGGCAAGCCGATCTACAAGCATTCGGTGTGGGAAGAGCGCGTCGCGCGTGCCCGCATCGATATCGACATGACCCGCCTGCTCTGCCTCAAGGCCGCCGACATGATGGACAAGGTCGGCAACAAGGCCGCGAAGCAGGAAATCGCCATGATCAAGGTGCAGGCACCCAATATGGCACTGCGCATCATTGACGATGCGATTCAGGCGCATGGCGGCGGCGGTGTGTCAGACGATTATGGCCTGGCCAATGCCTATGCCCACCAGCGCACGCTGCGCCTGGCTGATGGTCCGGATGAAGTCCACTCTCGCTCGATCGCGCGGATGGAATTCGCCAAGCACATGCCAGAGGCTGGCCCGACTGCCAACGCGCTGCGCGATGGCAAGGGCCCAAGCAGCGGTGGCAATGACAACCTCAGCTCGGGCGACATGGGCGTCGCGCGCTGATTTGAGCAGCAAGTACTGCCGTTCGTGCTGAGCCTGTCGAAGCACGTGCGGTTCATGTGACACGCCCTTCGACAAGCTCAGGGCGAACGGAGATTGAGTGATGGCGAAGGCCGCAATTCTGGAAACACCGGGCGAAGGCCTGGTCATTGGCGATGTCAAGATCGCTGACCCTGCACCGCATGAAGTGCTGATCGATACCAAGGCCTGCGGGCTTTGCCATTCGGACCTGCATTTCATTGACGGGGCTTACCCCCACCCGCTTCCCGCTATTCCGGGCCACGAAGCGGCGGGCGTCGTGCGCGCGGTGGGCAGCGAAGTGAAGACCGTAAAACCCGGCGACCATGTCGTTTCCTGCCTCAGTGCCTTCTGCGGCCATTGCGAATTCTGCGTGACCGGCCGGATGGCGCTGTGTCTGGGCGCGGACACACGGCGTGGGCCCGATGGCGCACCGCGCATCACCCGCGCAGACGGATCGCCGGTCAACCAGATGCTCAACCTCTCGGCCTTCAGCGAGCAGATGCTGATCCACGAGCATGCCTGCGTCGCCATTGACAAGGACATGCCATTGGACCGCGCCGCTGTGATCGGCTGCGCAGTGACGACGGGCGCAGGCACGATCTTCAACGCCGCGAATGTGACACCCGGCGAGACTGTGCTGGTGGTCGGCTGCGGCGGAGTTGGCCTTGCCGCCATCAATGCCGCCAAGATCGCCGGTGCTGGCAAGGTTATCGCGGCTGATCCGCTGCCGGAGAAGCGCGAGCTGGCGAAAGTTCTTGGCGCGACGCATACGGTTGACGCCTTGGCACCAGATGCGGCCAAGCAGATCATCGAGATTTCGGGCGGCGGCGTGCATTACGGGATCGAAGCCGTGGGCCGGCAGGCATCGGCAGACCTTGCTGTGGCATCGCTGCGGCGCGGTGGCACAGCGATCATCCTTGGCATGATGCCCTTGGATTGCAAGGTAGGCCTGGGCGCGATGGACCTGCTTTCCGGCAAGAAGCTGCAAGGCGCGATCATGGGCGAAAACCATTTCCCGGTCGACTTGCCGCGGCTGGTGGATTTCTACATGCGCGGTTTGCTCGATCTCGACACGATCATCGCCGAGCGTATTCCGCTGGAAGACATCAACAAGGG
>JASBTD010000039.1 GCA_030148605.1 Erythrobacter sp.
AGATCGCGGAAAAGGCCGAGGTGCTTGGTCGGCATAGCGCTTCGTTCCTCAGCCGTTAGCTCATCCCAATGAGTCACCATCCATCGGTCGAGAGATTCGAGCAGGCCCATGGTGGAATCCACCAGCAGGCTTTCAGGTAGATCGTTGCGCACTATGCCGAGTGACTGCCCTTTGCGAATAATTGCCTCAACCCAAGAGCGCGCCGTTTGAAACAAGCGGTTGGTCGCAGATCCCCGCTTTGGATCGCCGCGCAAAGCATAGAAGATTGCCCCAAACCGGATGACCCAGCCATTGTTGCTGATAAAAGTCACAGCCTGGCCATATCGCTCTTCGAAATAGTTCCAGAAATTGTCGGCCGTCAGCTCATCGAGGTCGAAATGGCCGACATGTTTGAAGAGGAGCGCGGCTGTCCGTTCCACCAAGGTCACAAACAGATCGGCTTTGTCGTCGAAGTAATAGTAGAGCGAGCTTTTGCTCATGCCGGATTGTTTGAGAATCTGGTTGAGAGAGGCTCCATCAAAACCGTTTTTGGCAAATTCTTTGGTTGCCGCCTCAAACAGAATGCGCTGCTTTTCCGGGTCCAGATTTTCCAGGCGATTTCGGCTCATTGAGTGATTTCCGCGTTCTATCAAGCTTTGTGTACTAGCGTATGGACCAGTGGTACACAAACTGTTAGTTGGTGTTCGACTCATCGCTTCTTGGAAAACACCAGCCCAATGTCCGCCCGACCACTCAACAAAGCCAGCGTGACGGCCTATCGCACGCAGGACCTGACCAAGGTCTATGGCGAAGGTTCGGCTGCCGTCCATGCCTTGCGCGGTGTTGAGCTGGAAATTCCTGCTGGTGAGGTGGTGGTTCTGCTTGGACCATCGGGCAGCGGCAAATCGACTTTGCTCAATATTCTTGGTGGCCTCGATCGCCAGAGTGATGGTCAGGCCTGGTTTGAGGAAAGTGAGCTAGGCGCGATGAGCGACAAGGAGCTTACCCGTTATCGCCGGGAAAATGTCGGCTTTGTCTTCCAGTTCTACAATCTGATGCCGAGCCTGACCGCTTATGAGAATGTTGAGCTGGTCACAGAAATCGCCGATGATCCGATGGATCCGGCAGAGGCTTTGGCGCTGGTCGGCCTCAACGAGCGGATCGACCATTTTCCAACCCAGCTTTCGGGTGGTGAACAGCAGCGCGTCGCGATCGCCCGCGCCATCGCGAAAAAGCCCAAGGTTCTGTTCTGCGACGAACCGACCGGCGCGCTTGATTCTGCAACTGGGCGCTCGGTGTTGCGCGTGCTGCGCGATGTAAACCAGACGCTCGGTTCAACCGTCCTGATCGTCACACATGCCGCTGCGACTGCCGCTATGGCGCACCGTGTGATCCATTTCGCAGATGGTGATATTCGCAAAGTTGAACTCAATGCGACCTTGCTCGATCCTGATGAGATCGAGTGGTGATCGCCCGATGAGCCCGCTCGACAAGAAGCTGCTTCGCGATCTCTGGCGCATCAAGGGACAGGCGCTCGCCATTGGCGCTGTGATCGGTGTCGGCGTGCTGATGCTGGTGATGATGACAGGCCTTGTCACTTCGCTCGATGAAACGCGCCGCGCCTATTATGAGCGACACAGGCTGGCCGATGTGTTTGTGCCCCTCGTGCGGGCGCCTGAGCGTATGGAGGCCCGTTTGGCCGAAATTCCCGGCGTTGCCAGCGCTGAGGGGAGGATTTCAGGCTCGGCCCAGATCGATCTGGAAAGCGAAGACCTGCCTTTGCAGGCGCGCATCATTTCACTGCCCGAATATGGCGAGCCGCTGCTCAACGAAATCTATCTAACTGATGGGCGTAGGCTGGATGGGGCCAACCCCGATGAGATCATCCTCTTGAAGAGCTTTGCCGATGCGCGCGGCCTGCTGCCGGGCGACGCGCTGACCATAACTATTCGCGGAGGACAAAGAGAGTTCCAGATCGTCGGGCTCGCCCGTTCGCCGGAGTTTCTATATGTCACCGCGCCCGGTGAGATTGCGCCTGATGATGCGCGCTATGCGGTCATCTGGATGGGTCGGGACACGGCCGCCGCAGCGTTCGATATGAGCGGTGCGTTTAACGAGGCGCTGGTTTCCCTGACACGCGATGCCAGCGAGCCCGCCGTGATCGAAGCCATTGACCGGCTCGTCGAGCCCTATGGCGGCCTGGGTGCCTATAGTCTGGAAGATCACCTTTCGGACCGCTTTGTGAGTGAAGAAATCAGCGGCTTGCGGGGAACAAGCGCCGTGGTTCCGCCTGTATTTCTCGCCGTTGCCGCCTTCCTGCTCTACATTGTGATTTCCCGAATGGTGCAGGCAGAACGCAGTCAGATCGGGCTTATCAAGGCCTTTGGCTATACCGATCTCGAGGTCGGCGCGCACTATTTCAAACTGATCCTTGTGATCGCGGTTTCAGGCGCGTTGCTAGGCTGCCTCGGGGGCATCGCCTCGGGGCGAAGTCTCGTCAATGTCTATGTCGATTACTACAAGTTTCCTTTCCTCTTGTTCGAGGTGAAGCCGTCCAGCTTCATTCTGGGTATATTGGTGAGTGTGCTTTCTGCATCGGCAGGCGGGCTGCTGGTGTTGCGGCAGGTTTTTGCGCTCACGCCCGCAGTGGCCATGCGCCCGGCTGCTCCTGCAGATTACAGCGCATCGGGGCGCATCGGCCAGTCGATCTTTGGTCTGCTCGATCAGCCCAGCAGAATGGTTCTGCGGCGTATAACACGCCAACCTGGCAGAATGGCTGGCGCGGCCTTGGGGGTTGCAGCAGGCATGGGGCTGGCAACGGCCATGACCGCCGTAATGGGAGGGTTTGACCGTTCTATGGACCTGACCTTCGGCGTGATCGACCGCAGCGATGTCACCGTCAGTTTTGTGAACCCGGTATCAAACAAGGTTGTTCTGGAACTTGGGCGAATGCCGGGCGTGATTGAGGTTGAGCCTGCTCGCAATGTCTCTGTCGTATTGCGGAATGGCACCAGAACCCATCGCGGCGCGCTGGAAGGGAGGGTGCGCAATCCACGCCTCAACCGCGCAATAACCCCGCGCCTTGAGCCTATCGAAATGCGCCAAGAGGGGATCATTATCGCGACATCACTGGCTCGGAAACTTGCCATCACTCCGGGCGAGATTCTGACAGTTGAGGTGAAGGAAGGCCGCCAGCCGGTCTTGCAGATCCCGGTTGTCGGGACGACCCAGAGCCTGCTGGGTTCACCTGCCTATATTGAAATTGATGCGCTTAACCGCGCCATGCGCGAACCGGGCCGTATCTCCGCAGCAAGCCTGCGCGTCGATTCCGCGCAAAGCGATGCGATCTATCGCAGGCTCAAGGGGATGCCCGCTGTTGTGGGCGTGAGCCTGAAAGAAAATGCGTGGGAATCGCTTCAGAGGATGATGGATACAGGTGCGGGAGCCATGCGCTTCATCATGGCGGGCATCGCCTTCGTCATCACCTTTGGCATCGTCTACAACTCCGCCCGCATCGCTCAGGCGGAGCGCGAGCGAGACCTTGCCAGCCTGCGGGTGCTGGGCTTCTCCAAGGGCGAGGCGGCCTTCGTTCTATTAGGCGAACTAGTCCTTGTCACCTTCATCGCTCTGCCAGTCGGCGCGCTGATCGGCTTTGGCCTTTCCTCTGTCATTGCCGAGGGCTTTAGCAGCGATCTCTACCAAATTCCTGCCGCTTATGGCCGCGCCGACATCGGCATTGGCGCATTGGCCGTGCTTGTGGCGACATTGGTTTCTGCATGGCTGGTGAAACGCGATGTCGATCGAACCGAACTTATCACAGCCCTGAAATCCAGAGAGTAATCATGGCGAATAGCAAAAAGAACTCCCGCAAATATCTGACAATTGGCGCGATCATTTTCGGCCTTGCTATGCTCGCTCTCGCCTTCTGGCCCAGCGCGATTGCGGTCGATATGGACGAGGTCACCAGCGGGCCAATGCGTGTGAGCATTGATGAAGAGGGCCGCACACAGGTGCATGATGCCTATCTCGTCTCAGCACCCTCCAACGGCCGGTTGCAGCGCATTGAAGTGGAGGCTGGAGACACAGTCACCGCCGGAAGCGTGATTGGCTGGATTAGCCCTCCGCCGCTGGATTCACGCTCCGACGCTCAGGCCCGCGCAAACATTGCCAGCGCGCAGGCGGCGCTCAGAGCGGCGCAAAGCGAGCGGGATAATGCAGCTGCGAACAGGCAATTGGCCGATGCCGATCTGGCTCGCGAGGAGCGTTTATGGGAGCTCGAATCCACCAGTCGCTCCGCCTTGGAACTGGCACAAAGAAATGCCCAGGGAGCGGCATCAGCGCTGGAGGCGAGCAATGCGACAATTGCCCTGCGACAGGCCGATTTGGCGAGCGCCAGGGCGCAGATCAATGCAGGCAGTTCGGCCATTCCCATCCGAGCACCCGTTTCGGGACAGGTGCTTTCAGTCAGGCAGGAAAGCGAAGCGACAGTTGCTGTCGGCACGCCGATCGTCGAGATCGGCAATATTGCGGGTGACCTTGAAGTGGTTGTGGAGCTACTTTCCACTGATGCGGTGCAGGTCTCGATGGGCGATCCGGTGTTGATCGAGGATTGGGGCGGAGATGCGCCAATCACGGGCGAGGTTGCGCAGATCGAACCGCAGGGCTTCACCAAAGTCTCCGCGCTTGGCGTTGAAGAGCAGCGCGTAAATGCCCGAATCCGGATACACGATCCAGCGGACCGGTTGGGCAGCGGATTCCGTGTCGAGGCGCGCATCATTGTCTGGCTGGATGACAACGCACTGATTGTGCCTTCTACAGCTCTTTTTCGCGAGCAGGGCGAATGGGCGGTCTTTGTGGTTTCCGGCGGAAAGGCCGAATTGCGTCAGCTGGAGATTGGGCGAAACAACGGCACTCAAGCGCAAGTGCTGAGCGGCCTGCAAGAAGGCGAAACGGTCATCCTTTATCCCGCTTCGGAGGTGGAAGATGGCAGCGCAGTCGAACAGCGTGAAGTGGGCTGAGCGATGAACCACAAACGCTCCAATCCCCTGCTTTCCCTTTCACTATCGGCCGTGCTGCTGTCTGGTTGTGCTCTTCCCGAACGCACGCCTCCACAGCTGGAAATCCCCGTCCCGGACCAGTTTGAGGCCGGGAGTTCGGCTCCGGGCGAAATTGGCGGCAAGTGGTGGGAAGAATTTGGCGACAGGCAACTCGATGCCCATGTTGAACGCGCACTGTCCGATAGTCCTGCCATCCTGCAGGCCATTGCCCGCACGCAGCAGGCTCGCGCGCTTGCCGATCTGGCCGGAGCCGATCAGTCCCCGCAAGTCTCTCTCGGTTTCGGTGCTGGGCGACAGAAGCTAACCTTGGAAAGCCTTGGTATCGTTGTCCCTGATGCAGGCGGCGGTGGGGCACAGTCTTCCTACCGGATCAATACGTTTGACCTGACTGGCAATGTCAGCTGGGAGGTCGATCTATGGGGCAGGCTCTCCGCGCAATCGGCGGCCGCGCGAGCCGATTTTCTTGCCAACGAGGCCAATCTGCAATCTGTCCGCCAGTCTATCGCTGCGCAAACAGCACGCGCCTATTTCGCGATGATAGAGGGCGGCCGACAGGTCAACCTAGCGAGGCAGGTTGCCGAGAATGCCGCTCAAATGGAGCGGCAGATCAGCAATCGCGTGCGCCTGGGCGCAGCGCAGCCTGCCGATGGTCAGCTTGCAATCGCAAGCCTTGCATCCGCCAATGCCAATCTGGCGGCGCGCGAAGAGATCTTGGCGCGGACCACGCGTCAATTCGATGTGCTGCTTGGCGATTATCCCGATGGCGTGGTTGCCTTCGCTGGCCAGTTGCCCGCTTTGCAGTCACAGCCGCCCGCCGGACTTCCGGCCGAACTGCTTTCGCGCAGGCCGGATATTCTGGCGGCGCAACTTAACCTTGAGGCAGCGGGATTCCGGCTCGATGCGGCGGAGCGATCCTTTTTGCCCAGCATTGAGCTGACGGGAAGGGCGGGTACTTCGAGCACGCAATTGAGCAATCTGCTCGATCCTGATTTCTTCATCTGGTCAATCGCCGGGCGTTTGCTCCAGCCAATCTTTCAGGGAGGCCGTCTTCGTGCGCAATTTGATCTGCGTGAAGGCGAACGGGACGAAGCGCTCCAACTATATGCAGACACTGTCTTGAACGCGCTGAGCGAGGTGGAGACTGCGCTGGCTGTTGAAGAGTTTCTGACGGAACAGGAGCAGGAATTGGCCACTGCCTTAGCTGCAGCAAGCGAAGCACACAGGATTGCGCGCAATCGCTATGACGTAGGCAGCGACCCATTGCTTAACGTGCTTGATGCTCAGAGCCGTATGATCGAGGCACAGTCCGCCTTGCTGGTGGTCAGACAGGCCCGGATCGATAACCGGATCAACCTGCACCTTGCATTGGGTGGCGGTTTTGAAACTGGTGCCCAAAAATGAGAGGACGGTGGGTCGGTCTTTGGGCCGATTCCAGACTGTCCGGCTATGGTCTTCAAATTTCGAAAAGCGGACAATGGCTCGCGTATCCTAGATGAGGCGCCATCAAGCGATTCTGCAGCCATTATCGTCGCATGCAGATTTAGGTCCACTTGAACTGTCCGCCACCTGATCTGGCAGGTCAACCGCGCTTTCGCTTACCAGCGCCATGATCTCGGCGCCGATCAGCATGTCATCATCGCGGCCGAATTTTTGTTTGCGGAGGTTGCCTGCCCTATCAATCAGGATGGTCGTTGGCGTACCCTGCATCTGGTAGGTTTGCATTGTGCGCGGAAGCCGCTGACCTTCATCTCGAACATCAATACCGACCGGAAACGTGATCCGATACTCATGGAGAAATGCCTCTAATGCCGCCCTCGTTCCTTGTGCTTCATGATGCTCGAACACGGTATGAAGGCCGATAACTGCGAGATCGCCCTCAGAGAAGATCTGGCGCGCCTTCTGGGCTTGTGGAAGAGAATGGGAAACGCAGCCAGGACACAGCATTTGAAATGCCTCGATGAGGACGACCCGTCCCTTGAGAGATTCGAGCGTGAGCGGATTGGCCGTATTGAGCCATTCGGAAGTCTGAAGCGGCAGGGCGGGAATAGGTTTCATTTGTCGCAAGATCCTTCCTGGTCACGCCAGTAATCGTTGACGCGAGCGATGGTCTGAAAATGAACGGCGATCACATGGCTGGAAGCAATAAGTTCGTGGGCATCCTCTGAATATTTGGGCCTGAGCCGCCGGAGGATATCCATATCGGGCTGGACAGCCTTCACACCAAGCCGCGCAAGCCTGATTGCGAGTTGGAGACCTTCTTCTGCGTTAGGGGTCACGAGACTGGCGGGAAACTCCGAAGCCACGGCTTTGGCCTTTCTGTTTTCAGGTCGTAAGGGGAAGGCCCGCGATCGCACTCGCCCAAGGTGCAACCCGAAGGGCTCGATCGCGGGCCAAGTGCTCTATCTCAGGTCGTCGAGGCTCGCGCCAAAATTTATGTGATACGGTTGGCCATCAATCACAATGGCAGGGACAGATTTGACACCGGCGCTTGCCGCTTCCTCAAGCCGCTCTGTAGCCTCGCCGATGTTTACGATTTCGATGTCGTACTTTGCGGGATCGAGGCTGCCGGCAAACTGTGCCTCGACATCGGTACAGACGCTGCAACCTGCGTGGTAAAAAGTTGCTTTGCTCGTCATCATTCTTCCTTTCATTATCGTAAGGGTTTTGCGATGGGGAAGTTCTTAGTGGCCCGAATGTTCAACGATCACCCGGCCTGGCAGCGAGAGATCGCCGGACATGACATCGTGGATGCCGGTAACGCACAAAAGTGGCGCTTCGCCTTGTGAATTGACCTGAAGCTCCGCCGTCACTGCATCGAACGACACGCCCTCAGTATCGGCGATTGGCACCGTTATCCTGGCGGTGCTCCCGTCAAGGATCGGACTCATGCCCGGCGAATCCAGCGCGATGGGGAGATGCGGCGCAGTCGCTGGAAGGATGTCACGCCCCGGAGAGACATCACGCACTTTCAATCCGGCACCGCATGCAGTGTCTTCCACCAACACCACCCAGTGCGAGTGCCAGTTGGCCCCGTCATTGGCCGGATCGCCATCCTGGTCTTCATCAAACAGTGGTGTGTCGTCGAAATCCGGATGCGCGGTGATTGCAAGCGCGAGGATACCGCTCTCGGGATCAAACCCCACCCTCGCTGGATCCATATTAGTGGGCCAGACATAGGCCTGAACCTTCGCTCCAGCCAACTGTCCGATGGGAACTGGTTTGACGCTGCCTGCACGCCCGGCAACGGCCATCGCGAACGTGAGAAGCCGTCCGTCAGAGGTCGCGCTTGCCGGATGCTCGTCGGTGCCGCGCAACACGGGCACCAGCTACGACTGCAATGGCGGCACCAAGCTGAAGGTCGACTATGTCGGCAACAGCGCGATCGTGCGCGTCAACGGCATGCGATCGATGGTGCTGAAGCAGGCGCCGTCGACCGGCGGCCCGGTCTATGAAAACAAAAGCGGGGCGCGGCTTCAGCGCAACGGCAATGAGGTGACATGGAACACCGCGCTGCGTTCGGCGCCCGAAAGCTGCCGAGTCGTCTACACGCCGCTCTGAGGCTCAGGGCCGAGCGGGCGCCTTGCAGCCGCGCTCGAGCCCGACGCCCTTCAGAAAGCCGCGGCGCACCGTGCCGGCGTAGACCGCGAGCGCGTAGCGGCGCCGTTCGGCGTTCGCGCCCGTCACCTCGCCGATCAGCCCGCGAAAGGGAATGATCGACCCCGCGACCGAACCCGCGACGCGGCCGGCGGTTTCCTCGCGCTTCTGCGCGCGATTCTTGTCGACCTGTTCGTTGACGTCGGGGCCGAGCACCTCGTTGAGTTCCCCGATCTCGCGGACGATCGCCGCGCATTTGCCGAGCCCGGCAAGCGAATAAGGATCGCCCTGCACCGCAAGCAGCTTCGCCGGCACTTCCTTGCCGTCGAACGGCTCGGCGACGCTATTGGCGGTGCCCTTGATCGTCGATTCCTCGGGCGCACCCTGTTGCGCGTGGAGCGGCGTGCCGCAAGCCAGCGCCAGAAGCGAGCAGGCGAACGACCAGGCGGCGACCGATTTGCGTGTCATCATCATGCTCCCCAATCGGACATCGAAACCCGTCAATCGCCGGACAGGTGGATAGTGCGCCGCCCAGGCGCGGGCGTCCAGCACGAAAACGACCGAAGCCCTATCCCCCCAGCACCAGCGCGCCTGCGGCGACAAGGGCGGCGGCGGTCGGATAGAAGGTAAGGCCGAAACCGAAAGCGCGCCCCGGCCCGCCGCGCGCATAGCCGAGCGTGAAGGCGACCCGGCCGGCGACGAACAACAGCACCAGCGCGGCGATCACCGCCAGGCGGTCCGGCGGCAGCAGCAGGGCAAGCGCGAGATGCACCGGGACCGCGAGCACGACCTGTTCGAGCGTGTTCTGCAGCACCGCGCGTCGTTCGCGGACCGCTGCGCTTTCGGTCGGGGCGGTCGCGGCGCCGATATCGTCGACCGAGGCGAAGCGCGCATTGGCGACGCGGCCGATC
>JASBTD010000046.1 GCA_030148605.1 Erythrobacter sp.
GCCGCCCGCGTTTATGCCGTCGAGCAGATCCTTGCGCAGTATCGCGCGTCGCTTGAACAGGTGGTCCAGCAGCAGCAGATCCAGCTTGTCCTGACACCCGACGTGGTGGTTTACGCGCCGCCTGCAGCGAATATCACGCAGCAGGTGACAGCTGCTCTCAACACGCGTGTCCCTTCGGTTGCGATTGTACCACCGCAGGGCTGGCAGCCAACCCGCAATGCTGTGGGCGTTTATCAGCAGATCCAGCAGACGCTGGCTGCAGCACAAGCGATCCAGGCTCAGCAGCAGGCAGCACAGGCGCAGCAGCAACAGCCGGCGACTCAAGCGCCAAGCGGTCGCTAAGGCACGAACAACGGGGGCAGGGCCATGAGTGACGCTAACGGCACAGCTGATTACGACATTCACAAGATATTGAAGGCCCTGCCGCACCGCTATCCGCTGTTGCTGGTGGATCGGGTGAAAGAACTTCACCTCAATGAGCGCATTCACGCGGTCAAAGCGGTGACCATGAACGAGGAATTCTTTCAGGGGCATTTCCCCGGCGCCCCGATCATGCCGGGCGTGCTGCAGATTGAGGCCCTTGCTCAAGCGGCGGCGATTCTGGGCATCGAGACTCTTGAACTGGCGGGTACGGGCAAGCTGGTGATCTTCATGGGGATCGAGAGCGCGAAGTTCCGCAGCCCTGTGACGCCGGGATGCCTGCTCGATCTGGAAGTGGAATTTCTCCAGCAGCGCCGGACGATCTACAAGTTCAAAGGGCGTGCAAGCGTTGAAGGCAAGACGACTTGCGAGACGGAATTCACCGCGATGATTGCCGATCCGCCAAGTTGATAGGCAGAATCGCTTGATTTTTGTGCAGCGCACATCTATCCGCGCCGCTTTCCCGCAAACAGCATGCCCGGTCGGAACCGGGCCTACGCTAGCAAGGACACGAGTTATGAAAGCCGAAGGGCATCCCGATTACCACATGATCACGGTCAAGATGACCGATGGTACCGAATTCCAGACCCGCTCTACATGGGGCAGCGAAGGCGATACGCTAACGCTCGAAATCGACCCGACCAGCCACCCGGCTTGGACCGGCGGCAAGCAGCAGCTTCAGGAAGGTGGCCGCGTCGCAGCCTTTAACAAGCGTTTTGGCGGTCTGTCGCTAAAGAAGTAATTCGGCTTTACAAGCTAAGCGGTCGCAAGACCGCGAAGGGAAGGGCGGTCCGACGGGGCCGCCTTTTTCTTTGGTGAAGCTGACGGGTTATGCGCAATCGATGCAGCGCGTCGCGATCGGGCGCACTTCCAGCCTTTCGCGGCGGATTTCCTTGCCGCATTTGGCGCAGGTTCCATAGCTTCCGTTCTCGATCCGCAGCAGCGCCAGGCGGATTTGCTGGATCTCTGCGCGGAGCACATCATCGACACCTTCAAGCGCTTCGTCATCGGCGAGATCGACTGCTTGCTCGCTCCAATCGGCATCGAGCGGATGGCGCAAATCATCTTCGATCACTTCGGCACGTTCGAGCAAATCATCGAGCCGCGTGCGCAGCTGTGCAGCGATATCGCTATAGTCCGTCATTCCCAACCCCACTCCTTTTCCCGATACCACTTGGTTATCACATATTTCAGGCCCTTGCGCACCTTCATTCCATGGTGAAGCGTGTTCGGGTTAACGCTCCCGTCCGGTCGGCGGTTGTTCCAGCACAATAGCTTGCCAGTTTCCGGCTGGAAGGTCTTGCCGATTACCTTGAACCTTGTGCCACCGCCGGCATCCACGTCATTGAGATAGATCATAAAAGTCCAGGTGCGCTGTCCGGCAACGGAGCAGAATTTCTGGAAGTCAGCGCCATCGGGCGCGAAATAGTCAGTGTGCGGCTTGAATTCCTGACCCACATCATAGCGCTGGCCCTGGACTGGCTCGCCATAGGCGGGATCAATGCCGCTGAGATCGGCGAGCGAATGCTCAAGGCGCTGCACCGCAGGCTCATTCGCATCCAGATCGCAAGTCTCACTGGTGCGAAAGTAATCATCTCCATTAGCATCCGCTATGGTGCTGGGGCGGCGATTGATTTCGATCAGATTGATAAGCTCCGTGCACAAGCCGGGCTCGAGGAAATTGCGGCATTGGAACAGTTCAAGCTTCGGGCTGGGCACGCGCTGGATTCCCGCCTGTCGCAGCAGATGCTCAGTCGAAGATTCGCCACGGCTGGTCATTGCAATAACGATAGGAGTTGGAGCGCGGGCGGGAAAGCGCGAAATAATCTTGCGCGTTCCGCGCTTCCATGAAGTTTTCGCTTCCCAAATGCGCTTCACTATGCAACAGGCTCGCGCCCGTTGCCGCCGGTCTTGACCATGTGGCAGCAAAGCGTATCAGCCCCGCTTGCGCGGCTCGACTTGCGTTAGTGAGACGGGGCATGTGGCGATCGTAGCTCAGTTGGTTAGAGCGCCGGTTTGTGGTACCGGAGGTCGGGGGTTCGAGACCCCTCGATCGCCCCATTTTCTCCCGTCGATGCATTTGTAAGGGCTGCCCGACAAAGGATGGGCACATGACGGCTTTCTGGAACGAACCCGATTTTGATGATCACGAACAGGTGCTGTTCGTGCGCGATGCGGCATCCGGACTGACGGCGATTATTGCCATCCATTCATCACATCTTGGCCCGGCAGCTGGCGGCACGCGTTTCTGGCACTATGCGGATCCGGCCGCGAGCATTCGCGACGCACTCCGTCTTAGCCGCGGGATGAGTTACAAGAACGCCATGGCAGGCCTTCCTGCTGGTGGCGGCAAGGCTGTGATCCTGGCTGACGAGAACCGCACCAAGACGCCTGAAATGCTGGCGGCCTTTGCGCGCGCGGTTGAAGGGCTGGGCGGCCAGTATATCACGGCGCAAGACGTCAATATCACGCAAGATGATATGCTGACGATTGCAAAATACACCTCGCATGTCGGCGGCATGCCTGATCAGGGCGGCGATCCGGGGCCCTACACAGCGAAGGGCATCTATCTGGGGATCAAGGCCGCAGCAAAGCGCACGTTGGGTACAGATGATCTCAAGGGTGTGCGCATTGCGGTGCAAGGCGTTGGCAGCGTTGGCGGCGGCACAGCGCGCCATTTGGCGGCTGAAGGCGCGGACTTGATCCTTGGTGACATGAATGCCGACAAGGCTCAGGCGCTTGCGGACGAGCTCGGCGCGAAAACTGCCAGTGCGGACGAGATCCTGTTCGCCGAAGCCGATATTGTCAGCCCCAATGCCTTGGGGGCGATCCTGACGGAAGAGAGTATTCCCAAGCTCAACACCAAGGTCGTGGCAGGCGGCGCGAATAACCAGCTTGCCACGGGCAGCGAAGGCAAGCTGCTGCAGGACCGCGGAATTCTTTACGCGCCAGACTATGTCATCAATGCGGGCGGCATTATCACTGTGCTGCGCCACATTGACGGTTCTGGCGAAGACGAGATCAATGCCCGTGTCGCGCGCATTCCGGAGCGACTGGAGGCTGTCTGGCAAGAAAGCGACGCAACCGGGGAAACGCCCGATATTGTGGCTGACAAGCAGGCCAAGCGCCTGATCGGGCGGTAAATCCAGCATCGGTTGCATATAATGCAGTCTTGCAGGGAGCGGGGCGCACTGTAATACCCTCGGAAAGAGGTTCTTTTCGTTCATGCATGGCTTTGCCAATCCCACGCGTTTCCTGAAGCTTGCCCGCTGGCTGACTCCGCTGTTGCTGGTGTCGGGCATGGTGCTGGTTGCAGGCAGCCTGTGGTGGGGGTTGTTTCATGTTCCGCCAGACCGGCTGATGGGCGAGACAGTGCGGATTCTGTTTATCCATGTGCCCAGCGCATGGCTGGGCATGGGCGGATGGAGCGCGATCGCGATCTCGAGCCTCGCCTATCTGGTCTGGAAGCATCCGCTGGCAGCGGTGGCTGCACGTGCGGCGGCTGTTCCCGGAATGGTGTTCACCGCAGTCTGCCTTGCCACCGGTTCGATCTGGGGCCGCCCGACCTGGGGCACATGGTGGGAATGGGACGGACGGTTGACGAGCATGTTGGTGCTGCTGTTCCTTTATTTCGGCTATATCGCATTATCTCAGGCTGTCGCACGCGAAGGTGTGTCGCCAAAGATTGCAGCGATTTTCGGTTTGGTCGGTGCGATCAATATTCCGATCATCAACCGCTCGGTCGTATGGTGGAACTCGCTGCACCAGCCCGCCAGTATCACCATTGGCAAAAGCGCAATTGACCCGGCGTTCCTTACTCCGCTGCTCATTGCCGTGCTTGGTTTCTCGCTGCTGTTTGGCGGAGTGGTGCTGGCACGGATGCGCGCATTGCTCGCACAGACGCAGGCGGAAGCCCGCCTGCGCCGTATGGCGTTGGAGGCGGCGTGATGTACGAAGCGCTCGATCAATGGAACTTTGTTATCGCCGCTTACGTTGTCGGCGTGTCTGCCACGCTGGCGATGGTGGGCTGGGCCTGGTGGGATATGCGCCGTGCCGAGGCAAAGCGCGATAAGGTGAAACGCAAATGAGTTCGATCAAGCCCAAGCATCAGCGATTGGTGCTGGTCAGCCTGGCGCTGGTGGCAATTATCGCCGCAGGCCTGCTGGCGGCATGGGCGCTGAGGACGCAGGCGGACTATTTTTATCTGCCGAACGAAATGATGGACGAACCACCCGAGGTGGGCCGCGCGGTGCGGCTGGGAGGCATGGTGGCCGAAGGTTCCATCGAGAGGCTGCCTGACGGCGTGACTGTGGCCTTTGTAGTGACTGATCAGGCTGATGCCCGTGTGCCGGTGCGATATGCGGGGATCCTGCCCGATCTGTTTGTCGAGAATTCCGGCGTGGTTGCCGAAGGCAGCCTGGGCGCGGATGGCGTGTTCGTGGCGGACAATTTGCTCGCCAAGCATGACGAGAATTATGTCCCGCGCGAGCTGAAGGAAATGGCCGAGCACCAGGGTGCAAGCGGGCCGCAGCAAACTGTGGTTGGCTACGAATGAGCGCTGAACTCGGCCACGCCGCGCTGTGGATGGCCGCAGCATTAGCCATCCTGCAATTGCTCGGCGGCGCGCTGGCGCAGCGCGATGCGCAGGCTCCGCTCGCAGCGCTGGTGCGGCCTGCAGCTATGCTGCAAGGTTTCCTCGCCGTATTCAGCTTCGCCATGTTGCTGTGGGTATTCGCGATCACCGATCTTTCAGTGAAATTGGTCGCGACCAATTCGCATTCTATGAAGCCGATGATCTTCAAGCTTTCCGGAGCCTGGGGCAATCACGAAGGCTCGATGTTGCTTTGGGTTACAGTGATGGCGCTGGCTGGCGCGCTTATCGCATGGCTTGAGAAGCGCTTGCCGGAAAAAACCATGCAGGCAACGCTCGCATCGCAAGGCTTTGTAGCGATCGGTTTCTATGCCTTCCTGCTTTTGAGCTCGAACCCGTTCGAACGCCTCGCTTCGCCTGTTGCGGAAGGTAATGGGCTGAACCCGCTGTTGCAGGACATCGGCTTGGCCTTCCATCCGCCGACGCTTTACATGGGCTATGTCGGTCTGTCGGTCGCGTTCAGCTTTGCAGTGGGCGCGATGCTGACGCGGCAAGTGAACCCCGAATTTGCACGCGTGATGCGGCCGTGGGTGCTGGGCGCATGGGTGTTCCTGACGCTGGGCATCACAGCCGGCTCCTATTGGGCTTATTACGAGCTTGGCTGGGGCGGCTGGTGGTTCTGGGACCCGGTCGAGAACGCATCGCTCATGCCATGGCTGGCCGCCACCGCCTTGCTCCACTCAGCCAGCGTGCTTGCCGCACGCGATGCCTTGCGCGCGTGGACAATAATGTTGGGCGTAGTCGCTTTCTCCATGAGCATGCTCGGCACATTCCTGGTTCGCTCTGGCATCCTCACAAGTGTTCACGCGTTCGCAGTCGACCCTGAGCGCGGTTCCTTCATCCTCGCCTTGCTCGCGATCTATATCGGCGGAGCGCTGCTGCTGTTTGCCTTGCGAGCGGGTTCGGTATCCGAAGGGCAGCGCTTTGCCGCAGTGAGCCGCGAAGGCGCACTGGTGTTCAATAATGTGATGCTATGCTCGATCCTGGGAATCGTGCTGCTCGGCACGCTATATCCGCTGCTTACGGAAGCCTTCGATGTGCGTGTTTCGGTTGGACCGCCTTACTTCAATCCTGTTGGCGCAATCTTCACTATCCCCATGCTGCTGGTCATGGCAGTCGGACCGCTGCTGCGCTGGCGTGAGGACAATATTGAACGCGTCCGCGCTCCTATCGCTATCGTGGTCGCGCTGATCGTCACGACCGCGCTGCTGGTTGTGCTTGCATCTACCACCGACGTGGGTGTGCTGCCCCTTCTCGGGCTTGCCATCGCTGTGGGACTGAGCGTGGCCAGTTTCCTGCCGCTGCGCGGGCGCAATCTGTTACGCACTCCGCTGTCAATCTGGGGCATGGTGCTGGCGCATTTCGGTATCGCGGTCTCGCTATTCGGGATGGCCAGCGAAAGCGCATTCACAGAGGAAAAACTCGTCGCGATTTCTCCGGGCGAAACGAGCCAGATCGGCGGATTCGCCATTAGCCTTGAGAGCGTGGATCCCATTGCCGGCCCTAATTGGACGGCCATGGAAGCGCGCATTACCGCACGGCGCGGTGAGGGGGCGGTCGAAGTCCTTCGGCCTCAATCACGTCATTTCTTCGCGCCGGTCCAGCAAACCACGGAAAGCGCGCTGCTGACGCGGTGGGATGGCCAGCTTTATGCTGTTGTCGGTGCGCCATCGCCCGACGGGCGCTGGCAATTGCGCCTTTGGTGGAAGCCGTTCGTGACGCTGATCTGGTATGGCGGCTTGCTGATCTCGCTTGGCGGAGCGCTGGCGATTGTCGGGCGGTTGGTTAGCGATATCCGCAGGCGCCGAACACAGGCCCGTGACGATGATGAGCGTGAAGAGCTGGAATCGCTCAGGCAGAGCGGTGCCATTCCAGCCGGGAGCACAACATGATGCGCTGGACGCTGTGGGCTCCCCTGTTGTTGTTTGCATTCTTCCTCGGCCTGGCCGGTTACCAGCTGTTCCAGCCCAAGGATGAATTCATCCCATCAACCATGATCGGTCGATCCTTGCCTGAATTCTCGCTGGAACCGGCTAGCGAAGCCCGCCCCGGTGTGACTTTGGCTGATTTCAAGGACGGCACGCCCAAGCTACTGAACATTTGGGCCAGCTGGTGTTTGCCCTGCATTGCCGAGGCACCGCATCTCGAGGCACTCAATGAAGCGGGTGTCGAGATCATCGGTGTCGCCATTCGTGACAAGCGCGAAGACGTGGATCGGTTTCTTGCCACGCATGGCAATCCCTATTCGCGCATCGGGTCTGACGAGATTTCAGCGATCCAGCTTGAAATCGGATCTTCCGGCGTGCCGGAAACCTTTGTGATCGATGGCAATGGCGTGATCACTCACCAGCATATCGGCGATGTGCGCGCAGATGATGTGCCGGAACTTCTCGAAAAATTGCGGGAGGCCGCAGAATGAGGGGGTGGGTCACCTTGCTGGCGGCCAGTCTTGCCGTTCCGGTAGCCGCGCAAGACGCGCTGCCGCCCGCGCCCTATGCTTACACCCAGCTCGATGATCCCGCGCAGGAAGCCAAGGCTGTCGAGCTGATGGAAACCTTGCGTTGCCTGAAATGCCAAAGCCAGTCGATTGCCGACAGTGATGCGCCGATGGCAGGCGACATGCGGCATCAAGTCCGAACGCGCATCGCCGCTGGCCAAGAGCCGGAGCAAATTCGCCAATGGCTGATTGATCGTTACGGAGACTATGTCAGCTACGATCCGCGCATCACCAGCTCGACATGGCCGCTGTTCGTTATCCCGCTGATTTTGCTCCTGATTGCAGGAGTTCTGTTGGCCCGGAGGGTGGGGCGCAAATCGACCGGTGGGCCTGAAGAAATCTTTGAAGAGGCGGACAGCTGATGGTCTGGATTCCGATCCTCCTGCTCGGCCTGTTCGCCATGCTCACTGCAATCCTGGTGCTGCGCCTGCCGCGGCATGGGTGGATGTTGTTTGCAGCTGTCTTGATGTTCGGGCTCGCAGGCTATGGCTTGCAAGGATCGCCGGGGCAGCCAGCCTCTCCCAAGGCCATGATGCAAGAAGAGGTGGAGTCGGGCGAGCAGCTTGTCGCGGCGCGGCGTGCGCTGTTCGATACAGGCCAGCAACCGCCCGGCTATCTCGTTACTTCGGATGCTTTCGCCCGGCGTGGCCAACATGCCGATGCGGCAGGGCTGTTGCGCCGCGCAGTTGCTGAAAACCCCAATGATGCAGAGGCGTGGCTGGCGCTTGCCAACGCCCTGGTAGAGCATGCCAAGGGGCAAGTGACACCGCCCGCGCTTTATGCGTTCGAACGCGCGCAACAGGCATTCCCAGCACATCCCGGGCCGGGTTACTTCCTGGGCATGTCTTACCTGCGTTCCGGCCAGCCACAGGAAGCGCGCGATGTGTGGAATGACTTGCTGGAACGCTCTCCAGCCGATGCGCCCTGGCGTGAAGACCTGGCCTTTCGCGTAGCGCGATTGGACGAAATGCTGGCGCAGATGGAAGGGATGCGTCAGCTGATGGAGGCGCAGCGCAATGCGGCTCCACCACCCATGCCGGGCGAACAACCCTGACACGCGGCTTGCAGGGCTGATGACGTGGTGCTAAGCGCGCCCGCGTTTTGCGATCCGGCACGCGGTTCGCACAATTTTGATCGGCGCTCTGGCAGG
>JASBTD010000055.1 GCA_030148605.1 Erythrobacter sp.
GGCGTCATCATGCGATCCACCCTTGGCCGCGCGCAACGGCATCAATCACCAACGCACCGAACAGCGCGAAGAGATAGAGGATGCTGTACGCAAACAGTGTTTTTTCCGGCTTCATCGTGTCACCTTCCACCGACGTGCGGAACGCGACGGGGACAGAAAGCGCGAGGAATGCGAGTGTAAGCGCCAGCGCGCTCACGCCGTAAATCGCGCCGGTTCCGCCGATCAGCCGCGGCGCCACGGCGATTGGCACAAGCGCAATCGAATAGGCGAGGATCTGGCGGCGTGTGGCGCGTTCGCCAGCAACCACCGGCATCATCGGGATGCCAACCTTGGCGTAGTCTGACTTCACGAACAGCGCGAGCGCCCAGAAGTGCGGCGGTGTCCAGAAGAAGATGATCGCGAACAGCAGCACCGGCATGGCGGTGATCTCGCCAGTCACTGCGACCCAACCGATCATCGGCGGAAACGCGCCTGCACCGCCACCGATCACGATATTCTGCGGGGTGCGCGGCTTCAGCCACATCGTGTAAACAACCGCGTAATAGACAATCGCGACAGCCAGGATAGCTGCCGCCAGCCAGCCGACAGCGAGGCCCATGATCACTAGCGAGGCTGCTGACAATGCAATGCCGAAATCACGCGCATCGCGCGGGTCCATCCGGCCCGCCGGAAGCGGGCGATTGGCGGTGCGCTTCATTCCCGCATCGATTTCAGCTTCCCACCACTGGTTCAGAACTGCAGAGCCGCCCGCACCCATCGCGATACACAGGATTGCAGCGAAGCCGATGACCGGGTGAATACTGCCCGGCGCGGCCAGCAAGCCGCAAATGCCGGTAAAGATCACCAGCCGCATCACGCCCGGTTTGGTCAGCGCGAGGAAATCGCGCCAATCAGCCGGCATTGATTTGGCAGTGGTGGCAGTCATTGCGTGTCAGTCTCGTTCAATCAGAGCGATTTGCTCTTGCATGGGAGGGCGCACCCTGCGGCACGCCCTTCCCTGATCGTTCAAATACGTGCCTCAGTCTTGACGGTGATCGTGATAATCGTGGTGATCCTCGATTACCGGCAGCGTCTCGAACTGGTGGAACGGCGGCGGGCTGGAAAGCGTCCACTCCAGCGTGGTCGCGCCTGGCCCCCATGGGTTTCCTTCAGCCTTCTTGCCAGCGAGGAACGCATAAGCAAGGTTGGCGAAGAACAGCAGCATCGAACCCGCCATGATCCAGTAGCCAAGCGAGGAAATCTCGTTCCAGTAGCTATAGGCAGCGGTGAAATCCGGATAGCGGCGCGCCATCCCCTGCATGCCCAGGAAGTGCTGCGGGAAGAAGATCACGTTCACGCCCACGAAGAAGCCCCAGAAGTGCAGGTGCGCCAGCAGCTCTGAATGCATCCGGCCGCTCATCTTCGGGAACCAGTAATAGAAACCGGCGAAAAGCGAGAACACCGCACCCATTGACAGCACGTAGTGGAAGTGCGCCACCACGTAATAAGTGTCGTGCAGATTGTCGTCGATGCCGCCATTGGCCAGCACAACGCCGGTTACGCCGCCCACAGTGAACAGGAAGATGAAGCCCAGCGCCCATACCAGCGGCGACTTGAACTCCAGCGAACCGCCCCACATCGTTGCGACCCAGCTGAAGATCTTCACACCGGTCGGTACAGCGATCACCATCGTAGCCGCGGTGAAGTACATCTTCGTATTCACGTCGAGGCCCACGGTATACATGTGGTGCGCCCACACGATGAAGCCGACGACACCGATCGCGACCATGGCATAGGCCATGCCGAGATAGCCGAACACCGGCTTGCGGCTGAAGGTAGCGACGATCTGGCTGATCATGCCGAAGCCCGGCAGGATCATGATGTAGACTTCAGGGTGACCGAAGAACCAGAACAGGTGCTGGTACAGGATCGGGTCACCGCCGCCGGCAGGATCGAAGAAGGTTGTGCCGAAGTTGCGGTCTGTAATCAGCATGGTGATGGCCGCAGCAAGCACTGGCAGCGCGAGCAGCAGCAGGAATGCTGTGACCAGCACCGACCACACGAACAGCGGCATCTTGTGCAGCGTCATGCCCGGAGCGCGCATGTTGAAGATCGTGGTGATGAAGTTCGTCGCACCCAGAATCGAACCTGCACCGGCAAGATGGAGCGAGAAGATCGCGAAATCTACTGCTGGACCTTGCGAGCCTGTGGTCGAAAGCGGTGCATAAACCGTCCAGCCCACGCCAGCTCCCATGCCAGTGCCGCCCGGTACGAACATGGAGAAAAGCAGGCTCAGGAAGCCGACAACGGTCAGCCAGAACGAAATATTGTTCATCCGCGGGAACGCCATATCCGGCGCGCCGATCATCAGCGGAACAAACCAGTTGCCGAAGCCGCCGATCATCGCCGGCATGACCATGAAGAAGACCATGATCAGGCCGTGGGCCGTGATGAACACGTTCCACATGTGGTAATTGGCATCCATCGAGCTGCCATCGCCGCCCAACAGGTCAACCCAGAAACCGAGATACTGGATACCCGGCTCTGCCAGTTCCATGCGCATCACGCCTGAAATGGCGCCGCCGATGATCCCCGCGACAATCGCGAAGATCAGGTACAGCGTGCCGATATCCTTGTGGTTGGTCGACATGAACCAGCGAGCGAAAAAGCCCGGCTTGTGATCCGCATCATGTGCGTGATCATCATGGTGAGCGTCAAAACCTTCTGCGGTAGTGGCCATCGTTCAAATACTCTCTGGCTTAATTCAACTGGTTCAGGCGGTGGGCGCTTCTTCGACTGATTCCTCAGCCGCAGCTTCTGCTACTTCAGCGCCGGGGATGCTGCCCCCTTGCTCAAGCACCCAAGCTTCCCATTCTTCGCGTGGCAGAGCTTCAACCACCAGCGGCATGAAGCCGTGGCGTGCGCCGCACAATTCGTAGCACTGGCCGTAATAGACGCCGGGCTCTTCAATGGTGAGCTGCTTTTCGTTCAAACGTCCGGGAACGGCATCAAGCTTGAACCACAGGCTCGGCACGCCGAACGAGTGGATCACGTCAGCGCCGATGGTCTGGATACGCAGCGGCGTGTTCGCAGGCACAACCATGCGGTTATCAACTGCCAGCTGGTAAGGCTCGCCGCTTGCAACCGCCTCTTCCGGGGTCAGCATGTTCGAAATCACTTCGAAGCCGCCATTGTCGGGATAGGTAAAGCCCCAATACCACTGATAGCCGGTAGCCTTGATAGTGACGGCATCTTCAGGCGGCGTTTCAAATTGGCGGGCGAGCAGCTGGATCGAAGGAACTGCAATCACCAGCAGCACGATTACAGGGACAACGGTCCAGACGACTTCAATCAGCGTGTTGTGCGTCGTTTTCGACGGCACCGGGTTTGAACGGCGATTGTAGCGCACAATTACCCACAGCAGCAGGCCGAGCACGAACAGGCTGATGACGGTGATGATCGGAAGCAGGATCGCATCGTGCATCCACAGCGCGTATTGACCGTCAGCCGAATATTGGTCCTGAAATGACAGCCTGCCATCGACCGGCATGCCCTTCCCTTCAGTCGGAGCCATTGGCGTGTAACCTGCCGGTGCTTCGATTGCAGCTGCATCGCTTGCTGCGGCATCATCCTGTGCCAGCGCCATGTTCGGCGCCAATGCCAGCAATGCGGCAACCGCAAGCATGACAATTAGTGAATAGGCGTAGCGGCCTGTTTGACCCAAAACCATCTGTCTGACGTTTCCCGCTTCGTTAGTGTCCTGTTGCCCTTGCGAATTACGAGGCATAATCGCAACAGCGAACCCAAACACCCGGCAAAAGTGCCGAGATTGCCCGGCCCTATAGGCGCGCTTGCCCAGCGCCTCAAGCGCTTCTAGGGAGAAAATTATGCAAGGCCGGGTGAACCCCATGCAATCAATGCAATTTGTTGGATCAATCACGAATGACTGAAGACGAAGTTCTGTCCGAATTCCGTAGCTGCGGCGCGCTGCTTGAAGGGCACTTCCTGTTGTCCTCTGGCAGGCACAGCGCACACTATTTGCAATGCGCAAGGGTGTTGATGAATGCAGAACGCGCTGGCCGGATCGCGGTTGCAATCGCTCAGAAAATGCCGCGAGAGATTCGCAGCGCGGTTGATGTCGTCGTCTCGCCCGCGATGGGTGGCCTGATTATCGGGCATGAAATGGGCCGCGCGCTGGGCAAGGATGCAATGTTCCTCGAACGGCCCGAAGGCAAGTTCCACTTGCGGCGTGGCTTCGCGCTGGAGCCAGGCGCCAAGGTGCTGATGGTGGAAGATGTCGTCACCACCGGGCTCTCAAGCCGCGAAGCGATTGCAGCAGTGGGTGAAGAAGGCGGCGAAGTCATCGCGGAAGTCTCGGTTGTCGATCGTTCCGGCGGCAGTGCGGATTTGGGCGTGCCGTTCTTCCCGCTGGTCGCGCTCAATTTCCCGACCTATGCCGATGATGAAGTACCGGCTGAACTCGCCGCAGTGCCGATCACCAAGCCGGGAAGCCGCGCCTGATCATGGCAAGTGTCCACAATCCCGGCAGGCTGCGCCTGGGCGTGAACATCGATCACGTGGCAACGATTCGCAATGCACGTGGCGGCGATCATCCCGATCCGGTGCGCGCAGCGGAGATTGTGGCGCGCGTCGGCGGCGACGGCATAACTGCGCATTTACGCGAAGATCGTCGCCATATCCGCGATGAGGACCTTGCCCGTATCCAGGCCGCAACCGATCTTCCGCTCAATCTGGAAATGGCCGCGACTGAGGAAATGCTGGAGATCGCGCTGCGCCACAAACCGCACGCCGCCTGCATCGTGCCGGAAAAGCGCGAAGAACGCACAACAGAGGGCGGGCTTGATGCGGCAGGACTTCACAACCAGCTGGCACCGATTGTTGGCCGGTTGGCCGATGCCGGTATTCGCGTTTCGCTGTTTATCGAAGCAAGCGAGCGTCAGCTTGATGCGGCTCTCAGGCTTGGCGCGCCGGTCGTCGAATTCCATACCGGCGAATATGCGCATGCCTTCCTTGATGGCGATACTGAGCGGCTCGCCAGCGAACTGAAACGCATTTCAGACATGGCCGCTTTGGCTGCCAAGAACGGGATCGAGCCGCATGCGGGACATGGCCTGACATATGAGAATGTCCAGCCGATTGCCGCGATCCCTCAGCTCGCCGAGCTAAACATCGGGCATTACCTGATCGGCGAAGCAGTGTTCGTAGGGCTGGAGCCTGCCGTGCGCCGGATGCGAGAGCTGATGGACGACGCACGATGAGTGAAACCGCCAGCCCAACCCGCGCGCAAGGCTTGTGGGCACTGGCGGGCGTGATCCCGTTCATGCTCAGCATTGCCTTGCTGGGCTACGCCGTGGCGCAACAGGTCTTGCTGGTGTTCGCGATTGCCTGGCCCATGATCCAGATCTTCGGCTATTCGATGACGCTCAAGATGGCGAAGGGTGATCCGGCGCATTATCTGGTGAAGTCACAAGTGCTGCTGCATTGGATGGTGCTGGCGCTTGCTGTCGCAATGCTAGTGAGAAATTGATGATCATCGGACTGGGATCAGACCTCTGCAATATTGAACGTATCGCCAATTCGCTTGAGCGGTTTGGCGAGCGGTTCGAATATCGCGTATTCACGGAAATCGAGCGCGCCAAGGCACGCCGCCGCCCTTTCACTATCGCTGGCACATATGCCAAGCGCTTTGCCGCCAAGGAAGCTTTCAGCAAAGCTGTTGGCACGGGATTTAAGCGCGGCGTGTTCATGAAGGATATTGGCGTGATCAATTCCCCATCCGGCGCGCCAACGCTTTCATTGACAGGTGGTGCGGCGATTCGGCTTGCGGAATTGACCCCGCATGGCCATGAGGCGCGCATTCATCTCACCCTCACTGACGATCATCCATGGGCGCAGGCCTATGTGATAATAGAGGCCCACCCACTTTGAGCATGCAAACCGGCACTGATACTGTGAACACTTCCGAAACCGCCGCTGAAGAAAAGGTCAACTGGCTCGCCGAATTGCGCGGGCTGGCACTGATGCTGCTCGCCGTGTTGGCCTTCCACAGCCTGGTGGCCAAGCCATTCTACATCCCCTCAACATCGATGATGCCAACGCTGCATGTGGGTGACCGGCTAGTGGTCAGCAAATATCCCTATGGCTGGAGCTGGGCCTCGGCCAGTTTCCACCTTCTGCCACGCGGTGACTGGCGCATCCTTGCAGACACGCCTGAATATGGCGACATCGTGATCCCGGTGCATCCGGTACGCGACGAGGACTATATCAAGCGCGTGGTCGCTTTGCCGGGAGACCGGATTGCGGTGCAGGACGGAATCATCATCCTCAACGGCGAAGCGGTGTCGCGGGAAATCGTGCCGGATGTAAAAATTCCCTTCGAACCCGAATTGATCTGCGAAAGCGGGATGCCGTGCCTCAATGCCTTCTCGCGCTACCTTGTGCGCGATGCCAATGGTGCGCAGTTCTATGAAGTGCCGGCATATCGCGAAACCTTGCCCAATGGCGCATCTTACCTGGTGATCGATCATATAGACAATCAGCCGCTCGACAATTTTGCTGAGATGGAAGTGCCAGAAGGTCATGTGTTCGTGATGTGGGACAATCGCGATAAATCCGCTGACAGCCGCGACTTGTTCAGCCCGCGCGGGTTGATGGGGCCGGTACCGATGGAAAACATCGGCGGTCGTGCAGAATTCATCACTTTCTCGCTCGACGGTTCCGCCAGCTGGAACCCGTTAACCTGGTGGTCCGCATTGCGGGGTGACCGCGCGTGGACAACGCTGCGCCCGGCGATGGCCGAACAGGGTTCAGGCAGCGAGTAATCCGCATGGCGAAGAAGTTTCTCTACATAATCGCCGCGCTGATCCTGCTGTTCCTGGCAGCCCTGCTCGTCTTGCGCGTTTGGGCGCAGGAACTGACAGCGCTGGCGCTGGTGCCATCGGCTGAATTCACCGAGCAAGAGACTTTGGCAGACAATGCCTATTCCGATCCCGCGATGTGGTATGCGCACCCGCAAATGGCTGGCGATAATCCGGCGCGCTGGCAGCCGGATTTTGCCAGCGACAGGGGCTTGCTCCCGACGCCTGCAGACCCCTCGCCGCCTGACTTTGCGGTCTTCTTCATTCATCCGACCAGCTATCTTAGTCGGTCGAGCTGGAACGCCGAGCTAGGCAATGAGGATGCCGAAGATCTCGCGCGGCTATATGTGCAGGCCATGGCCAGCCCCTTCAATCGGGCGAGCGAAATCTGGGCACCGCGCTATCGCCAGGCGACCATGGGCGCATTCCTGACTGACGGGATTGAAGGACAATTGGCATTCGACACCGCCTATCGGGATGTGGCGCTGGCTTTTGATCATTTCATTCAAAGCATCGACCCGGAAATGCCGATAGTACTGGCGGGGCATAGCCAAGGATCACTTCACTTGATCACTTTGCTCCACGAGCGGGTTGCCGATAAGGATCTGGCTGACAGAATTGCTGGCGCCTATGTTGTCGGCTGGCCGATATCCGAAACGCATGACTTGCCGTATATGGGGCTTGCTGCGTGCAACGCGCCTGACCAGCCCGGATGCATCCAGAGCTGGGCCAGCTACGCTGAACCTGCAGATCCATCGCAGGTAGCGCAGTATTACAGTGAATCGGTCGGCCTCGACGGGAAAGCACGGGGCGAAAGCCCGATTCTCTGCACAAACCCGCTAACCGGCGCGCGCGGAGGCGAGGCGCCTGCCAGTGCCAATCTGGGCACGCTGGTCCCCGATGAAAGCCTGTCCAACGGGTCGCTGGTTCCCGGAATGGTCCCGGCTCGTTGTGAAGCGCGCGGGATATTGTTGATCGGCGATCCGCCCGAGATGGGGCGCTATGTCCTCCCGGGCAATGACTACCACGTCTATGACATCCCGCTTTTTTGGGCGAATGTGCAGGCCGATGTCATGCGCCGGGTTGAAGCATGGGCTGCGCGTTCTTGATCACCGATAGCGCGAGCGAATTGCGCAACATTTTGCCCGACGGCGGTGCCCTGCTCGGTCTCGATCTTGGCACCAAGACCATCGGCATCGCGACCAGCGATGCAGGCTGGCGTTTCGCAACTGCGGGCAAGACGCTGGCTCGCGGAAAATTCGGGCGTGATCGCGAAGCACTTGCTGCAATGATCAAGGAGCGGGGCGTCAAAGCCATCGTAATCGGCCTGCCGCGCAATATGGACGGCAGCGAAGGGCCACGTGCTCAGGCGAGCCGAGCCTATGCCCGCAATCTTTCACAGGCGTTCGAATTACCTGTTCTGCTTTGGGATGAGCGTTGGTCAACTCAAAGCGCGGAAAGCGCCATGATCGGGCAGGACATGAGCCGCGCCAAACGTGCCGAAAGGATCGACAGCCACGCCGCCGCCGTGATCCTGCAAGGTGCGCTCGATGCGCTTGCAGGGAACGCGTTTTAGGCCAGTTCCAACGCCTTGCGATAGCGCATCGCAGTAGCTTGCAGCATTCGGCTGCCCGACAATTCCGCCTCGCGCCACAAGGCATCGCGCGCAGCCTCATTCCCAAGTTTCAATGATCGCGCTTCATAGCTTGCAAGGCGAAGCCGGTCGCTCGGATGGGTCTTGCCGAAAGTCTCTGCCAAATCCTGTGCTTCGCTAAGGCCGGTCGCGACCGCCACCCGCAGGAATACCTCGGTGGAGTTCGGGCTCAGCACCCTGTCGATCGAGCCTTTATTCAGGTCAAACGCATATTGATCGAACCAGTGCTGGCTTGGATCGACATGCATAACATTCAGCGAGACAGAGAGGCTCTCCGGCGGGATCTGGCTGTGAATGTCCTGATGCGCGCGGTAAAGCATCAGCTTGCCTTCATGCAGCGCGCTGCGTTCAACAAAGCGCAAATCTGGCTGCTCGCCTGGAAAGCCAGCTACCGCCGCATAGTCATATTCGTAGTAATCGCTGCGATAACCCGGTCCAAGGTATCCGCTCGTCAGGAACGAGAAGTTATGATCATGCGGCACGCCATAGACGAAGGTTTTCGCGCCGCTGGCATGGAAGCAATGATCACGCTCAGATGGCCAGATATTGGCGCGCAAGAAGGTGTTGCTGTGCTGACCGCTCAGCACGATCGCTTGCGGGCCATAGCCGCTGTCAATCGGGTCAGCGCGGTCATGATGTTTGAGTCGATCAATCAGCATGTCGCCGAGAAAATCACGATTGTTGGTCAATTTGCGCAATGCCAGCGCACATCGGTTGGTCGACTCTTCCGAAGCGGGATCAAAGCCTGACTGCGTGATCTCCTCAAGGCACTCCTCAAGGCTGAATACTTCAGCGCTTTCAGCAGCGATTACATTGGGCATGGCTGTTGCTCCGCCCGTATATCATTTGCCAGCTGCGGGTATGCGCTCTTAAGTTGGCTTTCCAATTCGAGCGCTTGGCGCAGGAGTGGATCGTCCCTGTCTTGAGCAATCTTTTCAAGCAGCCGCATGCCCTCGAGCGTATCGAGCGCCAAGGTGTGCCGCACGGCTTCCCAACGCCTGTGTTCAGGACCGCTGCGACCGAGATCTGCAATAGCTTGCGCAGCATCGGTGCGGTCCATCGCGCTCAAAACCGCCATCGCCATTTCCTGCTGGCTGACCCGTTTGTCTCCGCTTGACTGCATCAGCAGCTTGCCTGTTCCCAGCGCATATTCGCGCGTGAGGCCGGGACGCTCTGGCGCCCGGATGAGCTGTAGCACCAACAGGGTCTGCTCAACTTCAAGCACTTGCCGGGTTTCATTAGCCCCGGAGAGGAGGATACGGCTACCGCTCGACCACTCGTGAAACTCGCTATTGAGCTCCGCGCCTTGGCGCGCTTCAGAGTGAATGCGATGCACTACGCCTTCCGCCGCGCCGGCCAACACAATCTCATGCTGCTCGACATCGGTAAAAAGAGCGCTGCGTGGCTTGAGCGGACTTTCCCGAGGTTCATAAACAGCTAGCGAAATCGCCGCGCCCGCACATGTTGCAAGCTGCAGGCTTGAGAAACTCTCTGATCGATTTTGCCGCATCGGCATGAGCGCCAATGGATTGGCCGCAAGACAGCGCGTGAAATGTGCGGTCCAGCCTTCGA
Source organism: Erythrobacter sp. (assembly GCA_030148605.1). Classification (GTDB taxonomy): domain Bacteria; phylum Pseudomonadota; class Alphaproteobacteria; order Sphingomonadales; family Sphingomonadaceae; genus Erythrobacter. The sequence goes on from JASBTD010000055.1 coordinate 10,084, forward strand.
CCCACGTCAAAGCGATGCTGTGGTCACTTACAAGCGGCGACAAACGTTCAAGCTCACCCAGTGCCTTGCCCTCACCATAGGCTTCAAGATCGTGCAGGATCGCTGCAACCGGCGGGTGTTCGCGCCATTCGGAATGCGCCGCATCCACGGCGACCTGCAGCTGGCGCTGCGAAACCGGATCGTTCCGCAGCGCCGCGATTCTTGGATCGATGTACATCGCCGGCCCTTGATCACACCAGCGCGGAAGGCGGGACCGTTTCGTAGATATAGACCATGATCGCTACGACCCGGTCGCCATTCGTCGCTGCGTCGGTTGCCACGCTGCCAAAAACACCGGTCGCCGTATCGAGGCCGGGGATGCTGGCAGGATCAATTTTCGGAATGTTCATAATTGCGCTCCATTGCTCCGCACCCGTCCCGATTGACGAGCGCCGAGCGAATGGTGGCGCAGCTTTGATCCGCAAAAAAATTAAAACATTGTAATGTGATGCTCTTCGTTTCAAACGAGTCAGGCAATGGCCAAACCGTTACCTCCATTTGACCCGAAGGAAGCCTCGAAGCTATTCACGCAATACGGGCATTCAGGCTGGCTGGGGCTGCGCTACAGCGACCATGGAGAGGATTGGGTCGAACTAGAATTGCCCTGGCGCGAGGACTTGCTGGGTGAAGAGGATCGCCATGTGCTGGCCTCCGGCCCGATCATCAGCCTGCTCGATATGGCATCAGGCATGAGCATCTGGACAGCGACCAAAACCTTCACACCTGTCGCAACGCTGGACCTGCGGGTTGATTATCAACGCCCGGCTCGTGAGCGCAGCGCGGTCACAGCCAGAGTCGAATGTTATCGCCGCACAAAATCAGCCGCTTTCGTGCGCGGTATCGCGCATGACGGCGATCCGGACGATCCCGTCGCCACAATGGCAGGCGTATTCATGACAATTGCCAGGGATCCGCGCAGTGCCAGCCATGCCTGATCCGGAAAGCCTGCTTTCTGCCTACGCCCGTTCGCTCGGCATAGCCGTGAACGGCTCAGAAGATGGCGCGCCGCTGCTGACCATCGAATTCAGCGATATCGTACAGGGCCGGCCTGGCGCTTTCCATGGCGGAGCAACCAGCGGACTATTGGAAACCGCGGGCTACGCGGCCTTGCGCGCGCGATTGATCGAGGAAGGGCGCGACCCGCAGCTCAAGCCGATCAATATCACCGTCCAGTTCCTGAGTGCAGGCAAACAAAAGCAGACCTACGCCAAAGGGCGCATTACGCGGCTAGGGCGCCGCAACGCCAATGTCAGTGTGGAAGCATGGCAGGATAACCGCGATCGCCCGATTGCAACCGCGATCATGAACATATTGATGGCTGACCGCAGCGCCTAGCGATCTACCTGATCGATCTCCAGGCCATCTTCGGTCAGGCGGAATTCCACCGGCATACCTTCAATTTCGGTTACCACTCTCAGCTCATCACCTTCGATCGACAAGGTAGAACCATTTTCGTCGAGCGGGATGTCGCGCAGGTCTTCGATGTCGAGCGGGCGGATCGGCCCTTCGGGATCAGGCCGCTGGGTCGGCTCGACCACGTCTGTGCCTGCCAGCGCGCCGCGCATGAAATTGCGCCAGATGCGCGCGGGCAGCCCGCCACCCGTCACGCCATTCATCGGCGAATTGTCGTCATTGCCGACCCACACGCCCACCACCAGGTCACCGGCATAGCCGACGAACAGGGCATCACGATGATCCTGCGTTGTGCCGGTTTTGCCGAAATTGGGCCCCGCAAGCATCGCCGCCTTGCCGGTTCCGTCATTGATCGCACTGCGCAGCAATTGTTCCATGTTCTGATGCGTGCGGTCGCTGAAATGCGATTGCCCGTCAAAGAGCCATTCCAACCAGCCCTCTTCCTCACGCGGGAAAGCATGGGCTTCGACCGGATAGGCATTCGCGGCTACGGCAGCATAGGCGCTGGTAAGTTCGAGCAAGCTCATGGTTGAAGTGCCAAGCGCCAGGCTGGGATCGCCTTCCGGCAATTCCGATGTAACACCCAGTTCGCGTGCCTTGGCGATCACGCGTTTGCTGCCGATTTCGTTGAACAGCCGCACCGCCGCGACGTTGCTTGACCTGGCAAAGGCCTCTTCCAGGGTAATGCTGTCCGAATAGCGATCACTCGCGTTCTTGGGTTGGTACGAACCCTCTTCGATCGGCGAATTGTCAATCCGGCTGCGCGGCCCCTTGCCCGCTTCAAGCGCTGCGAGATAGACGAACAGCTTGAATGTCGAACCCGGCTGCCGCCGTGCCTGCGTTGCGCGGTTGAACGGCGAATTCGCATAATCCTTGCCGCCCACCATCGCTACGACTTCGCCGCTCGGGCGCATCGCCACCAGCGCGACTTGAGCATTGCCCAGCGGCGCACGCGCAACCACACGGCCGGCCAGCGTCTGCAACCGCGCATCAAGTGTAGTGGTCAGCGTTTGCTTGGAATAGTTCGCCTCGGTGCCCTGCCGCGCAATCGGCAGCGCCCAATCAGCGAAATACGTACCCGTTGGCAGGCGGTTGCGATTGCGTACATCCAGCCTTGGATCACGCAGGGAGGCAGCACGCGCCTGAGTGAGATAGCCTTCCTCTACCATGGCGCCGATCACCAGCTTCATCCGTTCGCGCGCGAGATCGTAGTTACGCGTGGGCGCAAGCCGAGACGGGGCTTTGAGCAGGCCAGCCAGCATTGCAGCCTGTTCGGGGCGCAAGTTTTCCGGCTGGCGATAGAAGTAATGCAGGCTCGCTGCCCGCAAGCCATACTGGTTATCGCCAAAATAGGCATTGGAAAGATAGCGCGACAGGATCTCGTCCTTGGTCAGCCAAGCTTCAAGCCAGAACGCGATCAGCGCCTCTCGCGCCTTGCGAGAAAGGGTTTGCTCAGGGGTCAGGAAAGTGAACTTCGCCAGCTGCTGAGTAATCGTGCTGCCCCCACCCACGCCGGTCCATGCTGCACGGGCAATCCCCCTCGGATCAACGCCCCAATGGCTGTAAAAGCGCCGGTCCTCGATCGCCAGGAAGGCGCCCGTTACATGCGCAGGCAGCTCGCTCGCAATGACTGGCTCGTCAACCGATGCACCGCTGCGCGCGATTGGCGTGCCGTCTGCAGCGAGAAGAGTGATCTGCGGCGGTGCAATCGGTTCAAGCGATTTTCCCAGCGGGGCGGTGATGGCCAGCCAGGCAATGATTGCGATGAAGAGTGCCAGCATGGCTGCGACAATGCGCACCAGCCACCAACGCTTGCGCCGCCCGCGATAATGCGCCGGTTGCCACCAGCGCGTTTCGGGCTCAAGCCAGCGCTCCCCCAAACGCGGGGTTTCATACTCTACCGAACGATTCGGCTTGCGTTGCCAAAACCTGCGCTTCTTCCCGGCTCGCTTTGGCTCCCAGTCAAACCTCTCGTCGAAGTCATCCAGCGCGCTGCCATAGGGGTCTTCAGTCGCGTAAAAGCCTGCTTCGGGGCGGCCATCCTCGAAGCGCGCACGGGTCTGTTTTCTTCGACGGGGGGATCGAAGCCACTGAAACATGCTCACTGTGTTATAGAATTAACACAGCGATGGCCAGCGCAATCTGCAACGGATGCGCGAACCGGTCAGACAGCCTTGGCTGCGCTAGACGGCAGGTCTTCATCAAACACGCGCTGGTAATATTCGCTAACCAGCGTCTGTTCGGCTTCGTCACACTTGTTGAGAAAGCTTAAGCGGAACGCAAAACCGACTGAATTGAAAATCTCCGCATTCTGCGCCCAGGTCATCACTGTACGCGGGCTCATGACAGTCGAAATATCGCCATTCATGAAGCCTTGCCGCGTCAGATCGGCCACCTTGACCATATTGGCGATGGTCGCATCATCGGTGGTGGGGCTCTTGGTCTTGACGATCTTCTCTTCGACTTCAGGTTCAAGATAGTTGAGCGCGACCACGATATTCCAGCGGTCCATCTGCGCCTGGTTGATCGCCTGCGTGCCGTGATAGAGCCCGCTGGTATCACCCAGGCCGACAGTATTGGTCGTCGCGAACAAGCGGAAGAACTTGTTGGGAACAATCACCTTGTTCTGGTCAAGCAAGGTCAGCGCGCCTTGCGCTTCCAGCACGCGCTGGATCACGAACATCACATCAGGCCGTCCAGCATCATATTCGTCAAATGTCAGCGCGACAGCATGCTGCAACGCCCACGGCAGGATGCCTTCCTTGAACTCGGTCACCTGCAAACCATCGCGCAGCACAATCGCATCGCGCCCGACCAGATCGATCCGGCTGATATGCGCATCGAGGTTCACGCGAACGCTTGGCCATTTGAGCCGTGCGGCAACCTGTTCGATATGTGTCGACTTACCCGTACCGTGATAACCCTGCACCATCACCCGCCGGTTGTGCGCAAAGCCCGCCAGAATCGCCAGCGTCGTTTCCGGGTCGAAAACGTAATCCGGATCGATCTCTGGCACGCGCTCGTCTGCCAGGCTGAAGGCAGGCACTTGCCAATCGATATCGATACCGAACGTGTCACGCACGTCGATTGTAATGTCGGGCTCCGGAAACAGGGTCTTGCCTGTTCCGTCGTACTCGGTTTCCATCAAGCTAACCATCGAGCGAACGCCTATACGGCTGCGTCCAGACCTGCAAGCACTGTGCAGCCAACAATTTCATTAGTCCGCAACAAGCTGTATTGTGGACACATGTCGCGAAATGACCCCATCGAAAGACTGCGCCTTGGGCTGGTGGAGCGCGTGCGCGGCGTCTTCAACGACACCGCGCAAGGCGAACGACCGACCCCGCCATCTGACCAGGCTCTGTTCGAGAAAGACACGCCGATTCGCATGGTGCATGCCGATATCGTGGGCATGATGGTGGGCGGCATTCGCGCGCTCCTGTTGCAAATGCTTCACCCCGATGCCTTGCAAGGCGTGCTCGACCATTCGAATTTCCGTGAGGATATGCATGGCCGCTTGCGTCGCACTGCCAAGTTCATCGCTGTCACAACTTTCGCGCATCGCGACGAAGCAACCAAAGCGATCGAGCGTGTGAATCGCATCCATTCGAAGGTGAGCGGGACTCTGCCCGATGGCACGCCCTATTCCGCAACCAATCCGTGCACGTTGGCGTGGGTGCATGTAACGGAGGCTTCCAGCTTCCTTGCCGGATATTTGCGCCATGTCCGGCCCGACATGCCCGGATACGAGCAAGACGAATATTATCGCCAGTTTGCCGTGATTGCGCGAGCATTAGGCGCGGATCCCGTGCCGACCAACCGCAATGAAGCCGAGGAACTGTTTCGCGAATTGCGCGGCGATTTGCGCTCGTCACCTGAAGCGCGCGAAGTGGCGCGACTGGTGCTGAGCCAGCGCGCGGCAGGAACCCCGCCGGGCCTGCAAGCCATGCTGGGCGCTGACGCGGTCGAGATGCTGCCGCCCTTTGCGCGCACCATGCTGGGCCTGACACGTCCCGGCATTGCAGCATTTCCCGCGCGCGCAGCAACCTGGGGCATGGGCAAGACGCTGCGCTGGGCGTTCAGGCAGTCTTGAGTTAATCTGGCGGCTTAGAGGAGAAAACCATGGCCGAATTTACATTCTACACTGTCGCAATGAGCCGCGGACAGATTGCACGCTGGGCACTGCACGAGGCGGGTGCGGATTACGAGCATGTGGTGTTCGATTGGGCAACGCGGCCTGAAAGCTTCAAGCAGATCAATCCGATGAACAAGGTGCCCACACTAGTGCATCACCATGGCGACCATGATCATGTGGTGACAGAAGCAGCGGCGATCTGTCACTATCTTGCCGAGACAAATCCGGGCTCCGGCCTCCTGCCCGATACACATGAGAAGGCGGCGTATTTCCGCTGGCTGTTCTTTGCTGCCGGGCCGCTCGAACAGGCTGTGATCGCGAAATCCATGGGCTGGGAAGTGCCAGAGGAAAGGCGCGGCATGGCTGGTTATGGCTCGCTCGATCTGACGCTGGACGCCTGTGATGACTGGCTGAGCGAAAATGACTTCGCCGCGGGCAGCCGTTTCACCATGGCTGATGTCTATTTCGGCAGCCAATTCGTGTGGGGATTGCGGTTCGGCTCAATTCCCGAACGGCCCAGTTTCAAGGCCTATGTGGACCGGATTACATCACGTGCAGCCTATGCCGAAGCGAATGCGATCGATGCGAAACTGATCGCGGAAGCTGCTGCAAACAGCTAGGCGAACGCCGCACTTTTCCTAAGTAATTGATAGGCTTCAACCACACTGTTGAGCCTGCTTTCGAACTTGCGATCGCCGCCGTTCCGATCCGGGTGATAACGCCGCACCAGCTCTGAATAGCGCTGACGCAAGCGCTTGCGATCCGTGTCGAGCCCGAGCCCCATCGTATCAAGCGCGCGCGCCTCTTCAGGGCTGAAGCGACCATCCATTGCCATCCTGGCTTCGCGTTCGGCACGGCTCTTGATGCCCGCCACCCGCGCTCCAATCGCATCGAGCGGATCATCGAAATCAGCCCAGCGCGGCATCCCATCTACTCCGGCAGTGGGCCTGAAGCTGGGGTTTTCTGTCCGCCAACCGGAAGCGGGCGATTGCGCATCAAGGATTTCCTCCGCACTCATGCCTTCAAACCAGTCATAGCCGGCATTGAACTCGCGCACATGTTCCAGGCAAAACCAGCGATATTCGCCCGGACCGTCAAACCCGCCCGGCCGATAGCCCGGTGCACGGAATTCTCCTGCTTCCTGACAGGCAGGGTGTTCGCACAGCTGTTCGCTGTCTTCGACACGTCCATGAAACTTGGTTTGAGCCATGGCGAGCAAACATGGTCATGGACAAGCGCGATGGGAACCCCCAAATTCGAAAGCATGACCGGATCAGTTGCTCAGGAAATCGAAAGCCTGCTTCGCGCAGCGCTCAATCCCACCCATCTCGACGTGATCAATGACAGCGCGCTGCATCATGGCCATTCAGGCGATGACGGCAGCGGCGAGTCGCATTTCACCGTAGTGATAGAAAGCCCCGCTTTCGAAGGTGTCTCGCGACTCCAGCGTCAGCGCATGGTCAATGCCGCATTGGGCGATATTCCCGGCGAGCGGGTTCACGCGCTTGCGATCAAGGCACGCGCGCCGGGCGATCACAAGGTGGATCAAAGTGGAGAGCAAACATGATCGAACAGACCATCACTCCCACCACACATGATCTTGGCCAGTTCGAGGTGCGCCGTGTGCTGCCCAAGCGTGAGCGCGCGATGGTCGGCCCCTTCATCTTTGTCGACGAGTTCGGCCCGGGCCAGCTCGATATCGGCTCAGGTATGGATGTGCGTCCGCACCCGCATATCAATCTGGCAACGGTGACATGGCTGTTCGAAGGGGCCATCGATCACCGCGACAGCCTGGGCACGTTTTCAACGATCCGCCCGGGGCAAGTGAATCTGATGACGGCCGGCAAAGGCATCGTGCATTCAGAGCGCTCTCCGGTCGAGGAACGCGCCACCGGCCCCAAGCTCTATGGCATGCAGACCTGGCTAGCCCTGCCCGACGGGCGCGAAGAGGTTGATCCGGCCTTCGAAGCGGTGAAAGACCTGCCCGTGGTCGAAGACAGCTGCGCCAAGGCCACCGTGATCATGGGCGAGCTATGGGGCAAGCGGGCTGCAACCACGACCTATGCCGACACGATCTATGCCGAGATCGTACTTGCGCCGGGCGGCTCGCTGCCGCTGGAGATCAGTGCAGACGAACGCGCAGTGATGCTTGTCGGTGGCGAGGCGTCAGTCGATGGGCAAGCTTTGGGGCTATACGAGCTTAGCGTTCTTGCGCCGGGCCGCAATATGACGCTTTCCAGCGAGCGCGGCGGGCGGATCATGCTGCTAGGCGGCGAAGCCTTTTCAACCCCGCGGCATGCGTGGTGGAACTTCGTCAGCTCATGCCGTGACCGTATCCGGCAAGCGAAGGAAGACTGGGACGCAGGCCGCTTCCCAAAAGTACCGGGGGACGAGGATGAGTACATCCCGCTACCCGAACGGCCAAACACAAGCACAGACTGACAAGCGCTAACGAGCGCAGGGGAGAGAGTAATGGATTTCACCGAAAAGGTGGTTTGGATCACTGGCGCATCGTCAGGAATCGGCGCAGCCCTGGCACGCGAATGGGCGGGCCGCGGCGCGCATCTGGTGCTGTCTGGCCGTGATGAAGCGCGCCTCAATGAAGTGGCCGCCGATTGCGACGACGCAATGGTGCTACCGTTCGATGTGCGCGACGACGCCGCGCTTGCCGATGCCACAGCGAAAGCGATCGCATGGAAAGGCCATGTCGATATCGCGGTCGCCAATGCAGGCGTCTCGCAGCGCAGCCAGGCATTGAAGACCAACATGAGCGTCTATCGCGATATCATCGATATCGATCTCACCGCGCAGATCGCCTTTGCGCAAGGCCTGATCGGTCACATGGCAGAGCGCGGTTCCGGCAATCTGCTTTTCATCTCCTCGATCGCGGGCAAGGTTGGCGTGCCAATGCGCACCGCCTATTGCGCGGCCAAATTCGGGCTTGCCGGATATGCCGATGCCCTGCGCGCCGAGTTGAGCCAGAAAGGCGTTAACGTCCATGTGGTTTATCCCGGCTCCATCGCCACCAATGTCAGCCGTAACGCGCTGACTTCCGACGGCAGCAAGCGCGGGCGCAGCGACAAGGTGATCGACGAAGGCATCCGCCCCGAAGATGCGGCCAAGACAATGATTGACGCAGTGGTGCTGAACCAGCGCGAGATCATCGTGGCCGAGGGGATGGAACAGGCCATGGGTGAGCTGCGCCGAACGCCTGACCAGCTGCTGGATCAGGTCGCTGGTATGGTGGCTGCGGGTTATATCGAGAAGATGGAAGCGGAGGGCTGACGATGGAGCAAAAGCGCGTCACGCTTGCGAACGGGATCGAGCTCGATGTGGTTGATGAGGGGCCAGTTGATGCCCCTGCCCTTATTTTTCTGCACGGCTTTCCTGAGAGCCACCGCACCTGGCGGCATCAGATCGCGCATTTCAGCGATCGCTTTCGCTGCATCGCGCCTGACCAGCGCGGCTATCGCGGCTCATCCAAGCCGCAAGAGGTCGAGGCTTATACGCCGGACAAGCTGATCGGCGATATCTTCCTGCTCGCCGATGCACTCGGCATTGCGAAGTTCACCATCGTTGGCCATGACTGGGGCGGCGCGATCGCCTGGGGTGTGGCCCTGGGCGGCCAGCAGGCGCGGGTCGAGCGCGCGATCATCGCCAACGCTCCGCACCCGGCGGTGTTCCAGAAGCTGCTCTACACCAACCCCGTCCAGCGCGAAGCGAGCCAGTATATCCGCGCCTTCCGCGATCCAGCCAATGACGATCTCATTCGCCAAAAAGGGATCACCGGCATCCTCAAGCAGGAAGTGAACTGGGACCGCCCCGACAACATGCCCGCGGAAGAGCGCGCGCAATTGCTCAAGGACTGGGAAGATCGCGGCGCCTGTTTCGGAATGCTCAATTATTACCGCGCCAGCCCGATGACTGTGCCGACAATGGATGAGCCTTTCGAAATTCCTGAGGGGTATACGCCGCCGCCGATCCCCAATCTGACGATCCCGACGCTGGTGATCTGGGCGCTCGACGATCTCGCATTGCCTCAGGAAAATCTTGAAGGGCTGGAGAACGTGATCGACCCGCTAACCGTGGTGAAAGTTCCCGATTGCGGGCACTTCGTGCCGTGGGAAGCGCCGGACAAGGTTATCGCGGCGATGGAAGGGTTTCTCGCAGCGACGAGCTAGCTAGCCCGCAAGCCATTCGATATCCGCGCCATGTGCGTGCGCGCGGGCGAGCAAGGTTTCTTCGCCCCCGCCCGGCCAATAGCGGACCTTGAGTTCGTGTCGATGGACCGTGCGGTTCGCTTCCAACGCGATCCAGGCGAGTGGCGCATCCGGCGTGGACTTGGTTCCGACCGCCTCCATCGCAGCTGTTACGCGCGCCTGCTGGTCTTCCGGGACATACTGCCACACGATCGAATGCATCAGCACGCGCGTGGTGCCTTGTGCTTGTGGCTTTGCCAGTTCGGCCTCGACAAACTCCGCTGCGTTCATCTTCACCAGATCGGGCTTGCGCTCGCTCGCGGCGGCAATCGCCGCTTCCATTCGCTCGAAGCGGATCGTGTGCTCGGGCCAGATATAGGCCTTCAGCCTCAGCGCCTGCGCGGGATCTGTCAGGTCAACCGGCGCGATGTCGCAGCCTTTCAGCGCAGCAAATTCGATAGGCACATCGGGCGGTGGGGCGCCCTTCCAACCGGGGGCGAAGGCCATCGCCGACATCTCCGGGCCTACCTTAACTCCGCCTAGGTCATAGCGATAGCGGTCGACCATCAGGTTGATCCCCGCGCTTGATCCGATCTCGAGGCACTCAAACTTTGCCGGCAGACCCTGCCCCGCCAGCCACAACATCGCAGCGATGAAATTGCTCGATCGGCCCGCTTCATTGGTTTGTGGCGGTCCATCAAGCCACGGCAGCAGCTGCGCCTCATGCGCAATCATCACTTGCTCGACAATAGGGGCAGCATCGACCGGAAGCCCGCGATAGATCGGCGCAAGTTCGGGCGCATCGCCAGACAGGTGCAGCGCGTGGATCCCGCCTGCAACCCTTAGTGGTAAGGCATCGGCCAAAGGCGCGCCATGCCAACCGCGAATCCGCTCCAACAAGGCATTGCTCTCATTGCCTTCGACAGCAGCCAGGATCGCAGCGCAGATTTTTGCGGTGATCGGCGCGCCATTGCCCTCGCAATAGGCGATCTGGTTAGTGAAAGCCGTGCGGATCGCGCCTTCGCCCTTCACGCCCATGTCGACCAGTTCGTAGCCTGGCTTTGCCCCCTGATCGCTCATTTGCCCGTTTCGTCCTTTTGATTGCCCTTTGCGCGCCCAGTTACTAAGTGCCGCGACGCAATGACTGACACCGCCGCACCGCAACTGACTTTCGCCATCCCCAAAGGCCGCATTCTTGACGAAGCGCTGCCGGTGATGGCGCGTGCGGGCGTGGTGCCGGAAGATGGCTTTCACGACAAGAGCAACCGTTCGCTCAGCTTTGCTACCACGCGCGAAGACATGCGGCTGATCCGCGTGCGTGCATTCGATGTGGCAACCTTCGTGGCGCATGGCGCAGCGCAAATCGGCATTGTCGGTTCGGACGTGATCGAGGAATTCGACTATGCCGATCTCTATGCCCCGGTCGATCTCGACATCGGTCACTGCCGACTGTCGGTGGCGCGCGTAGCGGGAGACGAAACCGCGAATGGCATCGTCAGCCACCTGCGCGTTGCGACCAAATATCCCAACCTCACTCGTCGCCACTTTGAAGCGAAGGGCATCCAGGCCGAATGTGTAAAGCTCAATGGAGCGATGGAATTGGCGCCATCGCTGGGCCTGGCGCGCCAGATCGTTGACCTGGTTTCGACCGGCACGACGCTGAAGCAGAACGGGCTGGTCGAGACTGACCGGATTCTCGATATTTCCGCGCGCCTGATCGTCAATCGTGCGGCGCTGAAGACAGATCCGCGTGTGGGCGAACTGGTTTCTGCATTTCGCAAGCTGACGCAAGACAAGGCTGCGGCCTGATGCAGAGGCTCGTTTCTTCTGATCCGGGTTTTGCAAAGGCGTTTGACGCGCTTGTGAACGCGCGGCGCGAAAGCGATGCCGATGTCAGCGCCGATGTGGCGCGCATCCTTGCCGAGGTGAAAGCGCGCGGTGACGCAGCGCTGGTGGAATATTCGCAGCGTTTCGATGGCTACAAACTGGCCAGCGACGATGACTGGAGCATTTCTGCCGCAGCATGCCGCACCGCCTATGACTCGCTCGACAGCGATCTGCGCGATGCGCTCGAACTCGCGGCAGAGCGCATCCGCGCCTATCATGCCGACCAGTTGCCCGCGAACCGCGATTTCACCGATGCGGCCGGCGTGCGCCAGGGCGCAATCTGGCGGCCGGTCGATGCAGCGGGGCTTTATGTGCCGGGCGGGCGAGCGGCCTATCCCTCTTCACTGCTAATGAACGCCGTGCCCGCCAAGGTTGCGGGCGTAGAGCGGTTAGTGGTGGTAACTCCAACCCCGCAAGGCAAGGTGAACCCGCTGGTGCTCGCCGCCGCGCATATTGCGGGCGTAGACGAGATCTGGCGCGTCGGCGGTGCGCAGGCAGTGGCCGCGCTCGCTTATGGGACGGATCGCATTGCCAAGGTGGATGTCATTACCGGCCCCGGCAATGCCTGGGTCGCCGAAGCCAAGCGCCAGCTGTTCGGCGTGGTCGGCATCGACATGGTCGCAGGGCCGAGCGAGATCCTGGTGATTGCAGACCAGCACAACCGGGCGGACTGGATCGCAGCGGATTTGCTGAGTCAGGCCGAGCATGACCCGACTTCGCAATCGATTCTGATTACCGATGATGCGGGCTTCGCAGATGCAGTGTCCGAGCAGGTCGACGCACAATTGGCTGAACTTGCCACCACCCAAACCGCGACCGCCAGCTGGCAGGCCAACGGGGCGATTATCGTGGTGAGTGACCTGTCCGAAGCTGCACCGCTGGCCGACCGGCTGGCCGCCGAACATGTCGAGCTGGCCGTGGCTGAGCCGGAACCGCTGCTCATGGCGATCCGTCATGCCGGCAGTGTTTTCCTGGGCCGGATGACGCCTGAAGCCATCGGTGACTATGTCGCCGGGCCAAACCATGTGCTCCCGACCGGTCGCCGCGCGCGCTTTGCCAGCGGGCTATCCGTGCTCGATTTCATGAAACGCACCAGCTTTATCGCGCTGGACGAGGCTTCGCTCGCGAAGATCGGCCCTGCGGCGGTCTCGCTTGCACACGCCGAGGGGCTGCCTGCGCACGCCAAATCGGTTGAATTGAGGCTCAAATGAACGCTCCCGCTCGATCCCAGGCCCGCTCTGCTGCGCGGCTCGCCGCAGTCCAGGCGCTTTACCAACAGCAGATGGAAGGCACTGCACTTGCCAGGCTGCTCAACGAATTTCACCAGCATCGTTTGGGCCGCGAAGTCGATGATGAAGACCACGAAGGCGAAGTCTTTGCTGATGCCGAAGTCGATTTCTTCGATGATATCGTCAGCGGCGTGGACGCGCGGCGCACCGAAATTGACGAAATACTCGTCGCCAGGCTGGCTGACGGATGGACACTCGCCCGGCTGGACAAGACCATGCTGCAAATCCTTCGTGCAGGCACTTATGAATTGCTTGCGCGCGCCGATGTGCCTGCCGCCAGCGCGATCAATGAATATGTCGATGTGGCCAAGGCCTTCTTCGACGATCGCGAAGCCAAATTCGTCAATGGCATCCTTGATGCGGTTGGCAAGGAAGTTCGGAACTAGAGAACTCCGTTCATGCTGAGTCTGTCGAAGCATGCGTTTCCCCAGGCCGCGCGTTCTTCGACAAGCTTAGAACGAACGGTTATGGGGGCAGAATGAACGAAGCCGAATTCGTCGCAGCTCTGCGCCAATTGCCGCTCCACCCCGGCGCGCGCGGGCTCGAAGATGATTGTGCCGTGCTGGAGATCGGCGGCGAAGCTCTGATCCTGACGCATGACAGCATGGCGGAAGGCACGCACTTCAGCGAAGGTGCGGACATGGCCGATGTGGCGTGGAAGCTGGTGGCCGTAAACCTGTCAGACCTTGCTGCGAAAGGCGCTCAACCGGTCGGCATCCTGATCGGCTACAGCCTTGGTGAAGACGATGAATCTTTTCTCAAAGGCCTCAAGGAAGTTACTGAAACCTATCGCGTTCCTTTGCTTGGAGGCGACACCATCAAAGCAAGTAGCGCGCGAAGCCTGGGACTGACTGCCATAGGCCGCGCAAGCCACACGCCAGCGCCCGATCGGCGCGGAGCGCAAATTGGCGATTCTGTCTATGTCACGGGCACTTTGGGCAAAGCCATGTTGGGGTTTGAGGGCGATCCAGAATGCCTTGACGCTTACAACCGCCCCAATCCGCGCTTGGCCGAGGGGCAGGTGCTTGCGCCGCATGTCAATGCGATGATGGACATTTCTGACGGGCTGTTGCTCGATGCCTTCCGCATGGCCTCTGCCAGCAAGGTCACGCTTGCAATCGAGAGCGCGCTTGTGCCCGTTGCCTCGCCTGATCGCCGCGATGCGTGCCTGCGCTGGGGCGATGATTACGAGCTGCTCTTTACCTTGCCGCAGGCCAGCGAACCGCCGGTTGATTGCACCCGGATCGGTGCAGTCGAACCGCAAGGTTTCGCGGCCCTTGTGCTGGATGGCGAGCCAGTCATGAATGCCGAGGGCCTCGGCTATCAGCATTAGACCCTAGTGAATCTGGTGACACGCGCAGGATTCCGCCGATTCCACCCTTGTCAGCCGCGCAGCTTCCCCTATAGCACCCGCCACCAATCGCCTCCGCGGTCGCAGGGGCGCGTTTCCACGTCGGGTTATAGGGGAAGAGTTCGTGGACCTTATTCTCATTTCTATCGGGCTGGGTTTTCTTGCCGTTATTTATGGCATTTTCACCAGCCGTCAGGTTCTCGGCGCGGATGCCGGGAACGCCAAAATGCAAGAGATTGCCGGCGCTATCCAGGAAGGTGCGCAGGCCTATCTCAACCGTCAATACACCACCATCGGCATGGTCGGTGTGGTCGTGGCGATCCTAGTCGGGGTGTTCCTCGGCATGGTCCCTGCGGTCGGTTTCGTGATCGGTGCTGTCCTGTCGGGCGTGGCGGGCTATATCGGGATGAACATCTCGGTGCGCTCGAACGTGCGTACGGCCGCCGCTGCTTCGAAAGGGTTGCAGCAAGGCCTGACCATCGCATTCCGCGCTGGTGCCATCACCGGCATGCTGGTGGCTGGCCTCGCCCTGCTTGCGATCGCCGTGTTCTTCTATGTGTTGGTCGGCCAAATGGCGCTTGAAGCCAACAGCCGCACAGTGATTGACGGCCTGGTCGGCCTGGCATTCGGTGCGTCGCTGATCTCGATCTTCGCGCGTCTGGGCGGCGGTATCTTCACCAAGGCTGCAGACGTTGGTGCCGACCTCGTCGGCAAGGTCGAGGCCGGTATCCCTGAAGACGATCCGCGGAACCCGGCCACCATCGCTGACAACGTAGGCGACAATGTGGGCGACTGTGCCGGCATGGCTGCCGACCTGTTTGAAACCTATGTCGTCACCGTTGGCGCAACCATGGTTCTGATGGCGCTGCTGCTGACAGGCATTGGCGATCTGCTGCTGCCGCTGATGGCGCTGCCGCTGCTGATTGGTGGTGCGTGCATCGTGACCTCGATCATCGGCACTTACTTTGTCCGTCTCGGCAATGGCACCAATGTCATGGGCGCGATGTACAAGGGCTTCATCGTAACCGCCGTTCTGGCAATCCCGCTGATCTGGTTCGCGACGCAATATGCGCTGGGAACCGTAGGCATGGACATGAACACAGTGCTCAATCCGGGCCTGGGCATGGTCGAGTTTACCGGTCGTGACCTGTTCTATTGCTCGCTGATCGGTCTGGTTCTAACCGGTGTCATCATCTGGATCACAGAGTATTACACCGGTACCAACTACCGTCCGGTGCGCTCGATCGCCAAGGCTTCGGAAACGGGTCATGGCACCAATGTGATTCAGGGACTGGCGATCAGCCTTGAATCAACCGCTCTGCCGACCATCGTCATCATCGCGGCGATCATCGGCGCATACCAGTTGGCTGGTCTGCTTGGTCTTGCGTTCGGTGCAACCGCCATGCTCGCTCTTGCCGGCATGGTTGTGGCGCTCGACGCATATGGCCCGGTGACGGACAATGCTGGCGGCATCGCCGAAATGGCCGGTCTGGATGAAAGCGTTCGCGAAAAGACCGACCTGCTTGACGCAGTTGGCAACACCACCAAGGCCGTGACCAAGGGCTATGCCATCGGTTCGGCAGGCCTCGCAGCTCTGGTTCTGTTCGCAGCTTACACCGCTGACCTGCGGGAATACTTCCCGAATGCCAACGTCGATTTCAGCCTCGAGAATCCCTATGTGATTGTCGGCCTGCTGCTCGGCGCGCTGCTTCCGTATCTGTTTGGTGCGATGGGCATGACTGCTGTTGGCCGCGCTGCGGGTGACGTGGTTGTCGACGTGCGTGACCAGTTCGCCAACGATCCGGGCATCATGGAAGGTACCAGCCGTCCGAACTATGCCCGCACGGTGGACCTCGTGACCAAGGCTGCGATCAAGGAAATGATCATTCCGTCGCTGCTGCCGGTGCTGGCACCGATCGTGACATACTTCGTGATCTACGGCCTTGCCGGGCAGGAAAACGCGTTTGCGGCTTTGGGTGCTTTGCTACTCGGCGTGATCGTGGGCGGCCTGTTCGTTGCGCTGTCAATGACAGCAGGCGGCGGCGCTTGGGACAACGCCAAGAAGTACATCGAAGACGGCAATCACGGCGGCAAGGGCTCTGAAGCTCACAAGGCTGCTGTGACCGGCGACACTGTGGGCGATCCGTACAAGGACACTGCAGGCCCGGCGGTGAACCCGATGATCAAGATCACCAACATCGTGGCGCTGCTGTTGCTCGCTGCGCTGGCTGGCGCTCACTAAGGCACGAGTTCCCTTTAAAGGGACTGGAAACCCCGCTCGGAGCGATCCGGGCGGGGTTTTTCTATGAGGTTCATGCTTCTCCCACATTGACGCAGGCGTAAGCGCACAGCATGGGAAGCGCATGTCTCAAGCACCTTCTCCCGAACGCCTTGTCGCCGGCCTGGTCGAGCTCCTCACCGTAGAGCCCGAAGGCGCAATGCAGTTCACTGGCCGCGCGCAGACAAACGGCGTGGGCCGCATGTTCGGCGGCCAGGTGATCGCACAAGCGCTGCAGGCTGCGCAGGCCACTGTCGACGATGGCAAGGAAGCGCATTCGCTTCATGCTTACTTCCTGCGCGGCGGCAAGGAAGGTCCGGTCACCACACTGGATGTCGCTGCCGATTTCGACGGGCGCAGCTTTGCCAACCGCCGCGTGGTTGCTAGCCAGCTTGAGGAAGATGGCACCAGCCGACCGATCCTGAACCTGACCGCCAGCTTCCAGAAGCCGGAGCCGGGCCTTGAGCATGACGAATATCAGATGCCCGATGTTCCGCCGCCTGAGGATCTGCGCCCCGATATGGAGCTGCGCCGCGAATATGCCGACAAGGCCGGCGTCGAAGGGGTCACTCGCCAGCTGATGCTGCGCCCGCGCCCGATCGACATGCGCACGACGGACAAGCTGCATTGGATGAATGCCGAGCCGCGTGAGCCGCGCGCGCATAGCTGGTTCAAGGCAGCGGCTCCACTGCCTGATGATCCCGCGCTCCACCGTGCAGTGATCGCCTATGCCAGCGATTTCACGCTGCTGGGCACCAGCGCGCTGCCGCACGGGCTCAGCTGGATGCGCGGCGAGCTGACCGGCGCCAGCCTGGACCACGCGATCTGGTTCCACCGCCCTGCCCGCGCGGACGAATGGCTGCTCTATGCCACCGACGCACCATGGAGCGGCGCAGGTCGCGGCTATAACCGCGGGCGGATCTTCAACCGCGCTGGCCAGCTGGTCGCCAGCGTGGCGCAGGAAGGGATGATCCGCAGGCGCAAGGCCTGAACGCGTTTAATGCGCCATCAGGATCGGCAATTGCGGATCGGTCAATGCCTTGCGGGTGACCCCGCCAAGCAGCATTTCTGCCAGCCGCGAATGGCCATAGGCCCCCATCACCAGATAACCGCATTTGCGGGTCTGCGCGGCAGACACCAGCGTATCAGGGATGTTCGCCTCACCCTGCGGAATCTCGACAATCTCTGACGCAATGCCATGGCGGCTGAGGTATTCGGCGCCTTCAACCGGCGGCAAGTCATAGCGGACCTTGGCATTCTGTTCCGCGACCGTCGCCAAGTAGACCTTGCTCGCCTTCGCCAGCATCGGCACCGCGGCGCGCAAGGCCACGCAAGCCTCGGTCGAGCCATTCCAGCCCACCAGCGCCGGGGCGCTGCAATCCAGCTTCTTCTGGTCCTGCGGCACCACCAGCACTGGTGTGCGCGAGTGAAGCAGCAAATCACCAACCATGCGCGATGGCCGCGGGCCGTCTTCGCCAATATCGTTGGGGCCAAGCACAACCACATCATTGATCGCTGATTTTTCCATCAGGCGGCTTTCGGCCATCCCGTATTGGAAGATCCATTCCCATGATGCGTCTTCATTGGCGAGATCGGTTTCCACCTTCTTGCGCAGCGCCTCTGCATTCTCGCGGATCACAGGCATCGCTGCAGCCATGGCCGATCCGTAGAAGTCGCCCGGCGCGAAGATCTCATATGTCACCGATTGCAGGCAGGTGATGTGGCCATCGAATGCGCGCGCCAAGTCGAGCGCAGCCTGAATTCGCGCTTCCAGTCCAGCATCGTCATTGATGTGCAGCAGTATCGATTTCATCGCGGCTCTCCTCGGTTTCGGCGATTGCTTGCACCGCCGGGTTCAACAGAATCATGACTATATCACCGCGCACAAGCTTCATTGATCTCGATCAAGTTTCATGCGCGCCTGCGGATCCCAATTCCTACACGATGGAACACATGGAACACAGTCCATGTTCCAAAAAACTTCTCGCGCGATCAGCAGGCTGCAAAATTTGATCGACAGGGTCTTGGGGCTCTGGCGCATTGCGGCAGATTAGCGATGCAAGGCGAAGTAGGAAACTTGCAGTTCACCGCTGCGGCGTTACTCTCGCAAGCAGAGAGGAACCCCGATGCAGATCACTCGCGAGCCGCCGCTGAAATACACGTTGGAGCCGTCAAACCATCCCTATCTCTCAGGTGCGTGGACCCCGGTGCATGAAGAGGTGTCGGTTGACGAGCTGGAAGTGATCGAAGGCGAAGTGCCGCGCGACATTGACGGTATCTACCTGCGCAACACGGAGAATCCGGTGCACCAGCCGCTGGGGCGGCATCACCCGTTCGATGGCGATGCGATGGTGCACCAGGTCGATATCCGCAATGGCAAAGTAAGCTATCGCAACCGCTTCATCCGCACGCATTGCTTCACTGAAGAGCAGATCGCGGGGCAGTCGTTATGGGGCGGGCTGATGGACCCGCCGGGTACGTCGCTGCGGCCCGGATTTGGCGCGCATGGCGGGCTGAAGGATACCGGTAGCACGGATATCATCGTTCATGCAGGCGTCGCCTATGCCACCTTCTACCAATGCGGCGAGGCATGGATGCTCGATCCGGTCACGCTGGAGAATCTGGGCAAGGCGCCCTGGGGTCCGCTCGATGGCGTGTCCGCACACCCCAAGGTGGACGAAGCGACCGGAGAGCTGATGTTCTTCAACTACTCCGTCCATGCGCCCTACATGCATTATGGCGTGGTCGATCGTGCGGGCAAGCTGGCGCATTACGTGCCGATCCCGCTGCCCGGCCCGCGCCTGCCGCATGACATGGCGATCACGAAACACTGGTCGATCCTCAACGATATGCCGCTGTTCTGGGACGAGGAAGCGCTCAAGAAGGATATCCATGCAGCGCGCATGCACGACGGCGTGCCGACGCGCTTCGCGCTGATCCCGCGCCACGGCCAGCCGGAGGATGTCCGCTGGTTCGAGGCCGAACCGACCTATGTGCTGCATTGGACAAACGCGTGGGAGGCCAAAAACGAAAATGGCGAGGATGAGGTTGTGCTGGAAGGCTATCACCAGTCCTGCCCGATGCCTGATCCGCTGCAGGAATATGGCCGCTATGCGCATATGATGGCCTATGTTGATGAGCACAGCTTCCAGTGCCGCATGCATCGCTGGCGGTTCAACCTGACTACCGGCGAGACGCGCGAGGAGCGCTTGAGCGACCGGATTGTTGAATTCGGGATGATCAACCCGGACTATGCGATGCGGAAATCGCGCTACGTCTGGCACACCACCAGCAAGCCGGGGTGGTTCCTGTTCAACGGATTTGTGAAGCACGACACCGAAACGGGCGAAGAGCAAGTCTATCAGCTGCCCGAAGGCGTCTTTGCCAGCGAAGCGCCGGTTGTCCCGAAGAAAGGCGGATTGTCCTCAAGTAGCGAAGCGGTAGGACAACAGGGACTCTCGGAGGACGACGCATATCTGGTCACCTTCCTGATCGACGAGAACAGCGGCACCAGCGAATTCGCCATTCTCGATGCAAGCGATGTGAGCAAAGGACCGATCTGCCGTTTGGCCCTGCCGCACAAGATCAGCAGCGGCGTGCATTCGACCTGGGTCGAGCGAGGGATGTTAGGGTGAATCCGGAGTGTCTGAATGTGGGTGGGGAGCGGACTTACATAGACACGCAAGTGCTGGATCGATAAGCATCCTTGGCAACGCGTGTGCAGGAGGGCCATGCTATGCCCATCATCAGGCTCTTCAAAGTTAGTATCCACGCTGAGATGCGACGAGAGTTCGAAGAGAAGTTTGCTTCAATCTCGGTTGCTGCTGTGAACCAGGCGTTGGGTTCCTTGGGCGTCGAAATCTACAAACCCAGCCAGTGGGCTCCTAACGAGTATCTGATGATTTCGCGCTGGCAGGACGATACTGCACTGAAATCCTTCGCAGGGGATAGCTGGAATAGTGCGTTCATTCCCCCAGGAATGGAAAAGTTCGTTTCTGATTGTCGGGTCGATCACTACACCTCTTGGGATGATCGCTGACACAGGTCAGCAATTGGTTCGTTAGCAGACGTTCCAGTTTCGTCATTCCCGCGAAAGCAGGAATCCAATCTGGTAGAGCAGTGGCTCCGCAATGGATTCCCGTGTTCGCGGGAATGACGATTGAAGGAACAGCCGAGGTGCCAGTAGCCGCACCCAATCACCCGCCCGCATGGTAAAAATCATAGATCTTGCGCGCCACGGCATCGGATACGCCCGGTGCGCGCTGCAGGTCTTCCAGCGCAGCGGCCCGGACCTTGCTCGCGGTGCCAAAATGCAGCAGCAGCGCGCGCTTCCTCGCTGGGCCGATGCCCGGAATCTCGTCGAGCGGTGAAGCTGAAATCGCACGGCTGCGCTTCGCGCGGTGCGCGCCGATGACATAGCGGTGCACTTCGTCACGCAGGTTCTGCAAGTAGAACAGCAGCGGCGAATTGGTTGGCAGCGTTTTCTCGCGCCCGTCGGGGAAGTGGAACACTTCGCGTCCCTCGCGCCCGTGATGCGGCCCCTTGGCGATGGCGATCAGCGGCACATCCTCGATGCCCATTTCCTCCAGCGTATCGCGCACGGAAGACATTTGCCCCTTGCCACCATCGATCAGCACAAGATCGGGCCAGGTGCTGCGGTGATCCTCCCCGTTTCGGGGAGGTGGCGGAGGCGTAGCCGACGACGGAGGGGATTTTCCAAGTTGCGAGTCCTCTCCACCATGCGGCGCATGGTCCCCCTCCCCATTCTTGGGAGGAATTTCCGCCAACGCCCTGAACCGCCGCCGCATCACTTCGCGCATCATGCCGAAATCGTCATTGGTCTGCGCTTCGCGGATATTGAACTTGCGGTACTGGTTCTTGAGGAAACCTTCCGGCCCCGCGACCACCATCGCGCCCACGGCCTTGGCACCCTGAATATGGCTGTTGTCGTAAATCTCGATCCGCTCTGGCGGTCCGTCGAGCTCGAGGAATTCGGCCATCTCGCGCAGGATCTTGGCTTTGGTGCCTTTTTCCGCCAGTCGCCGGTCAAGCGCCTCCACCGCGTTGCGGCTGGCTTGTTCCATCAGCTTTCGCCGCTCGCCGCGCTGCGGCACCGACACGCTGACTTTCTTGCCCGCCAGCTCTGACAGGGCCGCTTCCACCAGTTCACTTTCCGGCAATTCCCGATCGACCAGCACCGTGGGCGGTGGTGGCACTTCCTCGTAGAATTGCAGCAGCACGTCAGACAGCACCTGATCCTCTTCCACATCCTTCGTATGCGTCGGGAAGAAGGCGCGGTGGCCCCAGTTCTGACCGCCACGGATGAAGAAGGCCTGGATGCCGACCTGCCCGCCCTTGGCCGCGAGCGCAAACACGTCGGCGTCGCCCACGCCTTGCGCGTTGATCGCCTGCGAGCCTTGGATGAAGGTGGCCGCACGCAGCCGGTCACGCAGGATCGCGGCGGTTTCGAAATCGAGATTTTCCGCTGCCTCGGCCATTTGCCTTTCAAGGTCAGCCTGCACCGCAGACGACTTCCCTGAAAGGAAATCCTTCGCCTGGTCCACCAGCGCCGCGTAATCCTCTTCGCTGATCCGCCCGACGCAGGGCGCGCTGCAGCGCTTGATCTGGTACAGCAGGCAGGGCCGGTCACGGCGGCTGAAGAAGCTGTCCGTGCAGCTCCTGAGCAGGAACAGTTTCTGCAGCGCGTTGATCGTGGTGTTCACGCTGCCCGCACTGGCGAAGGGGCCATAATAGTTGCCCTTCGCCTTGCGCGCGCCGCGATGCTTCATGATGCGCGGGAAATCGTGCTCGGCGCGCAGCAGAATGAAGGGAAAGCTCTTGTCATCGCGCAGATGGACGTTGAACGGGGGGCGGAAGCGCTTAACCAGCTGTGCTTCCAGCAGCAGCGCCTCGGCCTCCGAATTGGTGGTGACGATTTCCATACTGCGGCATTGGCTCACCATGCGTTGCAAGCGGTTGGTCAGCCCCTGTACCTGCGTGTAATTCGCCACGCGGTTCTTCAGAGCGCGCGCCTTGCCGACATAAAGCACATCGCCGCGCGCATCGAGCATGCGATAGACGCCCGGCACCGGCTTCAGCGTCTTTACGGTTTCGCGGATCGCCGCGATCCCCGCTTCCAGATCGGGCTGCGCGCTGGCAACCGTATAGGTCGCGCGCTCCTCATTGAAACGCTCGGCCCCTCTCGGGTTGTCCATCGATCCTGCTTTGGCGCGTGACATCGCGTCAGAGATAGGCCGGGGTAGAAACAATCTCAATCGCTTGCATGCAGCGGGGTTTGCCTGCAGCAAGGCAGAAAGGGGATTCCAATGAGCGAACCAGTCAAACCGCCGCGCACTGTGGGAGCTGTCGGCACGTCCCTGTTCCAGGTCAACGGGATGATCGGTTCAGGCATCTTCGCCTTGCCCGCCGTGCTGGTGGCTGCAGTCGGCAGCTTTGCCCCGATGATGATCGTGTTCGGTTTCGCACTGATCCTGCCATTGGGGCTGGTATTCGCATGGCTCGCCGGGCGGTTCGACAGCACAGGCGGGCCAGTGCTTTACGGCAAAACCGCATTCGGAAGCTTCGCCGGCTTCCAGGCCGGTTGGGGACGCTATGCTTCCGGCATGGTTTCGCTTGCCGCCAATACGCATGTGATGGTGAGCTATTTCGCCGCGCTGTTTCCCGTGCTCGAAAGCGGGTTCGCGGCGGGTGTGACGGTTTTCGCAACCATCGTGATCCTGACGATTATCAACACGCTTGGCATGCGCAGCTCGGTGAATGCGCTGGGCTTCATGACAGTGCTCAAGCTTGCGCCGCTGGGTATTCTGGTGCTGGCCGCCACCTTCGGGAATTACAACGCACCTGCGATAGTCCTGCCTGAATTCAGCCAGGCAGAAACGGTGATCCTGCTTACCTTCTATGCTTTCATCGGCTTTGAAGGTGTCACCGTTCCCGCAGGCGAAATGAAAGACCCGAAGCGAGATCTGCCGCGCGTTCTTATCGCTACCTTGGCCGGCGTTACATTGATCTACGTGGCGGTGATCTGGGCCTATATGGCGATAGCAACCGAGCCCACCGGAAACACCAATGCGCTGGCCGGGGCTGGCGAGATCGCTTTCGGCCAAATCGGTGCGTTCATGATCGTGATTGCCGCTGGCTTCTCTATCATGGCGAACAATTTCACCAGCGTGATCGTTGTGCCGCGCATGGCATTCGGCATGGCTGAACAAGGCATGTTGCCGCAATGGTTCGCGCAGATCAGCCCGCGCTTCCTCACCCCCGCCAACTCGATTCTTTTTTATGGATTCTCATCGGCATTGCTTAGCCTGACCGGTGGCTTTGCCGCATTGGCCGCTGCCAGCACGCTGACCCGATTGCTAACCTATGTGATCAGCGCGGCGGCCCTTCCAGCGATCGAAAGGCGCGAAGGCGCTATCAATCCGCTGCATGGAATTGTTGTGCTGCTGGCGCTCGCATCCAGTGTCTGGCTGGCCACGCATGCCACAGCCAATTCGTGGGCCACATTCGGCGGATTGCTGGTGGTTGGCACCGGGCTTTATTTCATCGCCCGCCGCCGCAACGGACAAGGCGTGCCTGAAACGGCATAGGCCATGGCTGAAAGTTACGATGCGATAATCCTGGGCGGCGGAGCGGCTGGCCTGTTCTGCGCCGCCAGCGCCGGGCAGCGGGGGAAGCGTGTGCTGGTGCTCGAACGCGCGAGCAAGGTCGGCAAGAAAATCCTGATCTCCGGCGGCGGGCGCTGCAATTTCACCAATGTGGGCGCAGGCCCCGCAAACTATCTCAGCGCCAATCCGCATTTCGCCAAGAGCGCGCTAGCCCGGTACACGCCGCGCGATTTTATCGAACTGGTCGACAGCTATGGCATCGCCTGGCACGAGAAGACGCTGGGCCAGCTATTCTGCGATGGCTCGGCGCAGCAAATCGTCGATATGCTACTGAGCGAATGCGCAAAAGGCGATGTGGCGATCCGCTGCGATCAGGAAATCGCTCAAGTCGCGCATTCCAGCGACACATTCACTGTCACCACGCAAGACAGCACATATACCGTACCCGCGCTTGTCATTGCGACCGGCGGCCCATCGATCCCCAAAATGGGTGCGACCGGATTCGCCTATGACCTTGCGCGGCAATTCGGGCTGAAGGTAGTCGAACCGCGCCCTGCGCTCGTTCCCCTGACGCTGGGCGGCGAACAGGTGCTGTTCCGCGAGATTTCCGGCGTTTCCGCGCCAGTGATCGCATCCGCCAACAAGGCAAGCTTTGCCGAGGCCGCGCTGTTCACGCACCGCGGGCTTTCAGGCCCCGCGATCCTGCAAGTAAGCTCTTACTGGAAGCCCGGGGACCCGGTTTCGATCAACTTCCTGCCCGATCGCACAGCGGGCTGGCTGCTCGATGCGAAACGCGAAAATCCCCGCGCAACGCTGAAATCCGTGCTGCGCGAGGCCTTGCCAGACCGGTTGGCAGACATTCTTGCGGACAAAATTGCGCTCCCAACCGAGCTGGGCAATGCATCCGATGCCAAATTGCGCGAGGCAGAGGCTAGATTGGCGCGCTGGATATTCCAGCCGAACGGCAGCGAAGGCTTTGCCAAGGCCGAAGTGACTGTGGGGGGTATCTCCACAGCAGAGCTTTCCTCCAAGACCATGGAATCGAAAAAGATTCCCGGCCTCTACGCGATCGGGGAGGCTGTCGACGTTACCGGCTGGCTGGGCGGGTACAACTTCCAATGGGCCTGGGCTAGCGCAGTGGCGGCTGGCGAGGTGATCTAGATCGCTCCACCTTCTCCGTCAGCTTCCCCTAGGGCAAGCACTGACGCGGGCGGAAAGTTGACCAAATCGGATCGTCTGTTAGCGTCTGCAACATAACAGGCGGGAACACCGCTGAAACACGGGAGAGAGCCCTTGCGCCAATTGCAGGGTATGGATTCGTCTTTTGTTGCGATGGAAACGCGCAATTCGCCGATGCATATCGGTTCGATCCTTATCTACAACCCGGCGACCGCGCCTGGCGGCTTTGTCAGGTTCAAGGATATCCTGAATTTCTTCGAAAGCCGGATGCAGCTTAGCCGCACAATCCGCCAGCGGCTGGTGCGGGTGCCTTTCGACCTGGACTATCCGTACTGGATCGAGGACCCGGACTTCGATCTGGAATATCACGTGCGCCATATCGCACTGCCGCAGCCGGGCGACTGGCGCCAGCTGTGTATCCAGGCGGCACGCATCTTCGCTCGCCCGCTCGACCTTGATCGCCCGCCATGGGAATTCACCGTGGTCGAAGGGCTCGACAATGTACCCGGCGTGCCCAAGGGCTGCTTTGCGATGGTAACCAAGGTTCACCATGCCGCCATCGACGGGATGAGCGGGATTGACCTGATGGAAGCGATGCACACGCTTCGCGCAGACGAGCCGCCGCCGGACAAGCCCGACACATGGAAGCCGGAGAAGATTCCCAATCCGGTAGAGCTGCTGGGCAAGAGCTATCTCAACGCAGTCACCAATCCCCTCAAACAGCTTGAGGTGGCGGCCAAGGCTGCGCCGGGGATTGCCAAGGCCGTAAAAGGGCTGGTTTCCAAGGAATTCAACCTGACCGGCGAAATGGTTGCGCCGAAAACCCGCTTTAACCGCGTGATTTCACCCCATCGCGTGGTCGAAGGACGCAGCTTCAAGCTCGCCGATGTCAAGGCAATCCGCGCGCTGGCGGAAGGATCGAAGGTCAATGACGTGTTCCTTGCTGTCATTGGCGGCTCGATGCGCAAATATTTGCTGTCGAAAGAGGATCTGCCGAAGAAGACGCTGACCGCGATGGCCCCGATTTCGGTGCGTTCTTCCGGCGAGAAGAACGACATGGGCAATCAGGTTGCAGCGATGATCGCTCCGTTGGGGACGCATATTGCCGATCCGGCAGAACGGCTCAAATATGTCCATTCGCAGACATCGAATTCGAAGGCGATGACAGACGCGCTGGGCGCTCGCAACATGACCGAGATGAGCAAGGTGAGCCCGGCTCTGTTCATGGCACTGGGCGCGCAGCTCTACACCCGGCTTGGGCTGGCCAATCGGGTCGGACCTCCCTTCACCACTGTCGTTACCAATGTGCCTGGCCCGCCGATCCCGATCTATTCAACCGGCGCGCAGCTGGAAAGCATGATGGGATTGCTTTGCCTCACCGACGGGCTTGGCCTGGGGCATGTTGTGCAAAGCTATTGCGATGAAGCCACGATCAGTTTCACGGCCTGCCGCGAACTGCTGCCCGATCCCGAGTTCTACATCGAATGCATCGAAGAAAGCTTTGCCGAATTGCTGGCCGCTGCAAAGGCGCTGGACAGCAAGCCGGTGGCCAAGAAAGCTGCGCCTAGCAAGACAGGCGCGACAGGCAGCAAGGGCAGCCCCGCTGCGAAAAGCAAGGCCGCGGCAAAGAAAGCCGCACCCAGCAAGACCGGCGCCACCAGCGCCAAGCGTCAATCAACACCAAAAAAGCCCGCTGCGAAGCGCGAAAGCGCCGCGAGTAAGGCCAAGAAATAGGCCCGATGGGTCGCAACAGTAAACGCGGGAAGGAAACAGATATGGCCACTTTGGCTGCCGTTGAGGAAGAGTTTGACCATGTGGCGCGCCCACCCAGCAAGTTGTGGGCGCTAGCAGAGGGGCGTGCCTTTTTCGAGCTTGGCACGTTTTACCTCACTCGCCCGTTCCTCTCGCAATTGCCGCAAGGTGATGGCCACGCCGTGAAAGTGCTGCCCGGCTTCATGGCAACCAACAATTCAACCGTGCCGATGCGCCGCTTGCTGAAAGACCTGGGCTATGATGCGCATGGCTGGGACAGCGGGCGCAATGTGCGGGTCGACAATGCGCTTATCGCGCGGCTCGAAGCGCAGCTGAAACGGCTTAATGACGAAAGCGGGCGCAAGGTGTCACTGGTGGGCTGGAGCCTGGGCGGGGTGCTGGCGCGCGAGCTGGCCAAGCTGCATCCTGATCGCGTGCGCCTGGTCATCAGCCTGGGCAGCCCGATCTCGGATGATCGCGGCCACACCAATGCCCGCCGACTGTTCGAACTGCTCAATGGCAAGGAGCCTGAACCGATGCAGGGTGGCCGGTTCCAGGGGCTGGATGAAGCCCCGCCAGTGCCAACCACATCGATCCTGACCAAGACCGATGGCGTGGTCCATTGGCGCGGCTCAGTGCAGAAGCCGACCCGCACGCCTAGCGAGAATATCGAAGTCTATGCCAGCCATCTGGGCCTTGGCGTGAACCCTTCGGTGATGATCGCGATTGCAGACCGGCTTGCACAACCCGAAGATGATTGGGTTCCGTTCGAGCCATCGCTCGCGCAGAGCTGGATGTATCCCAAGACGGGTTTCAATTAAGGTCAGAAGACCTTGCGGAAATCCACGCCCAGATAGCGGCCAACCGGATCGAGCAATAGCGGTTGATAACGCAGCGGCGTATCGCCGTTCTGGTCGGTCACGCGGCGTTGCCCGTCAAACACATTGTCTGCCCTGAGCGAGATCCGGAACCCCTTGAGAAACCCGCTCTCAGTCCCGGTCAAGCGCCCGATATCGGCAAACACGCGGACATCGAACCGCAGCAGATCATCGAAGAACAGCGGGCTTGCGCCTGTGGCCAGATTGCCATTGATCCGCGCCTTGCCGGTGTAATTGCCGGACAGGCGAAATCCCATGCCATCGCGGAAAATGCCGGCTTCAAGCCGCGAAGAATGGCGCGCCTGACCAAAGTCGCCTTGCGCATCGCCATCCAGCACATCGAGCTGCGGCCCGCCCTCTGCAATCAGGATTTCGTTTGTCAGCTCGATTGTGTGCGTCAGATTGAAGAAATAACGCCCGCGCCCGTCACGCCCGAAACCGGATGCGACCGGATTGCCGGGCGGTCCGCGCCTCTCAGCGGACGGTGCCTGCCCTTCACGCCCTTCGCTTTGCCCGCTGGGCCGCGCTGGCCCGTCACGCCTTGCGCCGCCGCGTTCTCCGGCACCCGGACGCGTGGCGAGCTGGCCGAATGAACCCCGCGTTGTCAGCCCGAACACCAGCCGTTCGCTGCGTGTGCGCGCAAAGGTCACTGGTCGCCGGTCAAGCGCGACAAGAGTGCCGGCTGCATCGCGCGTTACGCGATCGGAGAATGCGGCTTCAACCTCGGCTGAAAGAGCCGGAAAAGCGCTCGTCACATCGCGCGACCGATTGCGGATATATTCCGCGGAAAGCCGTGTGTTCTCCCAGAAGGGCAAATCCCAATTGGCGCTGAAACGCCAATCGCGCTGCGTTTCCGCGAGCAGATCTGGATTGCCGCCGGAGATTACCGTTGCGAGCACGGTCTCGCCATTGACGAGGTCGAACACCGGCACGTTGAAGGTTTCGACGCGCGGATTACCCAGATCGCTGAGCGAAGGCGCGGCTTCCCGCCAGACATAGGTCGCCTGCAGATCGAGGTTGCTCCACGGTGACCAATTGAGGCCCGCTGTCCAGTCCATCAGCGAACCGAAGTCCGACAGGTCTTCAAACCCCAGGCTGGCATTGGCAGTGAAACTGCCCAGCGCGTCAAGAAATCCCTCGCGCGTGCTGGTAAGCGGGATGGCCACACTTGCACCCCCTTCAAGCCGCCGCCGCGTCAGCTTGCTGTCATCAAGCGTCCGTGTGTCATCGGCTTCGATCTGGCGCCAGTCGAAACCCAGATCGACAGTCGTCGTCAGCTCGCCAGCCGGCAGCAATAGCGGGCTACCCTGCAGAGTGACCTTGTTCGAAGAGACAATCGTGCGCCTGTCAGCGACATCGAAACCGGCATCGGGAAGCTCAGGCAAAGCGCCATCAATCGCCAGCGTTCCGGCCAGCGCTGCATCGATCAATGGCTGGGTATCGGCACGGCGATCTATCTTGTTGCGGCTCTCGGAATAGCTTGCATCGGCAGTCGCTGTCATCTGGAAACGGCCAACCGGCATGGTCCAGCTGCCCGCGCTGGAGAAGCTATCGCTGTTACTGCGCACACGCAGCGGGTTGTCCTCGCCAAAGGTGCGTAGCGCTGTGCTGCCATCCGCTGCAGTCAACAGGACCGAATCGAGGCCTGAGAGGCTCGAACGCTCCTCTCGCTCGTAAGTCGCGTTGAAACTGAGCGAAGACCCGCTTTCAAGGAAAGCCTTGGCCCAATTGAGCGTCGCTTCATACTCGGTCAGCTTCGGCACCAGGCTGCGTGCCCGCGCCTGATCGGGATCGCCAACTATATCCGAAACCGAGCCGGGCGTTTGCGCGATATCACGCTCTGCCTCGCCCAACAGGCTTTCTTCACCCCGCTCGAGGTTGAGGTTGAGCCGCGCGCCATTATTGATCGTGAGCAGCGTGAATTCCTGCTCGTTGCGCCAATAGCCGCCGCGATCGGGGGCCTCGAATTCAAGCTCTATCTCGCGGCTCGAATAATCTTCCTTGAGGATCAGGTTGACGACGCGCCGATCAGGCGGAAACCCGAACTTTTGCGCCACTTCCTCGGGCATGACTTCAACTTTGGCGACAGCTTCAGGCGGATAGCTGCGCAATTCACGGAAGCTGGAGATGCGGATGCCATTAACCAGAAACACCGGCGGGCCGCCGCCACGCCCGCGCGAAGAGCTGGTTTGCGGGCCAATCGCGGTAATCAGGTCAGCGATGGAATTGGCACCGACCGCCTGAATGTCCGCTTCATTGAGTTCAAGCACAGGGGCTTGTTCGACATTGAGCTGCCCGCGCAGCCGCTCGGCGCGCACGACAATTTCATTGTCTGGCCCGATTTCGGAATCGCCGCTCAACACATTCTGCCCGCCTTGCGCGGCACTGCTGACCGGCGACACCTGCGCGGTGGCCACGCTGGACCATGCGAGCGCAAGGCAGCCACCAAGCATCAAGCAATTCTTCAAAGTCATTGCCGGCGCGTTTCCTTCAGTTTGCAGCAACTCTCAAGTGGCTGAAATGTATCGGTTTGCATCAACAGGCACGAAGCGTGTTGCGTTTCGGACGCACCGAGCATTCGATCTGCAACGCACGAGGCTTCCCTTTTGCTCCCGCGAAGGCTAAAGGGCGCGCGCGTTCAGCACTTTTAACGACTGCAAGGATTTACATGGCCAAAGAAGAACTCCTCGAAATGCGCGGTAAGGTAGTGGAATTGCTGCCCAACGCGATGTTCCGGGTCGAGCTCGAAAACGGTCACGAAGTGCTCGGGCACACCGCTGGCAAGATGCGCAAGAACCGCATCCGCGTGCTGGTGGGTGACGAAGTGCTGTGCGAGCTGACGCCTTATGATCTTACCAAGGCGCGCATCACCTATCGCTTCATGCCGGGTCGCGGCGGTCCGGGGCAAGGCCCTGGCCCGCAGTAGGTCGTTTGCATGTCTCGACAGGTCATCTCGGCAAGCTCGATGACCACTCGACACGAACGGTGGAATGGGCCGTTCCGCGACGTTTCGTTCGTCCCGAGCTGCGATCGAGCATAGTCGAGAGCGCGTGTCGAGGGATTGAGGAATGACACTCACACTTGCTTCAGCCAGCCCCAGGCGGCGCGAATTGATCGCGCGGCTCGGGATCGAACCTGCTGCAATCGCACCCGCCGATATCGACGAGACGCCGTTCAAGGGCGAGCTGCCGCGCGACTATGCGCGGCGCATGGCGCGCGAGAAGGCGTTTGCGGCGAAGGGCGATGGTCATGTGCTGACGGGTGATACCGTCGTGGCATTGGGGCGGCGCATCCTGCCCAAGGCAGAGGACGAAGCGACGGCGCGGCAGTGCCTGGAACTCCTCTCGGGTCGTAGACACCGCGTGTTGTCCGCAATTGCGCTCAAATCACCCGACGGGACTCTGCGCGAAAGATCGAGCGAAACAATCGTACGCTTCAAGCGCCTGAGCGAGGAAGAGATCGCCGCTTACCTCGCCAGTGGCGACTGGGAAGGCAAGGCAGGTGGCTATGCGATCCAGGGAGCTGCTGAAGGGCTGATTGCGTGGATCCAGGGCAGCCATTCCGGCGTTGTTGGCTTGCCTTTGTTTGAAACTCGCGCGCTGCTCAAATCGGCAGGGTTCGAAATTGCCTGAGTGGCTGGTTGAGCGCGGCATCGGCGAACACCGTGCCTTGCTTATCGAAGGCGAGCAGGTGCTGGCCGCAAAGCTCTTCTGGCCCGGAGAGCTTTTTGCAGGCCAGACCATCCCTGCCAGACTTACTTCGCGCAATGCTGGCGCGAATAGAGGAACGGCAGAGACCGCAAGCGGCACACAGAAGATTTTGCTGGACCGGATTCCGCGCGATGTGACTGAAGGCAGCGGAGTAGAGGTCGCCATCACACGCCCGCCTGTTGCGGAGCGTGGCCGGCTGAAACTGGCGCAAGGCCGCGTCACCGATGGCATATTGCAAGGCAAGGCATCACCCTTTGAAGGGCTGGACGCACGCGATGTTCGCAGCTTTCCGGCGGGCGCGTGGGAAGACGTCTGGAGTGCGGCTTCATCGGGCCAAATCGATTTTCCGGGCGGCTCGCTGATTTTCAGCGTTACTCCGGCGATGACCCTGATCGATGTGGATGGTGCGTTGCCGCCACGCGAACTCGCCCTTGCAGCGATCCCGGCTATCGCAAAAGGCCTGCTCTGGTTCGATCTGGGCGGCTCGATCGGGATAGATTTCCCGACCATCGAAGCAAAGGCGGAACGCAAGGTCGTCGATGCCGCGCTTGACGCGGCGCTCGACGATTGGCCGCACGAACGCAC
Source organism: Erythrobacter sp. (assembly GCA_030148605.1). Taxonomy (GTDB): domain Bacteria; phylum Pseudomonadota; class Alphaproteobacteria; order Sphingomonadales; family Sphingomonadaceae; genus Erythrobacter. The sequence goes on from JASBTD010000055.1 coordinate 42,404, forward strand.
CGCAATGAACGGTTTTGGCTTTGTACAGCTTGTCTCGCGCCACGACGGGCCTTCATTGCTCCATCGATTTGCCACTTCGCGCGTCGGCCTGTGTGCACGGCACGCATTACGAATTGCCGAACGGGCAGAGGGGCATGGCGCGATAGTGCTGCTGACGTTGCACCCTGCCCTCAAGGCCAAGCTCAAGCCGGACTGGCTTGATGAACTCTCGCGGCGAACCGGGCGCGAAGTGCGGATAGAGGCCGATCCCGGGCTTGCGCTCGAGGCCGCACAGGCGCAGGTGCTAGGCTCATGAGCACAGCAAGACGTCCCTGCCCCATCTGCAAGAAACCGCGGAGCGAGGAGTTCAGTCCATTCTGCTCGCAGCGTTGCAAGGACCGCGATCTGGCGCAATGGTTTGGCGAAGGCTACGCCGTGCCCGGCCGCCCGGCCTCGCCTGAAGAAATCGCGAATGAAATTGTCCGCGAAGAGCGCGACTGAGCGGAAAAAGCCAATTCCCCCTTGCCAAGCTCGCGCGCCTTCGCCATAGGCGCGCTCTCACTCGCTCGCCGGTGTTTTCACACCGTCGCCGCAGCGATGCCTCGGTAGCTCAGTTGGTAGAGCATACGACTGAAAATCGTAGTGTCGGTGGTTCGATCCCGCCCCGAGGCACCACTGCGCGCGCGATCAGCGCAGCACGCATCAGATCACGAAATCGAGTGGCTCCAGCAACTTGCTGCGGTTCACGATCATGCGGTCATGCAATAGCGATATCTGCTCGCTGCCGGTCTTGACGAACAGGAACGGCAAAAAGCCGTGGAGCATGCAGGCGAAACCGCCAATCACCATGCGAATGCCAAACGAGTTCGCATGGAGACAATGTTGGAAATAGTTTTCGCCAACCGAAGCGGGGTGTTCAGTAAATGCCTTGCGGATCACAGCTCAACCTTTCCATCGTGCTCGCTACACTTTGAGGCGCGCAGCCAGTGCCAATGTTTGTCCCGGCACCTGTCCATCCGATAGCAAGGTATGGGGCAGCACGGCAATGCCGGAGATCGCAGACACAGGCTTTGGTCCCGAATGCCAGATTGCCTGGCCTCGATTGCCACGCGGCGCCATTGCCTGTATGGCATTCCATGTCGCCCCGGCCTCCGCTTTGCATCGCTGCATGGCAAGCCGGGGCAGCGCGTTTTTATAGCAGGAAGAATCCCACCATGTCGCGTCGCCGCCAGATCTACGAAGGCAAGGCCAAGATCCTTTACGAAGGCCCTGAACCGGGCACTATCATCCAGTATTTCAAGGATGATGCGACCGCCTTCAATGCCGAGAAAAAGGGCACAATCAACGGCAAGGGTGTGATCAATAATCGCATCAGCGAACATGTGTTCACGCGCCTTGCGCATATTGGCATCCCGACGCACTTTATTCGCCGCCTCAACATGCGCGAACAGCTGGTGCGCCAGGTCGAAATCATTCCGATCGAAGTGGTTGTGCGCAATGTCGCCGCGGGTTCGATTTCGAAGCGCTTGGGCATCGAAGAGGGTGAGCCGCTGCCGCACACGCTGATCGAATATTATTACAAGGATGATGCGCTGGGCGATCCGCTGGTCGCGGAAGAGCATATCGCATGCTTCAACTGGGCTGGCCCTGAAGAGATGCAGGACATCGCCAGCATGGCAATCCGCATCAATGACTTCATGTGCGGCATGTTCGCAGCGATCGACATCCGCTTGGTCGACTTCAAGCTGGAGTTCGGTCGCATCTATGATGGCGATTTCAGCCGCGTGATTCTGGCCGACGAAATCAGTCCCGATGGCTGCCGCTTGTGGGACATGAAGACCGGCGAAAAGCTCGACAAGGACCGGTTCCGGCGCGATCTGGGCGGTGAAAGCGAAGCTTATCAGGAAGTCGCACGGCGGCTGGGCTTGCTTCAGGATGACGAAAGCAGCGGCCCCGGCGAAGTGTTCGATATGTCCGCCCATCGCAGCCGTCTGCGCACGCCACCGAAACCGCCCAAGAAATAGCCCTTCCGGGCATGCCTTTGGTTCAGCACCTTGTCAGCTTGGCTGATCCAGCTAAGCAGGCATGATGCGATTGAAGCTTTTGTTGGCGGCGCTGGCCGCGTTTGCCCTTACGCCCGCACAGATTGCCGCGCAGGACACCGCTCCAGCCGAAACGCTGTGGGCCTTCGAAGAGAGCGATATCCCGGTCGATCCGGCATTCCATTTCGGCGTGCTGGACAATGGCATGCGCTATGTCTTGCGATCCAATGCCACCCCGGAAGGCACCGCGCTGGTGCGCATGCTGATCGACTCAGGCTCGATCGACGAGACAGACAGCGAACGCGGCCTTGCCCACTTCGTGGAGCATATGGCGTTCAACGGCTCTGCACGCATTCCGGAAGGTGAAATGATCCCTTTGCTAGAGCGCGAGGGATTGGCCTTTGGCCCGGACACCAATGCATCAACCGGGATCGATCGCACGCTCTACATGCTTAATCTGCCGCGCAATAACGAGGCTCTGCTAGACACCGCGCTGATGCTGATGCGCGAGACTGCAAGCGAGCTGCTGATCGAACAGGATGCGATCGAACGTGAACGGGGCATCATCCTCGCCGAGCGGCGCGACAGGCGCAATTTCGCTTACAAGCAACTCGAAGACCAGCTGGACTTTGTTGCACGCGGCGCGCGACTGAACGATCGCTTGCCGATCGGCGCGCTGGAAGTGCTTGAGAATGCCACTGCCGCAGACTTGCGCGGATATTACGAGCGCAATTACGTGCCGGCCAATACGACTCTGGTGATTGTAGGCGACTTCCCGCTGGAACTGATGGAACAGCGTGTGCAGCGCTGGTTCGCCGATTGGCAAGCCGCACCCTTGCCCGGCGAAGCGGAATATGGCCCGCTCGACATCGCGCGAAGCGGCGAAACCGATATCTATGTCGACCCTGCCCTTCCCGAAAGCGTCAGCGTGCTGCGTTATTCGCCGTGGCAGGATCGGCCAGACACCATTGCAATGCGCCAGCAGAACCTGCTGCGCCAAATTGGCTACGGGATCATAAACCGCCGGCTGCAGCGTCTGGCGCTCGGCGGCAACGCCCCGTTTCGCAGCGCCAGCATCAATGTAAGCGATTTTTTCGAAGAGGCGCGCTCAACCGATCTCACAGTGAACGCGGCGGACGGCGAGTGGCGTGCTGGCCTGATCGCGGCGGCAATCGAACTGCGCCAGGCGCTGCAATATGGCTTCAGCGAAGCAGAAGTTGCCGAGCAACTGGCGCGCATCCGCACGTCGCTGGAAAACAGCGTCAGCGGTGTCGATACGCGCACCAACAGCTCGCTGGTCAGCCTGGCGCTTGATCTGGTGCTGGAAGAACGCGTGCCGTCAACGCCGCAAAGCTCGCTGGAAAGGTTCGAGAATTTTGCAGGTCAGATCACACCGGAGGCAACATTGGCTGCGATCAAGGCTGATATGGCCGAACTCGTCGACCCGCTGGTCCGGTTTCAGGGTCGCGCTGAACCCGAAGGCGGCGCAGATGCATTGCGCAGCGCGTGGAACGAAGCCATGGCCGCAGAAATTGTCGCACCCGACTTTAGCGACGCGGTAGAGTTTGCATACCAGGATTTCGGCGATCCCGGAGAGATCATCTCCGACATGCGCAACGATGAATTCGGCTTCCGCCTGATCCGCTTTGCCAATGGTGTGCGGCTCAACCTCAAGCAGACTGACATCCGCAAGGATCGTGTCAGCTTCCGAGTCACGCTCGATGGCGGCAGCCTGCTCAACACGGCTGACGATCCGCTCAAGACTGTCCTCGCATCCTCTATTCCGGCAGGCGGGCTTGGCGCGCATAGCCAGGATGAGCTGCAAAGCGTGCTCGCCGGTCGCAGCGTCAGGTTTCCGTTCAGTTCGACAGAGGATGCCTTTGTCATGAGCGGTGGCACCACTCCGCGCGATCTGGAATTGCAGCTGCAAGTGCTCGCGGCCGGGCTGACGGACCCCGGCTATCGCAGCGAAGGAGAGGAGCGATATCGCCGCAATATCGCGCAATTCTTCGCCAGCATGGATGCGACACCGGGGCAAGCGCTGGGCAACGCGCTGGGCCGGATCCTGTCAGATGGTGACCCTCGCTTCACCTTGCAGCCTGAAGAAGCCTATGCGCAGCGCTCATACGAACAGCTGCAGCAGGATATTGGCGATCGACTGTCCAATGGGGCGATCGAGCTGGCGCTGGTGGGCGATTTTGACGAACAGACCGCGATTGACGCAGTGGCCAAGACATTCGGCGCCCTGCCCCCTCGCGAAAGCGAATTCCTGGCGCGCGAGGAAGCCCGCCAGCGCAGTTTTACGGCGCAGCGCGACACGCACACCATCACGCACAGCGGGGAAGCTGATCAGGCCCTGATCCGCTTGGTGTGGCCCACCACCGATGACTCCGATCTGGTCGAAGCGATGCGGCTTGAACTGCTAGCACGCGCGGTCCGTGTGCGCTTGCAGGAAACACTGCGTGAGGAACTGGGACAGGCCTATTCACCCAGCGCAGACAGCTCCACCTCGAACGTATGGCGCGATTATGGCACCTTCAGCATCAGCGTGTCTGTAGAATACGCGCAATTGGATGCAGCACGGGCGGCGATCGCCGAGATGCTTGACGATATGAGGCGCGGGATCGACGAGGACTTGGTCGATCGCGCCCGCCAGCCGCTGCTTGAATCCTTCGAGAACATGCTCAAGTCGCTCGGCGGATGGATGTCGCTCGCGGATCGCGCGCAAAGCGAAGCTGATCGGCTTGGCCGCTATTCCGCCGCACCGGGCATCCTCAAGGGATTCACCGCCGCGGATATCCACGCCGCGGTCAATGCCTACCTCACTGCCGGAGACGAAGTTGAGCTCTTGGTTGTCCCGCAAGGCGAAATCGAGGCTGCGAGCGCCGAATAGCCGATCGCGCAGTGGGAATGCTGCTCAGACAGATTGCGCTCAGCGCGCAGAACGCTATAGGCTCCAGCCAATATGCAGCGGCACGTTGAACGCTGCCACACACCCGGTCTCGCAAGGAGCATTGCCATGAAAGTTCGCGTCCTAGTTCGGCTCAAGCCCGGCGTGCTCGACCCGCAAGGCCGCGCGGTTCACCACTCGCTCGAAGGGCTTGGATTCAACGGGGTGGAGGATGTTCGCATCGGCCGCGTGATCGAAATGGACGTGGCTGACAACACCAGCGATGAAACGCTCGACGATATGTGCCGCAAGCTGCTCGCGAATATGGTGATCGAAGATTATTCGATCGAGAAGCTTGATCAGGTGGAGCCCGCCTGATGACTTTCGAAGCGGCAGTCATCACGTTTCCCGGATCGAATTGCGACCGCGATATGGCTGTTGCGATCGAGAAAGTGACCGGCAAGGAGCCGCATCGCCTGTGGCATGGCGATGCCGAACTACCTGAGAAACTGGACTTTATCGCCCTTCCCGGCGGGTTTTCCTACGGCGATTACCTGCGTTCAGGCGCCATGGCGGCGCGCAGCCCGATCATGCGCGCAGTCGTGCAAGCGGCAGAGCGCGGCGTGCCTGTGCTAGGCGTGTGCAACGGCTTCCAGGTGCTGACTGAAACCGGGCTGCTTCCCGGCGCGCTGATGCGCAATGCCAGCCAGAATTTCATCTGCCGCACTGTCGAATTGATCGTCGAGAACAACCAGACTCTATTTACCAGCGGATACGAGGCCGGAGAAGTGATCCACATCCCCGTGGCCCATCATGACGGCAATTACTTCGCTGATGATGTCACGCTGGACCGGCTTGAATGTGAAGGTAGGGTCGCTTTCCGCTATGCCCAGCCCATCAATGGTTCGCGCCGTGACATCGCCGGTGTTCTCAACGCGCAAGGCAATGTTCTGGGCATGATGCCGCACCCCGAACGCGCGATCGAAGATGTGCTTGGCAGCAGCGATGGATTGCGACTGTTCGAAAGCGCGGTCGGGGCCCTGATCGACGCTTGAGCGTTGCGCGCCTAAGCCGAACGGCGATCTTCGGATGAATTGAACAGTTTGAGCGCGTCTTCTGCGGCCATCGGTCGCCCGAAATAGTAGCCCTGGATCTTGTCGCAGCCCAGACCCCTGATCATGTTCACTTCTTCCAGCGTTTCTGCGCCTTCGGCTGTCGTGGTCATGTCGAGGCTTTGCGCCATGGCTACAACCGCACGGATAATCGCCAGGCTCTCTGCATTCTGCTGTTCTGCGCCTTTCACGAAGGTGCGGTCGATCTTGATGGTTGAGAAACGCAGCTTGCGAATATAACCAAGCGAGGAATAACCAGTCCCGAAATCATCGAGCGCGACGCTGCAACCCAGCGCCATGATCTGCTCCAGAGAGCTGCGGGCAATGCTGGCATCGCGCAGGAAGATGCTCTCCGTGACTTCGATTTCCAGTCGCTGAGGACGCAATCCCGTTTCCTCCAGAGCGAGCACCACATCGTCTGTAAAGCCGGGATCCAGCAATTGCTCCGGTGACACATTGACGTTGACTTTGATGTGTTCAGGCCAGGCGCGCGCTTGCCTGCATGCTTCGCGCAATACCCATTTGCCGATCGGAATGATCAGGCGCGTTTCCTCTGCGATGGGGATGAACTTCACCGGGCTGACCATGCCGTGATCCTTGCTGTCCCAGCGCACCAGCGCTTCGAAGCTGACCACCTGCTCCGTATTGGCATCAACAACCGGCTGGAAATTGAGCAACATCTCGTCCCGCTCAAGCGCCATGCGCAATGATAGTTCGAGCTGGCGGCGTTCCTCCGCAACAGCATGCAAATTGGGCTCGAACTGGCAATGGCTGCCCCCGCCCTGATCCTTGGCGCGGTAAAGCGCCAGATCGGCATTGCGCATCAATTCCTCGACCGAGCGGCCATCGCGCGGGCCGATCGCAGAGCCGACACTGGCACCGACATAAAGCGTGTGATTGTCTACCAGATAGGGTTCGGACAGCGTTTCGATGATCTGTTTGGCAACCGTTTCGATGACCCGGTGGTCCGTTGCATCACGCAGAACGACAGCGAATTCATCGCCGCCCAGTCGTCCGCACAGCAGGTTGTTCCCCATCAGCGACTTCAATCGCGCCGAAACCTGCGTCAACAGCCGGTCACCAACCAGATGACCAAGCGAGTCGTTGACTGACTTGAAGCGATCCAGGTCAATCATCAGGAAAGCGCAGCGTGTGCGCCATTGCGCCGCATATTGCATCGCCTCGCCCAGTGCCTCTGTCAGTTGCAAGCGATTGGGCAGACTGGTGAGCGTGTCAAAGCGTGCGAGGTATGCAACCTGGTCGGAGGATTCGCGCTGCGCTGTCACGTCTGATCCGACGCCTCTGAACCCCAGGAACTTGCCTTGCTCATCGCGCATCGGTGTGCCTGACAGCTCCCACCAGCGACGCGCACCCTTGATCGATACTTGCACCAGCAAATGCGAGAAATGCTGGCGGTTCTTCAAACGCTCAGCAAGGTCATGCAAACTTGCAGGCAGCCTGCCTTGCGACCAGTCCTTCCCGGCGATCATTTCCAGCAGCGGCATCCCTTCGGCATCGCCTTGCTTCCGGTTCAAGGCATAGGCGAAACGCGGCGATACAGAGCGCACGCGCCGGGACGTGTCGACCTCCCACAGCCAGTCTGCCTCGTTCTCTTCAAATTCGCGCAACAGCAGCGAAACGACCGAATCCTTCTCTGCCACGCTGTCTTCTGCCAGCCGCGCTTCGATAAAACTGCGCGCGGCAGCAATCGCGACCATCACTGAAACTGCGAGAAACGCCAACATGGCAAATGCGGTTGCCCATTGCCCTTCGATCATCTGTGCTGCGGGCGCGACCATGCCAAGCCCGGCAGAGTGCGCCAACACAGCTGTCGGCACAGTCCGATGATGATAGATCGCTGCTATCAGGCCCGTTGCCGCGATAATCCATACTGTCATCATAGAGAGACCCGCGGCAAGCGGCGCAAAGAATGCCAGCACCGCTGACCACAAGATGCCGGTCAGCAAGGGGCTGACAGCTTGTCTTGCGCGTTCGATGTTGGTGATCACGCGGCGTTCCGCGTCAAAAAAATCACGTTCAAAGTGCGCGCCATGCGCCTGGACGGCAAGTATGGCGGCGCCCCACAGGCCCAACCACAGCATAGGGACGGCGCCAAACAAGATCCACGCCACTGCCCCGGCAAGACCGAGCTGGCTTAAGGCGTAGATCAAGCTGCCTCTTGTGATCTGGACATATTGCAGACCATGCAGGCGCGAGATTTCGACTCCATTCGCCTCACCCAAGCCGAGGATGGATGCCGTCGAAATTTTGGTCGACGTATCAAGAAAGGCGGATTCGTGGTCGCTCACAAACCCGCAATTAACCTTGAAAGGTTATCCGGCAGTAAAGCAAAGCCCGATGAAATCGAATTATTGCTTCCCGCCTGATTTTAGCCGGGAAATTCCTCTTCCGGGCTCCATTTGCTGCCATCGAAAGGCACGATACTGGGCTTCAGCGTGTGGCCATGATCCAGGCAGCGTAGGTTAACGCTCCAGCATTCGGGGTGGGAGCGAGGCTGGTAAAAGCTCTTAATGCCGCATTTGCTACAGAACAGATGCTCGGCGGAACCGGTGCCGAAACGATAGGATGTCAAAGCTGCGTCATCAGTCAGAAGCGTAAACCGCTCATGCGGAATGAACAGGTGCACATAGCCAGTCTTGCTACAGATCGAACAATTGCAGTCGAGTACTTCGGGCTCGGCTTCGGCCTGTGCCTCGAAGCGGACTGCGCCGCAATGGCAACCCCCCGAAACGCGGATCATTCGACAGTCACAGATTTGGCAAGGTTGCGTGGCTGATCGACGTCAGTGCCTTTGACGCAAGCGGTGTGATAGGCAAGCAATTGCACCGGTACGGCGTAAACCAGCGGCGCGATTAGCGGGTGCACTTCAGGCATTTCGATTGTCGCCATGCAGCCTTCGCCTGCTTCGGCCAGGCCCGCTGCGTCAGAAATCAGCACCACCTTGCCGCCGCGCGCGCGCACTTCCTCCATGTTTGACACAGTCTTCTCGAACAGTGGGCCCGAAGGTGCGATCACGATCACCGGCACTTCATCATCGATCAGCGCGATGGGGCCATGCTTCAGTTCACCTGCAGCATAACCTTCGGCGTGTATATAGCTGATTTCCTTGAGTTTAAGTGCACCCTCCATTGCGATCGGATAGTCCTGCCCGCGTCCGATATAAAGGACATCGCGAGTAGGTGCGATCATATGCGCCATTGCAGCGATATCTTCATCGTGAGCGAGCGCAGCATTCAACGCCGCGGGCACTTCAAGCAGATGCCGGACAACACCCTGTTCCTCTTCGCGGCTCATCCTGCCTTTTTTCACGGCCATATGCGCCGCGAGCGCAGCAAGCACGGCCAACTGGCAAGTAAAGGCCTTGGTCGAAGCAACACCGATTTCCGGGCCTGCATGCGTCGGCAGCAGCAAATCGGCTTCGCGTGCCATCGTGCTGGTGGGGACATTCACCACTACTCCGATGGTTTGCCCCGCCGCCTTGCAATGGCGCAGAGCTGCAAGCGTGTCAGCTGTTTCGCCGCTTTGCGAGATAAACAGCGCCAGGCCACCTTCCTGCAGCACCGGATCGCGATAGCGAAACTCGCTTGCGACATCGACATCGACGGGAACCCGCGCAAAATGCTCGAACCAGTACTTGGCCACCAATGCGGCGTAGAATGACGTGCCGCAGGCAACGATTGTCAGTCGCTTGATGGCAGAAAGATCGAAATCGAACTGTGGCAAGGCAACTGTATTGTCCGAACGGCGCAAATAGGATGACAGCGTCTGCGCCACCGCCGTCGGCTGTTCGAATATCTCCTTCTGCATGAAATGATGGAAGTTTCCTTTTTCCACCGCAGCCGCAGACGCGCCTGAATGGCGCACTTCACGCTCGACCGGATTGTTCTGAGCGTCAAAGATCTGCGCGCCGTCATGCGTAATGATGACCCAATCGCCCTCTTCCAGATAGGATATCTGCTGCGTCAGGTGGGCCAACGCCAGAGCATCAGAGCCAAGGTACATCTCACCATCTCCATACCCGACCACGAGCGGTGACCCGAGGCGGGCACCAATCAGAAGGTCTGGATACTGACGGAACGTGATAGCGAGCGAGAAAGCGCCGCGCAGTTTCGGCAGGACTTCTGCCACTGCCTCTTGCGGAGTGAGCCTCTTCTCGATCCGCGAAGAGACCAGATGAGCGACGACTTCCGTATCCGTTTCGCTTTCATAGACGCGATTTTCACCATTCAACTCGTCGCGCAGGGCCTTGTAGTTTTCGATGATGCCATTGTGGACCAGCGCCAGCTCGGCGGTTGCATGCGGATGCGCATTGGTTGTTGTTGGCGCGCCATGGGTCGCCCAGCGCGTGTGCGCAATGCCGACATTTCCGGGAAGCGGCCGATCGGCAAGCACCTTGACCAGATTGGCAAGCTTGCCTTCGGCGCGGCGCCGGTCCAGCGTGCCATTGTCAATCGTGCAAAGCCCGGCGCTGTCATAGCCGCGATATTCCATCCGCTTGAGCCCGTCGACCAGACGATCAGCGACAGGTGCATCCGAAACGATACCAATAATTCCGCACATGACTTGTTTTGTTGTCCCCTAATCGATGCAGAGCGCAGTTATACGCCCATCGCCTGAACCGCGCCTTGCGTGTAGCCTGAATTCATCGTCAAGCAATGGGCCAATACTCAACTGACGATCACTCGCTGGCTGTCGCGCCACAGGTAAAGCCCGGCCGCGATAATCACCACGGCACCCAGCACTGTAAGCATGTCAGGCACATCGCCAAAGAACCACCAGCCCAAAAGCGCCGCGACGAGTATCTGGACGTAGGATGCAGGTGCAACCTGCGAAGCGCCCGCACGCGTTGTACCGAGATAGACCAGCCAATGCGCTGTAGTCGCGGTGAGGGCAACAAAGGCGCAGCGGGCAATAATATCCCATTCGGGGAAATCGATTCTGATGCCACCAATGCCCGACACTTGAGCGCCAAATGCAGCCAGCACCAGAATCGGCGCAGCAATCACCGCCATATAGGCCTGCATCGCCAGCGCGCTGCCTTTGCCTGCCGATGCACGATTGGCGATGATCATCAGCGAAAAGAATACAGCCGCAATCAGCGGCAGGAAGGCAACCCAGCCAAGCTCTGCCAGATTTGGTCGCAAGATCATGGTGACTCCGGCCAAGGCTATACCAGACGCAATCCATGCCGATCTGCGTACTCGCTCGCCCAGCAATGGTCCGCTCAGGATTGCAGTCAGCACCGGCGAAAGAAAGGTGATCGCCATGGTCTCTGCCAGCGGCATCACATAAATCGCTGAGAAGAATGCAAGCGAAGACACGGCCAGGCAACCGCCACGTGCGATTTGCAACCAGGGGTTCGCCGGCCTCAGACCGGCTGCTCCCTCGTTCCAAAGCAGCAATCCTGCCAGCGCGGCAGCACCGATCGTGAAGCGCAAAGCCGCAACTGCAACCACCGGCCATTCGCCTGCCATGCTTTTGATCACAGCATCGCCAATCGAAAGGGTGGCGAACCCTCCCACAGCAAGCAGGAAACCGATGCGATCATTGTTCACCTGAGGGAGGTCTCCTGATGTCCGGTGCGGGAAGTGATTTTTCGGTCCAACATCAGCGCTAACAGCTCCTGACCCAAGCGCAACCGGCTTTGCGCGACGCATTGTCACGCCCGCCAGTGCTTAGGAAAATAATAAGGTTTCCCAATTATTCACCAAATTTGAAGAGAGCTTCTTCGCCATGGAGCGATGATGGCTTGTGGAAACGATCTTAGCCGTTTGGGGGCCTTGGAATGAGTGCATTCGGTAGGAAGACCGGACCTGGGGGTATGAAACCCGGGGCGCGTCCGTCCTTTGGCGTCGCACGACCCATGAAGGGTGGTGACAAGTCTGCGCCGGCTGAAGCAGAGGAAGGCGGCGGCGAGCAATTCCCGCCGCTACCCGATGCGGGAGACGCTTCAGCACCTGCCCAGCCGTCAACCAACGGATCAGGCAAAGCCACCGATGACGCGATGAGCCGCCTGGCTGACCGCGCCAACATGGTGCATGAGGAAACGGGTGTTGGCGGCTTTGAAGCCAGCATTCACAAGATCAAGGAACAGGTGCTGCCGCGCCTGCTTGAGCGCGTCGATCCGGAAGCTGCGGCTACTCTGACCAAGGAAGAGCTGTCCGAAGAATTCCGCCCGATCATCATGGAAGTGCTGGCCGAACTGAAGGTCACGCTCAATCGCCGTGAACAGTTCGCGCTTGAAAAAGTTCTGATCGACGAGCTGCTGGGTTTCGGCCCGCTCGAAGAATTGCTCAATGATCCTGACGTGTCTGACATCATGGTCAACGGTCCGCAGCAGACCTACATCGAGAAAAAGGGCAAGCTTGTGCTCGCCCCGATCCAGTTCCGCGACGAAAGTCATCTCTTCCAGATTGCACAGCGCATCGTGAACCAGGTTGGCCGCCGTGTTGACCAGACCACCCCGCTTGCTGACGCCCGTTTGAAGGACGGCAGCCGTGTGAACGTGATTGTGCCGCCGCTTTCGTTGCGCGGCACCGCGATCTCTATTCGTAAGTTCTCCGAGAAGCCGATCACATTGGACATGCTCAAGGAATTCGGTTCGATGAGCGAGAAGATGTGTACCGCGCTGAAAATCGCGGGCGCATGCCGGATGAACATCGTGATCTCGGGCGGTACCGGCTCGGGTAAAACGACCATGCTCAACGCGCTGTCGAAGATGATCGACCCGGGCGAGCGCGTGCTGACTATCGAAGACGCGGCTGAACTTCGCTTGCAGCAGCCGCACTGGCTGCCGCTCGAAACCCGCCCTCCGAACCTTGAGGGCCAAGGCGCGATTACCATCGGTGACTTGGTGAAGAACGCCCTGCGTATGCGCCCTGACCGGATTATCCTGGGCGAAATTCGTGGCGCGGAATGTTTCGACCTTCTCGCCGCCATGAACACCGGCCACGACGGTTCGATGTGTACGCTGCACGCCAACAGCCCACGCGAATGCCTGGGCCGTATGGAAAACATGATTTTGATGGGCGACATCAAGATCCCGAAGGAAGCCATTTCGCGCCAGATCGCTGAATCGGTTGATCTGATCGTGCAGGTAAAGCGCCTTCGCGACGGTTCGCGCCGCACCACCAACATCACCGAGGTCATCGGGATGGAAGGCGACGTGATCGTGACGCAGGAGCTGTTCAAGTTCGAATATCTGGACGAGACCGACGACGGCAAGATTCTGGGTGAGTTCCGCAGTTCGGGCCTGCGCCCCTACACGCTGGAAAAAGCGCGCCAGTTCGGCTTCGATCAGGCTTATCTTGAGGCGTGTCTGTAAAGAGGTGAAATCGCGCCTTTGCCGGCGCGACACCTCAACTTCCAAACAGCGCTGTCGGCAGGCTTAGCGCCAGCATACCGCCGCCGATGATCGCGCTGCCCAGGAATACCGCAGTCCATGGCACCCAACCAACGCTGTCGAGGCGATCAAGCCGCTCGCGGCGCGAACGAAGCTTGTCTGCTGCCAATGCGAACAGCGCCAGCGCCATGAATCCTGCGCCGGTGAGCGCAACCATATCTGCTTCGCTGGCAAAGGTCAGGAACCCTGAAAACATGCGGGGCAAATGGGGTCATAATCGCTGCACCGCAATCCCTCGCTGCTTGCGCGCGCCACAAACGAGCTTACAGCCGGGCAAGTGAGCACTGACGCCTCTCCTGCCCAACGCCCGCTCTACGCCTTGCTGCTCCGGCTTGCTGCAGCAGCAACGCTGTCCGTCATGGTGGCGCTGGTGAAGCTTGCCAGCGAGAGCGGGCTGGCGCTGCCGGAAATCCTGTTCTGGCGGCAATTGCCATCGATCCCGCTGATTTTGCTTATGTTCTGGGCAACCGGCAAGCTTGGCCAGTTGAAATCCAACCGCATGGGTCAGCACGGCATGCGTGCGGTGCTTGGCCTCGTCGGCATGACGCTCAACTTCGGGGCAGTGACGCTGCTGCCGCTGGCTGAAGCGACCAGTTTCAACTTCACCGCGGCGATCTGGGCGGTGATCCTTTCCGCGCTGATCCTGCATGAAAAGGTAGGCATCTGGAGATGGGGTGCGGTTATGCTGGGCTTTGCAGGCGTGCTTGTAATCGCGCAGCCCGGTGACGGGCATATTCCGCTTGTAGGAGCAGCTGTAGCGCTGGGCGCCGCTTTCATGATCGCGCTGATCTCGATCTATATAAGGGATCTGACCAAGACCGAGGACTCGCTCACCATCGTCTTTTATTTCGCGCTTTTCTCCGCGCCCTTATTGGCCCTGACGTTACCTTTCGTGTGGCAAGCCAAGTCCGCAGAGCAATGGTTCTACCTGATCGCATTGGGCACCAGCGGACTGCTGGGGCAATATTTGCTCACCAGCGCATTGCGCTATGGCAGCGTATCAAGTGTGATCGTGATGGATTATTCCGCGCTGATCTGGGCGACTTTGCTGGGATGGTCGCTGTTCGACCGCTTGCCCCCTGCAACAACCTGGTTGGGAGCGCCTTTGATCGTCGGCGCAGGCATGCTGATTGCCTGGCGCGAACACCGTTTATCGCGCCCTGCGCGCAATCTGGCCGCAAATCCTTAGGAACGGCTTGCACTCTTCCTACGTTGAATTGGTATAGTCATGAACGAGAAGGAGAATGACATGATACGCAAGGCATTGATTGGCGCGGCGCTTGCCGCGATGGCCATCTCGACAACGGCATGCAACACGGTGCGCGGTGTGGGAGATGATCTGAATTCCGCAGCGGATGCGGTTGATGAAGAAACCTGAAGTTTGATCCATTGCCAAGAAAGGGCCCGCTCAACGCGGGTCTTTTCTTTTGCGCTTGCGTAAGGCGCTCAATCTGCGAAAACATGGCGCTAGTTGGAACCCTTGAAAGACAACATGATGGCTCGCAAAATTCTCGCTCCCATCCTGCTCGGCGCCCTGATCGTGTCGACCGCCGCCTGCAACACTGTGCGCGGTGTAGGCGATGACTTGAAATCGGTTGCTGACGCGGTCGACGAAGAGACCTGAGGCAAGGCCGCTCAATTGCGGCGATAAACAAGCACAAGATTATTGGCTGGCATGGCGTAGCGCGCGCTGCGCGTGAAGCCATTCCGCGCAGCCAGATCTTCGATTTCGGCCAGATCGCGGATGCCCCAGCGCGGATCGCGCGCTTTCAGGCTCTCATCAAAGGCAAGGTTTGAAGGCGCGGTCTCGACATCGCTCTCGAAATAGGGTCCGTAAAGGATCAGGGGTGCACCGCTGTCCAGCAAGCGCTTGGCACCGGCAAACAGCCCCTCACTCGCTGCCCATGGGCTGATATGGACCATGTTGATGCACACAATCGCATCAGCGCGTTCAACCGGCCAATCCTGACGCGAAGCATCCAGCAGAGCCGGCTCGCACAGGTTCGCGCCGCTATATTCCGCGCGGTAAGCGGCAATTGAAGCCAATGCACCGGGATCGGGGTCGCTCGGCTGCCACTGAAGCTGAGGAAAACGCGCAGCAAAGAATACCGCGTGCTCGCCTGTTCCGCTCGCCACCTCCAGAACGGTGCCTGCCTTTGGCAGTTCTCGTGCCAGAACGTCCGCAATGGGCTCGCGATTGCGTTCAGTCGCGGGGGCGTGCCGCTTCACCCGCGCCGCCTCAACTAACCTGGCGTTCCTGCCCTTCCCAATAGGGTTCGCGCAATTGCCGACGCAGGATCTTGCCAGAGGGGTTGCGCGGCATTTCAGGGATCACGTCAACGCTCTTGGGCGCCTTGAACGCGGCCACGCGCTCGCGCGCATAGGCGATAATATCGCCTTCTTCGATCTCCATCCCCGGCTTGGCGACGACACAGGCTTTCACCTCTTCGCCCCAACGCTCGCTAGGCACACCGATCACCGCCACTTCTGCAACAGCGGGATGCCCGAAAATCGCGTTCTCGACTTCGGCCGGATAGACATTCTCACCGCCCGAGATGATCATGTCCTTGATACGGTCCTGAATGTAGATGTAGCCGTCCTCATCCATCACCGCGGCATCGCCGGTGTGGAGCCAACCATCATCATCGATCGTATCGCGGGTCGCGTCGGGCAATTGCCAATAGCCTGCGGTGTTCGAGGGCGAGTGCACGCACACCTCGCCGATCTCGCCCAACGGCACTTCCTTGTTATCCGGCCCGCGAACTTCGATTTTCGCGCCGGGCACGGCCTTTCCGGCAGAACGCATGCGCTGGTTTCCTTCCAGCACGTGATCATCCGGCGGCAGGATCGAGATCGTGCCTGAAGTCTCCGTCATACCATAGGCTTGCAGGAAACCGGCATTGGGCATGGTGCGCACTGCTTCCTTCAGCAGTTCGAGCGGCATGGGAGCCGCGCCATACATCAGATATTTGAGATGGCTGAAATCGGTTTCCTTGGCACGCGGATGCTGCACCACCATTTGCAGCGCGGCAGGCACGATGAACATATGCGTTGCGCCATTCTCGATCGCTTCCAGCACGCCCACCGGCGTAAATTCGGCCTGCACCAGCGTACGAATGCCGTTGACGATCGCAATATTGACGAGGCCGGTTCCGCCAATGTGCGAACACGGCATCGCGACCAGCATGCATTCGCGCGGCTCGTAGAAATTCCATTTCAGGCCCGCTTCATTGCCCGGATTACGCAGGCCCAAGAGGTTGGCGTTAGACAGCATCACGCCCTTGGGATTGCCCGTAGTGCCTGATGTGTAGAGCTGCAAAACTGGAGCATCATCGCTCACGCGCTGATGTTCGCCCGGCTCTGTGGCGGCGATCGCCTGCCGCGCTTGCGCCTCGCCCATGACAAAGGGATTGGCAGGCAGATCAGGCGCAATCCTGCTGGCGGTTTCCGTGAATTCCTCGCCCGTGAAAACGATCTTCGCGCCGGTGTCCTTCAGAATATAGGCAACTTCAGGTGGCGCGAGCCGCCACCCCACCGGCACCATCACAACGCCCACGCGCGCCGCGGCAAGATAAAGCTGGCAATAGAGGTCTGAATTCTTGCCCAGCCATGCCACGCGATCCCCTGCATTGACGCCATGGGCGGCCATGAGCGCGATAATCCGGCGCGTGTTCTCTTCCAGCTCGGCATAGCTGGTGGTGCGCCCGTCTTGCTCCAGCGCCACATCATCGGGGCGTTCGCTGGCCCAGAATTTCAGGATGTCATCGAAATTCGCCAAGGTGTGGTAGGCGTTCTGGCCCATATCGCGGTCTCTCCCTCTCATATGCCTGCATATTGCCTAGGGAAAATCCGGCAATTGCAAAACTGTTCCTTCTCTCAGGCAGCGCGAGCAATCAGCTCCAGCGGCCTAGCGCCCGTGCGCGCGGCTCACGCACCAGCAGCCACACGAACAGGCCCAGTGGCCCGGCGAGGAAGGTTGCGGCAAGGATCGGCGCTTGCAGGATGCGCGAGAAGCTCTTGGCATCGGCATCGCGCGCGATCCAAAGGCCAACGAACAGATCGAACGCCAGATAGTGGATCCAGCCCATCGTCAGCCCGCCCTTGGCTGAAAACAGCGTTTGCACACCTTCGATAGAGCTGAAATTGCCGCCAGTCATGTCGCCGCCGGGATCGACGAAACCGCCCACCAGCCCGATCAGTATCCCGGCATAAAGCATGCTGAGCAGGCCAACGACGAGGTAGAGGATCGCGCTGAGCAAGGCGGGCCAGCGCGGAAGCAGGATCAGGCTGACCCAAGCGAGGAGAGCAAGCATGTTCGCCGCTCCAAAGATTGCATCCCAACTCATTCGCTCTCTCCTGTTGCGCTGCGCCGCCACCACGCCGCCAGCAAGCTGCCGATCACCACGTGATAAACCGCTGAAACCGCGCTTGGCACAGGGGCCAGTGCGGCCTGCATGGGCAGCGTGAATTGTGCCGCGAAGCTGGGGCTTGATGCAAGCGTCGAGCCCAGCCCGCTGTTCTGCATGCCCACTTCGATGGCGCAGGTGCGCCGCTCTGCCTCGCCCAGCTTGAGCAGCGCGCTCAAGACATAGCCCAGCGCAAATCCGGTTGCGTGGAGCGCCAGCAAGGCGAGCAAGAGCACGCCTGCGTGTTCAAGGATCAGCGGTTTCGACTGAGCGATGATCCCGCCTACGATCAAGACCACGCCAATGACAGACGCAAGCGGTGAAACTGTGGCTATGCGGGCGGTCGTCGCTGGAAACATTCGGTTCAGCACCACGCCGGCAATGACCGGCAGCAAGACGACTGTGATCATGCCGCGGAACAGCGCCCAGCGGTCTATTTCCACGAATACGCCTGCGAGCCAACCCGTCAGCAACGGTGTGAGCAATACCGCGATCAGCGTGGAAGCCAGTGTCATCGTGACTGATAGTGCCAGATTGGCGCGTGCGAGATAAGCGACCACGTTCGATGCCGTGCCACCGGGGCAGCAGGCAACAAGGATCAGCCCCACGGCCAAGCCTGTCTCCAGTCCGAAAAGCGTAGCGAAGGTGATGCCCGCCAATGGCATGACGGTAAATTGCAGCACCACGCCGGTCGCCACCGCGCGTGGCAATTTGAGCACTCGGGCGAAATCCTGCGGCGACAGCGTTAGCCCCATGCCCAGCATGATCACGCCTAAGAGCACGCTGACAAGCGATTGCCCCAAGGGGCGGAAGGTCCCGTCGACCACCCACAGGAAATGCTCCGGGATAAACCAAGCCCATGCCGTGCCCAGCACTGTCCAGACAGCAAACAGATTGGTTGCCCAGCGGATCATTGTGTCCGCGCCCTCCCCCGAAATTCCGGCCCGGCGTAGCGCGCTTTCAGCTTGCTGGCTAGCTGCCCTGTTTGGCCCACTCGCGCGCAGCCCGCACGATCTGGTCATGCGTGTGCGTGAAACGCCCTGCCGCTTTGCGCGAAGCAAAGCCCAGCGCCGCCTGCGCCACGACCCCCGCGTCAATCGAGCGATAATCGCGCAGCTTCCCGCCAAGGAAGGGATCGATCAGTGGCGCGAACATCTGACCGATACCTTCCGCAACCCGCGTGTCATTCTCGCGCGGGCCGCGCAGCAAGCCCGGCTGCAGCAGGTCAAGCCGCTTGAAGCCGATCTTGGACAGGCTCGCTTCGGTCTCCCCCTTCACCCTCAGGTAAAAGTTCTTTGCCCGGGCGTCAGCGCCGATCGAGCTGATTGCTACCATCCGGCGAACGCCTGCATCCTTCGCCGCTTGCGCTGTGTCGAGCACCAGATGCTGATCGATGGCGCGGAATGCCTCTTCATCGCCGCCGACTTTCTTGATCGTCGTGCCCAGAGCAGAGATCAATGCGGTAGGTTGCAGCGCGTCAAACACTTCGCCCCACTTGTCAGGCTCTGCCACGAACAGCTCCATCCGCGCGCCTTTGGGCAGTTTCACTTCGCGGCGCGAGATTGCACTCAGCCGGATGTCATTGCGGCCGATGCAAGCTTCGATCACTCGCCGCCCGACAAGCCCGGTGGCCCCGACCAGAACGATCCGGACCGGCTCAGACATTGGTCAGTCCATTAGGCCGCTCGCCATAAATCGCGGTGCAGCGCTCGATCGCGAAACGGTCACTCATCCCGGCGATGAAATCCGCAATCAACCGCGCCCGTCCGGGATCGCTTTCAGGCAGGCTCGCCTGCCATTCTGGCGGCATGAGCCCCGGATCCTGCGCATAGGCGGCAAACAGCCGGGCCACGACATCATGCGCACGCTCAGCCGCTGCAACCTGTTCAGGATGGTAGTAGAGCCGGTCATACATGAAGCGCTTCAGACCTCGCTCGGCTTCCGCCATCGCAGGGGAAAACCCGCCCAGCTGGCACCCGGCGGCGCGCACATCGTCAACCGAACCGCAGCCAGCGGCCTGTGCGCGCGTGTGCGTGATCACATCATTGACCATCAACCCGATCTGATCGCGCACCAGCTCGCGCTGCAACCGGTCGCGCGGCGCATTGGGGTAGCGTTTCTCCACTGCTCGCCACTGGTCAGCGAGAAAGTCGAGCTGCAGCAGATCATCCAGCGTCAGGAAACCGGCGCGCAAGCCGTCATCGATATCGTGATTGTCGTAAGCAATGTCATCAGCCACCGCAGCCACCTGCGCTTCGAGCGATGGCCAGCTGCCAAGCTCCAGCGGAAATGCCGCATCAAGCTCTGCCAGCGCCCAATTGGGCGCAGTGATCGGGCCATTGTGCTTGGCCAGCCCTTCGAGCAGGTCCCAGGTGAGGTTCAGCCCGTCATGTCCGGGATAGGGGCTTTCCAGCCGCATGATAGTGCGCAGCGACTGGGCATTGTGATCAAACCCGCCATGGCGCTGCATCGCATCTTCCAGCGCATCTTCGCCTGCATGCCCGAACGGCGGATGCCCCAGATCATGAGCAAGGCAGAGCGCTTCGGTAAGGTCTTCGTCGAGCCCCAGCGCTCGCGCGATCACTCGCCCGATCTGCGCCACTTCAAGGCTATGCGTCAGCCGAGTGCGGTAGTGGTCACCTTCTGGCGAGATGAACACCTGCGTCTTGGAGCGCAAGCGGCGAAAGCTCATCGAATGGATGATCCGGTCCCGGTCACGCTGGAATTCGCTGCGCGGCCCGCGCGCACCGGCGCGCTCTTGCGGGAATTCGCGACCCCGGCTGTGTTCGGGATTGGCTGCGTATGGCGCTCTCATCGGTGCGTGCCGATTAGGAGAGCAGGCCCCCGCCGACAACCGGAACAATCGAGCAACACCGCTTAGCCGTGTGGATTATGCCGCTGAAACCCCGCCGCCTTCAGGCTTCAGGCTCTGCCGGAACCAATTGTTCAAGCCATTGGCGCAGGTCCTCCACGCTCTGCGCGACATGTTCCTGCTGCGGGATATGGCCGATTCCGGGATAGGTGACGTAGCTATTATTGGGCAGGTGCTCGGCATACCAGTCGCCCGCCGCCAGCGGGATCAACGCGTCCTCCTCGCCCCACAACACCAGTGTCGGCACATCCAATGCCGCGATCTGCTCTTGCGAATAGACCACACGCGGCGTGGCAAAGCGCTGCATGGTGGCCTTGCGATTGCCGGGCAGGCGCGCAAGCTCCCAATAACGGTCAATCTCTTCGTCAGTGACGATTGCCTGGTTCGACACCGATTGCGCCAGGCTACGTTCGAATATCGAACGCGACATGAAATGCCGCGCCACATCGCGCAGCACCGGCGTTTGCGCGATGCGAAAGCCCAGGGGTGGTGGACCGTCTCGTTCGATCGGTGCACCGCTGGCATCGACCAACACCAGCCCCGCCAGTCGCGCTTGATTATCCAGCGCGTAACCGGCGGAAATCCAGCCACCCATAGAGTTGCCGCCGAGAATGAATTGCTCCAGCCCCAGCGCATCCGCGACCAGTTCTACATCGCCAGTGAAAGCATCGAGCGTGTAATCTGCATCCGGTGCCGCGCCGGTCAGGCCGTGGCCGCGCTGGTCATAACGGATCACGCGGTAGTCGGCCTTGAGCGCATCCACCCATGGCTGCCATGTGTGCAGATCGGCGTTGGAACCATGAAGCAGAATGATCGGCACGCCATCGCGCGGCCCTTCGTCGCGCAGGTGGACTGTCAGGCCATTCGAAAGCTCGACAAATTGCGACGGTTCGCCGCCATATTTGGCGCGCATTTCAGCCGGATCGGTATCAGCTATGCGGAAGAACAGGAATGCGATCACCAGCAGCGCAACAAGCGCGCCCAGAATTCTCAGCGCCCACTTCACTGCGGCATTCCCTCGATCCACTTGGTCATCAGTTCCAGCCCTTCATCATGCACAGTGGTGGTGCCGATTTCCGGCATGACAATTCCGGGATCGGTGCTGTCCATGCGGTAGACCAGGATGGATGCTGCCGGGTCTCCCGGCGCGATCGCAAACTCAAGCCCGCCGGAACCGCGCCCTGCGGCCACCGGGCGTTTGCCAATCCCGTATGCCACCGGCTCGCGCTGCTCCCATCGCAGGTCGAGACCTGAATTGGACGCCTTGCCTTCGGGCCTGTGGCAATGGGCGCAATTGACATCGAGATAGGCGCGCGCCGCATCGTCAATATCCGCATCATAGCGCGCTTCCCACATGGGCAGGATGTCGCTTCCTTCAGGGACACTGTCGATATGGCCCGCCTCGGCAAACTCGCTCAGCCACTCAGCAGAGAGATTGCGCGCTTTCGGCCCGATCGGCACCACGGCATCGTCGATCGCATGGCATTGCTTGCACTGGTTCTTGTTGGGAATGCGGTAATTGAGTTCAACACCCGCTGGCGTGGTCACTGCCACGCGCCCGCCAGCGACAGCCAACCGCGCTTCGGTTTGCTCTTCGTTCCAGCGATAAGGTAGCGCCAGCCAACCATCTGCCCGATGCAACAACACGCGGGTCTCGATCAGGCGGCGACCCTCACCTTCGCCGAAAGCAAAGGTCTTTATCAGAGCACTTCCTACGGGAAAATCGATCAGCCCGTCACCATTGGCAAGCGCTTGCTTTCCTTGCGGAACATAGGCGAAGCGCAGCTTGTCCGCACCATCGGTGTAAAGCGGCATGTTGAGGCGATAGGGAACCACGCCCAGCGTCGGGATCTGCGCATCGGCGTGGATGAAGAAGCCGAACTCTTCCAGCGTGCGGGGCAGGTTGTTCTCAGCGCCATCGCCCAGGATTGCCGCGTCATTGACTTGTGGCGCGGCCCTGCGCGCCTCTGCCGGATTGCCAGAGGTAATCGCGACAGCCAGCGTCAGCGCCGCCGCCATGCACCACAGAAACCCGTCCCGTTTCACTGCGCGACCACCGCCTCCATCGCTTCAGGCAATGTGATTTCCGGCAGTGAGGGATTGCGCGCACCGCCGTGCGACAGGTCAACCATTTGTGGCTGCGCCTCCGTAATTGGCTGGGCGTGCCGCGTCAGCCCGAGCGACAGCACCGGCACTCCATCATCGATTACGATGTCCTTGCCATTCCCGTCATGCGTTACCGGCGGGATGGTCCCGCCAAATGCGGCCGCCAGCATGTCACCCCCGTCAAACGCCGGCTTGTAACCTGCGCGCCCCTGAATGTTGTTGGTCACCAGCACATTGACCGGATAGGGATTGTAATCCGCATCATCGGTTTCATTGGGATAGGCCACGATCAGCACATTACCGGTCGCGTTTTCTGCCATCACATTGTTGAACACTTCGACATTGTAATGGCTCATCACCATCACACCCATGCCGGTTGGCACGCCTGCCACGATATTGCCTTCAGGCGCGAAATTGGGCGTGTTGTTGTCGACAATGATATTGTTGAACACGCGCACATCCCGCCCGCCCTGCTGCGGGATGTCAGGCAAGTCGAACACCAAGATGCCGCCCGTGTTGTTGACCGCCAGGTTGTTATAGACGTCTGCGCCGTAGCTGTTCTCGATCTCGATCCCGGCGACATTATATTTGGCAACCGAATTGCGCACGATGATGTTGCGCGCCTGGCCCACGTAAATCCCGGCGTCTGACGCGGCGATGGTGGTGACGCTGTCCACCAGGACGTTTTCGCTTTCGACCGGGTAGACGCCATAGGCCCCGTTTTCCGGATGCGGGCCGCGGGTCCATTCCACGCGGACCTTGTAAAACACGATATTGTCCGCGCCCTTGGACTTGATCCCGTCACCGCGCGAATTCTCCACCCCAAAGTCACGCAGCACCACATTGTCGCTGGTGACCAGCAAGCCTTCACCGGCGCCTTGCTGGCTCGAGAAGTCGAGGATCGACTGATCCATCCCCTGCCCGCGCACTGTCACGCCATCAACATCCAGGCTAAGCCCGTCTGTCAGCACGAACCGCCCAGCCTCCAGCACGATTTCATCGCCCGGCTCGGCCAGTATCAGCGCTTCTTGCAAGCGTTCCTGCGCGCCATCGCCCGGCGCGATCGAATGCGTTTCAGCCAGCAGCGGTGACGCGCTCGCCAGCAGTGCGGCAGCAAGTGAAATGCGGATCATATAAGTCTCTCCCTTGAAACCCATTTTGCCTCAAGGAAGCGAGATTGCAAGGCGATTGGCAGCTTTTGGGCAGACTCTGTTAAAGCAAGGTCTCGAAGGCGCAGCTTCCGCCTGCGCGCACCAGCACTTTAAGCGCTTCGGCATCATCAACCCGTTCAAGCCGCGCAAGTGCTTCGCGCCCGCTAAGCGGAACGGCATATTCGCCCTCTTCCGGGCCAAGCCGTTCCAGCTTGCGCAATTGCGGCAGCGTCAACCGGTCAACCATCTTCGGAGCCATGCATTCGGCCATTTGCGGGCTGACACCGGCATCGGTCAGCGCACGCTCCACACGGCTTTCCGTCACCCGGTCAAACGCGCCGAGATAGGCAGCCACACCCACCAGCGCGGCAACCAGCAACACCCCGAATAGCAGCTTGCGCATGACGTCCTAATCGAGCGCTTTCACGATCTCTTCGACCATCTTCTTCGCATCGCTGAGGAGCATCATGGTCTGGTCCATATAGAACACATCATTGTCGACGCCGGCATAGCCCACGCCGCCCATGCTGCGCTTGATGAAGAAGACCTGTTTGGCCTTGTCGACATCGAACACAGGCATGCCGTAAATCGGCGAACTCTTGTCAGTCTTTGCTGCGGGGTTCACCACATCATTCGCGCCGATGATGAAGGCAACATCGCATTGCGCGAACTCGCTGTTGATGTCTTCCAGCTCGAACACCTTGTCGTAAGACACGCTGGCTTCGGCAAGCAGCACATTCATATGCCCTGGCATACGCCCTGCGACAGGGTGGATAGCGAATTTCACGTCGACACCCTTTTCCTCAAGGATGTCGGTCATTTCGCGCAGCACGTGCTGGGCTTGCGCCACTGCCATGCCGTATCCGGGGATGATGATGACCTTTTCTGCCTGTTCCAGCATGAAAGCGGCATCATCCGCGCTGCCTTGCTTGTACGGCCGTGCTTCGCGCGCTTCACCGCCGCCAGAGCTGTCATCCGCACCGAAACCACCGGCGATAACGGAGATAAAGCTGCGATTCATCGCGCGGCACATGATGTAGCTCAGGATAGCGCCAGAGGAGCCCACGAGAGCGCCAGTGATGATCATCGCGGTATTGCCTAGCGTGAAGCCCATGGCTGCGGCTGCCCAGCCCGAATAGCTGTTCAGCATCGAAACCACGACCGGCATGTCAGCCCCGCCAATCGGGATGATCAGCAGGAAACCGATCAGGAAAGCCAGTACTGTAACAGCTACGATCAGCGGGAATGTTTCCGCCGGGCCAACCGCCATGGCAAACATGCCGGTTAGCACGATGATCGCCGCCAGTGTGCCAAGATTGATGACATGGCGCATCGGAAGCAGGATCGGCGCACCGCTCATCTTGCCGGAGAGCTTGGCAAAGGCGATGACAGAGCCGGAGAAGGTGATCGCGCCAATCGCGATGCCAAGGCCCATCTCGATCTTGCTGACCGGCGAGATCGCGCCCTCGCCCACAAGCAGCCCGAATGCGCCGGGATTGAGGTAAGCTGCCCAGCCCACCAGCACAGCAGCAAGGCCTACCAGCGAGTGGAAGCCTGCGACAAGCTCGGGCATCTGCGTCATCGCGATCTTACGCGCGATGACAAAGCCGATCGAACCACCGAAGAAGATCGCAATCCCGATTTCCGGCAGGTTGGCAATGTCATGCGTGACAAGCGTCGTCACGACGGCAATCAGCATGCCGATCATGCCATTGCGGTTGCCCGCGCGGCTCGTCGCCGGGCTGGAAAGCCCGCGCAACGCCAGAATGAAGAACACCCCCGCGACCAGATATGCGAGAGGCACCCAGGTGGGCGTTGCAGCGTCTGCGCCTGCGGCGAGTAGGGAGAAGCTCATCACTTCTTCTCCTTCTTCTTGTACATCGCCAGCATGCGCTCGGTCACGGCGAACCCGCCGAAGATATTGACGCTGGCGAGCACCACGCCAAACAGCCCGAGCCATTTGGCCACATCGCTACCAGCCTCAGCCGACGCAATCAGCGCGCCGACGATAATCACCGAGCTGATCGCATTGGTCACCGCCATCAGCGGCGTGTGCAGCGCGGGGGTGACCGACCACACCACATAATAGCCGACGAAGCACGCCAGCACGAAGATCGACAAGATACTGATGAAGTCCACTAACCAGCCTCCCCGGTACGGGGAGGGGGACCAGCCGCAGGCTGGTGGAGGGGATTAGCCATCCGCGCAACAATCGCTTCAGCGGCATCATCCGCATCGGCCAGCACGCGAGCAGCGGTTACCCGCAAGACCCTGAACCCGTTTTCCTTAAGAAACGACACGCGACGTTCGTCAAACTTTGCGCGGTCGAGATTATCGTGTGCACTGCCATCGACTTCGACGATGAAGCGCTCGGACAGGCAGCAGAAGTCGGCGATATACGGCCCGACGGGATGTTGCCTGCGAAACTTGTAGCCGCCAGGGCGCTGACGGAGGCATTGCCAGAGCATGCGCTCGGGCTTTGACATAGCCTTGCGCAGCTGTCGGGCACGAACGACTTCGGATCTGGCGACAAATTTGGAGTCCCCTCCACCACGCTTCGCGCGGTCCCCCTCCCCGTTCCGGGGAGGCTGGGTGTCGCCAAGGATCAACTTGAAAGCCTCTCATTGACGATCTCGCCGCCTTGCGTCAGACGCACGGCATCGCCAATCTCTTCGTCGAGCACCGGCTTACCCGCTTCCTTGTCCCAGAATGCCGAGAGGAAGTTGTAGAGATTGCGCGCGAACAGCGCCGAGCTGTCAGGCGCGAGCGATGCAGGCGTGTTCGAATAGCCCATGATGGTCACGCCGTGGCGCACCACCAATTCATCGGGCTTGCTGCCTTCGACATTGCCGCCCTGCGCCACCGCGAGATCGAAGATCACACTGCCGGGCTTCATCGTCTTGATCTGCTCGTCACTGATCAACCGCGGCGCGGCGCGCCCCGGGATCAGCGCGGTCGTGATCACGATATCCTGCTTGGCGATATGGCCGGACACCAGCTCGGCCTGCGCCTTCTGGTATTCCTCGCTCATTTCGGTGGCGTAGCCGCCAGAGCCTTCGCCTTCGATCCCTTCGACGCTTTCGACAAAGATCGGCTTCGCGCCCAGCGACTGGATCTGCTCCTTCGTCGCGCTGCGAACGTCAGTCGCGCTTACTTGCGCGCCCAGACGCTTGGCAGTCGCAATCGCTTGCAACCCCGCAACGCCCACCCCCATGATGAACACGCGCGCGGCCTGAACCGTGCCAGCCGCCGTCATCATCATCGGAAATGCGCGGCCATAGGTGTCCGCCGCTGCGATCACTGCCTTGTAGCCTGAGAGGTTGGATTGGCTCGAAAGCACATCCATGCTCTGCGCGCGCGTAATGCGCGGCATGAATTCCATCGACAGAGCTTCCAGCCCTGCCTTGGCATAGGCCTCGACGCGATCTTTCTGGCCGAACGGATCAAACGTTGCGGCAACCCATGCGCCCGGTTTCGCCCCGCTGAGCAATTCGACATCGGGTGCTTGCACGCCCAGCACGATATCCGCGCCTTTGACAGTGTCTGCGGCCGAGCCCAGGCTGGCCCCCGCATCGGCATAATCCGCATCGCTGATCGAAGCTGTTTCGCCTGCGCCGCTTTCTACCGCCAGTTCCGCCCCCAGCGATGCAAATTTCTTGACCGTCTCAGGCGTGATCGCAACGCGCCGCTCACCAGCAGCGCGCTCCTTCAAAACCGCTATGCGCAATGCCACAGTCTTATTCAGCGATCAGAGCGATAACGATCAAAGTGGCGATCGCAATCACCGGAATCGCCCATTTGAGCATGGAAATGAAGCCGCCATAGGTCTTTTCAGCCGATTTCATGTCATGCGAAGCCATTAACGCGTCCCCTGCGTAAAAGTTAACAATGGCGGACGCTCTATCGTGCAATGCGCCGCGCCACAAGTGACAGCGAAACCCCCTATCAGCCTTAATAGGGTCTTTACCCGATGCCGCTATTCCAGTGCCCTGTTTCACAGTGGGACGTTTCGCAGGCATGACGACGGGCGAGCAGCGAGTATTGATGCTGATTGACGATGAACCGGCACAATGTCGGCTCATCGCAGCGCTCGCCGCGCGCGAGGGATGGCGCACGATCATCGCCGGCGATCCTGACACGGCTATTGCCATGCTCGGCACTCGCGACGGGATGCGGCTTTCTGCCATCATTCTCGACCAATGGGTGCCCGGCGACGATGCCTGCCAGCTGATCGAGGAATTGAAGCGCCGTCGCCCCGCGCTGCCAATCCTGATGCTGACCACCAGCTCTTCACCGCTGCTCGCGGTCGAAGCCATGCGCGCAGGGGCAACCGACTATCTGATCAAGCCGATTGCGCCCGATAGCCTGCTTGAAGCCTTGCGTAGCGCGACAGAGGAACAAGCACCGCAGGACGAGCTTCAGCCGCTGACTGAAAAGATCAGTGCCAAGCTGGATTTTGACGCAATGGTCGGCACCGCACCCGGGTTCCGCACAGCGCTGGCGCAGGCCGCAAAGGCCGCACGCGGTCACAGCCATGTCCTGATCGAGGGCGAAAGCGGAACGGGCAAGGAAATGCTGATGCGGGCGATGCATGCGGCGAGCCCGCGCGCGAAAAGCCCGCTGCGCATCATCAATCTGGCAGGCGTTCCCGCCAATTCGATCGAATCGGCGCTGTTCGGGCATGAGCCAGGCGCATTTGCCGGGGCTTTCGACCGCCAAATCGGCGCTATGCAGCAATGCGACGGCGGCACGCTGGTGCTTGATGAAGTCGATCGTCTGAATTCAGAGGTTCAGGCCAAACTCCGCGAAGTGCTCGACAGCGGTATTGTGCGCCCGCTGGGTGCGACTCACGGTTTCCGGGTCGATGTGCGGCTGCTGAGTGCGAGCAATTTTTGCCTTGAAGAGCTTGCCAAGGGCAAGACGTTCGACGCCGGCCTGCTGGCGCATCTTTCGCAGACGAAGATCACTTTGCCCCCGCTGCGCGAACGCGCGGGCGACATTCCCGCGCTTACCCGCCATTTCCTTGGGCGGATCGGCGAGCAGCCGGGCCTTAGGCACCTCTCCATCGCTGACAGCGCGCTGAGCCTGCTCAAAGCCTATGACTGGCCCGGCAATGTCCGCCAATTGCAAGCGGTGCTGTTCCGCGCGGCGGTGTTCTGCGACCAGGAAACGCTGACCGCAGAGAGTTTCCCGCAACTGCGCGAACTGCTTGGTGAACTTATCGACGAGCCAGGCGAGAACCACGATGGTGCGGGCGTCCTGCTTTACACTGAAGATGGCAATCTTCGCCCGCTCGAAGAAATCGAAGCCGACGTTATCCGCCTGGCCATCGGACATTATCGCGGGCGCATGACGGAGGTTGCGCGCAGGCTCGGCATCGGGCGCTCGACGCTTTACCGCAAGCTCGCCGATCTGGGGATCGATAACGCAGCCTGAAGGCTGCAGGGGCATCGACAACACGGCCTGATCCGCCTAGCCCTTGCGGCATGGCAAAGCTGACAAACAAGATTTGTGTTGTAACCGGCGGCGCGCGCGGGATCGGTCGGGGCATCTGCGAAGCCTTCACCCGCGAAGGCGCGCAAGTCGTGCTCACGGATATCAACGTGGACGAAGGGCAATCCGCAGCCCGCGAAATTGGCTGCGAATTCATCGAGCTAGACGTGCGCGAGGAAGCGCATTGGGACCGCTTGGCTGAGGCACATCCGGTGATCGACGTGCTCGTGAACAATGCCGGTATCACCGGGTTCGAGGCTTCGCCCGGTCCGCATGATCCGGAGAATGCCTCGCTGGCAGATTGGCACGCCGTCCATGCGGTCAACACCGATGGCACCTTCCTTGGTTGCCGCTATGCGCTGAAGGCGATGAAGGGCCAAGGGACCGGCTCTATCATCAACATGTCGTCCCGGTCAGGCCTGGTCGGCATTCCCGGCGCCGCGGCTTATGCCGCGAGCAAGGCAGCAATCCGCAATCACTCCAAGTCAGTCGCGCTCTATGCCGCACAGCACGGATGGGCGATCCGTTGCAATTCGGTGCACCCTGCCGCAGTCCTCACGCCCATGTGGGAGACGCTCTTGGGCGACGGGCCTGACCTGGAAGAGCGCAAGGCCGCGATGGTCAAGGACACGCCGCTCAAACGCTTTGGCACGATCGAGGAAGTCGCTGAATTGTGCGTTTACTTGGCCAGCGATGACAGCGCTTATATGACCGGCAGCGAGCTCACGCTGGATGGCGGCTTGCTGGCAGGCAGCGCTGCGTCTCCCGGCGACTAACACGGCGACTAGGAGAGCTGCCCCGCGCTTACCACTTCACAGTCTGCGTTACGCGCGTTTCGCCCTGGCTGCCGCGCAGGCTCAGCGTCACTTCTTCCTTGCGCCAATCGATCTCTACCAGGCCAAAATTCTCTTCCGAGATGAAATCCGTCAACCGCTTGGGATCAGGTTCGCGCGCGGTGTTACGCTCGGTCGAAGAGAAGGAATAATTCATCGAGCTACTGGTCAGCTCCCACAGCTGCTCGCCTGCCGCTTCGGGCGCTTCACTGTAGATCCCGCCTGCGTGGCGATCGCCAGAGAGCAGCACCAGCCCGCTGTCCTCGCGCGCGGCGAGCATGCGATAGAGCTTGTCACGCTCGAGCGGCAGGTTTTCCCATGCCTCATAATCATGCGCATCGGTCAGCACCTGGATCGAGGAGACAACGATGCGCAAATCCGCGGGCTTGGCCAGTTCCTGTTCCAGCCATTGCCATTGCGCCTCGCCCAGCATGGTCTTCGAGGCATCATCGCTCGGCATGTATGGGCCAAGCGGCGGGCGTTCGTCCTGATATGGCAAGGTTTCCAGATCAGAGCGGAAGAAGCGCGTGTCGAGCGTGATGATCTGCGTGACCTTGCCGTCTTCGCCGAACATGCGGCTCTCATACACACCGGGCCGCGATTTCACTTCGTCTGACGATTGCCAGAACGTCTCGAAGATGGTTTCCGACCAGCCGCGATAGGTGAAGCTGGCACCGCCATCGTTAAAGCCATAGTCATGGTCATCCCAGGTGATCATCATCGGCACTTTGCTGCGGAATTCGGCCAGTTCGGGCGTTCCGGCCATTACTCCGTATGCCTCGCGCAAAGTGGTGAGCGCAGCATCGCCATCCCACCCCTGATCGCCATAATTGTTGTCACCAATGAACAGAAAGATGTCCGGATCGGTCGCCGCGATCTGCGCCCACATATGCTGGCTACGCGACTGGTGGTTACAGCTGCCAAAGGCAATCCGCGTCAAAGTGTGGTCATGCGCAAGCGACACATTCGCCGGCGCGACCGGCAGGTCCACGCTTTCAGCCAGCTTGGCATAGTATGGCGCGAGCAGCTCTTCAGCTGACAGCTCGACCTCATTGCCAGCCGCAAGCGGCGCAGCGAGCAGTGTTACAGCGGCAATGGCGAGAGCGGATTTACGCATGGGGGTTCCTCAAGTTTGACTGATCGTGTGCCTCATGCCCGCGATCCATGACCGATTCAAGAAACAGCGCTAACCTTCGGGAAGTTCCGCGAAATCGGTCAGCGCTGCATCGCGAAGCCCGCGCCATACGTTGCGCGCCTGCACCGTCTCCGCCACATCATGCACGCGAAGTATCTGCACACCTGCATTCATGCCGGCGATTGCCAGCACGAGCGATCCGCCCAACCGCTGGTCAGCCTCGGCTTCGTTTGACAGCGCGCCGATCATGCGCTTGCGGCTAGCCCCCAGCAAGAGCGGCTGGCCCAGCGCGTGGAACATGGCCATCGCGTTCATCAGCGCGAGATTGTCTGCCAGCGATTTGCCAAAGCCGATGCCCGGATCAAGCACGATGTTCGCGCGCGAGATACCCGCCGCCACGGCGGCATCGCGGCGTTCCTTCAGCCAGTCAAACACATCGAACACCACGCTTTCATACGCGGCGTTGGAATGCAGGTCTTCGCCGTCACCGGGGGCATGCATCAGCACGACGGGGCAACCGCGCTTCGCAGCAAGCTCGAAACTGCGCGGATCGTGCCGCATCGCGGACACGTCATTGGCGATATGCGCCCCTGCATCAAGCGCGGCTTCGAGCACGCCTGCACGACGCGTGTCGACGCTGATCGCTGCGCCCATCGCGCTGCAATATTCGACTGCGGGCAGCACACGGTCTTTCTCGTCACCTTCCCAGGTCGCCGCCGCGCCTGGCCGCGTGCTTTCCCCGCCGATGTCGATGATCGCCGCGCCGGCTTCCAGCATGGCGCTCGCATGCGCCCTGCCTGCTTCAGGATTGTCGAGGAACTCGCCCCCATCGCTGAAGCTGTCCGGCGTGACATTGAGGATGCCCATCACTTGCGGCTGGTCGAGCCGGATGGTGCGCTCGCCCAGCTGCAACGCCGGGTGCTTCAATGTGAGATTGGTCAGCTGCGCCTGCGCATCTTCGGATACGCTGTCCGGCAGCCTGGCGAACACTTCGGCAATGCTCTCTGCATTGCACAGCCAGCGATCCACCGTCTGGCCATCGCGGCGCAGGATCACCGCAAAGCGGTGGGCATAGACCATGCCGCCCGCAAGCCGGATCACCTTGCCATCCTCATGCTGAGGGCCCGGGGCAAAGCCGATCGGGCGGATGTAGATCTTATCCATAGACTTAGCCCCCGCACCGGCGGGGGCCTCCCTCAATATCGTTCGATCTGGCGGCCTGAGATCCCCGCCTTCGCGGGGACTCGCATGCCCCAAATCCTACAGGATGGAACACATGGAACACTGTCCATGGGGCGAAAAAACTTGAGGCTTTCAATCGCGCTTTGTTGGAATGTTGGGAAGAGGCAAATGCGCGCATTCCACGGGTCTATCGCGAGAAGCGCGTGTAGGACAGTATATCGATCATGTGGTGCCAATAGCCAATGGTCACAGATGGCGCTCGAAATCCATGCTCTGGTGGAGGACTCTTACGATCAGCACCGCATCCTGCGTCGGGATGTAGAAGATCACATGCGCCTGTTGACGAATACGGCGCAGGCCCGGCGCAAGTTCGCCCGCACTGCGCCCCAGCATCGGGTTTTCAAGCAGTGAGCCAAAACAGGCCCGAAACTGGTCGCGGTATTTGCGCGCCTCCTCGACGCCGAATTCCGCAATGGTGAAGTCAGCGATGTCAGCAAGATCGTGTGCAGCCCTTCGGCTGAGGCGCAATTCACGCATCAGCGGCGCGGCGCTCCGCTTCGGACCAGATCGCATCCAGCGTGCGATCGCTCACGCCGCTTTCCAGACCTTCGGCAATCGCTTTCTTCAGCTCCGATAGCTTCGCATGTCCTTCCTGATCGCGCCGCACGAGCTCGCGGATGTATTCGCTGTCATTTGTATAATCGCCCTGCGCGATCTGACGCTTGATCCACGCATTCTGTGGACCGCTTAGCGTGATGGTTTTGCGGACGGTGGACATCGCTTGCTCCTTCCATGCGAAGGTATCATACTATTGGTGCAGATTGCAATTGACTGGATTGTCCTATGGACAGATTCGTTACCCGGCGTTCGCGGGAATGACGAAAGAGGCGAATCCGCTTACAACCCATTGCGGTTATTATACATTTTCGTCACCCTGAACTTGTTTCAGGGTCCATTGGTGCGATCGCACCTGCGGTTTGGGAAGGCACAATGGATGCTGAAACGAGTTCAGCATGACGAACTTTGATATGTCCGCTTTCCACCCAATTGCTGACGTTCGCGTACTGCTGCCTCAATCCTCCATCGCCAGCAGATAGAGTTGCCGCGCGGCATCCACCGGCCTTACATCCCCATCGACTTCATAGTGCCAGAAGGTCCAGCCGTTGCAGCTGGGCGCGCCTTGCAGATCCTTGCCCAACCCGTGGATTGAGCCCACCTGTTTTTCATAGGCCAACGAGCCATCGGCGCGCACTGTCGCAATCCAGCGGCGTTTCTTGTCGAACACCTGCGTTCCCGGCTTGATATAGCCGTTTTCAACCAATGCGCCGAAGGCGACGCGCGGCGCGCTCTTCTTGCTCTGCATCGTTTCAATCGCGCTCTCATCAAGCGGCAGTTCCTTCTCGATCCGCTTGTAGGCGGCATCGCGATAGACATTCTCGCGCTCGCAGCCGATCCATGATCTCCCCAGGCGCTTGGCGACCGCGCCGGTGGTGCCGGTGCCGAAGAAGGGGTCGAGCACCACGTCGCCCTTCTCCGTCGTCGCCAGCAGCACGCGGTAAAGCAGCGCTTCGGGTTTCTGCGTCGGGTGCACTTTGTGCCCGCCCTCTTTCAACCGCTCGCCGCCCGAACAGATCGGCAGCACCCAGTCACTGCGCATCTGCAGCTCGTCATTCAGCGTTTTCATCGCGCGATAGTTGAAGTGATACTTCGCCTTCTCGCCCATGCTGGCCCACAGCAGCGTTTCATGCGCATTGGTGAAACGCGTGCCTTTGAAGTTGGGCATGGGGTTGGTCTTGCGCCACACGATATCGTTGAGGATCCAGAAGCCCAGGTCCTGCAGGATCGCACCGACGCGGTAGATATTGTGATAGCTGCCGATCACCCACAGCGCGCCATCAGGCTTCAGCACGCGGCGAGCCTCGGTCAGCCAGTCCCGCGTGAAATCATCGTAGATCTTGAAGCTGTCGAACTGGTCCCAGTGATCGGTAACCGCATCGACCGCGCTGCCATCGGGGCGATTGAGGTCGCCGCCGAGCTGCAGATTATACGGCGGGTCTGCAAACACGCAGTCGATCGAATTGTCCGGCAGGCTGCGCATCGCTGCCACGCAGTCGCCATCCAGAATCCGGCCCAGCGGCAGATCAGCCTTATCGACAACAGCCGGTTTCGCGCGCGCGGCGCGCGCCTTTGTGGTCTCGATGACCCCCATCATTTACCCCTCATAATGCCCAGACGGCAAAGTTATCCACAGGGTGAGTCCATCCGGACTCTGCGTCAAGCACAAAGCGATAAGGGGTTATGGTTAATTCCGCGTTAGCTATGACGGAACAAAAAGAGTCCCGCACAAGATATTGAGTCCCTTGGGGTTTGCGAGACTCAATATCGTGGTGTGTTGCGCCGAGGACTCAGGCTTCGATCAGATTGTCAGCTGAAGGCGAGAACAATGGTAGCGGAGAATGCGACCAACAGGATGCCGCCCATCGCGCGGCCAATCTGCTGCGCCCGCGCAACGATGATCAGGAAAGCCACCGCACTCAGCGCCAGCAGCACCAGCTCGTATGTCAGCAGGTCCGCCGGAATTGCGAAGGGTGCGATGCCCATCGTCGCGCCGCCGATCAGCAGGATGTTGTAGATGTTCGAGCCAACGACATTGCCGATGGCGAGCCCGGGCTTGCCACGGATCGCGGCTGCGACCGAGGCCGCCAGCTCCGGCAGGGAAGTGCCAACGGCAACCACTGTCAGCCCGATTGCCGTCTCTGACACTCCGAAAATGCACGCCAGATCAATCGCCCCGGCAACCAGCGCCTGCCCGCCGACCACCAGCAGCCCCAGGCCAATCGAAAACAGCAGGATCGCCGCGGGCAAGCGCACCTGAGGTTCGGGCTCGTCCTCGTCATCGCCCACATCGGAATGCGGGTGGTTATAGCGCCAGTAGATATAGGCCACGATCGCCGCGAGCAGCGCCACACCGATCCATGTCGAGCCGACCTGCGCCGCGGTCAGCCCCCACAGAACCATCGTCGCCATCAGTGCCACCACCGCATCGCGCCGCCCGGTGCCGGTCAGCGCGATCGGCATGACCATCGCCGTCGCGCCCAGGATCAGCAGCGTATTAGCCAGGTTCGAGCCGACGATATTGCCCCAGGCAATGCCCGGTGACCCCGCCAGCGCGGCTTCAATGCTGGCAACCATTTCCGGCATCGATGTCGCAAAGCCGACGATCACCAGCCCGGTGACAAGGTTTGACACGCCCAGCCGCTGGGCAATGCCCACCGCGCCGCGCACCAGCAGCTCGCCGCCAATCGCCAGGCCGACAAGGCCGACTGCGCTATAGAGAATCGCTTCGATCATCGACGCGCGATTAGACTATTCGTAGAACTAAAGAAGTGCCAATTGCGCAACCGGCGCAAATGACTGGCGATGAAGCGGGGTTGGTCCATGCACGCGCAACGCTTCCATATGCTCAGCGGTTCCGTAACCCTTGTTGCGATCCCAGCCATAATGCGGATGCGCCTTGGCCGCTTCGCACATCATCCGGTCGCGCCACTCCTTGGCGATGATGGAGGCGGCGGAAATGGCGGGCTCCAGCGCGTCGCCACCGATGATCGGCTTGGCATCGGGCCAGCGCCACAGATCACAGCGGCCATGGGGCGAAAGATTGCCATCGATCAGCACGGCTTCTGGTTCTGCGCCCAGTTTCTCGACCAGCTCGCACACAGCCAGCGACATCGCACGCATGGTGGCCTGCAGGATGTTGATCCGGTCAATCTCTGGTGGCTCGACCACCCCCAGCCCCCAAGCGCAGCTTGCGCGAATACCCTCGTCGAGCTCGGCACGCCGTTTCGCCGAAAGCTTCTTGGAATCGTCCAGCCCTTGCGGATGGCCCTCACCTAGCACAACCGCCGCAGCCACAACCGGCCCCGCCAATGGCCCGCGACCGGCCTCGTCAACGCCAATTATCATTTATCTGGCACCGTTTTGCATTTCGCGCATTTCACAAGGCATGACCATGTTTTCGAAATCCTCCATCGCACTATTCCCCGTCACCCTGATGCTCGCAAGTTGCGGCACCGCTGCAGATGTGGACACCGCCGCATCAAGCGCAGAGCCGGAGCTCGTGATCGAAGAGATCAGTACCTATGACGAGCCTTGGGCCGCGGCCTTTGCGCCTGGCACGCAGACTTTGTTCATCACGCTCAAATCGGGTGGAATGCGCGGGATAGACACAGCCACGGGGCGCGAATTCACTGTAACGGGCGTTCCGCAAGTCGCCTATGGCGGCCAGGGCGGGCTTGGCGATGTCGCTTTCCTCGGTAGCGAAGCTGCCGATAGCGTTAGCAGCCGCACAATCTATCTCAGCTGGGCGGAGGCGGGCTCAGGCCAAACCTACGGCGCTGCTTTGGGCCGCGGCACGCTCGCTTGCGAAGCGGGTGGCGACTGCGCGATCGAAGGCATGGAAGTGATATGGCGGCAATCGCTCAAGACTGGCCGCCAGGGCCACTATTCGCACCGTATCCGTTTCGCGCCTGACGAAAGCTACATGTTTGTCGCCAGCGGCGACCGGCAGGAGCTTGATCCGGCTCAGGACACCACAAACAACCTTGGCACAATCGTACGGCTTAACCTCGACGGCACCCCTGCTGACGGCAATCCGATAGCCGAACAAGGCGGCGTGACGGCGCAAATCTGGTCCTACGGCCATCGCAACCCGCTCGGCATGGATTTCGATGCAGAGGGGCGGCTATGGGACATGGAGCATGGCCCGGCAGGCGGTGATGAACTCAATCTGGTCGAACGCGGCGCCAATTACGGTTGGCCGGTGCGCTCGAACGGGGACCACTACAATGGCGATGACATCCCCGATCACAGTGAAGACGACGGGTTCAACAAGCCCGCCATCCACTGGACACCGGTGATCGGCCCGGGGGACATGATCTTCTATCGCGGCGACATGTTTGATGCGTGGCAGGGTGATGCACTGATCGCGGGCCTGACGGGAGAGGCAATTGTCCGCGTCGAGATCGATGGCGAAACGGCAAGCGAGGCCGCGCGATACGATGTCGGCGGGCGCATCCGCTCGATCGATGAGGGGCCAGACGGCGCGCTGTGGGTGCTGGAAGACGGCACCGACGGCCGCTTGCTCAAGATCACTGCGAAGTAGGATTTGCTTCGCCACGCATAATGTGCATCGACATGAGGTCGCGCTCGAACTAAGCGCGCTGCCCCATGGCGAGCATCATTCCTCTGGCCAATGTCGAACCCGACATGATCGAGCAATTGCTCGACCGTGCTTTCGGGCCGGATCGCCATGCCCGCACCGCCTATCGCATCCGCACCGGCATGGATTGGCTCGAAGCGCTGAGTTTCGCCGCGCTCGACGATCAGGACATGCTGGTTGGCACGATCCAGACCTGGCCGGTTGCGCTGACCGATCGCGAGGGCCGTCCGCATCCACTGCTCATGATCGGACCGGTCGCAGTGATCCCTGAACTGCAAGGCGAAGGATATGGCAAGGCCTTGATGGCAGCGGTACTGGGCTCGCTCGATCCGCAGGCCACTCTGCCGCAAGTGCTGATCGGGGATGAGCCATATTACGGGCGCTGGGGCTTTGCGGCCGCGGCCACATCTGGCTGGCGTTGCCCGGGCCCGTGGGATGCAAATCGTTTGCTGGTTCGGTGTGACAACCCGGCGGTGCTGCCCGATGAAGGCATGCTTGGGCCTT
This sequence comes from Erythrobacter sp., assembly GCA_030148605.1. Taxonomy (GTDB): domain Bacteria; phylum Pseudomonadota; class Alphaproteobacteria; order Sphingomonadales; family Sphingomonadaceae; genus Erythrobacter. The sequence continues at coordinate 80,750 of JASBTD010000055.1, forward strand.
GGAATGGATGACGCTTTCTGGCAGTCCGCTCGACAGCAATGCCATACGATCCGCCTCCCTATCTTGCCGAACTGAGCCTGGCTGAAATCGCCGAACAGGTTGCGCAGCGCAAACTGCCGCCGGTCGAAAGCTGGGATCCTCAGCAAGTGACCGACAGCTTCATGCGGATTGCGGCTGACGGCACATGGTATCATCAAGGCGAACCGATCCGGCGCGAAGCGATGGTGCGCGCCTTTGCCGGGCTGCTGACGCGAGACGAGAGCGGGCAGCACTGGCTGGTCACGCCGTTCGAGAAGTCCTCGATCGAAGTCGAGGATGCGGCCTTTGTCGCGGTTGATGTGGCGCGGCGAGATACCGGGCTGGCCTTTCGCCTCAATACCGATGAGATTGTGATTGCCGGGCCTGACAATCGCCTGCGCGCGGCGGGCGATGACGAAACGCCTGCGCTGTACCTGCATGTGCGGCGCGGCTGCGAAGCGCGGCTCAATCGCAGCACATACCAGCAGCTGGCAGAGGTCGCGCTTGAAGCTGGCGATGGCTGGACCGTTACCAGCCAGGGCGAGGCATTCTCGCTGCTGCCGCAATGAGCGCGCTTTACGATCATCTTTCGCAGCTGCTCGAACGCGGGCACAGCCGCGAGATCCCCGATCTGCTAAGCGATGAGCGTTTCGCCGTCGCCGAACGCACCACTGAAGCCGCCGTTCTGATCGCTGTCACCGACAAGGCAGAACCGGGCGTGATCCTGACTCAGCGGCCGCAGGGCATGCGCGATCATCCCGGGCAAGTCGCATTCCCGGGTGGGAAGATCGATCCGGGCGAAGATGCCGTAACCGCCGCATTGCGCGAGGCGGAGGAAGAATTGGCCATGGACCGCAGCGCGGTGCGCGTGATCGGAACAACCGATCGCTACCAGACAGGGACCGGCTTCGATGTCACGCCGGTGCTTGGCGTGGTGCCACCGGACCTTGATTTGACGCCGCACCCGCTCGAAGTCGAAGCCTGGTTCGAAGCACCACTGCAATATCTGCTCGAGCGCGAGCATTGGGAAACGCATGAAGTGTTTTGGCGCGGCGCGATGCGCAGCTATCTAGAACTCAATTACAACGGTTTCCGGATCTGGGGAGTGACCGCTGCCATCATCGCCAATCTCGCGCGCAGGATTACACCTGAGGAGATAGCTCATGTTCGCTAAGCTATCTGACGCGGCATGGACCAGGCGCGAAAGCCTGAAGCAGCTTGTCGCGGCGCTAGGCGCGGATAATATGCGCTGGGTTGGCGGGGCAATTCGTGACAGCCTGCTTGGCGCAGAGGTCAATGATGTCGATTGCGCGACCACACTGATGCCCGATGACGTCATGGAGCGATGCAGCGAGGCAGGCATTCGCACTGTGCCCACAGGGATCGAGCACGGAACCGTCACTGCCATTCTCAAGGGCGGGCCAGTTGAAGTGACGACCTTGCGTCGTGACGTCTCGACCGATGGACGGCGCGCCACTGTGTCCTTTGCCGAGACTTGGGAAGAAGACGCAGCGCGGCGCGATTTCACCATCAACGCGCTTTATGCCCATCCTGAAACGCTGGAAATCTCTGACTATTTCGGCGGGCTGGATGATCTGGCGGCGCGGCGGGTGCGCTTTATCGGCGATGCGCGCCAGCGGATCCGCGAGGATCATTTGCGCATCCTGCGCTATTTCCGTTTTCAGGCGCGCTTTGGGGCGGAGCTGGACGCTGAGGCGGAGGAAGCCTGCAGCGAACTGGCCTCGACGCTCAAGGGCCTGAGCCGCGAACGGATTGCTGCTGAGCTGACTGCCCTGCTCGCCTTGCCCGATCCGCATGCAACGGTTGCGCGGATGCGCAAACTCGGCGTGTTGCAGCAAGTCCTGCCAGAAACTTGCCCAGCGCATATCAAGGCGCTCGGCGAGTTGATCGAAGCGGAGAAGATGCAAGGCTTCGAACCCGATCCCATGCGCCGGATGGGCGCGCTTTTGCCGCCAGTTGTCGATATAGCTCAATCTGTTGCAGCACGGCTGCGCCTGTCGCGGGCGCAGCGCGGGCACTTGTCTGCGCTAGCCGATCGCACGCCAGCAGACCTCGATCAGCCAAAGGCGCTGGCCTATCGCGAAACACCTGAAGTGGCGATCGACCGGATCTTGTTGCAGGGCGGCGATGCACGCGAGCTAAATGGTTGGAATCCGCCGCAATTGCCCCTGAAAGGTGGCGAAATAGTCGAACGCGGAGTCGACGCCGGCCCGCGCGTTGCAGCAATCCTGCGCAAGGTTGAAAGCGCCTGGGTGAACGAAGGATTCCCGCCACGCGAACGCGTGCTTGAGCTGCTTGAACGGGAACTTGACGGCTAAACTGGCATTTCTTCAGCACAGCTTCATCTTTGGCAATGCATAAGAGTGCCGGTTGCATTGCTCGGTGGCTTATGGCTATAGGGCGCGCCCATCGCCGCGCTTGTTGCGGCTGCACCCATGGGAAACTGGCCTTTTCCAGTCTTCCGCAACATTTTTGGATCGGTCGCCGGCGCTGCGCGATTTTCCGGCACGCGGCGCTGTTGGATTGAATTAACGGAGAGTATTTATGAAGTTTGCGAAGCTTGCCATCCTGGCCACTGCCCTCGCGGCAACCCCGATTGCAGCCAGCGCGCAGGATGTTGGCGCAACTGTCTATGGCAATGACGGCCAACCCGTTGGTACGATCGAAAGCAATGACGGCACCAATGCTGTGCTGAAGGTTGGCGAATTCACCGCCGCGCTTCCGGTCAGCATCTTTGGCACGGGCGAAAATGGCCCAACCATCAACGCGACACGCGATGCAGTTTATGCGCAACTCAAAGCGGCTGACGAGCAGGCAAAGGCCGCTGCGGCTGAAGCTCAGGCAAAGGCTGCAGCTGAAATGGCCGCAAAGCGCGATGCTGCGCTGATCGAAGGTGCGGCTGTCCTGTCTGCAGACACGCAGCCCGTCGGAATGGTGGCGTCCATCGATCCTGAAATGGATGCGGTCGTTGTCTTGCGCGAAGACGGCATGGTGACGCTGAAGCGTGAGCACTTCGCGGTTGACGCAGACGGCGCACTAATGGCGCTGTTCACCGTGGCACAGCTTGACGGTGCAACCGTGCCGGTTCCGGAAGGCGCAGAGATCGCCATTTCCGCCGAATAAGGCAAACCACATCGCCGCTTGGGCGTATTGAGGGCCGCGGGTGCAAAGCGCATCTGCGGCCCTTTGCTTTGCAATCCTCTCCGATCCGGGGAGGATTTAGAAGAACCTGTTATCCTTGGGGAAACCCTGCGGCGGCAAGCGGCCCGCGGCACCGCGCGCGACCTTCCATTGCCAGATCTCGTTTTCCGTACGCGTGCGGTCACCCTTCCCGCCCATCTGCCAGCTCAGCCCGTCTGCAAGCACGAATGTTGTCGCATCGCTCAGGCCGCCATCGCGATATCTCTGCAAGGTCACACCTTGACCCCGCGCCATCACCGGCACTTCTTCCAGGTTGAACACCACCAGCTTGCGGTTCTCGCCCACGCAGGCGACGTGATCATGCGCATCTTCGATGGCATGCACCACGTTAAGCTTGGCATCGCCTTTGAGGTTCACGACCTGTCGGCCCTTGCGCGTTTCCGCGAGCAATTCCGCCTCTTCCGCGACAAAGCCCTTGCCGATGGTCGACGCGAGCAGCAGCCGACCCTTGGGCCGATGCACCACCATCCCCGCAATCCCGGTGTCGGCTTCCAGATCGACCATCGACTGCACCGGCTCGCCAAAGCCGCGCGCGCCGGGCAGCTTGTCTGCGCCCAGCGTGTAGAAACGCCCGTTCTCTGCCGCGATCAGGATTTTGTCAGTGGTCTGCGCATGCGCAATGAAGGCAAGCCCGTCGCCTTCCTTGTATTTGAACTCCTGATCGAGCGGCACATGCCCGCTCGCCGCGCGGATCCAGCCCTTTTGCGACAAGATCACGGTCACCGGCGCTTTCTCGATCATCGCATCCATGCTGAATTCGACCGCGGGCTCGGCTTCCTCGATCCGCGTGCGCCGCGCGCCCAATGCCGTGTCGAGCCCGTATTCCTTTTGCAGCGCCTTGAGGTCGCGCTTCAGGCGGGTGCGCTGGCGCGCAGGGCTATCGAGCAGCTTTTGCAGCTCGTCCTGCTCGGCCAATAGGTCGTCTTTCTCCTGCCGCAGCTGCATTTCCTCCAGCTTGCGCAAGCTGCGCAGCCGCATGTTGAGGATCGCTTCAGCCTGCCGGTCGGTAAGCCTGAACTCCTCCATCATCACAGCCTTGGGATCATCCTCGTAGCGGATGATCTCGATCACCCGGTCAAGATTGAGGAAGGCGATGATATAGCCTTCAACCAGCTCCAGCCGCCGCGCGATCTGGTCAAGCCGGTGCTGGCTGCGGCGCTGCAGGATCTCGATCTGGCTCGCGACCCAGTTCTGCAGCAGTTCCTTGAGCCCCATCACCATCGGGGTGCGATTGGCATCGAGCACGTTCAGGTTAAGCCCGAAGCGGGTTTCCAGATCGGTCAGCTTGAAGACCGATTCCTTGAGCAGCTCCGGATCGACATTGCGGCTGCGCGGGACCAGCACGATGCGGATCTGCTCGTCAGATTCGTCGCGCACATCATCGAGGATCGGCAGTTTCTTGTCCGCAATCGCTTGCGCGATCTGCTCGATCAGCTTGCCCTTCTGCACCTGATACGGAATTTCCGAGATCACCAGCTGCCACTGCCCGCCGCCCAGCCGCTCGATCCCGGCCTCGCGATCCTCGGCCTTGTCAGCTTCGGCAGCATGGAACACGCCGCGCACACGGAAACTGCCACGCCCGGTTTCATAGGCATGCGATATCACGTCGTGGCTGTCGATGATCTGCCCGCCAGTGGCGAAATCCGGCCCCTGGAACAGTTCCATCAGCCGCGCATGCTCGACATGCGGATTGTCGATCAGCTCCAGCGTCGCTTCGATCACTTCAGCGACATTATGCGAAGGGATATTGGTCGCCATGCCCACTGCGATCCCGCTGGCACCATTGGCGAGCAGATTGGGGAACAGGCCGGGGAAAATCTCCGGCTCCTGTTCTTCGCCATTGTAGGTCGGGATGAAATCGACTGTGCCTTCGTCGAGGCCCTGCATCAGCTGCAGCGCGGTCTTGGTCAGCCGCGCTTCGGTGTAGCGGTAGGCGGCGGCGTTATCGCCATCGATATTGCCGAAGTTCCCCTGCCCCTCGACCAGCGGATAACGTAGCGCAAAATCCTGAGCCAGGCGCACCATCGCGTCATAGACCGACGCGTCGCCATGGGGGTGGTATTTGCCGATCACGTCACCCACCACGCGCGCGCTCTTCTTGAAGGCGGAATTGGGATCAAGCTTCAGCTGCCGCATCGCCCATAGCAAGCGGCGGTGGACCGGCTTCAGCCCGTCACGCAGATCGGGCAGCGAACGCGCGGTGATGGTCGAGAGCGCATAGACGAGATAGCGTTCTTCCAGCGCGGAATCGAACGGAGCGTCGACAATCGCGTCGAACGGATCGGAATCGGGAATTTCAGTTACGTCAGCCATTGCTCACGCGCTTAGCAATGCGCGCGTGCAAGGGGGAGAGGCGTTTCCACAGGAATGGGTGGAATGTCTGCAAGTGGGTGGGGAGCGAACATATCAAAGTTCGTCATGCTGAACTTGTTTCAGCATCCATTGTGCCTTCCAAACCGCAGGTGCGATCGCACCAATGGACCCTGAAACAAGTTCAGGGTGACGGTCGTGGCGAATGTCCGCAATTGGGACTTTAGCAAAAGTTACTACATCCGGCGCATGTCATGCGCTTCAGCGGGAACGGTTACACTCAACCCGTCCATCTCCTCGGTCAAATCGATCTGGCAGCTGAGGCGGCTCGTGCGGCGCACGCCGGCGGCGAAATCGAGCATGTCTTCCTCTTCCTCGCTCGCTTCGGGCAGCTTGCCGAACCATTCGGCATCGACAATCACATGGCAGGTCGAGCAAGCCATCTGGCCTTCGCACGTCCCCTCAAGCGGCAAACCCAATGCCTGCCCCACTTCGAGCAGTGACTGGCCCGCTTCGCCTTCGCCTTCGGTGACATTACCCTGGCTGTCCGTGAATCGCAGTTTGATGCTCAAAGCCCTTGCTCCTTCGCGGCTGCATTGATCTTTTCTGCCGCCGTCTCGATCTGTTCGAGCGTGGTATAGCGCCCGAAGCCCAGCCGGATAGAGGACTTCGCCTGTTTGTCCGAGAGGCCAATAGCTTTCAACACATGGCTGGGGCGACCCGAACCGCTGGCACAGGCGCTGCCAGCGCTAAACATTACATCGCGCACGTCAGACATCAGTCGCGCAACGTCCAGGCCATCGCGGCGGATGTTGAGATTGCCATGCCAGCGGGCTTCGGCGCTGCCGTTGAGCGTCCATTCGCTGAACAGTTCGCGCGCGCGGTTCCACAGCGCTCCGACATGCGCCGCGTCTTCTTCGCGGCGATCCTTCGCCACTTCTGCCGCTGCACCAAATCCCGCGATCAGCGCAGGCGAAAGCGTGCCTGAACGCAGGCCATGCTCCTGCCCGCCGCCGGTCTGGACTTCGGTAAGCTCAACGCCGTCACGCACCCATAGCGCGCCCACGCCCTTGGGTCCGTGGAACTTATGCGCGCTCACCGCGATCATGTCCGCGCCGGTGACTTCAAGTTTGCCATAGGCTTGCACCGCATCGCACAGGAACAGCGCATTGTTTTCCTTCGCCTTGCGGTGCCATTCGACTGTGGGCTGGATCACGCCGATCTCGTTATTGACCTGCATCACCGCGATCAGCCGGGTGTCACCCGGCACATCCTGATTGGTGTTGCATTGGCCATCGTTCGCTACGTTCAACACGTGGCTCCTACCCGCAGCTTGCGCGGTGTCGCCCACGGCGGAATGCTCGATCGCGGAATAAGACACGCTGCCACCGTTGCCTGATCCGCGGATCGCCAGATTGAGTGCTTCTGTCGCGCCGCCAGTGAAGATGACTGTGCCGCCCGGCGGGAACAAAGCCGCGACTTTCTCTCGCGCGGCTTCGATGGCCGCCGCCGCCATCCGCCCCATGCGATGCGCGCTGTGAGGGTTGCCGAAGCCCGTCCCGTCCGGCCCGTCAAGCCAGCGCAGCATCGCATCGCGCGCTTCGGGCGCGAGCGGGGTCGTGGCCTGATAGTCGAGGTAGATCATTGGAAAGGCTCTCTAACCGTTCTCAATCGTCATTGCGAGCGTAGCGAAGCAATCCAGCTTCCGACGATGGATTGCCGCGTCGCCCTATCGGGCTCCTCGCAATGACGAACTAGGCAAGACTCTTCCAAGCCTCTGCAAACCGCGCCAAGTCCTCCGGCGTCGTGCTCCAGCCCAAGCTCACACGGATCGTGCGCGCCGCCACTTCATCGGACACGCCGAATGCATCAAGCACGCGGCTTTTCTTGAGCGTGCCGGAGGAACAGGCGCTGCCTGCCGATACGGCAAAGCCTTGTCCATCAAGCCGGATAAGCAATGCCTGGGCAGACAGAGTCGGGTGTGAGAGCGCGAAAATATAGTCATTCTGATCGCCGAAGCTCAGAACATCGTCGCCAAGGCTGTTAGCGAAATCCGCCCTTTGCGCAGGTGACGTATGCCAATCTCCTGCTTCCAGCGCAGCCGCCATGCCCAATGCAGCGGGCATATTCTCTGTTCCCTGGCGATAGCCACGCTCATGCCCGCCCATGGGTTCAAGCAAGTTGAAGTCACGCACCAGCAGCGCGCCGATCCCGATCGGGCCACCGAATTTGTGTGCGGAGACAACCAGCATGTCTGCAGCGGGCAGTTCAAGCTTGCTCGCGCTCTGGGCACAGTCCGACAGCACGATCGCGCCGGTAGGCTTTACTGTCTCCAGCATCCGGTCAACCGGATTGATCACACCCGTTTCTGAATTGACGTGCTGGATCGCAAGGATTGTCTGCGCATCAAGAGCGGTATCGTCGGTGAATTGCTCGGCATCCGGTGCGGCGCGGAACACTGCATCATGCTCGACCGCGCTGACAATCCGGCGGTTCACCTTCGCGCGGTTGAGTGCGATCCACAGCGCCTCGCTCGCGCCGCTGGTAAAGATCAACTCACCACTCCAGTCCAGCGAAGCCTTGATCCGCTCACGCGCATCCTCCAGCGCAGCCTTGGCCTTGCGCCCTTCCGCATGGGGAGAAGACGGGTTCGCCCAGATGCGAAACCCCTCGTCCATCGCAGCCTTGGCTTCGGGCCGCAGCGGGCTGGTGGCCGCATGATCAAGATAGATGCGCTGAGTGATGAAAATGCCCTTATTGCGAATGATTCTTAAAAAATTGCAGAATGTTACGCGTCACTATATAGGGCACGTGAAAGCCGGTGCCAGCCGGTACTTGGCTTAACTCATTTCATAAGGTTTCCCGATGCCATCAGTCATCTTTCCCGGCCCTGAAGGCCGCCTTGAAGGTCGTTTTTCTCCGCCGCCCCGCCCACGCGCGCCGGTAGCCATGATCCTGCATCCGCATCCCGAAGGCGGCGGCACGATGAATGATCGCATCGTCCAGCGGCTCTACAAGACCTTTGTCGATCGCGGCTTTGCCACGCTGCGCTTCAATTTTCGCGGCGTGGGCCGCAGCCAGGGCAGCTTTGACAATGGTATTGGCGAATTGAGTGACGCCGCGAGCGCGCTCGACTGGGTTCAGTCGATCCACCCCGAAGCGCAGACGACGTGGGTCGCCGGTTACAGCTTTGGCGCACTGATCGGCATGCAGCTGCTGATGCGCCGCCCCGAAGTGCGCGGCTTCATCTCTATCGCGCCGCCTGCCAATATGTATGACTTCAGCTTCCTCGCCCCTTGCCCCGCGTCCGGCATCTTTGTGCAGGGCGCAGCCGACACAGTGGTGCAGCCTCCGGCAGTGCAGAAGCTGGTCGACAAGCTGCGCACGCAAAAGCACATCACGATCCATCACGAGGAAATCCCGCGTGCCAACCACTTCTTCGAGAACGAGCTCGAAGACCTGATGGCGTCGGTCGACAATTACCTGGATTTCCGACTCGATCCCGATTGCCCGATCAAATGATGTGAGCGTGGCGCGCGCTGGCGCCACCTCTTTCAAGCGTGAATTCATATAGTTGAGCGTGGTTTTCTGCGCGGACTTCGCACAGCTTGTGCAGTTCTATGTTATGTTGTAACATAGCAATTGCGGCGCCGCCTGATGGACCACAAACTGGCAGCAAAGCCCCGCAGCGGCCCACTCGAAAGAGAGAGGAGCCGAATATGGCATTCACCGATCAAAAGAACCTGAAGCAGCGCAGCGCCGGAATGGCGGGCGCCCTGATCATTCCGGGTGCACTGGGTGCGCTATTGGTTACGGGACTCGCTGTTACCGGGATCGTTCGCCCCGAACCTGACACGGGATTTGAAGGCGTCAACATCCCCTTACCCCCGCCTCCGCCGCCGAAGCCGCCTGAAACACCGCCAGAGCAAGCCAGCAGCTTGCCTAAGGTCGTTACCCCGGTGCCGCCGGTCAGGCTGGATTCGAGCACCGTGGATATCGACACCACGCCGATTCTGCCGCCGATCACCAGCGATGTCGTCCGCGTGGTGCCGCCAATCGACCTTGGTCCGCCCGCCATGCCATCGATCAAGCCCGCGATCGCATCGCCGCGCAACGACCCCGGGCAATGGGTGACCACGAATGACTATCGTTCGAGCTGGATCCTGCGCGAATATGCAGGGACAGCGAGGTTTGATCTGTCGGTTAGTGCAAGCGGCCGCGTTACCGATTGCCGGATCACGCGTTCGACAGGTCACTCAGCACTGGATGATGCAACCTGCACGCTTATTGCGAAGCGCGCGCGCTTCAAGCCTGCAACCGATGCTTCTGGCAACAAGATAGCTGGCAGCTACTCCAGCGCGATCCGCTGGGTCTTGCCGGACTAATCGGAAACCAGTTCCTCAACCTGATCGAGCGGCGCATCGCCGCTCGCATCAGGCAGCGTCCAGATCAACACATTGGCGACAGCAATCGCTGCCAGCAGGAGCATCAGCAGCGGTTGCTTCGCCGGCACGCCGCGCCGCCACAGCACATAGGCCCCCACCACCAGGGCGCCGGCTGCCAGCATGATGATCGACAAGACTGCATTCATCGCACTTCATCTCCTTGAGCGTGCCGTTAGACGAATTCCCAAATGTAGGAAACTGCGCGCAATTGACTCGCATCAACTGGCCGCTACCACCCAAGCGCATGGATCAAAACAGCTTCTCGCTCACTCGCCGCGATGCCTTGAAGGGTATTGGCGGTGCCTCGCTTATTGCCATGCTGCCAGCATGCCGGATGTCGCCCGCGCCCGAGCTTTCGCCCGACGAAATGCTCGACCAAGTGGCTTACAACCTGCTGGAGATACAGCCAGAGCGAGCAACCGGGCTTGGGGTGGATGTTGGCGAATATGCGGCACTGCGGGCGCAATCGTCAGACAATTCGCCGGACGGGCAGGCCAAGCTTGCGGCAAGGCTCGAAGCAGACCTTGAAAGCGTGCGCGCCTATCCGCGCGACGGCATGACGGCTGACCAGCTGACTGGCTTTGATGTGGTTGAAAGCGCCTATGCCAATGCGCTGAAGGGCTTCGCCTTGCCTTATGGCGATATTGCCGTCGGCAGCTGGCGCAATGCACCCTATGTCGTGATCCAGAATGTCGGCGCCTATATCGACATGCCGCGCTTCATGGAATCGACGCAGCCAGTGCGCGAGCCGAGCGATCTGGAAGCTTACACCGCGCGCATGGAGGCATTTCCTGCGCAGCTCGACGGCGAGCTGGTCCGGATGCAGGATGCACGCGCGAAAGGCCTGGTTCCGCCGGACTTCCTGCTCGACAAGGCGATCACGCAGATGGAGCAAAGCATCGCCAATGCCGAGGCGACCTATCGTTTCCCGCTTGAGCGTGCGGAAGTTGACGGGTCTGGTGCCGCAGCGGATCAGGTGAGCACCATCGTGCGTGACAGCGTGATCCCCGCGCTTGAACGCCAGCTTGCCGAGCTTCAGTCGATGCGAGAAAATGCCAAGTCCGACGCTGGCATGTGGGCGCAACCTGATGGCGATGAATGGTACGCATGGTCGCTCACCGCATCGACCACGACCGACATGTCGCCCGACGCAATCCACGAGCAAGGCCTGGCCGAGCTCGACGAATTGCATGGAAGGATGGACCCGATCCTGAAAGAGATCGGCTACTCCGAAGGCACGGTGGGCGAACGGATGCAGGCGCTGTCCGAAGATCCGCGCTACAAATTTGCGCCCGGCGATCCGGGGCGGCAGGAGATTTTCGACTTCATTGAAGAGCGTCTTGCCTGGATCAAGGCGCAGATGCCGCGCGCTTTCAACACGCTGGTCGATCCCAATTTCGAGGTTCGCCGCATCCCGGTTGCGGAAGAGCTGGGCGCGCCCGGCGCCTATGGCGGATCAGGCAGCAAGGACGGCTCGATCCCGGGGCGTTTCTGGATCAACCTGCGCACCACAGACCTGCATCGCAAATATGATCTGGCTGACCTTGCCTATCATGAGGCCATTCCGGGCCATGTGTGGGAAGGCGAATACTCCAACCGCTTGCCGCTGATCCGTTCCATCCTTGCCTTTGGTGCCTTCAGCGAAGGCTGGGCGCTCTATGGCGAGCAGCTGGCAGACGAGCTGGGTGCCTATGATGACTTCAAGGTCGGCCGTTTGGGCTATCTCCAGTCACTGGCTTTCCGCGCCTGCCGTCTGGTGGTGGATACCGGGCTTCACCACAAGCGCTGGACCCGCGAAGAAGCGCGCCGCTTCTTTGTGGAGCGCAACGGATCGAAGGAACAGGAAGTCGCGAGCGAAGTCGATCGCTATTGTAGTTGGCCGGGCCAGGCCTGCAGCTACAAGATCGGCCATAGCGAGATTTTGCGCCAGCGCGAGCGGGCGCGGCAGGCGCTAGGTGATGGCTATGACTTCAAGGCATTCAACGATGCGGTGATCCTGGGCGGCAATGCACCGCTCGATGTGTTGGCCAAGAACGTCGATCGCTATATTGCTGGGGCGCAGGGGTGAAGTGGCACTCAATCTGAGCGCCGCTATTTTTTCCCGAACAGGCCCTTTGCCATGCCTGCCAGGTCATCGAGCGGGCTGCCGTCGCCATCAAGGTCAAGCAGGTCAGCCAGGCTTGCAGGATCGCTCTTGATCGCATTGGCGAATTCCATCAGCGATCCTTCACCACCAATGTGCTCGACAATCTTGGACAGCACGCCGGTTTCCAGCCCTGTCTGAGCCGAAGCCAATTCAACCGTGTCACCTTGCATCTGGTGCGAATGACCAAGCGCAGCGATCGCTTTTTCAGCCATCTTGGGATCAATCCCCACAGCACTGGCAAGATTGCGCACATCGTCCGGCGCACCGGTGATATTCTTCAGAATTCCATCGAACATGCTCATCAGCGATCTCCTTCGTCCAAAATCGCATCATATCCGCATGTTGTGACACAAAAAAGGCCCCGCTCCCTTGCGGGAACGAGGCCTTTCTCCTCTCCACTTGTCGATAGACGTCAGGCAGCGACCGCGCTACGCGGTGCGGCTTCACGCACGCCTTGATCGACGTGGTCTGCGAATTCTGCGAAATTGTCGATGAACAGCTGCACCAGCTTTTCAGCGGTGCGGTCATATTCGGCCTTGTCTGCCCAGGTGCCACGCGGATCAAGGATCGCGCTGTCCACGCCCGGCACAGAGACAGGCACTTCGAAGCCGAAATTGGGGTCCTTGCGGAACTCGGCATTGTTCAAGGTGCCATCAAGCGCCGCGTTAAGCAGCGCGCGCGTGGCCTTGATCGGCATGCGGTTGCCGACGCCATACTTGCCGCCGGTCCAGCCGGTATTGACCAGCCAACACGCCACATTGCCCTTTGCAATCCGTTCCTTGAGCAAGTTTCCATAGATGCTGGGGTGGCGCGGCATGAAGGGCGCGCCGAAGCATGTGCTGAAGGTAGCTTCAGGTTCTGTCACGCCGATCTCTGTCCCGGCGACCTTGGCGGTATAGCCTGACAGGAAATGATACATCGCCTGATCAGGTGTCAGTCGCGCAATCGGCGGCAAAACGCCGAACGCATCGGCGGTCAGCATGATGACATTGCTGGGAACGGGGCCCAAGTTTTCTTCCGAAGTGTTCGGGATGAAATCGATCGGATATGCGCCGCGGGTGTTTTCCGCCAGCGAGTTGTCGTCAAAATCGAGCTCGCGCGTTTCCGGGTCCATCACCACGTTTTCCAGCACTGTGCCAAAGCGGCGCGTGGTGGCGTAGATTTCAGGCTCGGCCTCTTCGCTAAGGCGGATCATCTTGGCGTAGCAGCCTCCTTCGAAATTGAACACGGCATCGTCTGACCAGCCATGCTCGTCATCACCAATCAGGGTGCGGCTGGCATCGGCGGAAAGCGTGGTCTTGCCGGTGCCTGAAAGCCCGAAGAACACCGCCGTCTTGCCGTCTGGCCCGACATTGGCCGAGCAATGCATGGGCATCACGCCCTTGGCCGGCAGCAGATAGTTGAGAATGCCGAACACGCTCTTCTTCATTTCGCCGGCATATTTGGTGCCGCCGATCAGGATCAGCTTTTCGCTCAAGTTGACCGCGATCACGGTTTCGCTGCGCGTTCCATGGCGCTCCGGATCTGCGCGGAAGCTGGGCAGGTCGATGATAGTGTATTCGGGCGCGAAATCGCTCAACTGGTCAGCCGTGGGGCGCACCAGCAGCGTGCGGATGAACAGATTGTGCCAGGCTAGTTCGTTGATCACGCGCACATTGACGCGGTGCTCTGGTTGTGAACCACCGAACAGGTCCGCCACGTAAAGCTGCGGCTTGTCCTTGAGCGCAGCCATGAAGTCAGCCTTCAGCGCGGCGAAATGCGCAGGCGACATGTCGACATTGACCTTGCCCCACCACACGCTGTCTTCCGTTTCGGCATCGCGCACGATGAACTTGTCTTTCGCGCTGCGGCCGGTGTGCGGCCCTGTCTTGACGACCAGTGCACCATGACGCGACAGTTCGCCCTCGCCATTGCCAAGCGCATGCTCGACCAATTGCGGGGTGCCAAGATTGGGGTGGATCTGAGCGGCGGTTTCGATGCCTTGGCTGCTCAAGGACACGGCAAGCGGAATGGACACTCTATTCTCCTGGAATATTCAGGTTAGGCCTTCGGGGGCGGCGCTTTCCACGCATCATAACACACTCCAACCGATCTGCGTGCATACGAATGCATGGATTCGGCTTTGTCCTCTAGTGTGCAGTGCTGGCTCCGTCAAACCGGTTGGAACGAGTCACCCACATGCAGGCCGAATTACGCGACGATCCGTTGTTTCGCATCTCGCAAACCGCTAGGCGTTGATACAAGATGGCAGCGGAAGGGCCGGGAATGGTCGAGCCAAATAGCAATGCGAAGACAGCGCGCGATGAAGCCGTGATCGCGCTGGTTGATGATGACCGGAATATCCTGACCAGCGTATCGATTGCGCTGCAAGCCGAAGGTTTTGTCACGCGCATATACACAGATGGCGAAACGGCTCTCAAGGCCTTGCTGGAAAACCCGCCGGATTTGGCCGTATTCGACATCAAGATGCCGAAAATGGACGGTATGGAACTGCTCGCGAAACTGCGCGAACACAGCGAGCTGCCTGTCATATTCCTGACCAGCAAGGATGATGAGGCTGACGAGGAAGCGGCGCTGGAACTTGGCGCGGATGATTATATCGCCAAGCCGTTCAGCCTGCGGCTGCTGGTGGCACGAATCAAGGCAATCCTGCGCCGTTTTGATGGCGTGCTGCCGGATTCGGCTTCAGAAGCAGACGAGGTCCCGGTTCACCCTCCGTTGACGCGCGGACGCCTGTTCATGGACCCGGCGCGTCACCACGTGACCTGGAACGATGTCCCGGTTTCGCTGACTGTCACGGAATTCCTGATCCTTGAAGCGCTTGCAGCGCGGCCCGGTGTCATCAAGAGCCGCAACCAGTTGATGGACGCCGCCTATCCCGATGACGTGTTTGTCGATGATCGCACGGTCGACAGCCACATCAAGCGCATGCGGCGCAAGTTCCGCAGCGTCGACAATGGCTTCGGCGCGATAGAGACGCTGTACGGCGCAGGTTACAGCTTCTCCGATGGCTGACACCAGCATTTCGCAGCCGCCTGGAAGCGGCGATGGCGCATTGGGCTGGAGCGCGCGGCTTTCGCTCACAACGCGCATCCTGCTCGTCAACATTTTGCCGCTCGCGCTGCTGGGCGGCGGGATTTTCTATCTTGATACCTACCGCACGCAGCTGCTTAACGAGCGTTACAAGATGGCCCGGATCGAAGCGCAGATCACCGCGGAAGCTTTGGCGGGGGCATCGCGTTCGCGCCAGGAAGCGCTGCTGGTCCAGATTGGCAAGGAACAGCGCATGCGGTTGCGCATGTTCGATGCCGAAGGGCGGCTTTGGGCAGACAGTTTCGCGCTTGATGAACCATCTTTCCAGTTTGACGATATTACCGATGACAGCTGGAACCTGCGCTTTGCCCGCTGGCTCGACCGCGCGGTCGACACGATCGTGGGCGCAGAACCTGTGACTGATTATGTCGAACCCGAAAGCCAGCTTGCCGATGCATGGCCAGAGCTGGTCCGCGCCCGGGAAGAGGGGCATAGCCAGATTACGCTTTATGACTGGAGAGACGGCACGCCGGTGATCACCGCTGCCGCGCCCGTCGGCCTGAATGGCGCAACCTTGCTGACCACCCGCAACGCGGTCGACATAACCGAGGCTGTGCGTGCAGCGCGCTCGACGCTGGGTATTGCAGTGATGCTGGCGCTGGCGTCTTCAATCCTGCTGTCACTGTTCCTGGCACGCACGATCGTTGCTCCGTTGCGCTTGCTGGCCAATTCGGCCGCCAAGGTGCGGCAAGGTCGCGATCGCGATGTCGAAGTTCCCCGTTTGCCGGAACGGCGCGATGAAATCGGCCTGCTTGCCCGATCTGTCTCTGACATGACCGGCGCACTGCGACACAGGATTGACGCGGTTGACAGCTTCGCTGCCGACGTGGCGCATGAAATCAAGAATCCCCTGGCTTCGCTGCGCAGCGCGATCGAGTCGCTGCCTCGCGTGACCGATGCCGACACCCGTCGCCAGCTTGAGGAAATCGCGACGCATGACGTGCGGCGGATTGACCGCTTGGTGAGCGAAATCTCCGATGCCAGCCGGATCGATGCCGAAATGTCGCGTGCCAAACGCGAGCAGATTGATCTTGCCAAGCTGATCGAAGCGATCATCGGATCGCGCGATGCGCGCGATGAAAACGCCAATCGCAAGATGGTGTTGAACACACACAGCCTGAATACAGTGGTGACCGGGGTCCCGCCGCGGCTCGAGCGTGTGATCGAAAACTTGCTCGACAATGCCGTGTCCTTTTCGCCGCCGGATGGCGAGATCACGATTGACCTATGGCGCAAGGGGGACCGGGTGACCCTTTTCGTATGCGACGAGGGACCGGGCATTGCCAGGGAAGCCCGTGAAAAGGTTTTCCAGCGTTTCCATTCCGTGCGCCCGTCTGGCGAAGATTTTGGCAATCATTCCGGCCTGGGCCTGGCGATCGCCCGCGAAATCGCGCAGGCGCATGATGGTTCGCTGATTGCTTCTGATCGGCCCGATGGAAGGCCGGGGGCCTGTTTCGAACTCGAGCTGCCGGCAGCAAAATGAGCATTTCGAAGATCACAGCCAATGTCAGCGCTGTCGCGATCGACGGGAAGGCGTTGCTGATCGAGGGGGGCCCGGGCAGCGGTAAATCTGGCTTGGCGCTGGCGCTGATCGACCGCGGGGCCGGATTGATCGGCGACGACGGGGTGCGTTTGACGCGCAATGACAAGACCGTGATCGTGTCTCCCCCTCCCAATATCTCCGGTAAGCTGGAACTTCGAGGAGTCGGCATTGTCGAGCTACCCACTGCGGAAGCACCGCTGTCGCTGATACTGGTGATCGATGATGCTGCGCCGCGCTATCCCGAAGCGATCGCAAAGCGGGATGTGCTCGGCCAACCGGTGCCAGTGCTGCCCTTTCACGCAGGCGATGCAAACCAGGCGCTGCGCGCAGAGTGGGCATTGCGCATGCATGGCTTAAGCTTCTAGAGGCCTGTCGATGAGCGATGCGAGCGACTCAGCCTCACAACAGCAGCATATCCTGCTGGTCACCGGCATGCTCGGCGCAGGCAAGTCCACCGCATTGCATGTGCTTGAGGACCTTGGCTGGGAGATCATCGATAATCTCCCGGTGCGCTTGCTCGAGCACATGGTGACTGCGCCAGATGATGCCTCACGCAAACTGGCCATAGGGTTTGATTCGCGCACGCGCGGCTTTGTGCCGCAAGACATTATCGATCTTACCGGTCAAATCAGCGCGCGCAGCGACTTGGCGCTATCGACCATGTTCATCGACTGTTCGACCGAAGAGCTTGAGCGCCGCTATAACGAGACCCGCAGGCGACACTCGATGGCGCAGGGCCGCCCGTTGCAGGAAGGTATCCGGGCCGAGCGGGATCTGCTCGCACCCTTGCGCGAATGGGCAGACATTGTTGTCGATACCAGCACGTTCAGCGCCAATGATCTGCAGCAGAATATCCGTGACCTGTTTGCCGATACAGCAGGCGCGCCGATGACTGTGACTGTTTCCAGTTTTGGCTTTGCGCGCGGCACGCCGCCGCTGGCTGATCTGGTGTTTGACATGCGGTTTCTCGACAACCCGCATTGGGTTGAGAAATTGCGCGACTTGACAGGGCTCGACGCAGAGGTGGCAGAGCATATCCGCTCTGATCCCGCATTCACGGCCAGCTTCGACCGGATTCTCGGGCTGCTTTCCACCCTGCTCCCGCTCTATCAGGCGCAGGGCAAAGGTTATGTCCATATCGCCTTTGGCTGCACCGGCGGAAAACACCGTTCAGTCTTTACTGCGGAACAGATCGCGCAAGGCTTGCGCGAGGGCGGATTTTCGCCCACTGTCCGCCACCGAAATCTGGGATCGCGGACTACCGACGAGATCGAAGGGAAGAGGCGCTAATGCCCCGGATAAATGCAAATTGGCGTCGCGCCGCAGCAATGAACGGACCTGGCACTCTCTCATGATCGGCATGATTTTGGTGACTCACGGCCGTTTGGCCGAGCACTTCGTGGAAGCGATGGAGCATGTGGTTGGCCCGCAACCGGCGGTGGCGACCATTTGCATCGGCCCCAATGACGACATGGAATTGCGCCGCAAGGATATTGCCAACGCGATTACCGAGGTTGAGCAAGGCCACGGTGTAATCGTGCTGACGGACCTGTTCGGCGGTACCCCGTCAAACCTTGCAATCTCGCTGCTCGAGCGGGGCCGCGTGGAAGTTATCGCCGGGATCAACCTGCCCATGCTGATCCGCTTGGCCGGTGCGCGCAAGTCGATGGATGTCAACGAAGCGGTGGCCGCGGCCAAGAAGGCCGGTCGCAATTACATCACCGTCGCCAGTGAATTCCTGGGCGAAGAGGATACAGCCAAAGAGGCACGCGCGTGAGCGAACAGCGCGCGGTACTTACTATTGTGAACAAGCGCGGGCTGCATGCACGCGCCAGTGCCAAATTCGTTGGCGCGGTCAGCGCTTTGCCGGGCAGCGTCGCGGTGCGCGTCGCGAAGGATGGCAATGAAGCAGCCGGTGGATCCATCCTCGGCCTGATGATGCTGGGCGCTGCCAAAGGAGACGAGATCGAACTGATCGTCTCTGGCGAGAACGCGGAAAGCGTGTTTGCAGATTTGCGCGCGATGATCGAAAACGGTTTCGGCGAAGACTGAGCGCCCGTGCCTCAACGACGCGAGATCACCGGCTTTTCCAACCCCACGGTCAAATACCTGCGGAGCTTGCGCGAGAAGAAACATCGCAAGGCCGCGGGCAAGTTTCTGGCAGAGGGATTGCGCTTGCTCACCGATGCGCGCGAATGCGGCCATCTGCCGGAAATGCTGGTGATGGCGAGTGAGCGCGATGCGCACCCTTTGCTCGATGCGCTTGAGGCTGACGTGATGGCGGCAGGCGGCGAAGTGATCGAGACTTCGCCCGATATCCTTGCCAAGATTACGGGCAAATCGAACCCGCAAACGGTGGCAGGCGTGTTTGCCGAATTCGATACCTCGCTTGGCGCGATCGAGCGTAACGGCGCCGCGATCTGGCTGGTCGCGCAGGCACTGCGCGATCCGGGCAATCTGGGAACCATGCTGCGCACTGGCGACGCGGTGGGCGCAGGCGGGCTGATCCTGATCGATGACTGCGCAGACCCGTTCAGCGTCGAAGCGGTGCGCGCCAGCATGGGCGCAATCTTCACGCAAAAGGTCGCGCGGGCCGAATGGAACGAGTTCCTGCCGTGGCTACGAAGCGGCCCGGGGCAATTGGTCGCGGCCAGCTTGCGTGATGCGGTACGCTATCGCGGCGCGCCCTATCAGGCGCCTTGTTTCATCCTCGTCGGCAACGAATCTCAGGGCTTGCCAGAGGAGTATGAAGCAGCCTGCGACCTGCGCGTAACCATGCCGATGAAAGGCCGTGCAGACAGTTTGAACGCCGCGATCGCCGGTGCTGTGCTGGCTTATGAGGTGTTGGCGGGGCTGGACCAGTCGGCCGCCTGACGCTGGAAGTTGCGGCGCTGAGAGGAGAAACGCAATGCGCAAAACCGGTCTCTTTCCAAAGGCTGCGGCTTTGGCGATTGCTTCGTGCACCTTGCTGCTTAGCGCTTGCGCGCAAACGTCAATCCAGCATCAGGGCCTTGCAGAGGCGGATCTGATACTCGTCAACGCGCGGGTCTATTCGCTCGATTGGAACGATCCCGATGCGGAAGGGAGGCCCGCACTTGACGCCCCCTATGCCGCCGATGGCTGGATGCCCGACGCCGAGGCGATTGCGATTGATGATGGCGTGATCCTGAATGTGGGCAGCGCAAAGGACGTATTGGCCCACCAAGGCTCCGCGACCCGCATCATCGACCTCGGCGGGGCCACTGTGCTGCCGGGTCTGGTCGATTCGCACACGCATGTTGTCGAACTGGGCGCAAAGCTGGATGCGGTCGACCTGACTGACATCGCGACCGAGGAAGAAGCAGTTGCATTGGTGGCAAAGCGTGCGCGCACTACGCCGAAGGGCGAATGGATCATCGGCGCGGGCTGGGATGAAGGCGCGTGGGCGAACAACTATCCAGACAAAACATTGTTAAGCGCAGCGGTGCCGGATCATCCGGTGATCCTGCGCAGCCTGCATGGCTTTGCGCTTTGGGCCAACCAGGCGGCGCTTGATGCCGCGGGGATCACAGGCGACAGCACAATCCCGGAAGGTGGCGAGATGCGCCGCAACGCGGATGGCACGCCGAGCGGGCTCTTCCTGAACCGCGCGACGACGATGCTGGATGCGGCGATCCCGCTCGCTCCGCTAGAGACACGCAAGCGCCAGACCCGAACCGGCCTGATGCAGATGGCGCGCGATGGCTATGTCACCGTGCATGAGGCAGGTGCTGACAGCCACTCGATGGAAGCCTTCGAAGGGCTCGAGGCCGAAGGGCACTTGCCGATCCGCGTCTACGCCATGCTCTCGCTCAGAGACGAGCCGTTGATGCGCGAGTGGATCGCGCGCGGCCCAGACACCGATGCAGACAGCATGCTGGTGACGCGTTCGGTCAAAGCCTATTACGACGGCGCGCTGGGTTCGCGCGGAGCGCGGCTGATCGATGAATATTCGGACATGCCGGGCCACTATGGCGTTAGCGGCAGCGGCTATGGCTTTGATCGCGCGCTTACCGAAGCGGCCATGCGCGCCAGTTTCCAGACCGGCATCCACGCCATCGGTGATGCGGGAAATCGCGAGGTGCTGGACATCTTTGCGGAGAAATTCGCGCAATATCCGCAGGCGCAAGCCAATCGCCACCGGATCGAACATGCGCAGGTCATTTCCCCGCAAGACATGGCGCGTTTCGCCGAGCTGGGCATTGTCGCTTCAATGGAACCGCCGCATGCGGTGGAGGACAAGACCTGGGCCGAAGACCGGCTCGGCCCGGTGCGGATTCGCGGTGCCTATGCGTGGCGCACGCTGCGGCGGAACAACGCCCGGCTAACCTTCAACGCTGACAATCCGGGATCCGATCACAACATCTTTTACGGGCTCCACGCGGCCGTCACGCGGCGTGACAAGGCACTCGACCCCAATGGTGGGTGGTATCCGGATGAAACTGTCTCGATTGAAGAGGCGATCCGCGCTTACACGATCTGGTCTGCCTATGCCGCGTTCCGCGAAGACAAGACCGGGATCATTGTCCCGGGCCGCTGGGCCGATCTGACAGTGATCGACATCGATCCGTTTGTTGTGGCCGAGACCGCGCCTGAGCGGCTGCTGGGCGGCAAGGTGATGATGACCATCGTCAATGGCCAGATCATTTTCGAACGGCAGTAGCTATTCCGCCGCATCCTTGCTGCCATCGGTGAGCAAATCATCCGCCGTATAGCGCGGCGCGCCTTCCACCAGTGAAACCTTTTCGATTTCTTTCGAAATCTCCAAGCCCTTTTCCGCCATCCGGCGACCACTGGTGAGTACATTGCGCTCAAAGCTGCCGACGAACTTGTTATAATTCGCCACTGCCGTTTCCAGCCCGCCGCCGACGCGCTTCATATGCTCGGCAGCCACGCGCAGCCGGTCATACAGCTCCGCGCCCATCTTGCCGATTTCCTTGGCCTCGGCCGCCATCTGGTCCTGCCGCCACACCTGCGCGACTGTGCGCGCGATCGCGACAAGATTGGTGGGCGTAGCGAGCAGCACCTTGTTGCGGAAAGCGAAGTCCCACAATTCCGGATCATGTTCCAGCGCCGCAGCCACGAAATGCTCACCCGGCACAAACATCACGACATAGTCGGGCGCGTCTTCGAACTGGCTCTGGTAGCTTTTCGAACCGAGCATCTGCACGTGGTTGCGCATCGATTTGGCGTGCAAATCCATGTGCCGGCCGCGCTCATTATCGTCGTCAGCTTCAAAGGCCGCCTGATAGGCGTTGAGCGAAACCTTGGCGTCGATCACGAGCTGCTTCTGGCCGGGCACATTGACGATCGCATCAGGGCGCAACCGCCCACCATCGCTTTCGACGGACTGCTCGAGATTGAAATCAGTGTGTTGCGACAGCCCGCATTGCTCGAGCACATTCTGCAGCGCCCGCTCGCCCCAGCGCCCGCGCGCCTTGGGCGCATTGGTCAGCGAATTGCCCAGCCGCTGTGCTTCGCGCCGGACCTCTTCCTGGCCTTCGCGCATCGACTGGATCAGGCCGGTTAGCTGGCCAAAGGCATCGACCCGCTGCTTCTCCAGAGTTTCCACCTGTTGCTCGTATTTCGCGAGGCGCTCACCCACGGGTTGGAGCAGCGTCTTAATTTTGGCTTCGCCTGCCTCTTCGGATTGCTTGAAGCGTTCGTCCGCACGCTTGAGGAACTCTTCCTGGCTACGGCTGAGGACTTCGCTCCCCAGCGCCTTGAACTGCGTGAGCATTTCCTCGCGCGCTTCCTTCATCTGCGCCATCTGCTTGTCGAAATTGGCCGCGTTCGCTTTGAGTGTCGCGAGCTCGATTTGCGCTTCGCCCAGCTCCTTGATCGCAGTTTTGAATTCGGTTTCGCGCGCAGCCGCAGCAACTTCAGCCTCGGCAAGCTTCCCCTTTGCATCGGCAACGGGACGCGAACCGATAAACCACCCTGCCCCCGCGCCGATTGCGAGGCCGAGGATAAGCGCGATGATACTGAGAAGTGTGGGGTCCATCGCGCCAGTCTATGCGGAACGTAAGCGGAACGCTAGAGGCATCTGCGAGAAGATGTGGACTGGTCCTCGCTGGATTCGCGCTTCCGCGGGAATGACGATAATTCGGCGAGCGACCAGCGAGGCACAAGGGCGACCGCCCGTCCGCAGCGATGCGATCTTTGATCGCGATGAGCGAGGATGTCGCACGCCGGATGGCGTGCGGAAACAATCACGCAGCTTGCCGCAGCTTCTTCAGCTTCTTCAGCGCCATATTGCGTTTGAGGCGCGAGAGGTGGTCGATGAAGAGGATGCCTTCCAAGTGGTCCATCTCGTGCTGGATACAGGTTGCGAGCAGACCTTCCATCGCTTCTTCATGATGCTTGCCGTCCAGATCCTGATAACGCACGGTGCAGGTCGCGGGGCGATCCACATCGGCGTAAATCTCCGGCACGGAAAGGCAGCCTTCCTGATAGGTCGACAGCTCTTCCGCCGGATCGACGATCACCGGGTTCACGAACACGCGCGGCTCTTTCTTGGTCGCCGGATGGGTGTGCTTGTGCCCATCATGCTCGCATTCGATCGGGTCTGCATCGGGGTCTTCCGGTTGCAGATCAATTACCAGCACGCGCTTGGGCACGCCGACCTGAATGGCCGCCAAGCCAATGCCGGGCGCATCATACATCGTCTCGAACATGTCCTCGACCAGCTGTTTCAGCTCGTCATTGAACTCATCGTCCTTGACGAGTTCGGACACGACCTTGAGCCGGGGGTCCGGCACTTCCAGGATTTCACGAATAGCCATGGAAGGGGATTTAGGCGCTCGGATTGCAGTTATCAATCCTCCCCGGTCCGGGGAGGTGGCAGGCGATGCCCAGGCATCGTCTGACGGAGGGGAAGGCCCACACGCAACGACGCAAGTTGAGAGTCCCCTCCACCATGCTTCGCATGGTCCCCCTCCCCGTTTCGGGGAGGATTCAGGCGACAGGCCTCCGCGCCCTCAGCGCCTGCGCCAGCGTGCCTTCGTCAAGGTAGTCGAGCTCGCCGCCCACTGGCAGGCCATGCGCCAGCTGGGTGATCCGCAGCGGGAAAGCCTCCAGCCGCTCGGCCAGGTAATGCGCGGTGGTTTGCCCTTCGAGCGTGGCATTCATCGCCAGAACCACTTCGTCGATCCCGCCCTGCTCCACCCGCGCCAGCAAGGATGCAACGTTCAAATCCTCCGGACCAACCCCATCGAGCGCAGACAGCTTGCCGCCGAGCACGTGATAACGCCCGGTGAAGAGCCTTGCACGATCAAGCGCCCATAGGTCCGCAACATCTTCCACCACGCATAGCGATTTCTGGTCACGCCGCGGATCGGCGCAAATGCCGCACGGATTCTTGGTATCGACATTGCCGCAAGTGTCGCATTCCACCAACGTATCCTGCACCGCGCCCAATGCGGTAAGGAGTGTCGGCAACGCTTGCTCTCGGTTCTTCACCAGCCACAGCACCGCACGCCGCGCGCTGCGCGGGCCAAACCCGGGAAGCCGCGCCAATGCATTGGCCAGCGTTTCGATCTCTTGCGATGCCATGGCGCGACAGATAGGGGCTTCATCAGGAATTTGAAATGAAAACTCCTCCCCCTTTGAAGGGGGAGGTCGGGAGGGGTGCAGTGCCATTCATGGGCCGAATAACCCCACCCCCAACCCCTCCCCCCAAGGGAGGGGAGAAGTGGATGGAATGCGCATAATCTTCATGGGAACCCCGGATTTTGCAGTTCCGGCATTGGAAGCGCTGCATGCGGCGGCGCATGAGATTGTGTGCGTGTATACCCAGCCGCCGCGCCCGGCGGGCCGGGGCAAGAAGCTGCAACCCTCGCCCGTCCACAAGGTGGCAGAGCGGCTGGGGATCGAGGTCCGCCACCCCACATCGCTGAAGAGCGAACAGGCGCAGGCTGAGTTCGCGGCGCTCGATGCAGATGTGGCGGTGGTCGCGGCATACGGCCTGATCCTGCCGCAGGCGGTGCTCGATTCGCCGAAGCACGGCTGCCTCAATATCCATGCCTCGATCCTGCCGCGCTGGCGCGGGGCGGCGCCGATCCATCGGGCCGTGATGGCAGGCGATCCGGTGACAGGTGTCACCATCATGCAGATGGAGGCTGGCCTCGATACAGGGCCGATGCTTGCGACCGTGCGCACTCCGATCGAGGACAAGACGACCGGCGAATTGACCCGGGAACTGGCGGAACTCGGCGCGCAATTGATGGTGGGAACCTTGCGTGACCTCACGATCCACAAACCGATTGCGCAGGACGATGCAGAAGCCACTTACGCACCCAAGATCGACAAGGCCGAAGCGCGGATCGACTGGTCCCGGCCTGCGAGCGAGCTTGTGCGGCATGTTCACGGGTTAGCCCCCTTTCCCGGCGCATGGTTTGAGCTGGCGGGAGAGAGGATAAAGCTGCTTCGTGTTGAAACCGTGAGTCCCCGCGAAGGCGGGGACTTCTCGCAATCGGAAGGAGGCTCCCGCCTGCGCGGGAGCGCACAACCCGGCGAAGTGCTGGATGACGACTTCGCCATTGCTTGCGGGGCCGGGGCAATCCGCCCGATCCGTCTCCAGCGCGCGGGCAAACCCGCGATGGACCGGGCAGACTTCCTGCGCGGCCGCCCGGTGGCAAAAGGCACGATCCTCACGTGACCCGCTTCGCGCTAACTCTGGAATTTGACGGCACGCCTTTCATGGGATTGCAACGCCAATCGCATGGGCCAAGCGTGCAGCAATTGGTTGAGGAAGCAGCGCAAGCGGTGACCGGCGAAGAGGTGCGCCTGCACAGCTCCGGGCGGACCGATACCGGCGTGCACGCACTCGCGATGCGTAGTCATCTCGATATCGAGAAGGACATTGAGCCCTTCCGGCTGATGGAAGCGCTGAATGCGCATCTGCGCCCTGATCCGATCGCTGTGACGCATTGCGAAGTGGTGCCGGATGACTGGCACGCGCGGTTCAGCTGCATCGGGCGGAGTTATGTCTATCGCATTATCAACCGCCGCGCGCCGCTGACACTCGATATCAATCACGCCTGGCAAGTACCTCAAACATTGGATGAAAAGGCCATGCACCGCGCCGCGCAAGCGCTGGTCGGGCAGCACGATTTCACCACTTTCCGTTCGGTCAATTGCCAGGCCGACAGCCCGGTCAAGACGCTTGATCGGCTGGACGTAGAGCGGGACGGTGACGAGATCCGCATTCATGCCGCGGCGCGCAGTTTCCTGCATCACCAAGTGCGCAGCATGGTCGGCTGCCTGAAGCTGGTGGGGCAAGGCGTATGGCGCGAAGAACAGGTCGCCGAAGCGCTTGAAGCGCGCGACCGGCAGGAGCTGGGCCTGAACGCGCCGCCACATGGGCTTTACTTTGTTGCGGCCGAATATCCTGATTGACCTTTGCCTTCGTCATTGCGAGGAGCCTCTACAGAGGCGACGCGGCAATCCATCTTCGAACGCCTGATCCAATTGACATATCGGTTGATGGATCGCTTCGCTGCCGCTCGCGATGACGAGAGGAAGAACAATGAGCACCGGCAAACAGCTTTTCACCACGCTTACCGCAGACGGCAAACTGACGCTTGAGATCAGCGAAGAGAGCTTTCCTGAGCCCACCGGCAATCAGGTGCTGGTGAAGATGGAAGCAGCTCCGATCAACCCGTCCGATCTGGCGATCCTCACCAGTGCGGCCGATTTCGAAAATGCGGAATACTCGCCGGGCAAGGTTGTTGCACAAATGCCCGAACCCTTCCTGTCAGGCCAAAAGAGCCGCCACGGCCAGCGCTTGCCCGCAGGCAATGAAGGCGCAGGTACAGTCGTGGCGACGGGTGACGGCGACATGGCGAAGGCGCTGATGGGCCAGCGCGTCGCCTGCGTGCCGGGCAATGCCTTCAGCCAATATGCCATTGCTGATGCGATGATGTGTCTGCCGCTGGGCGAACATTCCAGCGAAGTCGGCGCATCCTCCTTCGTTAATCCGATGACTGCACTGGGCTTTGTCGAGAACGCCAAGATGGATGGACAGAAGGCCATCGTACACACCGCCGCCGCATCGAACCTTGGCCAGATGCTGATCAAGATCTGTCAGGAAGACGGGATCGAGCTGGTCAATATCGTGCGCAAGGCAGAGCATGTGGACATGCTCAAAGGCATCGGCGCGAAATACGTGGTGAATTCGTCTGACGATGATTTCATGGACCAGCTGCGCAGCGCGATTGACGAGACCGACGCGTTCTACGGCTTTGACCCGATCGGCGGCGGCCAGGCAGTCGACAATGTATTCAAGGCGATGGAACAGGTCGCAGTCAGCAAGATGACTGAATATTCGCGCTATGGCTCGAACCAGGCAAAGCGCATGTTCATCTATGGCCGCTTGGATTTTGGCCCGACGATCCTGACCCCAAGCTATGGCTTCGGCTGGACGCTTTCAGGCTGGTTGCTAACGCCCTTCCTCGCCAATGCCGGCATGGAGCGCGTGGTGAAGATGCGCACCCGGGTGCAGCAAAACCTCACCACCACTTTCGCCAGCAGCTACAAGGCCAAGGTCAATCTGGAAGAAATGCTGACCAAGGATGCGATCCTTGACTATCGCCAGATGAAAACGGGCGAGAAATATCTCGTCACGCCCTGGAGCTGATCGCTACCGCGCGTCAAACGCTGCCTGTATCGCGGCGGGATCGCTGATCCCGCTGGCGATCAGCAATTGCAGCAGGATCCGCGCCTTGGCCGGGCCCAGTGCGCGGGCCGCGACGAACCCGCGTGCATCGTCATCCACTTCGACATTGCGGTCGACCAGGCCTTCATCAACCCTGCTAGACCGCACCACCGGCACGCCGGATGCAACCGCGCGCTGCAAGGCATCAAGCACGCTTTGCGGTGCATTGCCCTGCCCCATCCCGGCGAGCACAATGCCCCTGCAACCGATGCCCAATAGTGCATCGACCGGTTGCTCATCCATTCCCGCCCCGGCAATCAGGATTGCGACACGCGGTAGCGCATCCGGCCAATCAAATCGCGCTTTCGCTTCCGCGCGTGCCGCGGGGCCGAACCAGTCGAGCGAGCTTGGCGTCACGCGTGCAAGCGGGCCGCGCGGATAGCCTTTGAAGGCATCGACGCTGCTGGTGGCGGCCTTGCGCACATCACGCGCTGCAAACACAGTGTCCCCCATCACCACCAGCACGCCGCGATTCGCTGCATCCGGATCGCTGGCCACCCGCACCGCATTGGCGAAATTGCGCATGCCGTCGCTGCCAACCGCATCGGCGGGCCGCATCGCGCCAACCAGCACCACCGGCTTGCCCGCATCAAGCGTCAAGTCGAGCAAAAGCGCAGTTTCCTCTGCTGTATCGGTGCCGTGGGTTATAATTACACCGCAGATTTCATCGTCGGCTTGCGCGCGAGCAACTTCGCTATGAAGCCGATTCCACTCAGCCCAGCCGATGTCCTGCGAGCCGATCTGCGCCACTTCAACAGCGTCGAGCTCGGCTTCAATCCCCAGCGAACGAATCTCTGCCAGCATATCGCCAACCGCAATTTGGCCGGGCTGATAGCCGCTGCCAAATGCCGATCCGCCGCTCCCCGCGATGGTCCCGCCCGTTGCGAGCACGCGTAACCTTGGCGTTGAATTGCTGACAGTCATTCCAGCGCCGATAGCGCGCGAAATCCGATCAGGCCACGCATCATGTAAAATCGGCGATTGATTTTACAAGAATCGACGCTAGATAGCGCCTCTCCGTTCGACGGAATGGGCGATTAGCTCAGTTGGTAGAGCATCTCGTTTACACCGAGAGGGTCGGCAGTTCGAGCCTGTCATCGCCCACCATTCCGTCATTCTTTCCACTACGCCGCGATACTATCGCTGCAGTGGACTGAGAGTTAAGCCAGACATTTCCGATACCTATCTATGCCGTGCGCAGCTGTTCTTCGCTGCCAGAGATGGATTTGGTCTTCGAAACCCATGCGTAAATCGTGGCAGTTTCTCTGCCGGCGAGTTTCGAGGTCGGAGGATGGATTGCGGATTTGATGCCAAGATGATGCAGATTCGATCGCGTCCGTAGCAATCTGGTACAACACTAAAGTGAGTGTTGGTTAAACCAATTGAGGGGATCAGGGCCAAGATATGGTCGATATACTTGCCCGAAGTTGACTGGGCGTATTACCGTCAATTGATCAGAAGATCTAAGAGTCAGGACAGACGGGCCAATCGAAGTCAACTCTTCGTTTGTCTGTCTCAGAACCCTCAGGATCGAAGCTACGCTCGATTATAGTACCCCGGT
This sequence comes from Erythrobacter sp., assembly GCA_030148605.1. Taxonomy (GTDB): domain Bacteria; phylum Pseudomonadota; class Alphaproteobacteria; order Sphingomonadales; family Sphingomonadaceae; genus Erythrobacter. Next base: position 109,823 of record JASBTD010000055.1, read on the forward strand.
TGTCACGAGTTACAGCGACAACGGTACTGCAGCGCGTTCCGTAGAGTGAGTCGCGAATGAAGACTGGAGCATGACGCGGTGCTGGAAGATCTAAAGGAACTGGGTGTTCAGGTCGGGGAGTTTCGGCGCGAAGGGCCTGGAACAAGGGAGAGAAATCGTCAGAATCACTATCCAACCATTCATTGACCGCCGCACTTAGCTGACGTGTCTTGGGCCAAGGTTCGTGAAGAGGACCATTCGAAAGCCCGTAGATTCCCGCCGCAAGTGGTTCACTTTCGGCTTTTGGGTAGTTGGTAACGAATTGTGCGCCATGCTCATCCGCGTAGAACAAATTGAACGCATTCATTTCGGCAATCTTCCCGCGAGGGGTGCCCGACAAATATTCAGCCACAAGGCCGCCACGAGAGGCGCGGTCCGACCGATATCCTAACGGATCCCGGAAATTGGTAAGCAGTGCAAAACGCCCCTCTTCAGAGACACCAAGCCACGTGCCACCTGCCTTCAAATCGCGCCCAGCTATGATTCCACTGCCTTCTGACCAGCGATCAAGCGGTAAGGCAGGTCTGCCATGGAACTCATCGCGATTGCCGACGGCGACCAAACGCCAGTCGGGATGGGCATTCCAGGCAATCGCGGCGACACACATCGATTGTTTCCCAAATATCTTAATGTCAGTTATTGTTTCGAGGAGTCGTGTCAACCACCATTCAGTTAAGATGCCTGCTGTTTCCCGGTTCTATTGGGCGAGCGGACTGGACATCTAGCCCGACATTGCAGAGTGTTATCTGCGCGGTCTGTAGGCGACCTTCTCACCAAGAAGCGGTTTCGGCCTTCGAACCAAGTGCTTTGTACGCATCGGTCTATCTGCCAGCGGATTTTCAGCGTTTTGCACCGCCCCCTAATTCCACCACCGCTTGCGCTATATGACATAACCGCAATGTGTGTTATCGGTCAGACAAGTCGTGAAGGTTCATGGACCGAAGCTCTGGGGGGAGCCGAGATGATGAGACAGAATATTGCGACCATTTGCCGCGACACAGCCCTAGTAATCATTGGATTAACTGCTTTTCTGGCAGCGCCCGCGATCGCCCTGGGCATGGTTGAAAAAGTCAGTGAGACTGCAGTCGATATGATGCCGGTCCAATTGGCGATCGCGGACAACCCAATCCCTTAGGTTTTGTGTACGGCGGTATTGCTTTCCGATAATGCGCCCATGAGGGTTTAATCGCGTGAAGCCGAGTTCGTCTGTGGCATTCCGGTCGCTGCACTTTGTGAGGCAGTTCGGAGCGCTTCTAGGTCGGCACAAGCAGCCTATCCACCATTCAATCAGTCGCTTAAGCTCATGAATGGCCGCTTTCGGGTGGAAAGCGGAGTGTACGCATCTTCGAGCTTTGTAGCGAAGATCCAACGATCGGCTACCGACCCTTCGCTGACGTGAAAGAAGGCCTCGCCCTAGGGCGAGGCCTAAAAGTTAGAGATCAGAACATATGCTCGAGCCCTTCGGGGTCGCGGAGAGACATATGCTCGAGCCCGTCGGGGTCGCGGAGAGAATGTGGCGACACCGCAAGACTCAAAAGGGACATAACACAATTCGCTAGTTTTTGGACACAATGAGACCTGCCGTTTTCGATAGACTGTCATTTTGAGTATAGCTCGTATACTTAACCTACCAGATGGAGAGAGATCGGCCTTTACGAATTGGCCGTTGGTTGAATTTTGACTATTAGACAAGCATGGAAACCGAAGACCTTCTTCATCGCTATTTTGGCACCAACGATATTTCAGCTCTCTCGTCCGAACGTCTTGCGTCTGGAATTCAACGCTGCCGGGCCGATATCTCTACCGAGCCAGACCAAAGTAAGAGATTTGACCTTTGGGCTTTTCTTCAGCTCCTTGTTTTACCATCTCACTCCGAAGTGACGCTCCTGAACGAAGAATACCGGGACGCAGCACGATGTTACTTAAACTTTATAACTGTCCCTAAAGAGATAAGGGGCGCTTAATCATTCCGCCAACAGCTGGATCAAGCTAGTGAGATGAACCCCAGAACGCTCCGCTGACCTACCCAATCTGGAGGCAGATTGTTTACCCGCGCCAGAAACTGACGGTTGATGTGTGCTGGCTGCTTGCCGTCGAGGATGGCTGCAGTGATGTCAGGCGCCAGGTAGCCAAGGCGCAGTAGGCGACAGAAATACTGCTTTGATAGGCCCATCCTCGAAGCCGCCTCGTCGATCGAGGTATTTGCGGGATCACGCACCGCTTCCCTCGCCTGGTGCGCACGAGCGATTAGCTTGATCAGCGAAGGAACACGCCGCGCTTCGGCCCAGCCTTGCGACGGCGCGTCGATCCTCACTTCGTTCCCGCAGCTAATCAGCGAAGCTTCAATCGCAACTGGCTCTTCGGCCTCTACGAAGAGGATGTCGATCCGATCAGAATGCACGGTGACCTTCTCGATGTGGTGCAGGACCAGTTCGCGCGAGGGCAATGGTCCATCCCAGCTCGCCTCAGTAGACTGAGCAAGCTGACGACTGACGAGCCTTTCAATTTCCCCTGCAGGTAGCCGGTGTATGGGCAACTCCAACCGTTCCTTGTCTTGCTGGCTCGTGTAGTAGCGATAACGCTTGCCCGACTTGTTGGCGTGGTCAGGGGTCATGCGTCGCCCTTCCCCGTCCCAGATAATCCCGGCCAGCAAGCTCGACTGAACCGCATGCATTCCCAACGTGCGCCTCACGCGGTTCAGCGACAGACGAGACGCAACCTTCTCGAACGTATCGCGATCAATGATCCCGTCGTGCTCGCCGGGATAGGCTTTGCCCTGATGCACGATCTCACCAAGATAGATGCGATTGGCGAGTATCTGGTAGAGCGAGCCGGTGCTGAAGTTGCATCCACCATAAATTCGGCCGTCCTTGAGAATACGCTGCTTGGTGAGGATCCCTTTCTCCGCAAGATCTTCCTGCAACAGGTACACCGAGCCCAGTTCAAGATAGCGGTTGAAGATGGTGCGAACCTTTTCTGCCTCTTGAGGCACAATCAGCAGCTTGCGGTCCTTCGCCTCGTAACCGAGCGGCACTACCCCGCCCATCCACATGCCACGCTTCTTGGACGCGGCGATCTTGTCTCGGATGCGTTCGCCTGTCACCTCACGCTCGAACTGGGCAAAGGATAAAAGGACGTTGAGCGTCAAGCGCCCCATACTGTTGGTTGTGTTGAAGGCCTGCGTAACGCTGACAAAGGAAGCACCCTGCTTGTCGAGGATATCGACGATCCGGGCAAAGTCAGCGAGGCTGCGGGTCAGCCGATCAACCTTGTAGACGACAATGACATCGACCTTCCCCGCTTCAACATCTGCTAAGAGCGCCTCGAGCCCTGGACGGTCCATCGAACCACCTGAATAACCACCATCATCATAGAGTTCGTCGACAGCCTCCCAGCCTTCGTGCGCCTGGCTCAGAATGAAAGCAGCACAGGCCTCGCGCTGCGCATCTAGGCTGTTGAATGACTGATCGAGCCCTTCTTCGGTCGACTTGCGCGTGTAGATTGCGCATCGGCGACGCCTAGCAACTTCCGGTCTCATGAGATTTTGGACCTCTTGCGCTTAAGGCCGAAGAAACGCGGTCCTGACCAATGGACACCGGTGATTTCGCACGCAATTTGAGTCAGCGAAGAATAGTGCCGTTCCTCGAACTCGAAGCCATCTTCCAGCGCAGTTACATGGTAGGCATGGCCATGCCAGTGACGCACCAATCGCGAACCGGGCTTGAGCGAAGGAGCGTCGCCGATGTCGATGTCGCCATCGATCTCAAGCTGTGCGGCCAGCCGATCGAGTTCCCGCAATCGGGCTGGCGGCAAGCCGCCATGCACCTTCTCCTGCAGGCGCCAGGCAATGGCACGCCTCATCTGGCTCGGCGTCATGCCGTCGAGGAAGGGCTGTCCGCGATGCAGGCGTCGCCACTCGGCACGCAGCCGAGCTGGCGGCATCGCCGCCAAATCGGCCAGTTGCTCTTGGATATGCGCCATGATCAGCGCTCGATGCGCCAGCAAGTCTCACCGCTTGTTCGGCACTCACGGACTAGGTCTAATCCGTTCTTGCGCAACCCCGTCATGAAAGCGCGTGCGCTATGTGGGAGCCAGCCTGTGGCTTGGGTCATCTCGACCAGCGTAGCGCCCTTCGCACGCGAAAGGAGCTTCTTGACGACAACGGCCTTGGTCGGACCTCGCCCTCCACTTTTACTGTCAGGGATCTTGGCGGTCTTTGTCTCTTCGGTCATCTGAGGTCTCCATATGGAACACGGCACCATGCCTGTCCCACCACCTCAGACCCCGATAACCGCTAGGTCCGGGGCTGCGCCTCAACTCACTCGGCACAAGACAACCAATGCTTGGTTTCTGAGAGAAGTCGAGCGGAATTTGGTTGTCATGGAAAAGCGGCTAGGAGCCATAACCGCTATATGCGTGAACGAATTCTCAAGAACGACTAACCTTCAATCCTCCAGCTCATAGGGCACCACGCCGCGCCGGTAGAGGTTGACTTCGATCTTCTGGTCGCTCGGCGGATAGGCCCTTTGGTCGCAGTCTGACCTGGGACATATCCTGCACGATACACCAATTGGTGTAGCAGCTGCCGTCGACGTCACATCGATAGTATCGGCATAAATGAACTCGCTAGCGTGCCGCGCCTCACAGCCCAACGCCACGGCATAACGCCTTGGATTCCTATCGAACCGACCAGAAGTCTTAACCAACCCCTTCGCGATTGAAACATAACGCACTCCGTCCGGAGTTTCCGCCAGTTGGACTAGCACCCGGTCGGGAATGGCTGCCGCTTCGTGCGCGATCCATAGCGGACAGGCTCCACCGAAGCGAGCAAATTGAAAACGCGTCGCGCTATGGCGTTTCGTAATATTGCCCGCCATATCAACCCTGCAGAAAAATATCGGCAGGCCGCGCGCACCATCTCGTTGTAAGGTCGAGAGCCGGTGACAGGTCTGTTCGAAACTCGTGCGATAAAGCAGCGTCAGTCGATCGATATCATGTCGAAACTCTCGCGCTGATCGACGAAAATGCTCGTACGGCATTAGCACGGCACCAGCAGCATAATTTGCAAGCCCAATCGTGAGCAATTCACGTGCCGCGTCACTTCTAAGATGAGCAGACTTTGCGATGTCCCGGATTGTATCACCCAATGTCATGGCAGCGACGTGGTAGGCGATCTGGAACCGAATACCCGAAGAGGGCTGCCCGGAATCGATGAGCAACCTCTTTTCGACAGCATCGAACCTTCGGAGTTCGTTCGCCGGTTCGACAAGTACCTCAACACCGTGGGTTTGAAGCAGGTGACGTCGCATTGCCTCACTTGTCAGCAAACCCTCTGCAGCACCGATCGAGCTCGCAAGCGCCTCCGCCGATCGATCCAATTGGTCTACATAATTATTTGCAAGGTGGAACCAGTCCCTCACCTCTTCCCATGGCAGGCGCGAACCCGATGGAGTGTCGACCGATATGGCTTCGTCGACCATCTCAAGCCGCTGGGCAAGTCGGCGAGAAGTTTCGTGAAGCTCCACGAAACGGCGGGCAAAGGCTGGCTGCTGTTCAGCAAGCTTGGCTATTGCATCGGGAGAAAACGGTTCACTAAAGGCCGGATCGCCGACCGCCTCTCTCAGTAAGACCGCAAGCTCTTCAGCATCATCAGTTGAAAAGTCCTGCCATTCAACAGGAAAAAGATGAGCGACCCGCTCTACCAGCTTGGGTGTTAGCGGCCGGTCATCATGCTCGAGCTGACTGAGATATGAGGGACTTATGCATAGCTGCCGCGCCAATTCGGCCTGCTTTAGATCTCGATCCTCGCGGATCTTGCGCAGCTGAGCGCCAGCGAAGAGCCTGCGTCGATGTCCCATAGAGAATTCATACTTTGCAAAGTCTAACTTTGCAAATTTGCAAATTAACATTGGACGCTAACACTGAAGCTGGGCATCCAACCTTTGTGAGAGGTGGCTCAAATTTGAGCTATTCGCCTCTCCACAATCAGGTTGGTTCGCAATTTTGGGCAACATGATCTGGAACAGCCTGCATCATACCTTTTCGGAAAGGGACCCATAATGGCTAGCAATGTATTGAAACTGCGCATCCCGCACGAGAACATCGAACCACTCCCGTTCGTGGATGGTATGGACATTCGTGAAACAGACGATGTGCTCAAAGCGGCCACGGAATTGGATCGGGTCGCTAAGGATCGTGGAATGCGTGTCATGATGTGGCATGACATCTCCTCGCAAGAACCATTGGTTGATGCCGATAGTCGTTCGATAAATGCTCATGTCTTCGATAATGAGACTGAAAATGAGAGCTTGTACGAAGACTATGAGAAGGCGTTGCGTTCGCAGATTTTCCGCGCGTGCAGAGTCGAGACTGAACCGTTTTGGGTCAACGCTCGCGGTTTTCATACAGACTGGAGAAACCGCCGTCTTGATGAAATAAGTCTCGATGATTTTGAAGAAACTTGTTTAGTCAAAGCGGCGATAGTAATTCCGGTACACTTGGCTTTTGGGCAGATAGGGGTAGCCGTATTCGTTAGTCTCGATGAAGGCAAAGATAGTCTTGCAGACGAGTTCACAAAGTTTGGCAAATTTTTCTCCGACCTAGCCCGCCGGTTCGTCGTTGGTTACACGCGGTGCTCAACGCGCAACCCCTACCTTCCCAACGAGACTTTGCTCACTAAGCGCGAAATTGAATGCATTCGGTGGGCCGCGTTCGGCAAGACCGATCTTGAGATCGGCATGATCCTAGGCTGTAGCCATGCGACTGTCCGCTACCACATCAAGCGGACTTGCGAGAAGCTTAGCGCCGTGAATCGCACGCAATCCGTATTCAAAGCATGCCAGCTCGGATTTGTCGGCGCGGCAAGCTGAAGCGACACACTATAGTCGGACTTCGTTGATCCAGCCCTCACTCACGGGGAATCCCGCTTCTTTGGGAATCGACACAAGTATACGACCGTTTTTCCGTTCAGCTGACGGGATTACGCTAACAACCGGGCGGCTGCGCGCAGCAGCGATTGCTTCATCGACGCAATTCGACTGCGCAAGCAGGTGTAGATTGGCGAGCGTGGAAAAGACGATATCCCGCTCTCCACACTCTGCCAATTCGATCGCTTTCGTAGGTGCGATCCATTCAGCCGACAGCGTTTCCTCCCCATCACAGCAAAGCCGTTGGTTTTCAGGGGCGCGCATGATTAGGAACCTTGTACTCCAACGTCGTGGCGATGTCGGTGGTGTTATCCAGTGACCAAAATCAGCTGGCGCGTCGAGATCGATACTAATGCCAAGTCGATCCAATAGTTCTAAAACCGGGGTTCGTTCAGGCCAATGCTGATCCAGATCGACGACGCCCGAAGTACAGAGGATTCCAGCTTCTTCCCAGCATTCCCGAAATGCGGCGACACGAAAGGCAACGTCTTTGTCAGCGAGCATGGATCCGCCCTCGCAGCGCTCGCGCCAGTTCTTTGACCAGTCGTCTGGCTCGACCACGCCCCCAGGAAAGACCTGCTTGGATGGAAACGAGCCAACTGAGCTACGTTTTACCATCAGAACTTCAAAGGGATCGTCTCGCACCACTAGGACAGTTGCTGCAAGTCGGGGTTCCCCAGCAGTTCGTTTGGCTTGTCCGCGCATAATCACTTCAGCTGCGAGTAAAGCTTCCGCCCGAGCCCACCTTTTCGGCCAGCAACTTCGCCGGTTCGATACCCATTGCTTGCAATCCATCCATCACTCGCGCAAGGCCCACAGTATCAGCCCAAAACATTGGGCCTCCCGTATAAACCGGCCAGTTGTAGCCGAGGATACAGGCAACATCGATGTCACTGGCGCGACTGGCAACGCCTTCTTCAAGCACTTTGGCGCCCTCGTTAACAACAGGATAGAGCAGGCGGGCAACAATGTCTGAAGCTGGCAGCGCGCCCTTGTTCTGGACGCCCTTGAAAGCCGCAAAGTCCGCGATCACCTTGGCGGCGACCGGACTTGGCGTCGGATTACGCTTCTCGTCATAGTCATAGAATCCGCCGCCCTGCTTCTGGCCAAGCCGCCCCAGCTTGACTAGATCTCCGCGCAGAGTTCGCTCGTTCGATCCGCGGCCGATGACGTCGAGCCCAACCAGATCAGCCATCGCAAACGGCCCCATGGCAAAACCATAGTCGTATAGTGCCTTATCAATCGCTTGTGGGCTTGGCCCCTCCAGCACAAGCTGCATGGCCGCGGCACTTCGAGGGCTCATTACACGATTTGCAATGAAGCCTGGCCCGACCTGACTAACTACCGGCACCTTGGCTATAGACTTCGCAAGTTTGAGCGCAGTCGCCAAAACTGGTTTCGAAGTCTCGGCTCCTCGAACGATCTCGAGCAGCCGCATCACGTTGGCGGGTGAGAAGAAATGCAGGCCAATCACGCTTTCGGGTCGCGATGTGACCGAGGCAATCTCATCGATATTGAGGTATGATGTGTTCGAAGCAAGAATAGCTCCTGCTTTGGCGACGCTATCTAGACGTGCGAACACATCTTTTTTGATGCCCATGTCTTCATAGACGGCTTCGATCACTAAATCGGTCTGAGCCATCTCTTCGAACTCAAGCACTGGAGTGATCAGCGCCATCCGTTGGTCGACCTCATCGGCACTCAATCGGCCCTTAGCTGCAGAGATCTCATAATTCTTGCGGATGACCCCGATGCCGCGATCCAACGCAGCCTGCTCTCGCTCAGCCAGCATCACAGGAATGCCCGCATTGAGGAAATTCATGGCGATGCCACCGCCCATTGTTCCAGCGCCGACGACACCGACAGACTTAATAGGAAGCACTTCGGTATCTTTAGGCAAGTCTGGCACCTTGGCGGCTTCGCGCTCGGCAAAAAAGTAGTAGCGCTGGGCAGCGCTTTCGGTGCTGCTAACCAATTCTTGGAACAATTCGCGCTCACGCGCTAAGCCCGCATCGAAATCCAGCTCAGCGGCCGCCTCTACTGCTTTCACGATATTGAACGGTGCCTTGAAGCCACGAAAGCGGCGTGCATTCTTTTTGAGATAGTCGGCATAGATTTCGGGCTTGCCGCGGTACGGTTCGACCTTCTCTTGCCGGTCCCTCACGCGTGTGAGAGGGCCACCCTTCTTGATCAGGTTAGCCGCAAAAGCGATTGCATCTTCGCGAAGCCGACCCTCCTTTGCAAGCGCGTCGATCATTCCCAGTTCAACCGCCTTGCGCGCGCCTGTTGGGGTCCCGCCGGTGATCAGATCTAATGCGGCTGGGATGCCGACGATGCGTGGCAGCCTCTGCGTACCCCCTGCACCAGGCAACAAGCCTAGTGCAACTTCTGGCAAGCCAACCTTCGCGCTGGGAACCGCTATGCGATAGTGACATATCAATGCCAGTTCATAGCCGCCGCCCAACGCTGTCCCGTGAATCGCCGCGACCACCGGTTTGTCGCCATTCTCGATAATGTCGAATACGTCTTGTAAGCTAGGCCCCCCCATATCCTTGCCAAATTCGGAAATGTCCGCTCCAGCGATGAAGGTCCGGCCGGCACAAATAAGGACAATAGCCTTCACCTCGTCGTCTTCCGCGAACTTGCGAAATCCCTCGTCGAGAGCACGCCTCGTATGGACGCTAAGCGCATTCACAGGTGGATAGTCGATCGTAAGTATTCCTACGCCGTCTCTTACTTCGATAGTACCGACCTGGTTCATCACTCATCTCACCTTGTTGAGTCTTTGCATTGGATTAGCGCTTTTCTACGCAAGACGAGGCTTGGGCGCGGGCGTAGCGGAGAATCTTGGCCCGGGGGCGGGCTGGATCAGGCCACCCTCTTCCACAAAGGTACCGCGAGCCACATTGTGAGGATGGAGTGGTGCCTCAGCGAGACTTAGTACCGGCGCGAAACAAATATCAGTGCCATCCATCAACTCGCACCATTCGTCGCGTGATTTGCTCAAGAACAACTTCTCAAAGCGCTTCTTCAATCGTTCCCAGTTGTTCTGGTCCATCTGATGCGCGAAGTCTGGGTCCCCAGTTAGGCCAGCCTTCTCGAGAAGCAGGGCATAGAACTGCGGCTCAATCGACCCGATCGAAATCCATTTACCATCCGCCGTCTCGTAAGTGTCGTAGAAATGAGCCCCTGAATCTAGAAGGTTTACGCCACGTTCATCACGCCATTGTCCATTCCCGAAGAACGTGTACGTCATTGCGGATAGGATCGCCGCGCCGTCCACCATAGCGCAGTCGATGGTCTGCCCAACTCCGGTTGTCCGAGCGTGAAGAATTCCGGCGACGACGCCGAATGCCAGCATCATTCCACCACCACCAAAATCGCCAACTGCATTCACCGGGAAAGTCGGCTTCTTGCCTTTTCGACCATAGGTATGCAGGGCCCCTGAGAGCGCAATGTAGTTAATGTCATGGCCAGCCATTGCCGCCATTGGTCCATCTTGGCCCCAACCAGTCATGCGACCGAATACAAGGCTTGGATTAATTGCCAGCAAGTCTTCCGGACCAAGTCCGAGCCTCTCCATCACTCCAGGGCGATAGCCTTCGATTAGTGCATCGGCACTCTTCGCCAGCTCCTTTATTTGTTCAATGCTTTCTGGCTGCTTGAGATCAAGTTCAATCCGCTCACGATTGCGGTTCAGTATATCGCGATTGCCGTTGTCGCCAAACCGGCCTGCGTGCCCTGGACGCTCAATCCGGATCACGCGCGCGCCATGGTCAGCTAGCATCATCCCACAGAATGGCCCCGGCCCTAGCCCGGCGAATTCGATTATAGTCACGCCGTCAAGTACACCAGGCACTGGCACCTCCCCTCAAACAGGTTTGATTGTCAAAGGCAGTCACTATTTTTCGACACGTTCGATGATCACTGCTGGCGCCATTCCACCGGCCGCACACATGGTGATCAATCCATATCGCCCGCCCGTACGTTCAAGTTCGTCAAGCGCAGTTCCAATGAGGATCGAACCAGTTGCACCGATCGGATGGCCCAATGCCATCGCACCGCCATTCGGATTGACCTTCGTACGATCGAGATCAAGGTCGCGGATGAACTTTTCGGCAACGACAGCAAACGCCTCGTTGATTTCCCAGACGTCAATATCGTCCTTGCTCAGGCCAGCTTTCTCGAGGACTTTTCTTGCCGCTGGCACTGGAGCGTTGAGCATAAGAGTAGGGTCATCGCCTTGGTTGGCATAGGCCACAATGCGGCCACGGGGCTCAAGGTCATGTTTGTCGGCATAATCCTTGTTCGTAATCAGGATTGCAGCGGCTCCGTCGACAACACCGGACGAGTTCCCCGCGTGGTGCACGCCAGTCCATTCAAGTTCGGGGTATCTGCGCTGAATTTGCTTGCGGAATGTTACACCGCCACCCAAATCAAAGTCAGCAATTGCGTCGAAGCTGGCGCGCAGCGAGGAGAGCCCCTCCATAGTAGTTTCGGGTCGTGGAAACTCTTCATAGTTGAGCGCAACAGAACCATCAGAATTCCGGACTGTGACTAGAGACTTGTCAAAACGACCTTCACGAATTGCGCGATTGGCACGCTCCTGACTGACGAGTGCCAGCGCATCAAGCGCCGTTCGATCAATCCCTTCAAGCGCAGCAATGGCATCGCCGCACACACCCTGGTGGCTCTGAGGATGCAGTGCATCAAGCTCAGGGTTGCCTGACCCCATGCCCAACGGCTTCAATCCTGCATTAGCTTCCTCGCCCGCAAGCTGTGCAGTATAGCTCATCATCTCCGTGCCACCTGCGATGACACATTCTTCCATCCCCGACATGACTGATGCTGCAGCAAAGTTGACCGAACTAATGCCCCCACCGCAAAAACGGTCTAACGTTGTACCGGATGCGGAGATGTCATATCCTGCGGCTAAAGCTGCCATCCGGCCAAGGTCCCCACCCTGCTTACCTTTTTGCGTCGATGTCGACCAAACAATATCATCGATTGTTGAAGTATCGAGATTGTTACGCTCCTTAATCGCCTCCAATACCGTTGCGGCAAGGTGCTGAGGGTGAAGGTGCGAAAGCGCCCCCTTGCCAGGCTTGCCAATGCCTCGCGGCGTACGGACAGCGTCAATGATATAAGCTTCGGTCATTTCAGTACTCCTTGAGGAATCAGGCAAGCATGCCGTTTAGACGGCTGCGGATAATGCTTTCGGCATCAGCGACAATACGATCAATGAGCACTTCGCATGTCGGAATATCGTGAATAAGCCCCTGAATCATACCTGCCCAAAACACTCCTTCGGACAGGTCCCCGGTTTCGAGCAAACGTTTACCGGCAGTACCGGCAACCAATTCCTTTACATCATCGAACTTAGCGCCCGGCTGGGCGAGACGGCGTGCAACTTCGTCCGACACCTCACTCTTCCCGACACGCGCGGTGTTCTTGAAATTGCGAAAGATAAGATGCGTCCCGCGCTCGTCATTGTTGAGATAGGCTTGCTTCACATTATCATGAATCGGTGCCTCGATCGTCGCGCAAAATCGCGTGCCCATGTTGATCCCGTCAGCACCCAGCGCGAGCGCGGCAGCCAGCCCGCGCCCGTCACCGAAGCCGCCAGAGGCCAGCATCGGGATACTGATTTTATCAGCAGCCGCAGGGATCAGGATCAGGCCCGGAATGTCGTCCTCACCCGGATGCCCGGCACATTCAAATCCGTCGATTGAGATGACATCGACGCCCGCCTTTTCTGCCGAAACGGCGTGACGCACGGCAGTACATTTGTGCAAGATCTTGATCCCGTGGGGTTTGAGCTGCTCCCAGACTTCGCGAACTGCAGGGGTCCCGGCCGTCTCCACGATCTTGATGCCGCCATCAATAATGGCTTGAGCATAGGCCGCATAATCGGGCGAATTGATCGTCGGAAAAACAGTCATGTTTACCCCGAACGGCT
>JASBTD010000009.1 GCA_030148605.1 Erythrobacter sp.
ACGGCAGCCGATCATCGCGGTTCTGACGCACGAACTCGGCGCTCACATCAACTTGCCTTCGATAGGCTTCCAGTTGACGCTCAGGAGAAGCCCCCGAGCTATTCTTCGCATTCATGTGCGTGTTGCCGATTAAGAGCGCGGGGAAGCCTTCGCCGAGCGAAACCTTTGCAATCACTACACCTTTTGCCGCCAAACAATCGAATCCTGCACACGCGTTTTGCGGAAACACGCCGCTCGCTACTAACTCAATCGGTCGGTCGGAAAGAATTACGAGACCGCTATCGAGATAGCGACCAGCGCCTTCACCCAAAAATACGCTTGAGGTTTCTGCGAATTGCCCATCCCAAAGGTCCAATGAAGCAAGTTCGACGTTTTCTTGGCCAGGGCCGCGCGCCACATAGCGATAGCCCGAGCGTCTGATAAAATCCTCTGCGGCTTCCCCGAATGCTTCCTGCAAAACCACGATGTCGGGGCGCTCTGCGCTGCCACAGAGTTTCTCTAGTCCAACTGCAATCTGACGAAGCGGCTCATCGCGTCCGATCGCCAAGGGCCAGGGTAAACCCTTCACATTGTAAGTTAGGATCGAGACCTCATTCACAGGACCTTGGCTTGTCGCGCATATCGCAGCGGTAGGTTCATGATCGCGCATACTGGTCAGCGCGAGGAACCCTGCAGCGAGAATGGCAGCTCTTCGTTTTAGTGTAGATTGCATCGTGGTTTAGACGACACCCGATGCAGATTTCCTCACCTTCTCGGGAAGGCCGAAGCTTGGACCCAACAGAGCCTCTACGGACAGAGATGGTGCGAAGCTAAATGCTGTCAATAATTCGGTCTAAAAAGTAGTCCGCTTTCCTCTGAGAAGAGGCCTTTGCCCGCTGTGATCAATCCTTCGAGACCGGATAGTTGATTCATTTGGGCAGGCATCGGCACTCATGAATGACTTCGTGCAATGCGTGGGGGAGATTGTCGGAGAGCCACGCGCTTTGGTGAAGATGTCAGCGGCTATTCTGGCGCGAAATTCCATCTATTGTGCGGGGAGAGCAATAGGGTTCCTTGCTATCTTCTGGTAGCACTCATTTAGGACAAGTGGTCTTTATTGTGGGCCGTCGCGAATAGCCCCTGTAATTAAGCGCGAATTTTCAGATGCTTAGTACGTCAGTTCGAGTCCTCTTCTGGCACCATTTGTTCTCATCAGAACGTTCCAAAGCATTGCAGAAGTGGCGGGATTCTGCCTCTCTCGACCTCCAATGCAAAAACGCGAGGTCTTGTTTTGTCCCGCTTTGTGCCAACGTGTGTGGGGCCTCGGCTGAGGGCTCCACCCCAAAAGGCCCCAATTTGCACGAAAGTTAGGCCCCCAGATGAGCCTCAATGTGCAGGAAATCAAAGGCTTCCGGGCTGTCGAAAAGTCTTACATGAAATATGAATCGCGTGGCCTGTTGCTGCTGGTGAAGCCGAACGGCTCCAAGCTGCGGTATTTCAACTACCGCTTCGGCGGGAAGGAAAAGAAGCTACCCATCGGCGCGTTCCCAGAGATCAGCTTGTCGCAAGCGCGTCAGCTGCGTGACCGAGCATGGATCAAGGTTTCCGATGGCATCGATCCGATGCTGGAGCGTATGCCGGGACGGCCAAGTCCACGGCAGTGCGCGCAAGGGCGAAGCTGTTGGGCGGAATAATCTGGGGGAGTTTGCGTCTGTGCGGGATCGGTGATGCGCCAAAAGCAGACCTCTGTTCTCTCCCCGGGACTGGGGAGAGATACGAAGGCTTGGCGAGAATCGCCTAGCCGAAGTTGAGAGGGGGCCTCTGCTCTGCGAAGGACGCAAACCCCTCTCCCAACCCTCTCCCCTCAAGGGGAGAGGGCTATCTCCGCTTTCCACCTCAATCGATCTGCTTCGCCCCCAGCTTCGGATTGAGCGAGGTGATATAATTGAGCCACTTCTTCGGGCGGCGCAGCATATCCTCCGGGTACTCGATTTTGATCCCGGCAATCTTCGCGATCTCGCCCACGAAATGAATGCAATTGCGCGTGTCGAGATCGTAATATTTACCCGGCGCATCGCGCCATTTTTTCACCAGTGCAGTGATCTCGCGATATTGCTTGTCGCTGATCGTGACAGTGAAATGGCGGTTGGTCTTCTTGATGTATTTCGGCTCTTCCACCATTACATCATGCTCGACCGGCCCGCTCAGGATCCGGGTGCTGACGGTCTTGGCCGTAAAGCCATAGTTCTCGCTGATGGTCTCGCCGGTTTCCTCCAGCTCGCCCTCCATCACGATAAAGGCATGCGGATAGCGCCCGAACAGCACCGAACCGTTGAAGCTGTGAAAGCTGATCTGGACATCCGCCATAGCAGGCGAGGCCCAGCCAAGCGAGATGACAGAAAGCAGGATTGCAAAGAGCCGACCCATTGCCTGCATTCTAGCGCCGCATGCGAAGCTCGCAAGCATGCGTGTTAACACCTTGTCTTGCGGCAACGCGCGATTGCCGAATTGTCACAGCACGTTATGCTTGGGGCATTGGTTGGCCGATCCGAGGAGTGGATGACGAAGCTGTTTGCCTTTTACTGCCGCGATGGGGAGCACAGCGCGATGTTTCGCGAACATGGGCATGCCGCGCTGCTTGAGCATTTCGACCAGCATGGCGAGGATTTCGCCGTGGCCGGGCCGATGACGAAAGGCGACAAGATCGTTGGCTCGCTGCTGGTGATCAAAGCTGCCGATGAAGCCGAAGCGCGTGAGCGCCTGGAAGC
Source organism: Erythrobacter sp. (assembly GCA_030148605.1). GTDB lineage: Bacteria > Pseudomonadota > Alphaproteobacteria > Sphingomonadales > Sphingomonadaceae > Erythrobacter. Next base: position 2,748 of record JASBTD010000009.1, read on the forward strand.
GATCCCCTATTTCGAGATCGGCGTGTGGCAATCGATCCGTGCTGACGAATTCCAGCCGCTGTTCGGGGACTGGTCAAAACAGCGCGGCGACTGACCTGGCGTTGATCAGGGCTTGAGGATTGTCGATCCCGTTGTCCGGCGCGCCTCGAGATCGATATGCGCCTGAGCTGCATCTTTCAGGGCATAGCTCTGGCCGATGGTGACCTTCACCTTGTCGCTGCCCAGCATATCCCACACCCGGCCGATCCCTAGCTCGCGATCTTCCGGCGTGGCGTAGTAATGCATCAGCGTGGGCCGCGTGACGAAGAGCGAACCCTTCTGCGCAAGGATGCCCAGGTTCACCCCATCTACGGGGCCGGAGGCATTGCCGAAGCTGACCAGCAGGCCGCGTGGGCGTAAGGAATCGAGCGACGCCATGAATGTGTCTTTGCCCACGCCGTCAAACACCACCGGCACACCAGCGCCGCCGGTGATCTCGCGCACTTGCGGCGCGATCTCTTCGTGATCGTAGCGGATCACGTGATCACAGCCCGCGGCGCGTGCCGCGGCTTCCTTCGCTTCGGATGAGACGGTGCCGATCACGTGCACGCCAAGCGCCTTCAGCCATTGCACCATGATCAGACCTACACCGCCTGCCGCTGCATGGACCAGCACTGTGTCGCCAGCATTCACATCCGCGCAGCGCTCTACCAGCCCTTCAGTGGTTGCAGCCTTCAATATGGCGGCCGCTGCAATGTCATCCGGGACATTGTCAGGCAGCTTGAACATGGCATCAGCCGGCATCACGCGGTGTGTGGAATAAGCGCCGAGCCCCGGCCCCATGTAAGCCACCCGGTCACCTTCGGCATATCCGCTCACGCCGTCACCCACGCCGATGATCCGGCCTGCCGCTTCCAGCCCCAACCCGCTCGGCAATTCGACCGGGTAAAGCCCGGTGCGGTGGTACGTATTGATGAAATTGAGCCCGATCGCGCTGTGTTCGATCAACACTTCGCCCGGGCCGGGTGCGGGAATATCGCTTTCGACCCATTCGATGACTTCAGGGCCGCCAAGACCCGTGATTTGAGCGCGCAGGCAAGTCATGTCTGTTTCCCCTCCAGCCAGCAAATGCTGTGTCAGATGCTCTCTCAGATGCGTGTGTGTTCGAAATCTGCTTCTTCGCGCAGCTTGGTCACTGTGGCCTTGAGCTCGCGCCGGATCTGCGCCCAGGCGATCACCGCGAACAGCACTGTACCGCCAATCACATTGCCGATCAGCGTGGGCAGCACATTGCCCAGCATCATTTCCCCGATTGCGCCCTCGCCAGTCCAGGCGAGCAGGAAGATCTCGCATGATCCCACCACCACGTGCGTGAAATCGCCGATCGCGATGACATAGGTGACAAGGAAAATCAGGCCCAGAAAGCTCTCGCCCGAACTGGGCCGCATCCACACCAGCGCGGCGATCAGCAGGCCGGATGGCAGCCCTTTGATGAGCGATTCCATGAAGCTCATCTCTGCCACCTTGTTGCTGATATAGAGCATCGCATCGAGCGTTTCAGGCGTTACGATCGGAGTTGTGGCAAACATCAGCGCCATGATCGCTGTGCCGATGAAATTGGCGCTTAGGCTGATGCCCCATACTCGGCTGAGATTGCCGATATTCTTGGCTGATGGCACCGCGATGGTCGGTAGAACCGGGGTGATCGTGTTTTCAGTGAACAGCTGCAGGCGGCAATAGATCACCAGGATGAAGCCGATCGTATAGCCCAGGCTTTCAATCGCATGGCCGGCCGGGATGTCATTGGTTTCGACATGCAGCGCGGCCTTGAGGACCAATGAGAAGCTGATCAGGAAACCCGCTGCGATGGCAGACCAGAACAGCGACACCGAAGGGCGGTGCATCTCCTCAATGCCTTCGCGCGCGACTTCGATGTAGATTTCAGGTGCGGAAAGCGACTCGCTCTCGCCTTCTTCGATAATCTGCTGCTCTTCCATAAAGCCCGTTTATAGCGGCGCAGGCGCGCCTGTCTGCCTATTCAAGTGACAGGCACGGCAATCGTTCCGAGAATCGCGCGCAGCCGCGCCGGTGCTCAAGCGCCGTTGAGCAACCGCCCGGCCACCGCGTCAAGCTTGGCAAGCAGTTTCGGATCATGCTTGTCAGGCGCAGTGATCACCGCATCTTCCAGCGCGAAATCGATCGGGCTGGGCTCGCGCGCTTCGGGCAAGGCATTGATGAAGCGTGTCACCATGTCGCGCGCCAGCTTGCTGTTCATCTGCATCTGCGCGACCACTTGGCCGACATCGACCGCTTCGCCTTCACGCCAGCAATCATAGTCTGTCACCATGCCGATCAGCGCGTAAGGCAGCTCTGCTTCGCGCGCCAGCTTGGCTTCGGGCATGGCGGTCATCCCGATCACATCGGCGCCCCATTCGCGGTACATGTGGCTTTCCGCGCGGGAGGAGAATTGCGGGCCTTCCATCGCGAGGTACGTCGCGCCGGTTGCGACCTTGCCCTTGGCCCCGGCGATGGCGGCGGCGGCCATTTCAGACAGGCGCGGGCAGACGGGATCGGCCATCGACACATGCGCGACAAGGCCGGTTCCAAAGAAGCTGTTGGGCTTGCGATTGCTGCGATCGATGAATTGTTCGACCACAGCGAAACGCCCGGGCTCTATCTCTTCGCGCAGTGAGCCAACCGCAGAGATAGCGAGGATGTCAGTGCAACCCGCGCGCTTCAGCACGTCGATATTGGCGCGCGCGTTCAGCTCGTCCGGGCTGATCGGGTGGCCACGGCCATGGCGCGGCAGGAAACGCACGCGGACATCGCCGATGCGCCCGCACAGCACTTCGTCAGAGGGCTTGCCCCACGGACTCTCGATCGCGATCCATTGCGCGTCTTCCAGCCCTTCGATGGCGTATAGCCCCGATCCGCCGATGATCCCGATTGTCCACGGGCTGGTCATGCAAAATCCCCCGTTCGCGCGTGATTGCCGCGAGCTTTAGCCATCAATGCCGCGACATGGCAAAGAAATGGTTAGCTTTGCGGCGTTAACCGGAGAAAATCATGCAAGATCAAACGGCTCCGGCACCGATTTGCGGATGAAAGCTTCCGCCTTGGCATAGGGCCCGGCAATCGAATCGCGTGCCTGCATGCGTTTCTGATGCGCTGCCAGCGCGGGGTAAGCATCGAGCGGAGCATGGGCGGCGAGCGAAATTTGCATCAGGCAAGTCGTGACCGTGATGTCCGCGATGGAAAGCGCATCGCCCGCGTAAAATTCCGCATCGCCCAGCGCGCTGTCGAGATAGGTCAGGATCGGCGGCATTTTCTCTGCCCAGCATGCGCGCGCGGTCTCAAGGTCAGGCTCTTTCCCGGCCATCGCGGCAAAGGCAATCGCGCGGAAAATGCCCAGGCCCCCGGTCGCGGCCAGATGGCTGTCAGCATATTCCTCGATCCACAGCGCGCGGCCATAGGCGAAGGCATCGGCAGGATAGACCGGCACTTCGGGGTGCTTCTTTTCGATGTAGCCGCAGATCGCCGAACTGTCCGCGATGGTTCCGGGAATGCCTTCCTCGCCAACCGAACGGTCGCGCAACAAGGGAATGCGCTTCAAGGGCGAGATCTCGCGGAACCAGTCTGGCGGATCGAACACATTGACCGCTTCGATCTCGAAATCGACGCCTTTCTCGATACAGACCGCGGCGGCCTTGCGGACAAAGGGTGAAACGGGGCTGCCGTAGATTACCAGATCGGCCATCGGTCTATTCCTCTTTTGCTCGATTGCTTGATAGCCATCCTGCGGCAATCGGTTGCATAGCGCAATCGATAGGCGTGCGACGCGCAGTTGCGCATTATGATAGGTGGAAAGTGATTGCCCTTGGCGTGCTTGCACCCCATCTTGGCGACTCGAGATATTCACTTCGAACTGGAGAGAGGCCCCCATGGCGACCCAATACAAAAACCTCATCAACGGACAGATGATCGAAACCGGCGAATGGTGCGATGTCGTCAACCCTGCGAACGAGCAAGTGATCGGCCAGGTGCCCAAATGCGGCAAGGACGAGCTTGACCAGGCGGTGGCCGCTGCGCGCGCTGCCTTCAAGAGCTGGAAGAAGACCAGCTTTGAAGAGCGCCAGGCCGCCTGCATGGCGATCTCGGCTGCGATCAAGGAAAACGCAGACGAGCTCTATCGCTTGCTTACAGCTGAGCAGGGCAAGCCGCATGAGCAAGCCAAAGGCGAGATTTTCGGCGCGGCCGGCATGTCAGCTGCACAATCGACGCTGAAGCTGGAAGATGTGATCAACGAGGATTCGGATGACCGCCTGTCGCGCACCCGCCGCGTGCCGGTGGGCGTGGTGGGCGGCATCGTGCCGTGGAACTTCCCGGTCATGATGGCGATCCAGAAGATCGTGCCCGCGCTGATGAGCGGTTGCACCATCGTGCTGAAACCTTCGCCCTTCACGCCGCTGACCACGCTGCGCATTGCAGAGCTGATCGCGGACAAGGTGCCCGCTGGCACCGTCAACATCATCACCGGCGAAGAGTCGCTTGGCCCGCTGATCACCAGCCACCCCGATATCGACAAGATCACTTTCACCGGCTCGACCGCGACCGGCAAGAAGATCATGGAAGGCGCCAGCGCTGACCTGAAGCGGATCACGCTGGAGCTGGGCGGCAATGACGCCTCGATCGTGCTGCCTGATGCTGATCCAAAGAAGATTGCAGAGCAGATCTTCTGGTCAAGCTTCAGCAATGCAGGCCAGATCTGCGTTGCGGCAAAGCGCATCTATATCCACGAAGATATCTATGACGAGCTGGCTCAGGCGATTGCCGACTATGCCAAGACCGTGGTGGTGGGCGACGGCGCGCAGCAAGGCACCGGTGTCGGCCCGATCCAGAACAAGAAACAGTATGAGCGCGTGCTCGAACTGATCCAGGATGCCAAGGACAATGGCTATAATTTCCTGGTCGGTGGTGAAGCAGGCGATCCTTCCGGCACGGGCTATTACGTGCCGATCACTATCCTCGACAATCCGCCTGAAGATGCGCGCATCGTGGCCGAAGAACAATTCGGCCCGGTCATGCCGCTGATGAAATTCTCTTCCGAAGAGGAAGTGATCCAGCGCGCCAACAATTCGGACTATGGCCTGGCCGGTGCAGTGTGGACTGCAAACCCGGACAAGGGCGTGGAGATTGCCGAGCAGCTTGAAACCGGCACTGTGTGGATCAACGAATATCTCCACCTGTCGCCTTTCGCGCCATTCGGTGGCCACAAGCAGTCAGGCTTCGGCGCGGAGTATGGCTTGGATGGCTTGAAGGAGTTCACCTATCCGCAGGTGATCACTGTCAAGAAGGACAATGTCCCCGCCTGATCCGTGGGAGACCTGACCACAAATGAACTGAACGAAGGGCTGACCCGTGCGTGTGCGCGGGTCGGCCTTTCTGCCCCTGAAGGTCTCGCGCGGCTAACCGGTGGCGCAACAATGGAAAGCTGGCGTTTCTCGAGCGGCGGGGAAAGCTACATCCTGCGCCGCGCGCCTTCGCTCGCCTTTATGGAAGGCCGCCCATTCGGGCATGCGACCGAGGCCGCCATCATCGAAGCCGCACGCAAGGCAGGCGTGACCGCGCCCGAAGTGCTGACCGTTCTTGAAGAAAGCGACGGCATCGGCAGCGGGTTTGTGATGCGCGCGCTTCCCGGCACGCCCAATCCCAAAGAGATTCTGGCGATGGACGGCGCGGACACGATCCTGCGCGAAGCAGCGCGCGATCTGGCGCGCATCCATTCGCTGAAGCGCGAGGATTTGCCGACGGACGTGCCGGTGATGGATTACCGTGCAGCCATCGCCGATTTGCGCGCGCAGTTCGAGGAAGCCGGCGGCGACCGCCCGATCATCGCGCTCGGCCTCAAATGGATGGAGGACAATTGCCCTGATCCGTTCGAGCCCGTGCTCAATCACGGCGATTACCGGATGGGCAATGTGCTCGCCGCGGACGGTCACCTCACCGGCGTGCTCGATTGGGAGCTGGCGCATTTCGGTGACCCGCATGAGGATCTGGCTTTCGGCTGCATGGCGGTGTGGCGGTTTGCGCGGTACGATAGGCCTGCGCTGGGGCTGGGTTCGCTGGAAGACTATTTCGCGGCCTATGAAGCCGAGTCTGGCCGCACGGTTGATCGCACCCGGTTCCGATATTGGCTGATCCACCGCACTGTGTGGTGGGCGATGGGCTGCCTGCGCTGCGCGAAATACTGGCGCGATGGCTCTGACCGGATGCTCGAACGCGTGGTAATTTCGCGCCGGACCAGCGAGCAGGAGCTGGACCTGCTCATGCTGCTCGAGGAGGATGCGCCAGAGGAAGAGCGGGCTCTGCTGGCCGAGCCGCTGCTTGAGCCGGACGAAAGCCTTGGCGAAGCAACCAGCGGAGAGATTGCCGCCGCCGTTTCCGAATGGCTCGAAACGCTCAAGCCGCTCATGCAAGGGCACAACCGCTTCCAGCTGGCGGTCGCGCGCAACGCACTCGGCATGATCACGCGTGATGACGATATTGCGCCGCGCGTGACGGAGCCTGACCTTGCGCAGGCTATCCTGGATGGTGCGGAGACACTCGCCAGCCCCGGCTTGCTGCGCGAAATGAAGGAAGCCGCGCTGGAAAAGGTTTCAGCAGACGTGCCCAAATACCCCGCGCTTGCGGTCGCGATGAAGAAATGGACTGGAGAGGAATAGGCTATGGATTTCACTATCCCGCAGGCGCTCGAAGACTATTATGCCGAGCTTGAGAAATTCATCGCGGACGAGATCACGCCGCTCGAGCAGCAGGATGACAATATCCGCTTCTTCGATCATCGCCGCGAATATGCACGGACCGATTTCGAAGCGGGCGGTCTGCCGCGCCACGAATGGGAAGAGCTGCTGATCGAAGCCAAGCGCCGCGCGGACAAGGCCGGGCATTGGCGCTTTTCCGCGCCGAAAAGATATGGCGGCAAGGATGGTTCGAACCTGTGGATGGCGGTGATCCGTGACCGCTTTGCGCAGCGCGGCCTCGGCTTGCACAACGATCTCCAGAATGAGCACAGCATCGTCGGCAACTTCCCCTTCGTCGAAATGTTCGAACAATGGGGCACCGCGGAGCAGAAGCAGGAATTCATCCTGGGCGGCTTCGAAGGGACGCGCCGCGTCGCCTTTGGCCTCACTGAACCCCATCACGGCTCTGACGCGACCCATATGGAAACCACCGCGGTGCGCGAGACCCGCGACGGTGTCGACGGCTGGCTGATCAATGGCGAGAAGATGTGGATCACCGGCATGCATGTCGCGACGCATTGCGCGATGTTCTGCCGCACCAGCGGCAATGATGGCGATGCCAGCGGGATCACCTGCCTGCTCGTCCCCAATCCCACGGAAGGGCTGGAGATCGAAGAGTGGATGTGGACCTTCAACATGCCCACCGATCACCCGCGGCTCAGCGTCAACAATGTGTGGGTGCCTGAAAGCGCGATGCTGGGCGTCGAAGGGCGCGGCCTGGCGCTGGCACAAAGTTTCGTTCACCAGAACCGCATCCGGCAAGCGGCATCATCGCTTGGCGCGGCGCAATTCTGCGTCAATGAAAGCGTCAAATACGCCCGCCAGCGTAAGCCCTTTGGCGAAGAGCTGGCGAAGAACCAGGCGATCCAGTTCCCGCTGGTCGAGCTGGCGACGCAATGCGAGATGCTGCGCCTGCTGATCTACAAGACCGCGTGGGAAATGGACAATATGCCGCATGAGGAGATCGAGAAGACGATCTCTGACAAGGTATCGATGTGCAATTACTGGGCGAACCGGCTGGTGTGCCAGGCGGCGGACCGCGCGATGCAGGTGCATGGCGGGATCGGCTATTCGCGGCACAAGCCGTTCGAGCATATCTATCGCCACCACCGCCGCTATCGCATCACTGAAGGCGCTGAGGAAATCCAGATGCGTAAAGTGGCGGCCTATCTGTTCGGCTATCTCGGGCCGAAGCGGGGCCAGTTCGGCTAAGCGCTAACCCACGAACCGTGTTGCTTCGCCTTCGCGGGTGCCCGCCTTGGCCAGCACGTACAGCAGCGTGCCGACGCCTGCGAGCAGCGCGGTCGAGAGCGCGGCATTTATCGGCACTTGCAGCGTCAGCCAGATCGTCAGCACGATTGCCACCGCGATGATCGCGAACCAGCGCGGGCCCATCGCTTGCGCGACCCGGCCTTCGCCGCGCCGCCACAGGATGATCAGCGCCAGGATCGACGCGGCGATAAAGATCTGCTCGGACGCGACCAGCATCGTCGCCAGCCCTGCGAAGGTGCCTGATGCAGCGAGCAGCGCCACCACGCAGCCGAAGAAGATGATTGCTACTGACGGAGTCTCGAACCGCTGCGAGACATAGGCGAAGATGGGCGGCAGCAGCCCACGCCGCCCCATGCCGAACAAGATGCGCGGGATGACAACGAACCCCGCCAGCTGGTTGGTCGCGATGGAGAAAATCGCCGCCAGGCTGATCATCGTCACGCCCGCCTGCCCGAACAGCGCTTCACCCATGGCGGCAAGCGGCACGTCAGGGTTCGCCTGCTCGATCACTGTCGCGCTGTAAGCCAGCTGGATCAGCACATAGAGCGCGGTGACAAAGGCCAGGCTCAGGAAGATCGAGCGGTAGATCGTAGTGGTCGGGGCCTTGGTCTCGCCCGCTGAAATCATCGCCACGCCCACGCCTGAAAAAGCATAGGCGATCAGCAGGATGACCGATTCAAGCTGCGAGAATTCCGGCAAGCTTACGGCGCCGGGCAAGCCATTGCTGGCAAGGCCATAACCCGCCAGCAACAGGATCGGCGTGAGCTTGAGCAGCGTTCCCACCCACATTGCGCCGATCGCGCGGCGCGTGCCGATCACTGACGCAAGCGTGGTCAGCGCGATCAGGCTGACCACAGTCACAGGCCGCGCGATCTCTCCACCGAACACCGGAAACAGCGCCGCCAGATACGAAACCAGCACATGGAAATTGGCCGCGCGCCCGGCAAAATTGGCAGTGACGACAAACCATCCGACCTGAAAGCCGACAAAGCGCCCGAACACATGCTCGGCATAAAGCTGCGGCCCGCCCGATTGGTCGAACATCGTCGTGAGCTTGGCAAACACACCGGCAAGGCAGGCGTAGGCGAGCGCAAAGCCGATGATCGCCAGCGGGGCGAAATTGCCTGCACCTGCATAGAGCAGCGCCGGCAAGGCGAAGATCCCTGCGCCAATCGCGGCGTTGATATTGATCAGCATGGCGCCGCCCAGGCCGATCGCGCGCGGCGGTGTGCCCATTTGTGATTGCGACATGCCGCGGCGCCCCCTGTGCTCCGCTGCAAACTGACAGGAACATTCGTCGAGTCAATCCGGCGTTTTGTGGCGCGGCGCTGGCATATTCTTTCGCGCTCGCTAGCGTCGCGCGCCTACAGGGAGTCAATCACTATGGGTCGTGAATCAACTACAGTCCGTTCCTTTGCCGCTGCGCTGCTTGCAAGCGCTGCACTGGTCGCCAGCCCGCTCGGGGCGCAGGAAGAGGCGGAAAGCCCGGATGACGCATGGGATATCACCGCGCCGAAGGGAGCGACGATCCGTCAGGTGCCGATCAACACTGACGAAGGCACATGGATGGATGTCGATGTTTCGCCTGATGGGCAGAGCATCGCTTTCACCATGCTGGGCGATATCTACACCATGCCGATCACTGGCGGCACGCCCACGCGCATCGCGGAAGGTCTAGCGTGGGAGATCCACCCGCGCTTCTCGCCCGATGGATCGCGCATTGCCTTCACTTCGGATCGCGGTGGCGGTGACAATATCTGGATCATGAATGCCGATGGTTCGGACAAGCGGCAGCTGACCAAGGAAGACTTCCGCTTGCTCAATCAGCCGACATGGTCGCCTGACGGGCGCTATATCGTCGCCAAGAAGCATTTCACCACGCAGCGTTCGGCGGGCACCGGCGAGCTGTGGATGTATCACGTGTCTGGCGGCGGCGGGGTGCAACTGGTCGAGCGGCCCAACCCGCAATTCCAGAAGGAACTGGGCGAGCCGATCTTCGCGCCCGATGGCAGCGCGGTCTATTACACCCGCAACACCACGCCGGGTAACACCTTTATCTACGCGCAGGATTCGCAAACCGGCATCTTCGCGATCGAGCGGATCGATATCGCCACCGGCGAAGTGACCACTGCGGTAGGCGGCTTTGGCGGGGCAGTGCGCGCCGCGCCGTCGCCCGATGGCAAGTCGATCGCCTTTGTCCGGCGCGACAAGGATCAGAGCCAGCTGTGGGTGAAAGACATCGCCAGTGGTGAAGAGCGCATGATCTATGGCGCGCTTGACATGGACATGCAGGAAACCTGGGCGGTTTACGGCACCTATCCCAATATGGACTGGACGCCTGATGGCAGCGCGATCGTGTTCTGGGCGGGCGGCAAGCTGCGCCGTGTGAACGCCGATGGTTCAGGCGCTACTGTGATCCCCTTCAGCATCAGCGACACCCGCGGCGTGGTCGATGCGCCGCACCCGCAAATCGAAGTGGCACCCGATCGCTTCACCACCACCATGCCGCGTTTTGCCACGCTTAGCCCGGATGGCAGCCGCGTGGTGTTCGAAAGCCTGGGCAAGCTCTACAGCAAGAGCGCGCGCGGGCGCGACTATCCCGCACGCCTTACCCGCGACAGCTCTGACACGCTGGAACTGTGGCCCAGCTTCAGCCGTGACGGGCGCAAGCTCGCCTATGTTCGCTGGAGCGACGAGGGGCTGGGCGAGATCGTGGTCACGGATGCCAATGGCCGCAATCAGCGCACTGTCACCAGCCAGCCGGGCCATTATGCTGTGCCCCGCTTCAGCCCCGATGGCAGCATGATCGCATTTGAAAAGCGCAGCGGCGGTTTCCTGACTGCGCCTGAATATTCGGAAAACCCCGGCGTCTATGTGGTCAGCGCCAGCGGCGGCGAGCCCGCGCTGGTATCGCGCAGCGGCGCAGACCCGCAGTTTGCCGCATCGGGGGATCGCTTGTTCATCAATGCGAGCGAAGGCGAAAAGCTGGCGCTGGTCTCGCTCGATCTCGATGGTGAAGACCGGCGCGTGCATGCGCTGGGCGAACTGGCGAGCGATTTCCGTGTCTCGCCGGATGGCCGCACGATTGCCTTCCGCCAGAATTACGAAGTCTTCGCCATGCCGCTGCTTCCCGGTGGCAAGCCGGTTGATGTCAGCGAAAAAGGCGGCCCGCTGCCGGTTACCAAGGTCAGCAGCGGCGGCTCGGACTATATCGGTTTTGCGCGCGGGGGCGATCTCCTCCACTGGTCAATCGGGCCCACGGTCAAGAGCGCGCAAGTGGCAGAGCTGTTCCGTGATGCGCCCAAGGCCGAAGCCGAAGAGGACGCGGGCTTTACCCCGCCCGATGTCGGCATCCAGATCGGCTTGACTGTCGATACCGCCAAGCCATCAGGCACTTTCGCGCTCACCGGTGCGCGCGTGCTGACCATGGCAGGCGAGGGTGCAGGCGTGATCGACAACGCCACTATCGTGATCACCGGTGACCGGATCAGCGCGGTCGGCCCGACTGCGGCGATGACGCTGCCCGCCGGCACGCCCACAATCGATGTCACGGGCAAGACCATCATGCCCGGACTGGTCGATGCGCATGCGCACGGCCCCTATGGCACAGGCGATCTGATCCCGCAGCAGAACTGGGCGCTGACGCAGGACCTGGCGCTGGGCGTCACTACGATCCACAATCCTTCAAGCGCTGCCAGCATGGTGTTTGCCGCGGCAGAGCGCCAGCGTGCCGGATTGACGCTGGGCCCGCGTATCTTCTCAACCGGAGAGGTTATCTATGGCGCAAAGGCACCCGGCTTCTATGCCCGGATTGACAGTTATGACGATGCGCTGGCGCATGTCCGCCGGATCAAGGCGCAAGGCGGGGTTTCCGTAAAGAATTACAACCAGCCGCGCCGCGAACAGCGCCAGATGGTCGCACGCGCCGCGGCAGAGGAAGGCATGCTGGTGGTGGCCGAGGGCGGCGCGCTGTTCGGCATGGATATGAACCTGGTGGCGGATGGCAATTCCACCGTCGAACACAATGTGCCGGGCGAATATTTCTATGAAGATGTGCTGCAGTTCTTCAGCCAGAGCCAGACCAATTACACGCCCACGCTGGGCGTGACCTATGGCGGGCTGGCAGGCGATCCCTATTGGCGGCAGGCAACCGATGTGTTCGATCATCCGCTGCTGGTGCATAGCAGCCCCAAGCATCTGCTTGCTGCCACCGGTCGGCGGACCAAGGCACCCGACTGGGCCTTTGTCGATGACGATGCCGCACGCGAAGCGGCCAAGCTGGCGCGGCGCGGGGTCAAGGTGGCGATTGGCGCTCATGGCCAGCAGGCCGGGATCGCTGCACATTGGGAGCTGTGGAGCTTCGCCCGCGGCGGGATGAGTGCGGTTGAAGCTTTGCGTGCGGGCACGATCGAATCCGCCCGCTCGCTGGGGATGGATGCCGACATCGGCAGTATCGAGCCGGGCAAGCTGGCAGACCTGGTGGTGCTGAGCGCTGATCCCTCAGCGGATATCCATAACTCGGACCATATCGAGCAGGTGATGCTGGGCGGCAGGCTCTACGATGCGACAACGCTGAACGAAGTCGAGACAGGAAATGCCGAGCGGCGCAAGTATTGGTGGGAGTGAGGGGGTAGCGCGAGCCGAATTTTCCTACTCGACCTTCGCGCGGTAGATAGGGCGGATGGTCACCAACACATCCTTCGTCATTGCGAGGAGCCCGGACTTGCTCCGGGGGACGAAGCAATCCAGCAACCGGCTTTGCAACACGCGGACGGGTCGAGCGCTGGATTGCCGCGGTGTCATTCTCGCTTCGCTCGAACGCCTCCTCGCAATGACGAGTTCAGAGGATTGCCGCGTCGCATTGCGCACTGCACTTGCACGCCTTCTCGTAATGACAATGCCGGACTCTTGGAAAGTCACACTTCGCACCCGCAATCCGCTGTCAAGGCATTGCAAATACGCGCATTTCTCGAAAGGTCACACTTTCACAAAGGCTGGTCGGCGTTCCGCGCCGTCGATTGAGGCCAAATAAAATGACACTACGCTGTAACTTTGTTACCCTTGCGATATGAACAGACCCACACGTCATCCGAGTCTTTGAAGAGGTTGCCCCATGCTCGTCGGTGTCCCCAAGGAAATCAAAACCCATGAATACCGCGTCGGCCTGACACCCGAAGCAGCGCGCGAATACATCGTGTGCGGGCATCGGGTGATCGTGCAAACCGGCGCGGGCCTCGGCATCAGCAAGACCGATGATGACTATCGCGCGATCGGCGCGGAAATCGTCGATAGCGCTGAAGAGGTGTTCGCGCGGGCAGACATGGTGGTGAAGGTCAAGGAACCGCAGCCGAACGAGTGGGTCCAGCTGCGCGAAGGGCAGATCCTGTTCACATATCTGCACCTTGCGCCTGATCCGGACCAGGCCAGGGGCCTGATGGAAGCGGGCGTATCCGCGGTAGCTTACGAGACCGTGACGGACCGTGAAGGCGGTTTGCCGCTGCTCGCGCCGATGAGCGAAGTCGCCGGACGCCTGTCGATCGAAGCCAGTGCGCAAGCGAGCCACAAGAACAATGGCGGGCGCGGCATATTGATGGGCGGGGTGCCGGGCGTGCTGCCCGCGAAAGTGGTGGTGATCGGCGGCGGCGTGGTCGGCACGCAGGCCGCGCGCATGGCGGTGGGGTTAGGCGCGAATGTCGAGATCCTCGACCGCTCGCTGCCGCGCATCCGCGAGCTGGATGACATGTTCCAGGGCCGCGTGACCACGCGCTATTCCAATGCCGGCACGATCGAGGATGCGATCACCAAGGCGGATGTTGTGGTGGGCGCTGTGCTGATACCCGGCGCCTCTGCGCCCAAGCTGGTGACGCGCGATATGCTGGGGCTGATGCAGCATCGCGCAGTGCTGGTCGATGTCGCGATCGATCAGGGCGGCTGCTTCGAAACCTCGAAGCCGACCACGCATGAAGACCCGACCTATCTGGTCGATGACATCATCCATTACTGCGTGGCGAATATGCCGGGCGCGGTGCCGCACACCTCCAGCTATGCGCTGAACAATGCGACTTTGCCCTTCGGCCTCGCGCTGGCGAAACACGGGATTGCCGCTTGCGAGCGTGATCCGCATTTGAAGCCGGGCCTGAATGTGCATGGCGGGCGGATCGTGAATGAGGCAGTGGCGGAAAGCCTTGGCTTCAGTTGAGGCTGGAGTGAGAGCTGCCGCAGCGGCCTGCCGGTAAACACGGGCTTGGCGCGGAGTTAGCTGAACTGCATTTACAGATATAAAAGAATCTTTATATCCTGCATTCACGATGCAGGTAGAAACCATCATCAAGGCCCTGGCTGACCCGACCCGGCTGCGCATCATGCGCTTGCTTGCGGCGATGGAGCTGGCCGTAGGCGAGCTGGCGCAAGTGCTGGAGCAAAGCCAGCCGCGCGTCTCGCGCCATGTCGGGATCCTGTGCGACGCCGGGCTGGCAGAGCGCCGCCGCGAAGGCAGCTGGGTGTTCCTGCATGCCATGAGCGCCTCTGGCGAGCATGCACCGTTGACCCGCGCTGTGATCGGACTGCTGGAAACGGCAGAGCGCGAAGATCCGGCGTTCGCGCGGCAATGCCTGGATGACCGGCGCAAGCTGTCTGCCATCCGCTCTGCGCGCGAAGATGTGGCGCAGGCTTACTTCAAGCGGCACGCGGGCGAATGGGACGAGCTGCGACAATTGCACAGCCCGGACAAACAGGTTGAGCAAGCGCTGGCGGCGGCATTGCGCGATGCGCCCTTGGGCGATCTGCTCGATATCGGCACGGGCACAGGCCGCATGGCGGAACTGCTGGCGGATGATGCGCAGCGCGTGGTTGCGCTGGACAAGAGCCTTGAGATGCTCAGGCTCGCCCGCGCCAAGCTGCAGCATTTGCCGACGGACAAGATCGAGCTGGTCCAAGGCGACTTCACTGACCTGCCATTCGGCGAAGCGCAGTTTGACACGGTATTGCTGCACCAGGTGCTGCATTTCGCGCAGGAGCCGGAGATCGCCTTGCAAGAGGCTGCGCGCGTCACGCGCCCCGGCGGCCGGATTGCGATTGTCGATTTCGCCGCGCATGCCCGCGAAGAACTGCGCACCCGCTATGCCCACGCCCGGCTTGGCTTTGCTGACAGCCAGGTGAAGCAGATGCTGCGCGATGCGGGCTACACGGCAAAGGCTCCGGTGGCGCTCGAAGGCGGGGAACTGGTGGTCAAAATCTGGATTGGCGAGCGCAAGGGCGCGCCTGCCGGCAAGTCGCAAACGAAGGAACCCACGGCATGAGCCCGACGCTCGACCAGATGCATGAAGCGCGCACCGCGCTCGACAGCCCGCTGTTCAAGGGGCTGCCCGGCGATATCGAAGTGTCGTTCGAATTCTTCCCGCCCAAGACAGAGAAGATGGGCGAAACGCTGTGGAAGAGCGTGGAAACGCTTGCCCCGCTTGGCCCGCGCTTTGCTTCGGTCACCTATGGCGCAGGCGGTTCGACCCGCGAGCGCACGCATGAACAGGTGGTCCGGATCCAGAACGAAGCGGGCATTCCTGCCGCCGCGCACCTCACCTGCGTTGCTGCAACCAGGGAAGAGGTCAACGAAGTTGCGCGGCATTACTGGGAAAGCGGCATTCGCCATATCGTGGCACTGCGCGGTGACCCGCCAGAGGGCGGCGGCCACTACACCCCGCATCCGGGGGGCTATGCCAATGCGGTCGAGCTGATTGCCGGGCTGAAAGAGGTGGCTGACTTCGAGATTTCGGTTGCTGCTTATCCCGAAGTCCACCCCGACAGCCCGGATGCACAAAGCGATCTGGACAATCTCAAAGCCAAATTTGACGCAGGGGCGACCCGCGCAATCACGCAATTCTTCTTCAACACACGCTGTTTCTTCGAATTCCGCGACAAGGCGCTTGCCGCCGGGATCGATGGCGAGATTGTTCCGGGGATCATGCCGGTGGTCAGCTTCGCCGCAGTCCAGCGCATGAGCGGGCTGTGCGGCACCGCCATTCCGCATTGGATGGAAGGGCTGTTCGAAGGACTCGACGAGCGCCCCGAAGCGCGCCAGCTAGTCAGCGCGACAATCGCGGCCGAACTGTGCCGCCGCCTTTATGCAGGCGGCGTGCGCCAGTTCCATTTCTACACATTGAACCGGGCAGAGCTGAGCTATGCGATCTGCCATATGCTGGGCATGCGCCCGAAAGGTGGCCCGTCATGACTAGTGCACGCGAACTGCTGATCGATGCTGCAAGCGAAGGCATCCTGATCAAGGATGGGCCCTATGGCACCGCGATCCAGAATGCGAAGCTGAGCGCGGAAGACTATGCGGGCGATACCGGCCTGACGCAGGACCAGAAGGGCAATAATGACCTTGTGAACCTGACTCAGCCGCAGGTGATCCGCGCGATCTGTGACCGCTATATCGCGGCGGGCGCGACTGTTCTGGCGACCAATACATTCAACGCCAACCGCATCAGCCAGGCCGATTACGGCGCGGAGAATTTGGTGCGCGATATCAATGTTGCAGCAGCAAGAATCATCCGCGAAGCCTGTGATGAAGCGACAGCGAAGGACGGAAAGCCACGCTTCGTGTGCGGCGCGATGGGGCCGACCAACAAGACATTGTCGCTTTCGCCCGATGTCGAAGACCCCGGCTTTCGCGAAGTTACGTTCGATGAAGTGAAAGATGTCTACCGCGAACAAGCCGCCGCGCTGATCGAAGGCGGCGCGGACTTTATCCTGATCGAGACGGTGTTCGACACGCTCAATTGCAAGGCCGCGATCATGGCGGTGAAGGAGCTGGAGGCAGAGCGGGGCGAAGACATTCCGCTGATGATCTCGCTGACGCTGACAGACCTCTCTGGCCGCAACCTGTCAGGCCATACAGTCGAAGCCTTCTGGTATGCCGTGCGTCACGCCAAGCCGGTGACGATTGGCCTCAATTGCAGCTTTGGTGCAGACCAGCTGCGCCCGCATGTGCAGCTGCTGTCCGGCATCGCGGACACGCTGCTGATGGCTTATCCCAATGCCGGCTTGCCCAACGAGCTGGGCGAATATGACGAGTTGCCGGAAACGACTGCGCGGCTGGTCAAGCAATGGGCCGATGGCGGGCGGGTCAATATCCTGGGCGGATGCTGCGGCTCGACGCCTGAACATATCGCCGCCGTCGCCAAGGCTGTTGACGATTGCGCGCCGCGTGCGGTGCCGGCGCTCGACAGCGAGATGCGCCTTGCCGGCCTTGAACCCTTCACGATTGCTGCCTGATGCCTGAGATATCTACCGCCCGCTTCGTCAATATCGGCGAACGCACCAATGTGACCGGCTCAGCGCGGTTCAAGAAGCTGATCATGGCGGGTGATTACACCACCGCCGTGGAAGTCGCGCGCCAGCAAGTCGAAAACGGGGCGCAGGTGATCGACGTCAATATGGACGAAGGCCTGCTCGACGCGACCCTCGCCATGACCACTTTCCTGAAACTGATCGCTGCCGAGCCGGATATCGCGCGCGTGCCGGTGATGATCGACAGTTCCAAATGGGACGTGATCGAAGCGGGGCTGAAATGCGTTTCTGGCAAGCCGATCGTCAACTCGATTTCGATGAAGGAAGGTGAAGAGGAATTCCTCAAGCACGCGCGGCTGTGCATGCTCTATGGCGCGGCTGCGGTTGTTATGGCTTTCGACGAGACGGGACAGGCGGACACCAAAGCGCGCAAGGTCGAGATCTGCACCCGCGCCTACAAGCTGC
>JASBTD010000013.1 GCA_030148605.1 Erythrobacter sp.
ACGCAGATCTGGAACACTCATTGGCACCCTGACCATGCGGGCGGGAACAAGGATATCGTCACCGCGACCGGCGCAAAGGTGGTCGCACCCAGGGAAGTTGAGAAACTGTCAGAAATTGATCAGGTCGTGAGCCATGGCGACAGCGTGACGCTCGGCGACTTCAAGGCTGACGTGATCGACGTGAGCGGCCATACCAACGGTCACATCGCATTCCACATTCCTGAAGCAGGTGTCGCCTTTGTCGGGGACAGCGTGTTCGCGCTGGGCTGCGGGCGGATGTTCGAAGGCGAGCCCAGGCAGTTCTGGGACAGCCTGAGCCGCATCAAGGCTCTGCCGTCTGAGACGATGCTCTATTGCGCGCATGAGTACACCACAGCGAATGCGAAGTTCGCATTGCATGCAGACCCTGAGAATGCCGCGCTGCAAGCCTATTCAGACGAGATCGACGCCAAGCGCGCGAAGGATGAGCCAACAGTCCCTACGCAGCTTGCGCGCGAGCTTGAGACCAATCCGTTCCTGCGCGCGGATGATCCGGCGATGATGGAAAAATGGGGCGGCGACGCCCCTCATGAAACCTTCGCCGCACTACGCAGCGCCAAGGACAGTTTCTAGGGCCGATGCAGGCACTCCGCGTCGAACGTCTGTCTGATGACCTGTCAGGCGTTGCGCTGGCCGAATTGCCACAGCCGGCGCGCCAGCCGGGCGAAGTGCTGGTGCGGGTGCGCGCGGCCTCGCTCAATTTCCCTGACTTGTTGATGACGCAGGGCAAATACCAGTTCAAACCCGAGCCGCCCTTTACCAGCGGATTGGAACTGGCCGGCGAAGTGGTCGAGGCCGATCCGGACAGCGCCTTCAAGCCAGGCGACAAGGTGATCGGCGGCAACAAGACCGGTGCCTTCGCCGAGTTGGCCAGCATCCCTGAACGCGGGCTAAGCCCCCTCCCCCAAGGCCTGAGCTTTGCGCAGGGTGCTGCGATGGGCGCAGCCTATCAAACCGCCTACACAGGCTTGGTCGAGCTGTGTGGACTGGCAGCGGGTCAATGGGTGATGGTGGCGGGGGCTAGCGGCGGGGTGGGCTTGGCCGCGGTCGATCTAGCCAAGGCACTTGGTGCCAATGTGATCGCCGCCACCGGGATCGAGGCCAAGCGTACGCAAATCGACGCGCTCTACCGGCCTGATGCGGTGGTCCTGAGCGAAGGGCGCTTCCGCGAGCAAGTGAGCGAAATTACCGGCGGCAGGCTATGCGATATCGTGTTCGATCCGGTGGGCGGCGATGTGTTCGATGAATGCACGCGCTGCGTGAGCTTTGCAGGCAAGCTGGTTGTCGTCGGCTTCACCAGCGGGCGGATCGCGGAGATCGCGACCAATATCCCTCTCATCAAGGGCTTTTCCGTCGTGGGCCTGCGAGCCGGGGAATATGCACGGCGTTTTCCCGAACGCGGCGCGGCGATCAGCGCCGAGATCGCCAAGCTCGCCAGCGATGGCCGGATCAATCCCGCGATCGACCGCGTGCTGCCGCTATCGCAATGGCGCGAAGGCTTTGAAGCGATGGCAAATCGCGAGCTGGTTGGGAAAGTGGTTTTCGAACCGGGGAAATGACGAAATGCGAGTCCCCGCGAAGGCGGGGATCTACGGCATTCTTGTACTAAGCTGTTGGAGACCCCCGCCTGCGCGGGGGTACGCTTCCGATCAGATCGACGAAATAACCTCGTCAGCCAACTTCTTGTCCGCGTCTGCGCCGTGCTTTTCCGCGATCAGCTTGCGCGCGGCAGCGGCGGCGGCACCAACAGCAACGGCTTTGACTTCGTCAACTGCTTCGCGTTCAGCAGCAGCGATCTTGTCTTCCGCCATGCGCTTGCGGCGCTCGACCATCAGCTTGCCGTCAGCTTCAGCTTTCTTGAGGATCGAATCGGCATCACGCTCGGCGTTTTCCAGCATCGCTTCGGCATGCTTTTCAGCATCCTTGAGCTTGGCTGCATACTCATCCCGCAGGGCCTCTGCTTCCGCGCGAAGGTTCTTCGCTTCGTCAAGCTGGTCCTTGATCTGCTGGATCTTGGAGTCGAGCCCGCCGGTAATCAGGCCGGGAACCTTCTTCCAGACGACGAGGCCCACCAGAATGAGCATCGCAATCGATACCCATTGATAGGAATCGAGGCCCAGCGCGGCAGGCTCATTGCCGCCAGCTGCGACGAGGATCAATAGCGCATCAACCATTGGTCATGGCCTCCTTCACCGCGGCCTTGGCACTGGTCTCGTCAACCGATGCGCCTGCAAGACGGGCCACGATGTCCTGCGCAGCCTCTGCAGCCACGCTTTCGACTTCGGCCATCGCCGCACCGCGCGCCTCGGCAATCCGCTCTTCCGCTTCGGAAAGCTTCTTGTCCAGGCGCTTCTGCGCAGCGGCCAGCTTCTTCTCGTTCTTGGCGGCAGCATCCGCCTTTGCCTTTGCGATCAGAGCCTGCGCCTTCGCGTGGTTCTCATTCTCGCGCTTGCGCCAGGTCTCTTCCTGCTCGTCAGCCGCGTCACGCGCAGCCTGCGCAGCCGCGAGATCGCCTGCGATCTGCTTGTCGCGCAAGGCCACGGTTTCCATCACCTTGGGCACCATTCCGCGCCCGATGACGAAGAAAGTGAAGCCGAAGAAGATCAGCAGCCAGAAAACCTGGCTGGCATAGGTATCGGCAAGCTGCGCTATCTGAGGCATGCGTCGAGTCCGAAGTTCAAATCAAAAGAGACATTGCCCGGCCGACCGTATGGGTCGACCGGATAATGCAAACGTCATTAAGCGACGAAGATCAGGATCATCGCAACGACGAAGGCCAGCAGGCCGAGAAGTTCCGCTGCGGCGAAGCCAATGAACAGGCGACCCTGCTGGCCGTCCGCTGCACCCGGGTTGCGCAGTGCGGATTCGAGGAACGAACCGAACACGTTGCCCACACCGATTGCGGCCATGCCGGCACCGATAGCTGCGAGGCCAGCACCTACGAGCTTGGCTGCTTCTGCTTCCATTTTGAAAACTCCTTTGGGAATAAAACTGTTTAAGGGAATGAAACTTAGTGAAGGTTCTCTGCGTCGTTGATGTAGAGCGACGTCAGAAGAGCGAAAACATAGGCCTGGATGCCGGCCACCAGAATCTCCAGCGCGCTGATGGCGACCATCAGGATCAGGCTGGGCACACCGATAAAACCGCCGAAAACCGCACCGGCATTGACGCTGTCGATCACAAAGCTGGCGAGCACTTTCAGCAGCACGTGGCCAGCCATCATCGCCACGAAAAGACGCAACGCCAGGCTGAACGGGCGGACGAGGAACGAGATCAGCTCGATCACAGGGATCAGCCAGATCAGCCACAGCGGCGTGCCGTGCGGCACGAACAGGCTGAAGAAATGCAGGCCATGCTTCCAGAAACCGACGATCAGCACGATCGCAAAGCTCAGGATCGCGAGCACGCCGGTGACGGTGAAATGGCTGGTAAAGGTGAAGGCGTGAACGCCCGGAATAATGCCGACCGGCAACAGGCCAAGCAGGTTGGCGAACAGGATGAACATGAACAGGCTGAAGATATACGGCACATATTTGCGCCCTTCCTTGCCTACGTTCGCTTCCAGCATGTCTTCGATAAAGCCGGTAAAGCTCTCGACCGCCATCTGCCAGCGCCCCGGGACCAGCTGGCGCTTCATGCCGCCGGCCACGAAGATCCACAACAGCACTGTGGCGATCAACATCCACAATGCGCTGTTGGTGAAAGCGAGATTGTAACCGGCCACCTCGAACCCGCCAGTGCCGAACATCGGCTCAATGGCGAATTGCTTCATCGGGTCGACCTTGCCTTCTTCGGCTGCCACGATCGTAGTTTCCCTAACGCCTAAAATTCAACTCGCCGTTACTGATCCGCGTCGGGATCGGTCGGGCGTGCGCTCGCAGAGCGAATGACATTCCTGAAAGCGACGATGATTCCGAGGAACAACATCACCAACAGACCCCAAGGCGATGTTCCGGCAAAGTGATCGATCACCCAGCCGATGACAAAGCCTCCGAGAATCCCGCCAAGAAGATCTGCAAGCACCCGGTTGCCCATGCGATAGTTCGCATCTGCGCCCTTTACCTGCGACCGGTTGCGCTCCTCTTCACGCTCGCGTGCGGCTTTTAACCGCGCTTCGAGCGCGTCGATACGCGCATCCTCAGCGATGGGTTCCCGTGCGGGTTTTTCTTCGCTCATGCCAGCCTCCAGAAAATGGAACGCGCAGCACGCGCAAAGGTGCCCGCCGAGGGCGCCTGCCCCCTAGGCGAGGCCTCTAGGCAAGTCAACCGGTGCTGCACTGCAAAACGCAGCTAATTTGGGGAATGGCGACAGGTCAGGCTGGCGGACAGCGCGGATCGCGCTTCGGAGGGGCCGAAGTGCGGGTTTCCCAGACACCGCCCGGTGCCTGATATTTCTCGCCTGGAACGGTCTTCAGGATCAGCTGGCAACCCGTCGCCAACGCATATTCGTCAAGCGTGACCTGCTCTTCCTGCGATTTCTGGGCATAGACCGCGCGGCGCTTGATATTGATGTCATTCACCAGACGGCGCAGTTCGGGCGTTTCAGTCCCGACAATGCCGAGATAGCCGTCCATCTTCTCGCCGATCTCGCCAGATGAACGCGCAGCGGCATAGGCCGGATCGCGCTGCGCCTGAGCAGGAGCAGCCAGGATGCCTAGCGCAAGCAGCGAAACGGCACCGGCGGCGGCAATGCATTTAGTGGTCTTCATGGCTAAGCCTTCCATTCAGAAGATATCTGCATTCTCTTCAATTGTTTCAGCCGCTTCATCGGCCAGCATGTAAATCACTTCCTGCCGGATGTTGATATTGAGCTCGATCACGATCGGCTGGTCTGGCGCAGTCAGATTTATGCACCCGCCCAGCATCGCGATCGGCGCAATCGCCCATCCGAAGCGCCATCTGGCCCTGTCACAAGTTCGCCGACTTTGCATCGGCGCATCTGTGACACCGCCGGGTGGCGCGGTCAATTTCGAGTGATTCATGGCAGGATCTCGCTTTCGTCTGGCTGAATGGACGATTCATCGGGTGCAATATCTTCAGGGCGGATAGCGGGCTGATCTGGCTGCGACGGACGCACCAATTGCCCGTTCTCTGTCCGCAGCAGTCCCAGACTGCGCGGATCGCGAATAAAGGCGGGGTCATACATGCTGCGCAAATCGGTCAGCAGTTCGTAGAATGACGCGCGAATGTTCACATTAAAGCGAATCGGCAGTTTGGCGATCTGCCGCGTCACGAAGTTGCGGCTGGCCCCCTCGCCCTGGCTGATCCCGTCAAACAACAGCCGCGTGATGATTTCGCCTGACAGCGGCCCGTTCATCTCGACCGACATCTGGCTGAAATCGAGCGAGCGCAGCGAATCAAACGCGAAATTGGCGATTGCTCCCGCATCTTCATAGGTGAGCTCGCCGACATAGGAGACATTGCCGCCGGGCGGGCGCGAGATCAGCAAGCCGTTCATAATCTCGCCATTGCCCATCTCGTCAAACACCAGCGGAACCGCGCCGTCGAATATGCCGGTCACGCTGAGATTGCCCATTTCCATTGCGGTGACGAATTGCGCGGCGTCTGCACCGGTGATCTCGATCACATAGCTGCGCTCTTCACTGACCGCGAGATCAAGCTCGGTCGGGCGCAAAACCATTGTGCCGCCAAAAAACGGCCAGCGCCCTCCTCTGAGCGAAACCTTGGTGCCATCCCGCAGCGCGAAATCGAATACGCCGTCAAACACTTCGACACCGGGATTGATCGAGCCAATCTTGAGGCTTTGCGTGCCATCGGTGGTTAGGCTGAGCAAATCGCTGAAACGCACTGTGCCGGACACGCCAGCGACCGGGCCAAAAGCCGCGGCAAAGTCAAAGCTTTCAGTCGAAAAGCTGCCGCTGCTGATGATCTCGTCGGGATCCCAGTCGATCCGGCCACTACCGGTGACCACCCCCTTTGCCAGCGCGATGACACCGCTCGCCAGGCATGTGAGGCCTGTAGGGCCTGAGGCGCGGGGCCGATCCTCATCGCATTGGTCGATGCGCGCAGCAGGCTCTAGCTGGTCGTCGAAAACGATGCCCGGCACATCAAGGTCAGCAAATCCGCTGCCGTTCGACAGGTCGTGAAGGAGATCGACGTTGACGATCAATCGATCGGTGTCGGGATGGCGCATCGCGGCATTTGCAACAATGCGGTTGTCGGCAAATGTCAAAACCGCGTCGCGCGCTACCAGCGGTTCGAAACGCTCTTCCTCGGCCCGATCATTCAGTTGGAAGCTGGCGCCCGACAGTTCGAACACGCCGTCAGCATAGCGCCATTCACCGCCACCAGCGACGATATCGAGCGGAACAGCAGCCAGCTGCACTTCGACGCCGGACAGTGAACCGGATGGCCCTTCGCCAAAGCCCGCATTCAGCCCGGCGAGCGCGAAGCGGCTCTCTTCACCTTCTTCGCCGAGTGTCACAAAGGTGGCACCGCTTTGCAGGCCATCAGCTGAAGTGAAACGCACATCGCTTGCCGCGATTTCGATCGGCCCGCCGCCAAGCAGGCCGGATAGCTGCAGATCGTCAATCTTGGCGGAGATCACATTGACCGATGAAGCCGTACGCAGCACGGCGCCCACTTCATGCGGGCAAACCTCGATCCAGTCCTGAAGCAGTTGCAGCCCGGCCAGCTCTAGCCGGGCAAAGCGCACTTCACTGCATTCCTGCCACATCGCAAGCCCCGTGCGCGGCGACCAGCGACCCGATATGGGAAGCTCGAAATCCGTCGCCGTCCCGCCGGGAATTGCACCGCTTGCGACGGCGCGCCCTGCCAGTGTGATGCTGCCGGAACCATCCTGCGCCAGGAGCAGTCGCGGGATCGCCAGCATGCTTCCCTCCGCGCGATAAGGTGTCATGTCGAGCCGCAATTCCGGCTTGCCGCCGGGTGCTTGTTCCATCCTGCCGCGGATGCGCGGCAAGTCGCCGCCTTCGCTGGCAATATTGCCGGCCAGCTGCACTTCGCCTTCCGCATCGGTTCCATACTGGAACTGCGAAACCGCCAGCAGGTTTTGCCCGGTCTCGCTGCGCAATCGCGCGGCAGGTACTACCAGCGAAAACCGCTCGGCGGACTGGCGCAAGGTAACTTCGCCCACCAGCGTGCTGGAGGGGAGCGCAGATGCCAGCGCACGATCAAACTTGGCGAGCAGCGGCGCCGCCAGCGTTCCTTCAGCAGCATCCCGCCATCCGGCAAGCATTTCCCGCGCCGATCCGCTGAGAGCAATCTCGCTTCCTTCAATCCCTGCGTCGAGCTCGATCCGGCCGTCGCCCGGCCGTGCGCGAGCTGCTCCGCTGGTCGAGAGACTGCCGAGCCCGACCCCGCCCGCCTTGACCGCGCGCGCTGCAAGCTCGAACTTGCTGTTGGCGATGCCATCGCGCCAATCGAGCTTGATCGGCCCTGCGATACTGTCTGCCGTGAAGCCGGAAGCTTCGAATGCTCCGCTCTTGAGGCCGAACTCACCTGCCATTCCGGCGAGATCGCGATCCGCCGTTAGTGTGACTGCGACCTGTGTTTCGCCAAGCGCCAGCTCGCTGCCGTCACAGGAAAGCCCGGCGAGGTTGAGCGGGCCTGAAAGGCGCGGCTGACGCTGCTCGACGGTGATGCGTCCGCCAAACGACAATCTACCCGCCTCGCAGCCATCGAGCGACAATTCGGGTGCGACCAGCCCCAGGGAACCGGCGAACCCGCCGCTGAGCCGCCCCGAACCGCTCGCCGCCAGTCCGACAATTCCGGACTCCGACAGCACACGCGCGCGCGCTCCGACCAGCTCGAGGTTCCAGTCAGGCAGCGCGGCCGGCTCGTCGCTCTCGCTTTCCAGCAAGGGATCGAGCGCGCCCAGGCTCAACTCGCCGTTGAGGTAGCTGGCGCGGAGCCGTGGGCGGACCAATCGGAGCGTGCCGATCGCCGGTCCGGAAAATCCGACCCGGGGGGTAAGTTCAACCCGCTCGACTGAAAGGTCAGGTCGCTCAGGATCGCCAATCGTCAGATTGCGCAACACCTGCCGTGTCGCGCTGATCGATTCGATCTCGTAACGCGCCTCTATTCCCAATTGACGAAGCTGCGATTCGATCAGGTTTTCAGCGATTTCCTCGCGCGATCGCCAGCTGAACAGGCTCACAATCATCAACAGGATCAGCAGCACCAGCAGGTACTGCCAACGCTTGCGCCGCGGCCAGAAACGCCGCGCCTTTCGCTCTGATACGGGAAGTTCTTCGGCGTCCGCCATTTCGCGCACCCTTGCGCCTTTCGCCTGGCAAAGGCAATGCTGTGTGCGATGGGTCGTAGCGGAGCTAAGATTGCCGCAAGCTGAAGAAAACGTAGGCAAACATGCCGGGGCCGGGCACCGCGCGCGATTGCGCGAGCGATTGCTGGGCGGCGGGGCGGAAGCGCTGGCCGATTATGAAGTGCTCGAATACCTGCTGTTCGCGGCTATCCGGCAAGGTGACACCAAGCCGGTCGCCAAAGCCTTGCTCAAGCGATTTGGCTCACTCGCCGGGGTTCTCAATGCAGATCCCGCTGCCTTGAAACAGGTCGACGGGATAGGCGAAACCAGCGCGGCGGCGCTGAAGAGCGTCGCCATTGCTGCGCGGCGCATGGCGCGCAGCGAAGTGAGCGACAAGCCGGTTCTGGGAAGCTGGCAATCGCTGCTCGACTATCTCGCCATCGATATGGCGCATCTAACGGTCGAGCGCGTGCGGATTCTCTACCTTGATGCGCGCAACCGGTTGATCAATGATCACCACCTTGGCGATGGCTCGATTGACGAAGCCGCGATTCACCCGCGCGAAGTGATCCGCCGGGCGATGGACCTGGGAGCAAGCGCGCTGATCCTGGTGCACAACCACCCCAGCGGCAGCCCGGAGCCGAGCCGGGCTGACATCCAGATCACGCAGCGGATCGCGGAAGCCGGCAGGCTGCTGGGCATAACGGTCCATGATCACGTGATCATCGGGCGCGAGGGCCATGTCTCGCTACGCGCGAAGGGCCTGATCTAACTATCACCCAATCCATACGCCGCATAACGCAGCTCGATGTCAGGCGAGATGCGCTTGGCATAGAGAATGTCCTCCTGCCCGCGCTTGTCGCCTTGCTCCAGGCGGATCACACCGCGCAGATATCGGCTCGCGGCAAGTTCCGGTTCCTTGGAAAGTGCCAGATCGATATCGGCCAGCGCATCATCGATATTGCCCATCCGGTAATGCAGCATCGCCCGGCTGTCGATCACGCTGGCGGATTGGCCTGACAGCGTCACCGCTTCGTCGCAGACCGGCTTGGCTTCATCGAGATTGTAGCTCCACAAGCCTGCCAGCCAGCATTTCGAATTGAGCAAGCCAACGTCATCAGGCCGATCAACCAGCATGTCCTGCAGCCGGTACCATGCCTCTTCCTGCCGGTCGACATAGCCGGAAAGTTCCGACCAGGCGGCAAGCGCATCGACGGCTTCATCGCCGGTAAGGCCAAGGCTGTCGAGCAGATCAAGCGCGTCATCCGCACGGCCCGATAGCGCCATCACCTGCGCCAGCACACTTGCTGCACCGACATCGCCCTGAAGGTCAAACGCGCGTTCGGCATCTGCCAGCGCTTCGTCAACACGCCCCAGATTCAGCAATACGCCCGCACGATTGATGTACGCATCAGCGGTCGCCCCCAATTCGATCACCTTGCTGAAATCATCCAGCGCGGCCTCATATTGCCGCGCAAACATCGAGATGAAGGCATCGACAAGATACATGTTTGCTTCTTCGGGATAGGTTTCGATCAGCTGGTCCCCGGCTGGCTGGAACCGCTCCATGCGCCGGGCGATCTCCTGATCATCCAGCTCCCAGTAACGCGTCGCACCGGATATCTTGATCTTGGGATCGCTGCTTGAAATCCGGCGGGTTGCGGTTTTGCCTTCGCGAAAATCATCAGGCGAGATTTCGCCCGGAATAAAGGACACCCGTTCGCTGACAGTGAATGTGTCGTCATCGAGCAGGGAACTTCGCTTGAACTTCGTGCCCGCGACCTGCGTATCAAGTGCAGTGCCGCCATCGATCTGCACGCCCTTGCCATCATCGGGCAGCAGGAACATCGTATCCTGCTCCGCAGTATAAGGGCCGCCCACGCGGAACGGGATATCGCGCCAGGCGGATCGCGCGCGATCAGGATTAAACCGCCAGTTTGTCGCCACGCTGGCGACGGCATGGGTGGCAGTATCCCGTTCAAGCTGGAATGCGCCGAAGGTCATGCCCTTGGCTGTCACTTTCGCCACACCGCTTTCATCATCGTAGGAATAGTCAGCGTCATAGATCACGCCGTCCATGATATTGTCGAAAAATCCGTTCGCGTGGGAAATGCGCGTCTTGGCATCGTTCTCTACCGCCAGCGCACGCAATTGCGCGCCAATTCCCCCGCGCGCTTCGAAATCGATCTGGTAAAGCGTGGGCAGATCCACTCCGGCACGCATGTCGATAGTGACATCATATGAGCGGTCCGGCATCTGCGGCCAGCGTTGCTCAAGCCGCACCAATCCGGCACCTTCTGTGCGCAGCGGCAGCACCCAGGTGAAATCCGGCACTTTGTCGATAGTGGCCAGCCTGCCCCCGGCATCGGTGCCATCGAGCCAGTAATCCTTCCCATCGATCTTTGCATGCACGATCATGTGATCGAACGCGCCGGGCACTGGCTGGGAAATGCTGACAGCATCACCGAAATCGATATCCGCCAGCACAACTTCGGCTTCGATGCCCATTTCGTGCAGCATGGCGAGCAGCAGCACGCTCTTGGCCTTGCAGTCACCGAACTTCTTTTCCCACGTTTCCTGCGGGCTTTGCGGCAGGTAATTTCCGCCATCCATGCCATTCAGCAGATAGCTGATCTCGTCCTGCACCAGTTCCAGCGCCAGCGCCGCACGTTCCAACGGTGCATCGGTTGTTGCCATGATACGCTTGACCTCTGCGTCGATCTCGCCGCCGGGCGCAATTGCGCCTTGCGTAGCGAAATGCGGGGCCATCACTTGCGAGACTTCTTCCCACGACGCAAATGTGCCGAACTGCAACAGCGGATTGGCGCGGAAGCGGGCCGGCGCGTCTTGCGGCATTTCCTCTGGCTTATCGATCGGCAGGATGATCTCGATCAGGCGATCATCGCCTTGCTCGATCACTTCGGGCTTTTCGAGATCGCCCATCATGCCCCACACCACGTCGCTGTCAGCAGGCCAGGACACCCGCAAGCGGCCCAGACCCAGGCGGGTCGGTTCAGCAACAACGCCTTCCAGAGCCTGCATTTCATCCTGCAGCGCCTGATCGCGCAGCGTGGTGGAAGTTGCCATGCGCAGGATATCGCCCACTTCCATCCCCGGCACTGCGACAACCGCCGTCAATTGCCCGTCGACAGAGCGGCGCTCCAGCTGGCGTTCGCGCCGGATCACTTCAGGCTGGACGCCCTGCGCCAGCAGGTCGATCACTTCATCTCCACGGATCAGCTCCAGCCGGTGGAAAGTCAGATCGCCTTTGTCAGGCAACCAGGCAAACTGCAGCGTGCCGTAACGCTGCAGCGCCTGCGTATTGGTGATGTTGTAGGCGATATCGGTGTAGCGCGTGACCACTCCGCCATCCAGCCGCACCTGGCGGTCATAAAGAACAATGTCCTCGCCGGCATCTGCAGCGGTTCCCATGTCGATCGGGGCAACCCATTCAGGCGGCGCTTCATATTGAACCTCATCCCCGGCCCATGCGGGTGCAGCCAATGCCACTGCGATCACGCTCGCAGCCGTGCCAAATTTCGCGAAACTCATGAATTGCGCCCCAAAAACCATAATTCCTTTTCACCAGTGCTAGTTTATCAAGATCGCCTGTCAAACAAATCAATGCGCCGCAGGCAGATCAATACACCAGATTACTTGCTGGCTCTTTGCGAGATGAAATTGGTGTAATATTCTCTCACACCATCGCGCCATTCGCGCAATGTCCCCAGCCAATCTTCCGATTCTGGTGTGTCGCCTTGAGTAATGCCGGGAAATTTGCGCGCTATCCAGGCTTCCACACCGTTGTCGACTGACCATGCACCCGCTCCGCGTGCATCGAACAGGCCAAGCAACAGCACCGGATAGAAAGTTACGTCAGGATGCGTTCCTGAGATCATGAAGGCGGCGATGACAAATGCCAGCGCGTAGGACACAGGGCTCGCCGCTGTGCCGGTGAAAAGCAAAATCGCGAACAGAATCGCCACCCAATCGGGCAAGCCGGAAAAGCTGGTGATCGGCAGCCAGGTGGCGAGCGCAATCGAAGGTTCGAACACATCCGCCAATGCCAACAGCGCAATCCCGAGCCACACGCGCATTCCCAGCAGCAGCAATGCGGAGATGTGGCGGCGGGTCCATCCGCCAAGCTTGATCAGATAGCCTACAAAGCGGCGCTCAACTGCTTTGCGCCGCGTCACCCACCAGTGATCGACAGAAATCGCCGCCGGTCCGAAAATCAGATACCACGCCAGCATCGCAATCAGCATTAGATTGGTAGTCGTGGGGATGTAAGCGATTTGCGCCACAATGGTCAGCGCAGCCAAGGCGAACGCTGCCGGACGGGTCAGGAAGCCGAAGAGCAACAGCACGGGTGCGACAAGTTCTATCGACAATCCCAATATAGCGGCATTGTGCGGTGCCATCCAGCTGACCGGATATTCCTCTGTCGCAAGCAACAGCGCCGTGTCCCAATCAGCCGCCTTGATCATGCCCGAGCGCAGGAATGGTAGCGCGACGAAGAAACGCATGGCCAGATCGGTAAACGGCCAGAACACGATCGTGCTGCCGGT
>JASBTD010000016.1 GCA_030148605.1 Erythrobacter sp.
CAAGAAGCTGCAAGGCGCGATCATGGGCGAAAACCATTTCCCGGTCGACTTGCCGCGGCTGGTGGATTTCTACATGCGCGGTTTGCTCGATCTCGACACGATCATCGCCGAGCGTATTCCGCTGGAAGACATCAACAAGGGCTTCGACAAGATGCGCGAGGGGCATTCCGCGCGCAGCGTGGTGGTGTTTGACTGATCAAGGGTAACCGACCTGTCCTACATCGCCCGGTTTGGGTACGACTGACCAAATCGATACTTGAAGGCACGCTGTTAATCGGATTTGGAAAGTCACAAATGGACCGGATTGTCAGTCGTGAAAACGGCTGAAATGCAAAGCATTCGCTGCAAAAGTCACACTTTCCAAGGCTGGCTTTGACGTTCCAAGCGAATGCAGGAAGATGCGGGAAGGCAAAGAATGAGCGAGATCGATTTCGACAAGGAAATGGTCGGCACAATCGAAGTGCCGGAGAAGGACCGACTCGATCTGGACAGGCTTACCGCCTGGTTTGAAGCCAATGTCGAAGGCTATGCCGGACCGATCAGCTACACCAAGTTCAAGGGCGGCCAGTCGAACCCGACTTACCGGATCGACACGCCGGGCGCGTCATACGTGCTGCGCCGTCAGCCGTTCGGAAAGCTGTTGCCGTCCGCGCATGCGGTTGACCGCGAATACAAGGCGATGACCGGGCTCTATCCCACTGGCTTTCCCGTGCCGCGTACCTTTGGCCTGTGCGAAGACACCGAGGTTATCGGAGCCAAGTTCTTCGTGATGAGCATGGCAGACGGGCGCTCGCTGTGGAACGGCGCGCTGCCAAGCTGCTCTAAGGAAGAGCGCCGTGCAATCTATCACTCGCTGATCGACACCATGGCGGACTTGCACACCAAGGTGCCCGATGAAATCGGCCTTGGCGATTATGGCAAGCCGACCGACTATTGCGCGCGTCAGATCAGCCGCTGGACCAAGCAATACAAGCTCTCCGAAACCGAGCATCAGCCCAAGATGGAGCGGCTGATCGAGTGGCTGCCTGAAACCATCCCGCCGCAGCACAATTCCAGCGTGGTGCATGGCGACTACCGGCTCGACAATGTCATCTTTCACAAGAGCGAGAACCGCATCATCGCGGTGCTCGACTGGGAGCTGTCGACGCTGGGCGATCCGATTGCGGACTTCAGCTATCTGATGCTCAACTGGCACAATCCGGCTGATGGGCGTGCGGGGCTGCTGGGGCTTGATCTGGAAGAGCTGGGCATTCCCTCGCAAGATGAAGCGGTGGATCGCTACGTCGCGCGCACCGGGTACCCCGTGCCGCCGATGGACTGGTATTTCGCTTACAATCTGTTCCGGCTGGCAGGCATCATGCAAGGCATCAAGAAGCGCGTGATCGATGGCACAGCATCCTCAGCCCATGCCAAGTCGATGAGCGAACGCGTCACACCGCTGATCGAGCGCGCCTATGACTTCGCATTGGCTGCGGGAATGCCTGAATAGCACGGGCTAGAAACCGGCGGAAAAGCTGACCATCGCGCCGACATCGGCGGGGCGATTGGCATAATGACCCGGTTCATGGCGGTAGAACAGGCTGGCAGCGGCCCGCCCCCATGGCAACGGGCCTTGCCACGCCAGCTCGCCGACCAGCTCGCGCCCATCGGGCGCTAGCGACAAGCGCTGGATCGCCAAGCCCGGTGTCTCCGTCGCATAGTCGAAGCTGGCAGGGAGATTGAGAGCAAGTCCCCCGCTCTCGACCCGCAAAGGCTGGCTGAGCCGCAAGCCCATGCGGTCGCCCGGGGCCAGTACATCGCGGCGGGTGATGTCCATCGCCCAGGCCTGGCTGAAGAGTTGCGAGCCATCGCTCACCACGCCGCTGCGATCAGGCCGGGTCAAGCCGAGCCGCACTTCGCCGCCAAGCGTCCAGTCGCCCGCCAGGTGCCAGTTCGCGCTTGCATCAGCGAACAGCGTGTCTGCCCCGCCCGGCGAGATCGCGGGATGCAATTGCGCGCCCAGCACGCTGCGTTCCTCGCGCAGCCAGCTCAGCCCAAGCGTCGCAGCCAAAGCGGCTGACTGCCGGTCGATAGCAAATCCGAGAGCCTGCGTCGGAAAGCGCTCACGATGCTCGAACCGAAGCTCTTCCAGCAAAGGCGCATAGGCCAGCCGCGCATCGCCGGCCTCGGCATGGAGCGTCAGCCCCCAGCTACCGAGCTGATGGCGCAGCGCGATAGCGCCGGTACTGCGCTGGAAGAAGCCGGTGTCGCTGCGCGTTCCCGGAGCGATGCGGAATGCCGCCGTGTCATGCCCCTGCAACTGCGCGACAAGCCCGGAGGCGCCTTGCGCAAAAGCGATCCCCATCTGCAGGTCGGGCGCAATACGCGCAGCAACATTCGCGGCGAGCACTTGCGCGCGGTCGGCATCGTCAGAACTAAGCTGAAGCGGTCCCGACCATTCCAGCCCCCCGCCGCGAGGGCCCTCGCTGATGTTGAAAGCCAACGTCAGGCCCTCACTGCCCGCATGCAACTGGCGGCCATGCGCCTCGACTGCTCCGCGCAGGCGCGGCGCGACGCTGGCCCCGGCAAGCCCAGCCTTGAGATCAATCGCATAGGCGCGCTGGTACTTGTCAGTTATGATGGTTTGCAGCGATTGCGCACCCAGCGCGTCGCCCATTGCAGGCGAAGTTATCGCGATCCGATCGCTTAACCCCAGCGCAGTCTGCTGGCCTGCAATCGTGGTTGTGCCGGCGGGCTGGAGCGCCTGCGCGATGTCCAGAATGCCGCGGCCAAATATCGCATCGGTCCCTGCTGCGCCCGCGTCAGCCGCGCTATCGAGCAGGATCTCGACAATCTCTGCCCCGGTCAGATTGGGAAAGGCTTGCGCTAGCAAGGCCACCGCGCCTGCAACCTGCGGCGCGGAAAAGCTTGTCCCTGAAAAGAGCGTGACGAATTGCTGGCCGTTGATCGTCTCGATGAAAAGCTGGCCGTCCTGATAGACACAGCAAATCTGTTCACCGCGCGCAGTCAGGAAAGAGGTCTGCGAATTGCCCGCGCGATTGCTGAAGTCAGAGAATTGCCCATTGGCATCGTTCGATCCCACGATCAGCACATTCCCGCCGCCTGCTTGCAGCAGGCTGGTGGCAAAGGGATCGGGCTGATCAGGATCAAGCGAAGGGTCCGTGCTCCCTCCGTCATTGCCTGCAGATACAACAATCACCAATCCTGCCGCTGCTGCGCGCGACACGGCATCAAGCAACACTTGCGATGCGCCGCCGCCGCCAAGGCTGAGATTGACCACGGCCGCGCCGGAATTCACCGCCAGATCGATCCCCGCGGCAATATCGACATCGTTGAACAGGCACCCGAGGGAGGGGTCCTGCGGCGTGTCGACGGCGCATGTGCCGGGATCGTCTGCCCTGATTGCCAGCACCTGTGCATCAAAGGCGATGCCAAGCACGCCGGTGTTGTCCCGGGCGGCAGCCGCAACCAGCGCTACATTGGTGCCGTGATCATCCTCCCCGTCAATGCCGCGATTGCCTGCGACATCAGCGGAAGCGGGATGGATGCGTCCTGCAAATTCCGGGCTGTTGCTATCGATCCCGGAATCGACAATCGCAATGATCGAGCCTTGCCCCGTGATCCCGCTTTGCCAGGCCGCGATCGCATTGTGAAAGCCAGGCCCATCCGACTCGCGAAACTCCTGCGTATCAAAATTGACCGGCGCAGGAGTGGGGCTCGGCGTGGGCGTTGGTGCGGGAGTTGGTGTGGGCGCAGGTGTCGGCGTTGGTGTCGGAGACGGTCGCGGCATGCTCACCGGCCCTGCCCCGCTGCCGCCCCCACATGCCGCAAGAAGCGCCACAGCTGCGCCCGCCACAGCCATGCGCGACAGGCGAACACCTCTGGAAATTGGCTTAGTAGGCATGGCGCGACCTTCCATATGCTTGCCCCCGTTAACCGATAGCCATAGGTGCAAGGTTATCGCTGTGGCAAGATTTTCTGCGCACGAGCGGTCTTGCCGCTGCGGCAACCCGTCGCTAGCAGCGCTATCGAAGCCAGAACTTACCTGCGGAGTACAGCAAGAATGTCGAATGAACTCGCTCAAGCCATCGAAGATGCCTGGGAGCGCCGCAGCGAAATCACACCTGCAGACCAGGATGTGCGAACGAGCGTTGACGAAGCGATCAGGCTGCTCGATCACGGTGAGGCGCGCGTTGCCGAGCCTGACGGGAAAGGCGGATGGAAAGTCAACCAGTGGCTCAAGCAGGCCGTGCTGCTGTCTTTTCGCCTGAGCCACAACCGCGTGATGGAAGGCGGCTCTGCCGGGGAGGCGGCTTACGACAAGGTGCCAAGCAAGTTTGCTGGGTGGGGAGACAAGCGTTTCAGCGAAGCGGGCTTTCGCGTCGTGCCAGGCGCAATCGCACGGCGCGGCAGCTATATCGGCAAGGGCGTGGTGCTGATGCCCAGTTTCGTCAATATCGGTGCCTATGTTGACGAAGGAACGATGATCGACACCTGGGCCAGCGTGGGCAGCTGCGCCCAAGTGGGCAAGAATTGCCATATCTCTGCCGGCACCGGCATCGGCGGCGTGCTGGAGCCGCTGCAAGCCAATCCCACCATCATTGGCGATAATTGCTTCATCGGCGCACGCTCTGAAATTGTCGAAGGCGTGATCGTGGGCGAAGGCGCAGTCATCGCGATGGGCGTGTTCATCACGCAATCGACCAAGATCGTGAACCGCGAAACAGGCGAGATCATCAAGGGGCACATTCCGCCCTATTCGGTGGTTGTGCCCGGAACGCTGCCCGATCCCAACGGCGGGCCATCGCTCGCCTGTGCTGTGATCGTGAAGACAGTCGACGCGCAAACCCGCGCCAAGACCGGGATCAATGACTTACTGCGCGATTGACCTTGCCCACGCCGAGGCGCACTATTGGAACAATCCGGGTGGCTAAGGATTGGACTTAAATACTGTTTCCACGGGAAGGGACGCATAATGGACGACAAGGACGAAGCGATCCACATCGAAGACGACGACGCACGCGCAGCGGTGTCCAACACCAACCTGCGCTGGGTGCTTGCAATCGGCCTGCTCCTCGCGATCATCGCGATGAGCGTCGTCTGGATTATTCCAGCACTTACATCTTAGGCGTCAGCCAGCGGAAGCTGGCGTTTCAATCGGCGCCGCACCTTGCTGGCTATTCGCGTAGGCTTCTGCGGCGCGCAGGGCCCTGAGCGCGTTGCGCAGCGAGATCTTTTCCAGATCCTGCTGGCTGTACCCGCGGCGTGCCAGCTCAGCGAACAGTGCAGGGTATCCCGTGACATCCTCCAGGCCCGGCGGCGCAAACGGAATGCCGTCATAATCGCCGCCAATACCGATTTGATCGATTCCCGCCACCACGCGGATATGATCGATATGATCTGCCACTTCGCCGATTGATGATTGCGGCAATGGATTGCGGTCGTCCCACAGCCGCATACCTTGCGTGACCTGCTCCGGCTGGCCTTGCCACAAGGCCTTGAGGCGCGCCTCTTCCGCATCGCGATTGGCGATCCATTGCCGCGCTGCCTCACTCAGGAAGCCGGGCACGAATGTTACCATGATCACGCCGCCGTTCGCCGGCAGCCGTTGCAGCACGCTATCAGGGACATTCCGCGCATGGCCATTCATGGCTCGCGCGCTCGAATGGCTGAAGATCACCGGCGCCTTGGCCACATCCAGCACGTCATGCATGGTCTTCTCGCTCACATGGCTGAGGTCAACCTGCATACCGATGCGGTTCATCTCGCGGATCAGCTCGCGTCCGAAATCGGTCAGGCCATTGTGCTCGGGATCATCGGTCGCGCTGTCCGCCCATGGCGTGTTGGCGGAATGAGTCAGTGTCATATAGCGCGCACCCAGCGCATACATCTGTCTCAAGACCGCAAGGCTGGAACCGATCGAATGTCCGCCTTCCATTCCCATCAGCGAAGCGATCTTGCCTTGCGCCAAGGCTGCTTCGACATCGTCTGCAGTCAAAGCCAGCATCAAATCATCGGGATAGCGCGCGATCAGACGCTTGGTGACATCGATCTGTTCCAAGGTCGCCTGCACCGCCACGGGTTCTTCCAGGCTGGCGGAGACATAGACAGACCAGTACTGCGCGCCCACCTTGCCTTGGCGTAACCGCGCCAGATCGGTGTGCATCACTGCACCGCGCGGATGCGTTTCGCCGGTGGTGCTGGTGTCTTCGAAATCGAATTCGTTGATGACATTGCCGAATCTGGCCCTCAACTGGATCGGCACATCATTATGACCGTCAAACACCGGCGCGGCTTCAAGAGCTGCCGCAGCCACTTCCTCTGGCGTCTGCGCGCTAATGGCAGTGGATGTAGCGATCAATAGCGCCGCCGCGAGTTTGAGTGAGGTCTGCATCGAATTCTCCAGAATCATGGCGCCGCAGCAGCTGCGGCCAGCCCGTTCATAGCCGCGCCACCGCCAATGGGAAGGCTTGCGGCTCACAACCGAAACAAGAAAGGGCGGCGCGACCTGCCAGGCAAGCCGCACCACCCCTTAATTTGCAGTCACCAGACTTAGCTGAGGTGCTTTGACACCGCCGCTGTCATCTTGAACATCGAGATCTGCGAATTGCCGATCACAGCACCCAGTTTGGCATCCGGGTTGATCTGGCGCTTGTCCTTGCTATCCTGCAAGCCATTCGCCTTGATGTATTCCCATACTTTCGAAGTAACCTGAGCGCGGGTCATCGGGCCTTTGCCGATCACCGCTTCGAGGTCGCCTGAGAGATTCACGGGCTTTTGAAGCGCGTTTCCAGCCATGATTAATTCCTTTCCATAAAATGGCCGTTACAATTCGAAATCGTCATCATCCCAGTCCTCTTCATCCTCCTGCGACCGGGTATATTGGGCAACCAACGCAGAGCTGGCGACGACTTGCCCTTCCATTGCTGCAAGCAGGTCTTCCCGCGATGCCCCCGGCATAAGGGTCAGCGGTAGTTCGAGTGCAAACAGCTGGAATACGAAGTGATGGGTTTCGCCGTCCGGAAGGTCAGGCAAAAGCCATTCAGAATTACCAAGCGAGTTCTTGCCGGCGCGAGGCGGAACTTCGCCTTCAAGCAGCATGCCCTTTTGCGCGGCAAGCCCCCACACCAGCCAGTGGCAGCGCGGCTCCGCCCCATTGGTCGTCGCATCTTCCACGATCACGACCATCTCCATCGCGCCCGGTGGCGGGGCAGACCATTCAAGCGGCGGCGCGACAGCATCTTCCTCGTCTGCGGTAAAGCAGGGGTCGAGTGCCTCCCCGGCGGCAAAGGCAGGGCTGGTCAGCTTGAACCCGCCGCGCCCCAGCGAACGCTCGCTACCAAGCTTTGCAATCGCAAGGCCGGGATGGCGGGCAGCAGGGGGCAGCACGGTATTGAGCCAATCAGGCAAGCTAGACACTGTTTGAATAGTCCTCTCGTCTTGTTGGCCTAAAACTAGGGACTTCCCGAGGGCGTGACGAGGCGATTAAGGCAAATTTACCCCGCTTTTGGGCCCGAAACTGTGGGTAATTCACCTTCGAGCCGCGGTTTCACCCTCCGCGAAGGCGATTTTGGGGGTCTTGCCCGCCTCGGATCAGAATTGCATGATGCGTTCCATTCATTGGCCCAGGGCGTTTGCCCGCAGTATTTCGAGGACAAATATGGGTTTCGGTCGCACAGCCCTTTGCGCAATCCTGTCGGTTTCCCTGGCCGCTTGCGGCGGAGGAGGAAGCAGTTCCTCACCCAGCGGCCCCAATACCGGGGGAGGCGGCGGTGGTGGCGGTGGAGGCACGCCGGCGGCATGCTCGCTGCGTGACCGGCAGGACTGGTCGCTCGCTGTGCTCGATGAATGGTATCTTTTCCCTGACCTGCTAAATCGCAATGCCAATCCGGACAATTTCAACTCGGTCCAGTCATATCTCGATGCGCTGGTCGCGCAGGCCAGCCAGCAAGGGTTCGACCGCGGCTTCACCTTCATCACATCGATCGCTGAAGAAGATGCGCTGATCAATTCCGGGTCCAGCGCAGGCTTTGGCATCCGGCTGGGTTATGACACAGTCAACAACCGCGTATTCGTGCTTGAAGCCTATGAGAATGCGCCGGGTCTTACCGCCGGGATGGATCGCGGGACTGAACTGCTCGCGATCGGGACCAACAGCACCAACCTGCAATTGGTCAGCACTTTGATGGCATCGGGCGGCCCGCAAGCCGTAATCAATGCTTTGGGCCCCACCGATGCCGGCATCACACGTGTGATCCAGTTCCGCACGGCCGCCGGCGTCGCCACTGAATCCAGCATCACCAAAGCCGATTTCTCGCTCGACCCCGTGTCCGATCGCTATGGCGTGCGCATTATCGACGATGGCGGCAAGAAGGTCGGCTATCTCAATCTGCGCACCTTTATCGTTGCGAGCGCGGAAGATGATCTGCGCGCAGCCTTCCAGCAGTTCCGGACTGAAGGCATCACCGAACTGATCATCGATTTCCGCTACAATGGCGGCGGGCTGGTCCGGATCGCGGACCTGATGGGCGATTTGATGAATAACGGTAGAGCGGGCCAGGTCTGGTCGAAAACCATCCTGCGCGATTCCAAGGCTGCCGAATTCAACGAGACAACCAATATCCTTTCACAGCCTGAAGCGCTCACCCCCACCAAGGTCGCATTCATTGGCCGCGGCGGAACGGCATCAGCCAGCGAGCTGGTGATCAATTCCATGCTGCCGTATCTGGGCAACAATGTCGCGCTGATCGGTGCCAATACGTTCGGCAAGCCTGTCGGGCAAAGCCCATTTAGCCGCGCCGAATGCGATGACCGCTTGCGGGCTGTGACCTTCAAGACTGTCAATCGCGACGATCAGGGCGAGTATTTTGGCGGGCTGGCGGATGTGGTTCCCAACACCTGCCTCGCCAATGATGACATATTCACGCAATTGGGCGAACCGAGCGA
The DNA here is from genome assembly GCA_030148605.1 of Erythrobacter sp. Lineage (GTDB taxonomy): Bacteria > Pseudomonadota > Alphaproteobacteria > Sphingomonadales > Sphingomonadaceae > Erythrobacter. Next base: position 8,947 of record JASBTD010000016.1, read on the forward strand.
AGCCTCAATTGCAACCGCGCTCGATTTCCTGGCCGGGCGCAGTTGCACCGCGATTGCAGCCGAAGGTGTCAGGACAACGCAGTCTGCTGCGACAAGGCAGCTGCTACAACCCGATCAACCCAATGCGGCGCAATATCAGATTCCGGGGCTGTTCTAGGGTCAGCGAAGGAGGCAGAGTTTCAATGGCGCGTGAATATACCAGCTTCGCCGAATTCTGGCCGTTTTACCTGCGCGAACACAGCAAGCCGCAAACGCGCGCCTTGCATTACATCGGCACTAGCCTGGTGGTGGCGATCGCAGTGTATTCGCTTCTAACCGGGAGCTGGCTGTTGCTGATCGGGCTGCCTGTGGCAGGTTACCTCTTCGCATGGGTCGCGCATTTCATGATCGAACGGAACCGCCCCGCGACCTTCACATATCCGCTGTGGTCGCTGGTCGCCGATTTCCGCATGTGGGCCCTATGGTTGACCGGACGGATCAAGCCCGAACTGGAGCGCGCCGGAGTATCCCGCTAGCGCGCTAAAGCGTGTCAGGCACAGTCTCAAAGCCGGGGATACCGCCCAGATCGACCCAATCCTGCTTGCTCTTGGTGTAGCAATGGAAGCTGGGCTTGAGGCTTGATGTGTCATCCAGCGTTCCAGCCTTGATGAACATCACGCCGGGCGGATGCGCAACCTGCGTGAACACGGGTGATCCGCAGTTCTCGCAGAACTGGCGTCCCACGGTTGCGCCGCTATCGCCGGTATCATTGTAAGTCTTGACTTCGCCTTGCACTTCGACCGAACCTTGCGGCACCCCGATGATGATCGAAAGCGCGCTGCCGGCCTGTCGCTGGCAGTTCTTGCAGTGGCAGGTCACGCACATCAGCGGATCGGTTGTAAGCTCGTAGCGGACATTGCCGCACAAGCAGCCACCGGTGAGGCCCATATCTATTCTCCCTCACCTTGCGTCGCGCTGGTACCGTCAAGGCCATCGGGCAAGTCACCATGGGTGAACAGGAAGACCAGGAAGCCAAAAGCAAACAGCGCATCCCCCGCCAGAACAGCCGAGATCAGAGTGCTGCCGGTTGGTCCGAATTCGCCGGGGCCGAGCAAGGCGACGACGCCGACCTTGCCGAGGATACCCGCCCACAGCACCGGCCCGAAACGGCGCGGATCGCGCGCGACCTGCATGTAAACAATGCCGAAGGCGAACACGAGCAAGCCGATCGTGCGCCCGTCAATGGTGGCTTCGGGAACGAGCATGCCCGCCAGCCCGATCGCGAAATTGAATGCTGCTGCAACCCAGAAGAAAGTCTTCCAGCCGCGCGCTGTTTCACCGTATTTGCTCATGCTCAAGGTGTCTCCTCACCGCTAAAACCCTGCTGATCCGTATAGCCGCAGCCATTGAGCTGCGCTTCGCCAATTGTGACTGTGACGGTATAGGGATAGGTCCGGTCACTCATCCCGTCCGAACATTCGCCCGGCGTGATCGCCATCTGCAGCGCAGCGCCTTCGAGCTCGCCTGAAATGCCCAAGCCGCCATTGCCGGAAAAACGCGTGATGTCGATCGCTGTGCCTTCGATATTGTCAGGCGTCGACCATGTCAGCCGCTCGCCTTCCACCACCCCGCTCCAGAACGGTTCGGTTCCCAGCGCAGTGATCACTTCGCTATCGCCTATGCCTTCGAATGCCGGAACATCGCCTGGCTGGTCTTCACCTCCGCCAAAGCAAGCGTAAAGCCCCATCGAAGCAAAGGCAGCGATGAGCAGCCGTGTGCCGAACTCTTTACCTATCATCGGCCAATTCTCCCCCTGACCGGGAACGGTGATAGACCGCACTTGCTGCCCTTGTCACGCCCCTGTGTTGGCCTGATGCGAGATGATCCCGCGCTGAAGCAGCCCCAGCGCAGCGGGCCTACATCACCTTGTCAGGGCGCGGATCATGCTTGTGGCGCGATTCCCTGCCAAAATGGCGATCAAGCCGCTCGAACAGGATATTGCCCGCCTTGCGCGCGGCATCATCCACTTTTGAGGCATGCGCTGTCACGCCCAGCGGCCTGCCACCGCGCGGGCGAGCCTCGATCGTACACGTCTTGTCATCGGCCCCGTGCTTATGCGCGTTCTCGTCCGAAACATGCACTTCGATCCGGGTCAGCCGGTCTTCATAGCGCGCCAGGCGATGGCGCAAATGCGCTTCGATCCGCTCGGCGACGTTTTCCGTGCCCATCACGCTGCTGTCGGAGTTGAACTGGAATTGCATATCGGGTGCTCCTCTCGGTTTCTCTTCGCTTGCATCCAAGATGGGAATTGGCGGCGCCAAGTCCAGCGAAATCGACTCTGTTTTTCCTACAGGATGGAACACATGGAACACAGTCCATGGAGCAAAAACAGCGCGCGCCGATCCGGCCTGTGAAGCCCGCGAAAACCGCGCATATTCAAGGTGTTTGCATGCATCCATCGGTGAACGAATAGTCCCTGCGCGCGATGTAGGAAAGCGCGCGAGGCCCTACCCCTCGATCAGCACGATGTCCCATTGGTAGCGATGATCGCCCAGAGCCTTCGCCACCGAAGTTGGCGCGCCTTCGTCCAGCGACTGATACAGCGGATCCTGGCGGTTCGCCGCTTCATCTTCCGGAAAATACATTTGCAGGATCTGCCGAGAGGACATTCCGCTCGCATCCATATGGATATGCGGCGGGCGATTGCCCACCGGGCTGTCATAGGCTGCAGGTTTGATCGTGGTCAGCTTCCAGTTGCCATCCCTTCCGGTATGGATCGAGGCATAGCCCTGGAAATTGGGATCGAGCGGCATCACAGCCGGGTCTTCGGGATGGTCATACCGTCCAAAGGCATTGGCTTGCCAGATATCGAGCCGCGAACCCACAATGGGGTTGCCGTGCCGGTCAAGCACGCGGCCCATCACTTCGATCACCTGGCCCTGGGCCCGCTCTGCGCCTGCGCCAATCCGCGTCAGGTCAGCATCGGTTTCACCGCGATAGCCGGTGGGGAAGAACGGCCCCAGCGGCGATCCGGCGGTGATCGTTTGTGCTGCCACGCTGCTGGCACCTGCGGCTGTTGCAAGCGCGCCCGCGGTGAACATGCGGCGCGTGATCGGATGGTATTTGTGAGACATGGCTGGGCCCCTCCGGCAATTTCCGGCGACCCATGCAGTCCGAACTACCCGCACGACCAAGCGATGTCCACACAGGTGTTTGCAAGCCGGGCTTAATCGGGCATATCCGCAGCATGGGTCGTGCGCACAAGGGGGATTTGCGCGATGGACCCGCGTTTTGCGACAAGGCATGCTTTCGACAGCCGTTTCTGGGCACTGATCTGGCTTTACATTCTCGTCATTGTTCTGGTGGGTTTCAGTCCACCGGTTCAGGACCGCTTCTTCGACGATTTTCAGGAACCTGCTTCCATTGCGCTGCAACTGCATGTGTGGAGCTTTGGCGCTTGGATGGTGCTGCTCGCCACGCAGGCCTGGTTCGCCAGCACAGGGCGGATGGAACGACACCGGATGTTCGGCAACGCGATGCTGCCGCTCGCGGCGGTGATGGTGCTGTCGGCAGGGATAGCCGAGCTGCAATTCCACCAAAGAGTGATTGCCAATGGCGGCAATGAGGCGGGCTTCACCGCAATCAGCGGCACCTATCTGCTGCCTTTCTGCGTGCTCGTGCCAATGGCATGGATCGCGCGCAAAGACCCGCCTGCGCACAAGCGGCTGATCCTGATGGCGACCGCTACTATCTGCGCCGGTGCGCATTTGCGCGCGGTCAGCATCTTCTCGCCAGAGGCGTTCTGGCGCAGCGATGCCTATCTCAACCATCTGGTGTTCGGCTTTGGCGGATCGATGCTGATCATCGCGATGGGCATGGCTTATGACCTCTATTCCAGAGGGAGCTTGCACCCGGTCTACCGCAAGGTCGCACCGGCGCTGTTCGTGCTCTATGTCGTGGCGGCCTGGGCCTATGGCAGCGAGGGCTATGCCGACATCGCGCGGCGAGTGATCGAAGCGCTTTAGGCTCGCAAGTCCAACATTCATCACCCGGCATCACAAGGATCCAGGTGGAATGGTTTTACTGGCTTTCCAGCTCTTCAGCGGCGCGGCGCTGGGCGCGCGCTTCTTCCGCCTCGGCGCGATCGGTCGCAACCTTGCGCGCCTGCGCCGCCAGCCCGCGCCAGGTCTTCTCCGCTCGCAGCTCGCGCTCGCGCACATTTTCAAGCTCCGCCTCTTTCGCCCTTACAGCGGCTTCTTCCGCGCGTTCGTGATAGAGTTCGTAAGTCTGGGCCATGGGCGGTTCCTGTGTGCGTGGGTTTAAAAGATCAGCGGGCGAGAAAGGGTGGAGCCGGCATGTGCACGGCCCCACCCCGTTCCGATTGCGATCAGTCAGCAGCCGAAAGGTTGACGGCGCTTTCCTTGCCATTGCGGCCCATTTCCACGTCATAGTTAAGGCGCTGGTCCTTATCGAGCGTGGTCATGCCGCCTGCCTGCACGGCAGAGATATGGACGAAGCTGTCGCTTGAGCCATCGTCGGGCTGGATAAAGCCATAGCCCTTGTCGGTGTTGAAGAATTTTACTGTGCCAGTCTTGGCCATGATGCGTTCCTTTCAAGAACGTGAGTGTTGCCCGCGCGGCAGGGTGCCGGGCGGGTGGTGCGTCAATTCGTTCAGATGAAAGGAATTCGTCGTCCGGTTAACGCCGGGGGTGTTGGACACCAAACGGCGGAGCGCAAATTTCAAGTTCCGTCGCAAATTCCGACGTCAGCAAGCAGGCTTATAGCAGGGAATGGCTGAATCGCCTAATTATTACTGCGGCGCGCAATTTTTGAAGGTTGAGAGGACGCGCGATCAGCTGCCTCAATCGGCAAAAATCTTCCGTTCACCCTGAGCCCGTCGAAAGGTTGTCCTTTTTCTGGAGGCCCGTTGCCAAACTGAAGTGCAGAGCTTCGACAAACTCAGCCCAAGCGGCACTGTATTTAGATCACTTCATTCGCCCGTGTGATGAAGGCGCGGGATCGGACGAAGTCGATAAAGTTCTTCTCATCCTCGAACAGGATCACGGCGTGCCTGTGCCCCTCTTCAGTGGCAGCGGCGGCGGCGACGGCCTCCTCGCTGTCGAACCACAACTCGGCCACGCCGTCAAAATCCTCACCATCGCCATAGGGGATGCCGCGCCCTGCATTGTTCGCGGCCGCGATTGGACTGTCGACGGTATGCTGCTGGATATAGCGGCGAATGCCCAGTGCCTCACGCGCGTCCTCGACCAGCGGGGCGTGCGTGTTGCGCCAATAGTCCTGGAACTGCGCGCGGGAGAGCGAAGGGAGACGATGCAGGCAGTACGTGAGTTTGATCATGGATCTTTCTCCAGATGCTCGCGGAACCAGTCGGTCAGCTCTTCTTCTGACAATTCGCCAGCGGCCAGGGAAAGCACACAGCCAATCGCCTCACGTGGTTCGAAAGCAAGGCTCATCCCATTCAGCCGCAGAAATAGGCGCGCAAAGACCCACGCCGTTCGTTTGTTTCCATCGACGAAGGGATGGTTGCGGGCGATCCCATTGGCATAGGCCGCGGCAAGAGTGCACAGATCATCCTCGCCATAATTCCATCGGTTGACCGGACGTGCGAGCGCGCTTTCAAGCGCCCCTTGGTCGCGCACACCGGTGGGTCCGCCATGCTCGGACAGTTGGCGGTCATGAACCGCAAGCGCTACGTCGAGAGAAAGCCATTCCGGCTCGGTGCGAGAGCTCATGCTACTCCCCTCCCGTATACGGGAGGGGTCGGGGGTGGGCATGGGCCAGAACGGCCCACCCCGCTGCGACTAGCGAGCAGGCTCGCTGCCCCTCCCGCGAGCGGGAGGGGATTCACTTCGCCAATTCGCGCAGGATATCGCGATCCTCACGCATGATCGCCTCGGCCGCTTCCATCTTGGTGGCAAAGTCCGGATCGACAGCGGTCAGCCGCACACCATCAGGCGCTTCGGTGAGATACAGCTGATCCCCCGGCCCAACCCGCAGGCGCGCCAGCACCTCCTTGGGCAGGACGATCCCGGCGGAATTGCCGATCTTGGTGATCTTGAGCGGCTTGTTCATACGGGTGTTATAACGCACGTATGAGCGACAAGCAAGTGAGTGGGATTTGGTGCACCGAAATTGAGTGCACTGTCACTGTAATTTCTAGGGGATGCCGCGCCCTTCATTGTTGGCCGCCGCAATCGGGCTGTCGACGGTGTGCTGCTGGATATAGCGGCGAATGCCCAGTGCCTCACGCGCGTCCTCGACCAGCGGGGCGTGCGTGTTGCGCCAATAGTCCTGAAACTGAGCGCGGGAGAGCGAAGGGAGCCGGTGAAGGCAGTAAGTGAGTTTGATCATGGAAAGAGCGCTACAATCAGGATTGAAGTTTTTTGGAAACAAATATTGAAGTAACATTCTATAATGGAACTTCTTCAGGATCATCCATTGGCATTTGTGATCGTGCTGGTGCTCGGTGCTATTATTGGCATGGCGGTCGAACGCTTTGTCGAGACGCAAGACAAGGAGAGGCGCAAGGCCTACTGGCGGGGTCGGAACGCGCGCAAGAATGGCCCCAACCTCAAGACGATTGAGCGCGCCGAGCGCAAGCAAGCGATTGCAGCCGATTTCTCGACCAATCAGTTGAAGACAGTGATGGCAGCCGCGTTTGATTCCCGCCCGCTGCTCAACCGGCCGGAGGCCAAGGTGTTTCTGGCACTCGACCAAGCAGTGATTTCGCGCAATTCGGGTTGGCAAGTAATGGCGCAAGTGTCGTTAGGCGAATTCCTCTCCAGCAAGGACAAGGATGCCTATCTCGCAATCAATTCAAAGCGGGTCGATTTCGCCCTGATGGATGAGAATTGCTGTGTGATCCACGCGCTCGAGTATCAAGGCAATGGCCATCATCAAGGTACCGCTGCCGCGCGCGATGCAGTGAAAAAGGAAGCGTTGCGGAAAGCGGGCATCGGGTATCACGAGATCGTGGCGGGTCACACCACACCAGCCGAACTGCGGGCGCTGGTGGAGAAATTGGTTCCGGGAGGTTAGGTTTTCCCAATTCGTCATCCTGAACTTGTTTCAGGATGACGGAGGATGCAAGCCGGTAGTTTGGACGATCACCCCTTCACCGCCCAGCATTCCAGCTCGACCCGCCGCGCGCCTAGCGCGAGGCCGTTCGTGCCAAAGGCTGAGCGTGCGGGGTAGCGGCCCTCCTTGAAATGCTCTGCATAGACCGCGTTGAAGGCGGGCCATTCGCTCATATCCGCCAGCATCACTGTGCATTTGAACACATCATCAAACGTCAGATCATGCCGCGCCAGCCGCGCTTCCATCCGCTGGAAGATGCGGCGCGTTTCCGCTTCCACCCCGCCCGGCACCACGCCGGTGCCCGCATCATTCGCGCCGATATCGCCTGACAAGTAGAGCACGCCGCTGACCTCCACCGCGTCAGAGAAGGGATAGGGCAATTCGGAGGCGTGATAGACCGCGCCGTCTGCTTTGGCCGCCGCGTCCTCACCCTCACCCGTTTTGATCGAGCAGCCGCCGAGCGCGAGGCCTGCTGCGAGCACTACAAGAGCAGCTGATCGCATCACTCGCTGTCCGCCTTCACATACAGATCCCCGCCGTCGCGGTACTTGTCCGCCATCTCCGCCATGCCTTTGAGCGCGGCTTCGCGGCTTGCGGCGGCGGCCTCGGCGCCGCTTTGCATGCTGGCGATGAAGCCGTCTGCGCCCTGGTTCTGTTTCGAGGCGAAATCTCGCACGTCCTGGCTGATCTTCATGCTGCAGAACTTGGGCCCGCACATGGAGCAGAAATGCGCCGTTTTCGCGCCTTCCGCCGGCAGCGTCTGGTCATGATATTGCTCGGCGGTGTCGGGATCGAGGCTGAGGTTGAACTGGTCACGCCAGCGGAATTCGAACCGCGCCTTTGACAGAGCATCGTCGCGCACCTTGGCCGCGGGGTGCCCCTTCGCCAAATCCGCTGCGTGGGCGGCGAGCTTGTAGGTCACCACGCCCACTTTCACATCGTCACGGTCAGGCAGGCCCAGATGCTCCTTGGGCGTGACATAGCAGAGCATCGCGGTGCCATACCAACCGATCTGCGCCGCACCGATGCCGCTGGTGATGTGGTCATAGCCGGGCGCGATATCGGTCACGAGCGGGCCAAGCGTGTAGAAGGGCGCTTCGCCGCACACCTCCAGCTGCTTGTCCATATTCTCCTTGATCTTGTGCATGGGCACATGGCCCGGCCCTTCGATCATTACCTGCACATCCTGCTGCCACGCGCGGTGAGTCAGTTCGCCCAGCGTGTAGAGCTCGGCAAATTGCGCTTCGTCATTGGCATCGGCGATGCTGCCGGGGCGCAGTCCATCGCCCAGCGAATAGGCGATGTCATAGGCCTTCATGATCTCGGTGATCTCGTCGAAGTGCTCGTAAAGGAAGCTCTCCTTGTGGTGCGCGAGGCACCATTTCGCCATGATTGAGCCGCCGCGGCTGACGATGCCCGTCACGCGTTTCGCGGCGAGCGGAACATAGGGCAGGCGCACGCCCGCATGGATGGTGAAATAGTCGACCCCCTGCTCGGCCTGCTCGATCAACGTGTCACGGAAGATTTCCCAGGTCAGCTCTTCAGCCACGCCGCCGACTTTCTCCAGCGCCTGATAGATCGGCACGGTGCCAATGGGCACGGGGCTGTTGCGGATGATCCATTCGCGCGTGTCGTGAATGTTGCGACCGGTCGAGAGGTCCATCACGGTGTCCGCACCCCAACGGATCGACCACACCATCTTGTCGACTTCGCTCGCGACGTCTGAGGCGACCGCGCTATTGCCGATATTGGCGTTGATCTTGACCAGGAAATTGCGCCCGATCGCCATCGGTTCGGATTCAGGATGGTTGATATTGTTCGGAATGATCGCGCGTCCCCGCGCTACCTCGTCGCGGACGAATTCGGGCGTGATCACGTCGGGGATCGATGCGCCCCAGCTCTGCGCGCCTTCGCGATTGGCGGCGATCAGCTCCTTCGCCATTTCGCGGCCGAGGTTCTCGCGCTCGGCGACATATTCCATCTCGGGCGTGATGATGCCTTTGCGGGCATAATGCATCTGGCTGACGTTCATGCCGGCCTTGGCGCGCAGCGGGCGCTTCACGACATTGGGGAACGCGGGGACGCCGCCCGAACGATCAGGCCCCAGCTGGCCGTTATCCTCCGGCTTCACTTCGCGCGCGTCATATTCCTCGACATCGCCGCGCGCCATGATCCATGACCGGCGCAGCGCGGGCAGTCCGGCATTGATGTCGATATTGGCTGCCGGATCGGTGTAAGGTCCGCTGGTGTCATAGACGCGCACCGATGGCTCATCGCCTTCCAGATCGATTTCGCGCATGGCAACGCGGATGCCGGAACCGGTGCGCGCGCCGACGTGGATCTTGCGGCTGCCGCGAATCGGCCCGGTGGTGACGCCAATTTCGATGGGGCTGTTGATATCGGCCATGTGTCTCGCTCTCTCTTTCATTATCGAAAGGGAACGTCCGGCCAAAGGCCATCCGCTCCCTACGCCGGTTTTTGTTTGTTTGCATGTCGAAGAGCCGAAAACCGGTTCCCACTTTTCGGCGCCATGCAAACTGCCGGATCAGGTTCAACGGGTCGGGCGCTGCGACACGCCCCTCTCAGCCACTATCCTTGAAAGGACTCGCTGGCTCCCCGGGGATGAGCAGGTCCTACCCGTTAGGGCGGACAAGGTAAAGCCGTCGCGCGCCATGATTGACTCGCGCCACACGCCGCTTCATGCCTTTGCACCATGCCGCTTCCCGAACCCAAGGTTTCAGTCCGCCAAATGGGCCGCGAAGGTGAGCCGCTGGTTGTGATCGACAGTTTCAGCGGCAAGGTAGAGGAGCTGCGCGAAGCCGGTTATGCCGCACAATATCAGGATGCAGGCGCTCACTATCCGGGTCTGAGATCCTGGGCCGATCCGGGCTATCTGGACCTGCGCAGGCCCTTGATGATCCAGATCATGCAACGGGTTTTCGGCCTCACACGCGGCGTACAAATGGATGCCTCTACCTTTTCGCTTGTCACCCTGCCTGAAGAGGAGCTGAGCCCCCAGCAGCGCATCCCGCATTATGATCACGAGAGCGACAAGGTCATCGGGATCATGCATTACCTGCTGGGCCCGGAAAGTGGCGGCACTGCGTTCTACCGGCACCGGCGCACCGGCTTCGAAGCGATCACGCCCGAGCGCATGCAAGCTTTCTTCGCGGGCCTTGCCGATGACGAGAGCGAGTTCGGGATGATCCCGCCGCGCTATCACCATGGCGACAATGACTGGTTCCAAATGATCGACGAAGTCGAGGCGCAGCCCGACCGGATGATCATCTATCGCGGGCGGCAGCTGCATTCCGGCATCATTCCAGATCCCGCCGCGCTATCTGCTGATCCGCGCAAGGGCCGGTTGACGATCAATATGTTTATCCGCGGTCGTTGAGCAGATCATTCGTCCAACGAGGGATGACACCTTTCGCAAGCTGTGCGAGCATCGCGTAAAGATGCAGGAGAGGGAATCGCTATGGCAAGCATGGCAATTGAACGCGAACGGCCGGTCACTCCGATCGACCTTAGCGAGAACACACTCTACACCGAAAATCGTTGGCACGCGCCATTCACTGAGCTGCGCAAGACCGCACCACTTAGCTTTCGCGAGGAGAGCCCGTTTGGGCCATACTGGTCGGCGGCAACGTATGACCTGATCCAGCAGGTAGAGCTAGATTGGGAAACCTGGTCGTCCAGTTGGCAGCGCGGCAACATCACCATTGCTGACTCGGTCAACGAGATCGAGTTTCCCAATTTCATCGCGCAGGACCCGCCGATCCACACCGCACAGCGCAAGGTCATTTCTCCAGCATTCGCGCCAAGCCAGATGACGACACGCGAACAGCAAGTGCGCGCGCGCTGCAAGAAGCTGCTCGACGCATTGCCCGAAGGCGAAACCTTCGACTGGGTCGAGCGGCTATCGATCCCGATGACGCTGGGCATGCTTTTGATCCTGTTCGACATGCCGTTTGAGGAATGGCGCGATCTCAAGCGCTGGTCCGACTGGGCGAGCGGCGTGTCTGCTGACAATCTCAACGATGAGTATCGCGCGGAATTCCTCGAACAGATGGGGCAAATGCTCCAGCGTTTCGACCGCGAGTTGGAAGACCGTCGCGCCAAACCGCCAAGCGACGATCTGCTCAGCCGAATGATCCATTCTGAAGCCATGGGAAATATGAGCGCGATGGAACGGATCGCCAATATCGCGCTGTTGATCGTGGGCGGGAACGATACCACGCGCAATTCGATGAGCGGGTTGGTCGAAGCCTTGCACCTGTTCCCTGACCAGCTCGATGCATTGCATGAAGAACGCTCGCTGATCCCTAACGCGGCGCAGGAAATCATTCGCTGGCAATCGCCCGTCACGCATATGCGGCGCACCGCAACGCGCGATACCGAGCTTGCAGGGCAAGCGATCCGCGAAGGCGAAAAGATCATCCTGTGGTATATCTCGGCCAATCGCGACGAAAGCGTGTTTCCCGATGGCGATCGCTTTGACGTGCGGCGCGAGAATGCACGCAGGCACCTGGCATTCGGGCATGGCATTCATCGCTGCGTCGGAGCGCGCCTCGCCGAAATCCAGATCGCTACGCTGATCGAGGAAATCGTCGAGCGAAATTGGCGCATCGTGCCGCAAGGCGCACCGACCCGCCTCGCCAGCCCATTCCTGCATGGCTTTACCGAGATGCCGGTGAAGATCGAGATGCGGAGCTGAACGCCATGTACACACTCTATGGCGCGATCGCTTCGCCCTATTCGATGAAGATGCGCAGCCTGCTGCGCTATCGCCGGATACCGTTCGTGTGGATTGATGGCGAAGCCGTGGCCGAAGCGCTGAAGCACGTGCGCGCGCCGGTGATCCCCGTGCTCGAATATCCCGATGGCCACTTTGCCAATGATTCGACCCCGCTGATCTATGACCTCGAAGCGCGCCATGCAGGGCGCAGCGTGGTGCCGCGCGATCCGGCGCAGGCATTCCTCGCGCATCTGCTGGAGGATTTCGCTGACGAGTGGATGACCAAGCCGATGTTCGGCTATCGCTGGCTGGAGGATGTCGACCAGATCCAGATGAGCCGCTGGCTGGCGTTTGACCGGCTGCACGGCGGGGGCATTGCCCGCAGCCAGTCCGAAGCGGAAGCGTTTCGCGCCCGGCAGGTGGGCCGCATGTCGATCGTCGGCTGCACGCGTGAGAACTTCCCGCTGATCGAAGCGTCTGCGCGCGCTGTGCTTACCGCGCTGGAAGCCCATGTGACCGATAGCTTCTTCCTGTTCGGCTCGCGCCCGAGCCTGGCCGAATTCGCGCTTTACGGCCAGCTTTCGCAATTGGGCACAGACCCTACACCGCAAGCGATGATGCGCGCCGAATATCCCTATGCCTACCGCTGGCTCGCGCATATGGATGACCTCTCCGGCCACGAAGGCGAGTGGTCAGGCGAGCCTTCCGCTTGCGCGCTGGAGCTCGTGCGGATTTCCGGCGAAGTCTACGCGCCGTTCCTCGCTGCCAATGCCGCAGCCATCGAAGCGGGCGACAGCGAGTTTGGCTTTGAAGCGCTGGGCCACAGCTATGCCCAGGGCACCTTCAAATATCAGCTCAAATGCCTGGCTGACTTGCGCGCACGCTATGCCGCGCTGTCGGACGCGGATCGCGTGCGCGCCGACGCATGGATTGGCGCCGCGTGGAGCGAATTGCTGGGCGGATAGGATAGTCCGGCCTGCACTAGCCTGCAGGCTGAGGGCGATAGGTTTCGCGCAAGTGCTTGAGCCCGGCTGATACGAATTCTGCCGCTTGCGGGGCCAGATCTTCCAGCTTCCCGCCGAGCCGCCCGTTGCGCCATTGATGGCACAGCAGTTCTGCCGGGCCCAGCATGAAAGACTGGATCATCGCCGGGGGCAGCATCGGCAAGCGCCCTTCGGCCAGATGCGGCATCGCCCACTGCATCACCGGCTGCTCGATCTCGACTGCCAACTCGCTCCACATCGCCTTGTTCTGCGCGAGCCATTCCGAATGGCTGAATTGCGAGATCAGGCGGAAGTGGCGCTGCGGATCGCGCGCCTGAAACAGGATCGCCCCGCGCGCGCCCTCACCCATCGCATCGCAGGGGTCGCCCTTGTGGCTGATGATACATTGCCCGACATAGCCAAGATACTCGCTGCGCTCGCGCACGAAGATCGCTTCAAGCACACCGTCTTTCGAACCGAAATGATGGAATATCGAGCCGTTCGAAACGCCTGAGCGATCGACCAGCTCTTTCATCGAGACATTTTCATGCCCCACTTCGACCACGAGTTCGCTGGCGGCTTCCAGCACCTTTTCCCGTGTCGGTTTGCTCCGTGCCTGAACCATGTTTCGCCTGTGGCCTATTCGCTTGCTCATGTCACTCTAGATTTATTTTCTAGATTGATGCTCTAGACTATCGATCTATTTTTGTCTAGAGGGTGATTCGTTCGCGACGCAAAGCGCGACTGATTCGAAACGACAGAGAGACATTTGGAGAGAGACCCATGACCAGTAATACAAAGACCCGTTCGCACCTCACGCTGCTGCTGGCAGGCGTTGCCATGGCCGGGGCTGCGGCCACGCCGGCGCAGGCCGGCCCGTTCGATTTCATCAAGCGCGCGGTCAAACAGGAACTGAAAGAGACATTTGAAGCGACGACGGAAAGCGTGGTTGAAAGCGCAATGCAGACTGCGGTCGAGACCACTTTCAAGGTCGAGAAAGGCGAGCAGGCACAGGCAAGCCGCGAAGGCTTCCGTCAGGAAGGCCACACCACTGTCGGCACTGCAGATGATATCCAGGCGCCCGAGCTGGCTCAGGCACAGGTCGGTCGCGGCCGCACTCAGGCACGCGCCGGCATCGGTGAAGCCATGACCAGCCAGAACGGCACCACGGTGGAAACTGCCAGCGAAGTGCAGAGCGATCCAGCTGCGACAGCTGCCGATGCTGAGCCGCAGGACGCCTTCATGACCTTTAACGGCCCAGATGCAGCTGCGCGTTCAAGTGTGCAGTATCCGTATCGGCTTGAAAACAAGATGAGCCAGAACGGAACCACGGTTGAAACCGCCAGCGAAGTGCAAGCTCAACAGCGCCCGCAGGCTGTCCCGCCCTCTCAAACCAAGGGCAAAGTGGAAGCCACTTGGAAGTTAGAAGAGGGCGAAGCCGCGGCAGCCGGTGGCGGTGCTGCCGGCGCCGGGAAGGCAACGTTCAAGGAGTATCGAACGAACCCGGCTCGCGCCCGGATGAGCCAGAACGGCACCACGGTTGAAACCGCCAGCGAAGTGCAGGCTCCGCAGGCCGAACAGGCAGGACTGTTGCTACCTGCTGTTCAAGCCAATCGCGCGGCTTCACGCCCGCAACGTGGCAAGCTGAGCCAGAACGGCACAACCGTCGCCACGGCAAACGAAGTGCAGGCGCCAAATCGCGAACGCGATTGATCTGCGAGCCAGCTGCGCAAGATAAAGGGGCCTCGCCAAGCGCGGGGCCCCTTTCACATTCACACGAAACGCATCATCCCTGCGCCCGCGAGAACCCAGCCGATCACCAGCGTGACCAGCGGCCAACCGCGCCGCATCGCCGCAAGGTTCTTGAGCCAGGTCTGGAAGTAAAGGTCCGATATCGCCATCACCACCAGCGCCTCAGCCATCATCAAGCCGCCGATCGTTTTCATCACCATCGACAGGATGTCAGCCGAATCCCACGGATTGATGAGGTAAATCGCCGCACCGATAAAAAGTTCTGCAAAACCGCATAGCAATTGCAGCGCGGGCGAGGCTTCGATCTCGTCTACCATCTTGGCCCAGATGCCCGGCTGACGCAGCGCGCCGATGGCAACGGCAATCGCAAAGGCACCCAGCAAGGTCGCGCTCCAGGCGACTGTATCGAATGTCGTTTCCATCGCTCTCCCCCCTTTCCGCGAGCGCGCCCTAACGCGCTGCCTCCAACTCGATCTTCCGCCGCGTTTCGCTGCAGCGCGGAGTATAGACGAATTCCGCCGCGCTATAATCGATATGCGGGATCTCGTCCTTCTCGCGCCAGTAATCCTGATTGTGGCGCCATTCGGGCTTGTCACCGCGGCGCGGCAATTGATCGAGCCCGCGCATCAGATAGCCGGGATTGAAATTGTCCGCTTCGATCCAGGGGTGGAGCTCCATCGCTTCATCTTCCGGCCGCAATGCCACTTCGACCCGCGCCGCGTGCTCCTGGTCCATATGATTGAGCAAGCCGCAGACGAAATCGCCCAGCATGTCGACCCGCAAGGTCCAGCTGGCGCGGAAATAGCCGAATACCCATGCCATATTGGGCACGCCGGTGAACATCATCCCGCGATAGGTGACTGTATCGTGCCAGTTCACTCGCTCGCCATCGACGAAGAAGGGGATGTCGCCCATCACCGACAGATGAAAGCCAGTCGCTGCCACGATCAGGTCAGCTTCGATGTCCTCGCCAGACGCGGTCCGCACGCCGCTTTCGGTAAAGCGGTCAATCGTGTCTGTCACAACGGTCAGCTTGCCTTCCACTGCGGCGCGAAACACGTCGCCATCAGGGCAGAACGCCAGCCGCTGCTGCCACGGGCGGTATTTGGGGGTGAAGTGCGGTTCGAATTCAAAGTCCGGCTTGCCGGTGAATGCGCGGATCAACTCGCGCAGTTCCTCTACCACAACGTCCGGTTCTTCCTGACAGCGTTTGGTGAGCACATCCTGGTCATGCATGATTTGTGCGCGCACCACGCGGTGGATAGTCGGCTCGTCAATCCCCACTTCGCGCAAGCGATCAGCCAGCTCGTTCTTGTTCTCGCTGCAATAGAAATAGGTTGGCGAGCGCTGCAGCATGGTCACATGCGCGGCTTTCTCGGCAAATTCGGGCACCACCGTGGCCGCGGTCGCGCCAGAGCCGATCACCAGCACGCGCTTGCCGGCATAGTCATAATCCGGGTCCCACAGCTGGGCATGCACGAAATCGCCGCGGTAGTCTGACAGGCCTTTCTCCTGCCATTCAGGCGGTATGTACGGCGTTTCGTGATCGTAATAGCCCTGGCACATCCACAGGAAGTGGCAGGTGAAAGTGAAGCTGGCTCCATCCTCCAGCCGCTCGGCCTCGACTGTCCAGAGATTGGTCTCGCGCGAAAACGCACAGCTGGTGATCCGGTGACCATAGCGGATGTGATCGCCGATCCCGTTCTCTTCGATCACTTCGCCCATATATTTCAGGATCTCGTCCGCACTGGCGATCGGCGGGCCGATCCACGGCTTGAAGCGATAGCCGAAAGTGTAGAGATCACTGTCCGAGCGCACACCGGGATACTTGTGCGTTTCCCAAGTTCCGCCGAAGGTATCCTTCATTTCCAGGATGGCGTAGGTCTTGCCCGGGCATTGCTCCTGCAAATGGTAGGCCGATCCGATCCCGGAAATCCCGGCTCCTGCAATCAGCACATCGAAATGCTGCGGGGCTGCATCCGGCCCGATACGTTCCATCGCGTTCATCGCACGCCTCTCCCTTTATCTCATCGCCCGATGAGTGGCAGAGCGCAGCCTATCATTCCTTGATCGGAATCAAAAAACCTCTTCGAACCGGCTGCGATCGACGGACTCGGGCCAGCCGAACCTCTCCCACACTTGCGGCATGCCCAGTTCGCGCGCGAAGGCGGGGAATTCAGGATGCGCACGCAGCTCGCGCGCTTCCTTCGTATTGCCCCACAGATGCACCAGCGCGCCGGGCAGGTAAGTGGTCGAAACCTTGCGCGCGGCATGCATGAACAGCTCTGGCCGCCCGATCATGATCGGCACCAGCAAAGCGCCTGAATTGGGCTGCACCTCGCCGGCATCGATCCGTTGGCGCATTGCAGCTGCAAGCGTGTCACGCGCCGCATCATCGCGGTCAACAATCGCGCGCGAGACGCGGCCGAGGCTGGCTTCAGAGCCGAACAGGTTTTCAAGCAGCGGGGCAAGCTTGGCAAAATGCTTCTCAAGGAAGTCCAGCGCCTCTGCCTGTTTGGCGCGATCGGTCTGCAGCCAGGCGACGATCAGCCCCGCCGGCAACACGCCATTGCCGAACGCTTCGAGATAGGCGTGCTCCGAATTGTCCTCATCGCCCAGGATATGGCGCGCCGAGCTGAGCAGCGATTGCCCGGCATAGGACATCGGCTCGGCCTGCATCGCGTGTTCCAGATGCGCGAGCCCTTGCCGCATCAACCCGCACCCCACAAGAATGGTCGACAGATGAAATTCCGCCAGCGACTGCCCCGGCATCCGTTCTGACAGTGCTTCCACCAGCTGCGCATGCGCATCCAGCCGCCCTTCATGCGCGGCGGCAAACAGCCGCGGCACTGTGGTGGTTGGCGCATCGGGCGCGAGCGCCACCGCTTGCGCGGTGGCATGCCGCGCTTGTTCAAGGTGATGCCGCCAATCGGGCGTGTGCTGGTATTCGAGCATGAAATAATGCGCGATTGCCAGGAATGCCCAGGCTTCAGGGAAAGTCGGATCACGCTCGACAACCTTGCCCAGCAGGTCGATTGCCAGTGGCAGAGAGCTTTCACCATCGCGCCGGTGCGTCGCCGCGCGCCCTTCCAGGAACATATCGAACAGATCATGCTCGCGATGATCGGAGGCGGGATGGTCACCCTCGTGCTCCAGATCGAGTGCGCGCGAGATATTGGTAACGCTTGATTTGGCCACGCGATCATAGAGCGCGAAAAGCTCTTTCGCGCTGCCGTCAAACTCTTCCGACCAGCGATGGAAGCCGTCACTGGCATTGATCAATTGCGCGGTGATGCGCGTTACCTCGCCTGCTTGCCGAACCGAGCCTTCGACCACGAAAGCGACGTTGAGCTTTGCTGCAATGTCGCGGAATTCCACCTCTGCCCGCGCCAAGGCGAAGCTGGAGATCCGCCCCGCCACATGCAGCCCGTCAACATGCGCCAGCGAGTTGATGATCTCCTCTGCGATCCCGTCACCGATATATTGCTGGTCACGCCCGTTCGCGGTCATCACGTCAAACGGCAAGACCGCCACCGAATGCGGCGAGATGGCCGGGCGCAATCGATCTTCTGGCGCGCTTGAGCGCGCGGCATCAGGTGCTTCAACGGGAGCCACCAACCTATAGCCATGCTTGGGGATCGTCTCGATGCAGGATTGCTTGCCCGCGCTGTCATCCAAGGCATGGCGAAGGATAGAGATTGCGCGCGACAAGCGCTCATCGCCGCCATAACGCACATCCCATATGTCTGCGATCAATGCTTCGCGCGATACCACTTCGCCCGCATGATCGGCCAGCATGCGCAGCACCGCCATCACCTTGGGCTCGACGGTAACGGCATCGGAACCGCATTCAACGATCCGCGCCGCGAAATCGACATGTGCATCGCCGATGGAAATCCGCATCAAGCCTGCCCCCTGAAGCGCTTCGCAAAACGCTGACTTGCACTGGAAGAATGCAACAAATCTCCCAGCAATCATGCGACCTTAGGCCACCCTAAGAAAAGCCTCAACTTTCGGGAAGGACTAATTTCTCCAGGCGTCCGAAGAATGGCAGCGCGGATCAGGACGCAGTTCAATGACCCATCATTGCTGGGGGTCTGATCAGCAGCATTGAAAACTGATCAACAGGGGAACCTTCATGACTTACGCAAAGAGATTCACACGCGCCGTGGCAGCGGCAACGCTGGCCGCCGGCGCTTTCGCTCTCACAACGCCAGCGGCTGCGCAAATGGTGCCATTCGAAGATTACGAAGCATCAGATGCGGTTTATGAAATGGTCACTGTCGATATCGAACCCGGCGAGTTCGAGACCTATCTCGAAAACCTCAAGAATACCTGGGTGGCAGCGAATGAAGTGGCCAAGCGCCTTGGCCATATCGAGGATTACGCGATTTACAGCAACACTAATGGCGCAGGCGATGACTTCGACCTGCTGCTGGTGATCAAATACGCCAGCACGGCTGACCTGACGCCAAGCCGCGAGCGCTATCTCGAATTCATGGAAGCCTGGGGCAACCAGAATGAAGACAGCAACCAGCGCACTGTGCGCGAAGTCTACAACAAGATCCGCGAACTGACCGGCCAATGGCACGTTCGCGAAATCACTCTCAAGTGATCCCGAGTTCCCTGGCTTTCTGCGACCCGGCCGGGGGAAAACGTAGCACCGGGCAATGACGGTGCTGCACACTCGACACCACCGTGTCGATGGGCTGACTGGCTCCTGATCTGGCCAGTCAGCCCACTTTTTTGCCCCTGCCAATTGCGCTACTCGGAATTGCGCGCCAGCAAGGCTATCGGCTGTGCAAACTTGTTCGGGGGAGAAGACTATGCCGTTCCGCATGACAGAGATGGTGGGATGCGAATTCCCGCTGTTTGCCTTTTCGCATTGCCGCGACGTGGTCGCCGCGGTCAGCCGTGCGGGCGGCTTTGGCGTGCTGGGCGCGGTCAGCTTTACGCCTGAACAGCTTGAGACAGAGCTCAAGTGGATCGACGATAATATCGACGGCAAGCCTTACGGCGTAGATGTGCTGATCCCCGAAGTTCAGGCAGTCGGCCATTCCGTCACAGCAGACGAAGTGGTCGCAGCGATCCCGCAGCAATACCGCGATTTTACCCGCCAGATCCTGCGCGAAGCAGGTTTGGACGAAGCGGGCGCGACGCCGCTGGGCGGATCTCAACAGCCCAATACGTCGCTGGGGCAGGAATTGCTGGAGGTGAGCTTCAATCACCCCGTGCGGCTGATCGCCAATGCGCTGGGCACCGCCCCGCCGCAAATGATCGAAGCCGGCAAACGTCACGGCATTCCCGTCGCTGCGCTGGTCGGCGCGAAAGAGCATGCGATGAAACAGATCGACGCAGGGGTCGATATCATCGTCGCGCAAGGCGGCGAAGGCGGCGGGCATTGCGGCGAAGTCTCCACCATTGTGCTGATTCCGGAGGTGCTTCAGGCGATCGAGGAAGCTGGCGCGGACATCCCCGTGCTGGCCGCAGGCGGCATCATGAATGGCAAGCAGATGGCGGGCATGATGGCGATGGGGGCCGCGGGTGCATGGTGCGGCAGCGTGTGGCTCGCCACGACTGAAGCCGAAACGCACGAAGTTTTCCGCGAGAAGATGGTGGCCGCCACCAGCCGCGACACGATCCGCTCGAAACACCGCACCGGCAAATATTCGCGCCAGCTGCGTTCGGGCTGGCACGCGATGTGGGAAGAAGCGGGCTTGCCTGCACTGCCCATGCCGCTGATGATGCTGCTGTCCGAACCTGCCTTGCGCACGATCGACAAG
Organism: Erythrobacter sp.; assembly: GCA_030148605.1. GTDB lineage: Bacteria > Pseudomonadota > Alphaproteobacteria > Sphingomonadales > Sphingomonadaceae > Erythrobacter. The sequence continues at coordinate 29,280 of JASBTD010000016.1, forward strand.
GCGGCGGTGAACGGCAATCCGAAAGCGCAGGAGCTATGCTCATACTTTGTCGGCCAAGGCGTGGGCCTGGTGCGCGAAGTGACCTCCGCCGGACAGGTAGTGCAGGATTTCAAGGAAGATTTCGCCGCCGGGTTCGAGAACCTTGCCGGAGCGCTTGAATGAGCGGTCTGCCTAAAGTCTGCATTATCGGTGCTGGCTGTTCGGGCTTCACCACCGCCAAGCGGCTGAAGGATTACGGCATCCCCTTCGACGTATTCGAAGCGTCCGACGATATCGGCGGCACCTGGTATTACGGCAATCCGAACGGCATGTCGGCCTGCTATCAGAGCCTGCATATCGACACCTCGAAATGGCGGCTCGCGTTCGAGGATTATCCGGTGCCGAAAGACTGGCCCGACTATCCGCACCACGCGCAATTGCTGCAATATTTCCACGATTACGTCGACCATTTCGGCTTGCGCGGAAACATCACTTTCAACACGCGCGTCGAACTAGCGCACAGGCGCGCCAGCGGCGGATGGGACATCACGCTCTCGACCGGTGAAACCCGCCAGTATGACGCGCTGGTGGTCGCCAATGGTCACCACTGGGCGGCGCGCATTCCGGACTATCCCGGCGAGTTTACCGGTGAACAGTTCCACTCGCACAGCTATCGCAGCCCGTTCGAGCCCGCCAATTGCGTGGGCAAGCGCGTGCTGGTGGTGGGTATGGGCAATTCGGCGATGGATATCGCCAGCGAGCTCTCGCAGCGCCCGATTGCCGAGCAGCTGTTCGTCTCGACGCGCCGCGGCGTGTGGATTTTCCCGAAATACTATCGCGGCCAGCCGCTCGACAAGAACCCGGCCCCGGCCTGGATGCCCAAGCGGGTGCGCCAGTGGATCGGTGGGAGGATCATCCGCAAGCTGGTGGGCCGGATGAGCGATTATGGCCTGCCCGAGCCCGAGATCGGCCCGTTCGAAAGCCATGGCACTGTCTCGGGCGAATTCCTGCTGCGCGCGGGTTCGGGCGACATCACCATGAAAGGTGCAATCGAGCGGCTTGATGGCGATGGCGTCGTCTTCGCCGATGGTTCGCGCGAACAGGTTGACGTGATCATCTGGGCGACCGGCTATGACATCGCCTTCCCCTTCTTTGACGAACCATCGTTCAAGGCTGATGCCGACAATCGCCCGCCGCCGCTGTTCAAGCGGATCATGAAGCCCGATGTCCCGGACCTGTTCTATCTCGGCCTGGCCCAGCCATTGCCCACGCTGGTGAATTTCGCCGAGCAACAGTCAAAGCTGGTCGCCGCTTTCCTTGCAGGCCAATATGCCCCGCCTTCAGCGGACGAGATGCACCGCATCATCGAGGCAGATGAAGAATATCACACCGGGCAATATTACAAGGCGCGGCGGCACACGATCCAGCTCGACTTTGACCACTATGTGCGTGACTTGCTGAAAGAGATCGAGCGCGGCGAGCGAAGGGCAAAGGTCGCCGCCTGAGACATGTGATCAACCGGCCGCAATGTCCAGCGGGCGCTGTTGCTGCGAGCTGTCTTCGCTCCATTCGAGCTTGCGATAATCGAACTGCGCTTCAAGCATTGGTTTGACGACTCTGAAATACGGCGAAACGTCAAAATCGCGCGGCGTGAACAGGCTGTGGTGTCGGATATGCAGGATCTCGCGCGCGCAATCGGCGCAGTCCGGATCGTCACCCCGATAAAGTTCGAGATGCGGCAGGATCGGATAGCGGATCGACTGGAATGCCTGCGCAATCAGAGTGGAACAGATAGCCTTGGTTGGCTCGCCACTACCAAAGGCGATCATCCTGCGCCGCCACGCCGTGGGCACCGGCGGTGTCGGCAGAAGGTAGCGCGCCAGATCGATCACATTGGCCAGATCATATTCATCGCCAATCCGATCAGTGACGAATTTCACCACCGCGTCCACTTCTGCCGCGGTCAGCCCGACAGGTCGGCAAAGCCTGCTATGCAGGCCGGCAAATTCAGAAAGTGAGACTTGCCGCACCCCGTCCTTGACATCGGCCTCCACGAATTGCGGCAGAAGGCCCGCAGCCTCGTCGCCTTGCGAAACGCAAATCGCGGCATGGGACCAGGTCGATTGCGTAAGGTACTTGATTGCAGTGCTGATCCGGTGCCGCCCTTCGACCAGCAGCACGTCGGCAGGTCTGACCGCACGGGCCAACACCCCCATATCGGTCGGCATGCTGGCGCTTGGGGTGGATGCCGGAGCAGTCAGGAACCCGGCCAGCCAGCGGCCCAGGGGGCGGGACACATCCATGCGTCAGGCCGATGACATACAGATATGCGATCGCGCCATGTCGCGCAGCACATCGGTTTCAAGCCGCGCGCTCGCCAAGAGGCTCGCAACCAGGTCGCCAAGCGACACAATGCCGACAACGCGCCCGTCGGCGTGCTGCACGACCGAATGCCGTTGCTTGCGGCTGGTCATGCGGTCCATCACCAGCGCAACATCATCGCTGCAGCGGCAATAGAGCATGTTGCGGTACATGAAGTCGCCCGCCGGCCGGGATAACGCTTCGCTGCCCAATCGTGCCAAAGCACCAATCAATTCACCCTGCGATAGCAGCCCGACGATGCGGTTGCCATCATTGCCGGTGATCGCGACCGATCCGATCTTTTCACGCTCCATCGTGGCGACGGCCAGCGCAAGGGGATCGCCTTCCCCAAGCACTGCCAAAGCGTTTCCCTTGCGATCGACGATCTCGGAAATTTTCATGGCAAGCTCCTTAAATACCGGGCCCTCATACGGAAATTCGCCGATTGAGAGCCTACGGTTACAGATGGCGCTTGCATCTCGCGCGTCAGCGCGACGGCGCTTTGACGCTTGGCCAGATTTGGCTAGTCTAGTGCAATGCTGAAAATCGCCCCCCTGTTTGCTGCAATTGCGTTGGTCGCCACGCCTTCGCTCAATGCCGAACATCCGCGCGTGATCGACAAGCTGCCTGTGCTGGCCGACACCGAGCACATCGAGCATCTCTCCCCCGCGCTTGAACGCCCGTTCCAGATATTCATCAAGCGCCCTGACATCGCACCGCCCGAAGGCGAGCCAGTGCCGGTAATCTACGTGCTTGACGCGGATCAGGCCTTCCCGCTGCTGGCGAGCTACAGCTGGTCGCTCACTTTCAGCGAGGAAATGCCGCCATCGGTGATCGTGGGCATCGGCTATGGATCGATCGAGAGCGGCGTCAATTTCCGCAGCAAGGATTACACCGTTCCACGCGAAGACAATGATTTTGCCGGCGGCGCTGAAGCCTTTCTTGGCATGGTAGAAACCGAAATCATGCCGCTGGTCGAGAGCAAGCTGGGCGCTGAGGTTGGCAAGCGCACGCTGGTCGGCCAGTCATTGGGCGGGCATTTCGTGCTTTACCAGGCGCTGAGCAAACCCGGCCTGTTTGACCTGGGCGTTGCGATCAATCCCGCGATCCATAACAGTCCCGAATGGTTCATGGAAAAGCTCGATGAGCTCGAACCGTCACAGCCCGCGCAATCACTGTTCATCTCCATGGCTGACAATGATGTACCGCGCTTTGCTGTGCCCGGGCGAGCCTTTGTGAGTGCATTGGCGGACAAGCAGGATTTGCCGTTTTGTGTCCGAGCGGAATGGCTCAGTGATCACATGCATTTGACCAGCATGCCACGCGCCTTCCGCCAGGCGATGCGGTGGCAAGGCCGGGCGGAGCCGGAATGCGGCATGATCGATCCGGAAATCATCGCAGCGCACGCGCGCGATGCAGCGAGCGAATAGGCCTTAGCCCCCCACCCAGATCGGCGAACTCCAGGCGCGTTCCTGGACGGATAGCGGCAGGTCCTCGCGCACCGGCATGCCCAACCGGTTCGCTTCCCAGGTCGACCAGCGACAGGTCGGGCGCTCGATCACACGCAGGTAGTAAAAGGCACGGCGCGCCGGATCATAGTCCGGGTCCTGCCAGCGTATCTTGAGCTGCGCCGCGCCATAATTCTGCGGAATTGCGCATGTGGCGGGATCAAGCGTTGCGCCTTGCGAAGCGCAACGATGCGTGCGGCTGTCAGGCGCTCCAACGGCACAGGCAATGTCATAGACCTGCTCGCGCAGCTCGCCATCGCCATCCACCCAGCCGCGAACGACCTGCAGCCGTTCAAGCCCGGCGCTGTCCGGATCTTTCATCGCTTCGGCAAGGAAGGTTGGAGCACCCTCGCCGCGCCCTTTCAGGTCGCCGCCCATCGGCACCCCACCGGCATAGGCAAGGCGCGCGAAATCCGCGCGCTCAAAGATGTCGGCTGGGTAACCATGCCCTGCAAACAGCCGCGCCATGATGCGCGGGCCGGAAGTCGCAAAAGTCTCTTTGCGGCGAAAAGCGGCGTAGATATCCTCGCGGTTGTTCTGCTCGGCCCAGACGCCGGCAAGCCCCGCCGCGCTCCATTTGTAAAACGGCGTAGCGGCGGACCCCTGCAGCTGATCTTCGCCTTCGAACACCACCGCACGGCGCCCTTCAGGCGTGCCGTCAAGCGCGCCGGTCTTGCCGAAGAAGTTCTCTTCATCGAGCGGGCCGCCGCCATTATGTGTGTCAGACGATCCGATCAGCCCGAATTTGTAGGGGTTCACCCCCAGCTGCTGCTCCAGCGTAAGCCCGCGCTGCAAGGCTTCGCGAACATAGCTGCCGCTGGTCTTGCCTTGGCGCAAAGTGCCAATCAGCGTCTCATAGACTTCGAAATTGGCCCATTCGTCATTGGGCGACAGCATGGGATGCGTTTCCGATGTGCCTTTGACCTGGCTCATCTCGACAATCGGCTCGTTGCGCATCCGCGTGGCGGCATATTCGGCTGTGATCGGGCCGCCATCATAGGTCGTCATCTCGAACATCTTGCCGTTCGAAACGTTCGAATTGTGCGGGATAGCCAGCCCTTCGATGCCCTTGGCACACAAAGCATCGAGCCACGCCCACATATCCTCCGGATTGCGCGAATCGAACATGCTATAAGGCAGATCGGGGGTGTTCACCCCGCGGAACAGCACGATCCGGTGCAGGTTCTGGTAATCGGGCGCAGAAGTATATTCATAACCGTGGAAGGTGGTGAATTTGCCCGGCTCGTAATGGCGTTCAGTCGCGGCCTTTGTCTCTGCCCAGGTTGCGCGCATCACATCCTTGTTGTTGAGCTCTTCCAGCGGCTTGCCATCGCGCATGCTGCTGACGACGCGGTCGAAAGCTGCCGCGATCTTGCTGCGAACGGTCGAGAACATGTCAGCGGCATATTCGATCAACGACATCGGGCTGGCCGGATCGTGCATCGCGGGCAGCACGCCGATATATTCAGCGTGATCAGTCACAGCGTAAAAGTCGAGCGCGCCGCCTTTGAGCGCGATCTCATAGCCGGCCATATGGCGGATCTTCTCGCCGCGCGCGAAGCGATAGGCATCGTCTGGGTTTGCGCGGATTCCGAAGATATAGGCGTCAAACGAATTGCGTGTGTGCACATGCACATCGCCAAACAGCGCTTGCCTGCGTTCGGGCGTGTCCGCCTGCGCAGGAAATGCCGGTGCCAGCAGAGCCGCCCCTGCCAGCAAACCGCCGATCAAACGCATCCTGTGCGCCATGTCCCCTCTCCCCTTTGTCTCCCGCGCCATTGGTGCGCTGCGAATGCGCGAATGTCCAGCGTCGCGCACCCGGCAGTTTATGTGATCATTCGATCACGCGGCCGCGCACCATCACCCAGTCGACATTTTCCAGCACCGCCACATCATCAAGCGGATTGCCTTTCACCGCGATGATATCTGCCGAATAGCCCGGCGCGATCCGCCCGATCTCTTTCTCCATGCCCAGCACTTCAGCCGCATGGCTTGTCGCGCTGGCGAGCACTTCCTTGTTGCTCATCCCGCCCTTGCGCATCAGCGCGAGCTCGCCTGCGTTGAGCCCGTGCTCGAACACGCCGGCATCGGTGCCGAAAGCCACCTTCACATCATACATCAGCGCGCGTTCGACAATGCTTTCGGCAAAGGCGGAAACCTGGCGCACTTTCTCTTCCACAACGGGTGTGTAGATGCCTTGGCCGAGCCGCTGCTTGATGCCCTGGAATGCCATCAAGGTCGGCACCAGGATCGTGCCGTTCTCGCGCATCGCCTTGGCTGCGGCTTCGTCAATATAAGTGCCGTGTTCGATCGTATGCACACCTGCGCGTGCCGCCGCTTCGATCCCGCGCGCGCCGTGCGCATGCGCGGCGACCTTAAGGCCCAGCGATTGCGCGGTGGCAACAATGCTGCGCATCTCCTGATCGCTGAAATGCGCTTCCAACCCGCGCCCCTGCTGGCTCAGCACGCCGCCAGTGGCAGTGATCTTGATCAGGTCCGCACCATACTTCGAAGCCAGCCGCACTTTTTCAGCGCATTCAACGGGACCGGTGCAGGAGAAATCATTGTCCAGCGCATCATTCACATGCTCGCTAAAGCCGTTCACGTCGCCATGCCCGCCAACAATCGCAATCGTGCGCGCAGAGGTGACGATGCGCGGCCCCGGAATGAAGCCTTCTTCGGTCGCCCGGCGCAATGACTGCGTGACCTGGTCTGACCGTGAGCCAAGATCGCGCACAGTGGTGAAGCCTGCCAGGGCGGTGATCCGTGCATTCTTGGCGGCGATGAAGGAATACCATTCAGCCGGATAGACCGCTGCGTTGCGATAATCGGTGCCGGGATCGCCCGACAGATGGGTATGCAGATCGATCAGGCCCGGCAGCACGATATGCTCGTCAAGATGAACCATGGTCGCGCCTTCGGGCGTAGGCGTGAAGCCATCTTCGATGCTCACGATCTTGCCATCTGTGACAGTGATCGTTGCAGGGCCAGTCGGCTGGCTCGAAGCATCGGTCAGCACCCCGCCAGCGTGGATGATAGTTGTATCCGCCACCGCCGGCACAGCTGCAAGCGCTGCCGCAGCAGCAATCAATCCTGAAAATACGCGCATATAATCCTCTCTTTCGGGACCTGTGATGCGCTTTATGCATTGATCACACAAGAGTGCGTTGAACCGGCTTCGCATTGAATTTCACAGCGCAGCCGTTATCAGGCCGCGTAACAGTCAAACACGAGAGGACAATTTTCCCATGAACCGCCTTGCGCTTTCTGCTGCGACACTTTTCGCTTCTGTCTCAATCGCTGCGACTGCCGCAGCGCGACCGATGACGCCGGAAGACGTCGCCAAGCTTGAGAGTGTGGGTGCCATCGCTGTGTCGCCTGACGGCTCGCGGATTGCTTTTACCACGGCAAGCCTGCCTGATGTGACGGAAGGCGAAGACAATGGCGGTTTCGAACAGGTCCTGAAGGTGGCCGCCGGACCTGATCAGGCGACAGTCTATCTGCCGGACGATGTCAGCCCTTCCGGTGTGCAGTTCTCGCCTGATGGCAGCATGGTGAGCTTTACCTGGGCCGCGGAAGATGAAGACCGTGCAGTCTGGGCTGTGCCTGTCGCCGGCGGTACCTATCGCAAGCGGGCGGAAGTCGAAGACAGCGATGTCCTGTCCTATGTCTGGGGGCCAGACGGCAACAGCATCTTCCTGCTCGCCAGCGCGGCGGAAGACAAGCAGCGCACCAAACAGCGCAAGGCCGGTTTCAACTCAGTCGTTTATGAAGAGGAAGCGCGCCTGCGCCGCCTGTTCGAAGCCCGGATCGGCGAGGAAATTGACGCGGAGCCGCGCGAGATCCCTGTCCCTGCTTACGTTACCGCGTTTGACATTACCCCTGATGGCAAGACCGGCATCGTGCAGAGCAAGCCGACCCCGCAAATCGATGACACTTACACATCGCTGCGCGTCCACATCATCGACCTGGCAGACGGCAATGTAAAAGCGATCGTGCCGACACCGGGCAAGCTGGGCGATGTCGAAGTGTCGCCTGACGGCACGCAGCTTTCCATGATCGCCGGGGTCGACAAGAATGACCCGGCAGAAACCACGCTGCATCTCGTCGATGTCGCAACCGGCCAATATCGCGCGCTGAACGAAGGTGCAGCCGAAGCGACCGTGGATGCCGAATGGATGACCAACGGACGCCTTGCCACGGTAATCCATGTTGGTGCGCAAAGCCTGCTGCGCATTTACAATGCCGATGGCAGCGTGTGGCGCGAAGTCGATCCGGGCGCGCTGATCCTGACCAGCGTCGAATCTGCGGGAGGCCGGCTTGCTGTTTCAGCCAATGCGCCAACGCATCCGACCGAATTGTTTGTCTGGAATCCCAGAGCCCGTTCGAATGCATTCGAGCGCTGGACCACGCATAACCCGTGGCTGTCCGAAATCACTTTCGGCACGCAGCGCACCTATAGCTACACCGCGCGAGACGGGCAGCAGATCGAAGGCGTGCTGATCGAGCCGGTCGGTGGCATACCGGAAGGCGGCGCGCCGACCATCATGAATGTCCACGGCGGGCCTGAAGCGCATGAATCAAACGGTTGGCAAACCGCCTATTCGAAGCCCGGACATGTAGCCGCGGCTCAGGGTTATGCCGTGTTCCTGCCGAACTATCGCGGCTCGACCGGCTACGGCACGGCCTTCTCCAAGCAGCACCAGGGCAATTACACCGATCCCGAGTTCACCGATATCGTCGATGCCAAGCGCGCGCTGGTTGCAGAAGGGATCACCGATCCTGACCGCACCGGCATCACCGGCGGTTCATACGGCGGCTATGCCAGCGCCTGGGGCGCGACATACCATTCAGACGAATATGCCGCATCGGTGATGTTCGTGGGCATTTCCAACCAGGTCAGCAAATTCGGCACAGGCGACATCCCATACGAGATGTACAACGTTCACAGCCGCGCCTGGCCATGGGATGACTGGATGAAGATGCTTGAAGTTTCACCTGTCTATCACGTCGATAAGGCCAATACGCCTACGCTGATCATGCATGGCGAGGAAGACACCCGCGTTGATCCGGGCCAGAGCCTTGAGCTGTATCGGGCTCTGAAGGTTCGCAAGCCGGATGTGCCGGTGCGACTGGTGTTCTACCCTGGCGAAGGCCACGGCAACCGCATGGCTGCGGCGCGTTATGACTATAACCTGCGCATGATGGAATGGTTCGACACCTATTTGAAGACCGGCGATCGCAAGGCGCAAATGCCCGCCCCGCGCCCGCAACTGGCCGAAGGTGCCAAAGGCGCAAAACCGGAAAGCGACGAAGACTAAGCCGCTTCAAGCTCGCTGATTTATCGGAAGGGCCGCCGACAGTGCGGCCCTTTCTTTTTGGCCAATTCAAAAGGTGTAGGCCATGCCCAAAGCGATGAAGTACTGGTTCGGATCGCCGCGCAGCGAAGTATAGGGTGTGTCCTTCGCATCGCCGACCAGCCTCGAATAGCCGGTGATTGAGACTGCGCTCCACCCGCCGTTCAAGGCATTGCCATCAAGGTCGAACACGGACAGCAACGAAACGCCCAGGCTCTTGAGCCCGCCATCGGCGCTGAATTCCGGCAGGCCGCTGGCTGCGCTTTGCGCCGGGCTGACCGAATAATAATAGTCCGCAAAACTGTCATCGACGAACTCTGCACTGACACTCAATGACATGAAAGTGCCGCGGCTGAGCGGGCGCGAATAACCGATCGAAGGCTGCACCACCATGCCATCATGCGCACCGGCCACATCCCAGCTTGCGCCGAGATCGAATGACAGGCTGTCATTGCGGCCCAGCACGCCGGACAGGCTGTAGCTGGCGGCGATCCCGACTTCGAAAGCGGTGTCCAATTCACCCGCAAGCTTGACGACATTGTCTTCAATACGGTTCGCGCGATCATTGCGAAACCGCACGCTCGGCCCGATGGCAAAATCGGCCTGGCCGCGCGGTGCTTCAGGGGTCAAATCAAGCGCGATCCCGGCTGGCTGCGGGCTGATCCCGATGCCGCCCAGGCGCCCCTGGATGACTGGCGCAGGTATCACAACATAATCGTTCGAGCCGCTGTAACTGGTCGAGTATCCCGCACCCACGCCGACTGTCAGCCAGTCACCTTCGAACACATTCTCGCCATCACGCACGCCCGGCGGCGGCCCGCCTTGCCCGCTTTCCACTCCGGGCGGGGGGCCGGATTGGTCGGGGCTTTGCCCGTCCTGTGCCGACAGTGGCATGGCGACGCATGCGAGCATTGAAGTGATTGCAAGATTGAGTGTTTTCATGCGGGGGAATATTCTCCGATTCCCCCTTACAACGCAGCTATCGCTGCGCTGTTCCGCTCAAGCTGTCACCCGCCCGCCTGCCACTGAGCGATCGCATCGATCGGGAACAGCAGCATGATGACCGTCAGCGTCAAGCCGTCTCGCACCACCAGCCCGGCGACAACTTCACCGATAATCGCAAGCACGATAGTGAGCTTTATCGGCAATCGCATCGCCAGATAGAAACCCACAGCCATCCAGCCGATATCGGCAAAGGAATTGAGCACGCTGTCGCCCGAATAACCCCAATTGGCCGTTACCGAACGAAAGCGATCGATCACGAAGGGCGTGTTCTCCAGCACTTCCCATGCAGCTTCCAGGAAGACAGCGAATGGCAGGCCCCATTTGACCGCAGTTTCGCCGCCGATCTTCCATTTGTGGAACAGCAACCAGCCAAAGGCATAAAAGATCGGGCCATGGATGATGTGGCTGGGCGTGTACCAGTCGGCGATATGCTGGCTATTGCCCATCGAGTTTATGTCGCCGTGCCACAGCTTCACATATCCGCATTCGCACATCGGCGGGCGATCCATCGCCAGCAGGATGACAACCGCGACGATCGAGATAGCGACGGATGCCAGTATCGCGTTGCGGTTCGGAGCCAATGTTCCCATGGGAGAGGAGAGTGAATCAGCCTTGCGGATCGCACAAGCCATGGGTGCGAAGACGCTGGGGATAGCTTACCGCGCCATTGCCGCCGCGCGCGCTCTGGCCTAGGGCATAGCCGCAATGAGCGGGCGCGAAACCGATGTAGCAATAGTGGGCGGCGGCTTGGCCGGGGGCCTCATCGCGCTTGCCTTGCACAAGGCGCAACCGCAATGGCGCATCCAGCTGATCGAAGCGGGCGCAACGCTGGGCGGGAACCATCGCTGGAGCTGGTTCGACAGCGATCTGTCACCGGCAGGCGAAGCATTGCTCGAACCCTTCCGCAAGGTTGAATGGGACAGCGGCTATGACGTGGCTTTTCCTAAACATCGCCGCACTCTCAAGGCCGATTACCGTTCGCTCGCCTCTGCCGATTTTCACAGCGGCCTGACGCGCGAATTGCCGACTGAAGCGATCCGGCTAAACACGCACGTCGCATCGCTTGATGCAGAAGGGGTCACGCTGGAGGACGGCGAGCGAATTGCAGCACGCTCCGTGATCGATTGCCGCAACTTCACCCCGTCACCGCACCTTTTGGGCGGATGGCAGATCTTCATGGGGCGGCATATCCGGCTTGACGAGCCGCACTCCGTCGAACGCCCGGTGATCATGGATGCCAGCGTTACCCAGCATGCTCCGGCTGGCAATCGATGCGCCTACCGCTTCATGTATGTGCTGCCGCTTGCCCGCGACGAACTGTTCTTCGAAGATACCTATTACGACGAGACACCGGTGATGGACCGGGATCTGCTGAGTCGCCGGATCGCTGGTTATGCCAGCGACATGGGGTTTCCCGATGGCGAGGAAATTGGGCGCGAGGCCGGAATTCTGCCGGTGATTACCGGCGGCAATTTCAAAGCCTATCTGCGCTCGATCCGCATTCCCGGTGTGGCGACGGCGGGGGCACGCGGCGGTTTCACCCATCCGCTCACCAGCTATACTGTGCCGATCGCAGTCGAAAACGCGCTCGCGATTGCCGAACGCAGCGATCTGTCCGGCCAGCAGCTCGCCGCATGGTGCGAAAATCGCGCGCGGGCACATTGGCGCAAGACTGCGATCTATCGCGCATTGGGGCGGATGCTGTTCAAGGCCGCGGAACCGGATCGCCGCGTAGACATTTTTCAAAGGTTCTACCGGCTTCCAGAGGAGCTGATCGAACGTTTCTATGCGTGCCGCACAAGCTTGCCTGACCAGGCGCGCATCCTCATGGGCAGGCCGCCCGTATCTATACCGCGTGCAATCCGCGCGCTTGCGAGCAAGGGTGAACCCTTGACCATGGAGACACCGCAATGACCGCGCAGACCGGGATTACGCAAACGCCGCCGCGCGCGCAGCAGAAGATCGATCCGGCCAGTTATGACGGCAAGAGCGCTTGCGTGATCGGATCGGGCTTTGGCGGCATGGCGCTGGCGATAAGGCTGCAATCGGCGGGCATCGCGACGACTGTGGTGGAAGCGCGAGACAAGCCCGGTGGGCGCGCCTATTTCTGGGAAAAGGAAGGTTTCACCTTTGATGGCGGGCCGACTGTTGTCACTGATCCCGATTGCCTGAAGGAACTGTGGCAATTGACCGGGCATGACATGGCTGAAGATGTCGAACTGATGCGGGTAATGCCCTTCTACCGGCTCAACTGGCCCGACGGCACGAATTTCGATTACTCGAATGACGAGGAAAGCCTCAATGCAGAGATCGCCAAGCTCGATCCGGCTGACGTAGCTGGCTATGCCGAGTTCCTCGAGTATTCCGCAGGCGTCTATGAAGAAGGCTATTTGAAGCTTGGCACTGTGCCATTCCTCGATTTCAAGAGCATGCTCAAGGCGGCCCCCGCGCTGATCAAGAAGCAGGCCTGGCGCAGCGTCTATTCCATGGTCTCAAGCTTCGTGAAGAGCGAGAAGCTGCGTGAGGCGCTCTCGTTCCACACGCTGCTGGTCGGCGGCAATCCGATGAACACCAGCGCAATCTACGCGCTGATCCACAAGCTCGAAAAAGACGGCGGCGTGTGGTGGACACGCGGCGGCACCAATCGCCTGATCGCAGGCATGGTGCGCCACTTCGAGCGACTGGGCGGCACCATGCGCGTTGGCGATCCGGTGGTGCAGGTCCACACGATCGGCAGCAAGGCATGCGAAGTCGAAACGCAAAGCGGCTGGAAACAGCGCTTTGATGCGGTCGCCAGCAATGCCGACATCATGCACAGCTATCGCGATCTGCTGAGTGGCACCAAGCGCGGGCAGGACTATGCCAAGTCGCTTTCACGCAAAAGCTTCAGCCCCGGGCTGTTTGTGGTGCATTTCGGGCTGGAAGGGACTTGGCCGGGCATACCGCATCACATGATCCTGTTCGGTCCGCGCTACAAAGGGCTACTGGACGATATATACAAGCAAGGCGTATTGCCGCGGGACTTCAGCATTTACCTGCATCACCCGACCGTCACCGATCCGAGCATGGCGCCCAAGGGCAAGAGCACTTTCTATGCGCTGGTCCCCGTCGCGCATATGGGCAAGCTGGCAGTCGATTGGGACAAGGTCGGGCCAATGCTGGAGAAGCGCATTCTCGACGAGATCGGGCGGCGTCTGATCCCTGACATCCATGACCGGATCGTGACCAAGTTCAGCTATGCGCCAAAGGATTTTGCGCATGATCTGAACGCGCATCTGGGCAGTGCGTTCAGCTTGGAGCCGGTGCTGTGGCAAAGCGCCTATCTGCGCGGCCACAACCGCGATGATGTGATCGACAATTTCTACCTCGTCGGCGCTGGCACGCACCCGGGCGCAGGGATTCCCGGGGTCGTCGGCAGTGCAAAAGCGACTGCGGGCTTGATGCTCGAAGACTTGGCAAGGAAATCCTCCCCGTGACGGGGAGGGGGACCGCGACGCGAAGCGGCGGGGTGGAGGGGCATTGACCACGCAACTCAGTGAAGCTTGCTCGCAAGCTGCGCAGCGAAATGTCGCTACCAGAGGTCTTGCTTTGGCGAGAATTGCGCAAGCGTCCGGGTGGTTTCAAGTTCCGGCGACAACACGCCGCAGGCCCGTTTGTGCTGGATTTCTACTGCGCCAGCGCTCGGCTTGATCTCGAAATCGATGGTGTTACGCATGACACCGCACCAGCCGTGAAAAGGGACCTGGCGCGATCCGGATATTTGCGATCGCGTGGCATTGCCACCACGCGCGTTCCGGCCAGCTTGGTGCTTGAAGATATCGAAGCGGTGGTTATGCGGGTAGTGGAGATATGTAACCAACGAACGGAGTCCGCCATGGCGCCCCTCCACCATCCTGCGGATGGTCCCCCTCCCCTTGCAGGGGAGGATTTGTGAACCGTCTTGCAGTCTATTGCGGCTCTGCCACACCACAGGACCCGCGCTACATCGAACTCGCCACTGAAGTAGGACGCAGCCTCGCCTTGCGCGAGATCGGCGTGGTCTATGGCGGCGGCAGGCTGGGCTTGATGGGCGCAGTGGCGCGCGGCGCACTCGACGCAGGCGGCGAAGTGATCGGTGTGATCCCCGAAGCGCTCGCCAATAGCGAAGTCGCCAACCACGATTGCACCGAGCTTTACACCGTATCCGGCATGCATGAGCGCAAGCAGCGCTTCACTGACCTGTCTGACGGCTTCATCACCATCCCCGGCGGGGTGGGCACGATGGACGAGCTGTGGGAAGCGATGAGCTGGGCGCAGCTTGGTTATCACTCGAAACCCGTTGGCTTGCTCAATGCGATGGGCTTTTTCGACCATCTGATCGCGTTCAACGAAAAGATGGCGGAAGTCGGCTTTGTCCGCGCGGCGCATCAGAATATCCTGATCCATTCAGACACCATGGGCGATTTGCTCGACAAGATGGCCGCGTATGAACCGCACACGCCGATCTTCCGCATGAAAGCGGAGGATTTGTGAGCATTTTTGGCTTCGGACCCATGCCAGCCCGCGCCCTCCACCCTTCCACCCGGAGCCTACCGGGTAATCATCCGGGTGGAAGGGTGGAGGGTGCGGGCGGCGCAGGCTCGCAATGAACAAGGAATCGAATGTTATCGTCCCGCCGCATACGATACGCCCCACCCCGCGCAAGCCGGGCGGCGGGCGCAATCGCGCGCCGCTGGTCGAGAAAAGCCGCTTGGCAATCAAGCAGGGTTCGAAAAGCTTTTCCGCCGCCAGCCGCTTGTTCGACCGCACCACGCGCGAGCGGGTGTGGATGCTCTACGCCTGGTGCCGCCGCTGTGACGACTTGACTGACGCGCAGGACATGGGCGGCGAACTGGGCGATCAGGCGGGCATTGAAGAACGGGTCAAACATATCCGCGTGCTGACGCAGGCTGCGCTTGACGGGCAGCCCACCGCCGATCCGGCGTTCGATGCCTTCGGACTGGTAGCAAGCGAGGTCGGCCTGACCATGGACGATGCCGAAGCGGTGATCGCGGGTTTCCAGCTTGATGCCGAAGACTGGCGCCCGCGCAGTGAAGCGGATCTGATGCGCTATTGTTGGCATGTCGCGGGCGCAGTCGGCGTGATGATGGCGCTGGTGATGGGCGTTGACCGCGCAGACGAGGATACGCTGGATCGCGCGTGCGACCTGGGCCTTGCGTTCCAGCTCGCCAATATCGCGCGCGACGTGGTGGAAGATGATGCCGCCGGGCGCTGCTACCTGCCCGCCGAGTGGCTGGTCGAGGAAGATATCGAACCCGGCCAGCACACCAAGCCGCATCACCGGCAGGAACTGGCTGACATGGCGGCGCGGCTGGTGCGGCGGATGGAAGTGCACGCGAAATCCTCGCGGATCGGCGCAAGCAGGTTGCCGTTCCGCAGCCGCTGGGCGATCCTGTCTGCTGCGCGCATCTACACTGCGATCGGGCGTGAAGTGCTGGCGAAAGGTCGCGCCGCATGGGACCACCGCGTCTACACCTCGAAAGCGCAGAAGATCGGCCATGCGCTGGCCGCGTTTTTCGAAGCGCTGGTGAACCGCCCGCCTGCTCTTGATGACGAACCGCGTTGGAGACGCGCGGATCTTGCTTAGCAATCTTGCGGAGAATGCCGCCAGCGCGTAGCGCTGCGCACATGATTTCAAAGCTCCTGATTGCCAATCGCGGCGAGATCGCCTGCCGCATCATCCGCACCGCGCGCGCGATGGGGATCGCCACGGTCGCGGTCTATTCGGACGCCGACGCGAAGGCGCTGCATGTGCGCCAAGCCGACGAGGCGGTGCATATCGGCCCCTCGCCCGCGGCCGAAAGCTATCTTGTGGGCAAGAAGATTATCGAAGCCGCGAAGCAAACCGGGGCCGAGGCGATCCATCCGGGATACGGCTTCCTGTCAGAGAACGCCGGTTTCGCGCAAGCGGTGATCGACGCAGGGCTGATCTGGGTCGGGCCGAAGCCGAGCAGCATCGAGGCGATGGGGCTGAAGGACGCGGCCAAGAAGTTGATGCGCGCGGCAGGCGTGCCGGTCACTCCGGGCTATGAAGGCGAGGACCAGTCGGTCGAGCGCCTGACCAAGGAGGCCGACGCGATCGGCTATCCCGTCCTGATCAAGGCGGTCGCGGGCGGCGGCGGCAAGGGGATGCGGAAGGTCGATGCAGCGGCGGACTTCGAAGCTGCGCTCGAAAGCTGTCGGCGCGAGGCCAAGGCCAGCTTCTCCAACGACGAAGTATTGCTCGAAAAGTGGATCACCTCGCCCCGCCATATCGAAGTGCAGGTGTTCGGCGACAGCCACGGCAATGTCGTCCACCTGTTCGAACGCGACTGCTCGCTGCAACGCCGCCACCAGAAGGTGATCGAGGAAGCCCCCGCTCCCGGAATGGACGAGGCGACCCGCGAAGAAATCTGCGCCGCCGCCGTGCGCGCCGCCAAGGCGGTCGATTACGAAGGCGCGGGGACGATCGAATTCATCGCGGATGCCAGCGAAGGCCTGCGCGCCGACCGCATCTTCTTCATGGAGATGAACACACGGCTGCAGGTCGAGCATCCGGTGACCGAGGAAATCACTGGGGTGGACTTGGTAGAGTGGCAGCTGCGCGTCGCGAGCGGCGAGCCGATCCCGCTCAAGCAGGAGGAGCTGAGCATCAAAGGCTGGGCTATCGAAGCGCGGCTCTATGCGGAAGACCCGGCGAAGGGGTTTTTGCCGAGCACGGGGCGGTTGGAAATCTTTGAGATATACGGAGACCGCATCGAAACTGGAGTTTCGCAAGGGGACTCAATTTCTCCGTTCTATGATCCGATGATCGCGAAGCTGGTGGTTCATGGCTCTGACCGCGAGGAGGCCATCGATCACCTTGCGTCGGCATGTGCAGACACCTGCGTTTGGCCGGTCGCTACCAACGCTACTTTTCTGGCGTGCTGCTTGGTTCATCGCGAATTCCGTGCCGGCGAAATTTCTACCGGTTTCATCGCAGAGCACGAAAGCTTGCTGACCAATTTCGGTCCGATGCGAGAGCAGCTTCACGATGCGGTTGGTTCGGCAATCCTCTCCACAACAGCGAGGAAGTATCCTGCGGCCGATGGTTTTCGCCTAAACGCCAACTCAAAACTTCGGGTATTCGCCGACGTTGGCGAGGGAACGCAATCGTTCGTGACTTCCTTCGCGCTCGAAGATTCATTCATTCAGACATTCCCCGTTTCCGATGGCCTAGTCCTTTTCGAGAAAGGGCAGCCACTCCATGCCGTTACATCCGTCCACGGCACCGGCCACGCCTCCGCCGCCGATGGTGCGATCATTGCCCCCATGCCGGGCAAGGTCATCGCGGTCGATGTGGCCGAAGGCGATGCGGTTACCGCTGGCCAGCGGCTTATGGTGCTCGAGGCGATGAAGATGGAACACGCCCTCACCGCGCCGTTTGACGGGAACGTGACCGGCCTCTCGGTCGAGCAGGGTTCGCAGGTGCAGGTCGAGGCGGTGCTGTGCGTCGTGGAGCCAGGCGCGGCGGAGCCTGCTGAATGAGCGACTGGCTGCGGGCGGCGATATGGGCGGTGGTCCTCATGCCGCTTGGCATCGTTCTGCACGAAGCCGCGCACTACGCCGGTTATCTCGCATACAACTTGCCCAATCCGACACTCTCCTACGCTTCGGGCGGATTTTCAGGCATGCGCGACTACTGGATCATGCTGCGCGAAGGCGAACGCGCCGCTGCCGAAGCGATTGCACCGATCCGCGAAGTCGGCATGGCGGCGCTGTATGGGCCGTTGCTGACCATCGTAGTCGGCGCGCTTGGCCTGCTCCTCGCATGGCGCGGATCGCTGTTCGGCGGAGTGCTCGCCTTCACTGCCTTTTTCCGCATCGTGCCGATCACGGTCATCTATGCCCTTGGCACGAGCGAGCACACTGACGAAGCGCACATCGCGCTGACCCTTGGCATTCCCGACCTTTTGCTGGTCGCACTACAGCTGGCAGGATTTGTGGGATCGGGCTGGTTGCTCGTTCGACGATGGAATTGGAAAGTGGCACTGGCGGCGCTTCTCGGCACGATTGCCTCGCTCGCGATCTGGATGACGGCGCTGGGGCCGCTGGTGCTGCCCGAATGAGGTTAGGATAATGACCTGGGCCAAGGAACTCGAAGAACTGCGCCGCCGCGAAGAACTCGCCGAAGCGATGGGCGGGCCGGACAAGGTCTCGCGCCAGCATGGCCGCGGCAAGATGGATGCCCGCGCGCGGCTCGCGGCGCTGGTCGATGACGGCAGCTTTCGCGAGATCGGCAAGATTGCGGGCAAGGCCAGCTATGACGAGAGCGGCGATCTCGAAAGCATCCTTCCTGCCCCCTTCCTGTTCGGCAAAGCCACCATCAACGGCCGCCCGGTGGTGGCCACGGCAGACGATTTCACCATTCGCGGCGGCGCGGCCGATGCCGGGATCAGCCGCAAGATGGTGCAGGCCGAAAAGATGGCGCATGAGCTGAAGCTGCCGCTGATCCGCATGATCGATGGCACCGGCGGCGGCGGCTCGGTCAAGACGCTGGAGATGATTGGCGCGACCTATATCCCCGCCGTGCCCGGCTGGGGGGACGTGGTCGAGAACCTCGACACGGTACCGGTCGTCGCGCTCGCGCTCGGGCCGACAGCGGGCCTGGGCGCGGCGCGCACTGTCGCCAGCCATTATTCGATCATGGTGCGCGGCCTCAGCCAGATTTTCGCTGCCGGCCCCGCCGTGGTCGACGGGCTGGGCGAGAAGTACAAGAGCGCCGCCGATCACCAGCAAGCCAAGGAAGAGCTGGGCGGATCGAGCATCCACACCCGCAATGGCGTGGTCGATGATGAAGTTTCGAGCGAGGCCGAAGCCTTTGCCCGCGCGCGCCATTTCCTTTCCTTCATGCCCGAACATGTCGGCCAGCTGGCGCGGCGATCCAACTGCACCGATCCGGTTCACCGCAAGGAAGAGGCACTGCTGAGCCTGGTGCCGCGCGATCCCAAGGCGGTCTATTCGATGCGCCGCTGCATGGACATGGTGTTTGACCAAGGCACTGTGTTCGAAATCGGCAAGATGTGGGGCCGCGCCGCGATCACCGCGCTCGCCCGGCTCGACGGCTGGCCGGTGGCGGTGGTGGCAAGTGATCCCAGCTTCCTGGGCGGTTCATGGGAAGCGAAGACGAGCGAGAAGGTAGAGCGCTTCGTGAAGCTGGCTGACCAGTTCCGCCTGCCGGTCGTCCATCTGGTCGACAATCCCGGCTTCATGATCGGCAAGGAAGCGGAGATGGCGGGCACGATCCGCTATGGCGTCAACGCGATGAACGCGATCTACAAGGCCACCGTGCCACTTGCCTCGATCGTGTTGCGCCGCGCCTATGGCATTGCAGGCAGCGCGATGAGCAATGCGGAGAGATACCAGTACCGCTATTGCTGGCCCTCGGGCGACTGGGGTTCCCTCCCCATCGCGGGCGGGCTGGAAGTGGCGTACAAGTCCGAGCTCGAAGCAGCCGAGGATCCCGCCGCGATGCTGGAGGAAATCCGCGCGCGGCTCGACAAGGTGACTTCGCCGTTCCGCAGTGCCGAGCGCTTCAATGTCGAAGACATCATCGACCCGCGCGACACGCGGCCCTTGCTGTGCGAATTTGCGGACTTGGCCTGGCGCAAGCTTCAAAGCGAAGTCTAGCCTCTCAGAATATCGTGCAATTCCATATATCGCCGCGCCTGGTTCGGGCGGCGGAAAAGCTTGCCGCGCACGCTGTAAAGCACCAACGCCAGCGCGGTAGACGCACATAGCGTCATGGCGATGCCCAGCGGCAGTGCCGTGCCATCATAGGCTTGCCCGATCAGCGCGCCGAGCACCGCGCCCGTTACCATGCGCACGCTGGTTTGCGCGGAAGAGGCCGCGCCCGCGATCTGCTGGAACGGTTGCATCGCGATCGAGCTGAAATTCGCCCCGACAAAGCCCAGCATGGTCATGTTGAGCGCCAGCAGCGGCACGAATTCCCACAGCGTCTGGCCATCCTGGCTGGCTGAGAGAACCTGCAGCAGGCTGACAATCAGGAAGCCGATCAGCGCGGTATGGCTCACTCGGCGCGCGCCGAATTTCTCGACGATGCGCGAATTGGTGAAGCTGGCGATTACCATGCCGATGATCGACGCGCCGAATATCAGCGCGAAATAATTGCCCGCGCCAAAGCTTTCCGCGATCAGCTGCTGGCTCGAGTTCAAGAAACCGAACAGCGATCCGAACACCAGCGCGCTGCCGATCACATAACCGACAGAAACGCGGTTGGAGAGCGACTGGCCCATGTTCTTCAGGATCGTAAGCGGATCGATCTGCTGGACATTCTCTTGCGTAAGGCTTTCCGGCAAACGCAGCCAGGTCCACAACCCGATGATCACACCCATCAGTGCCATACCGTCAAATATCGCGCGCCAGTCAAAGAAGAACAGGATCAACTGACCGATCGCTGGCGCAACAATCGGCACGGCAAGGAAGATCATGATGATCAGGCTCATCATCCGCGCCATGCGGTCGCCGCCCACCCGGTCACGCACAATCGCAGTCGGCACCACGCTGAGCCCGGCACAGGCAATTCCCTGCACCAGCCGCAGGAACAGCAAGGTTTCGAAATCCTGCACCCATGAGCACGCGAGCGACAGCACGATGTAAGAGATCAGGCCAGCGAACAGGACCGGTCGCCGCCCGAACCGATCCGCGAATGCACCCGGAAAAAACGCGCCAATCCCTGCGCCCAGGAAATAGGCGCTGATCACATATTGCCGATCATTCCCGCCAGCGCCCAGCTCGTCTGCCATCACGCCAAGAGCAGGCAGCATCGAATCGATGCCGAAAGCCTGCAGGCTCATCAGCGAAGCCATAAGGACAATCAGCTCGCGCTCGCCAAACGGGCGGGAAGTAGAGGGAGCCGGAGAGGACATGGCAATGCCCTTGCGCCCATATGTCCGCCAAGGAAAGCCGCCTTTTTGATCAGGGCCCAATTCGCATGCAGGCGTGCTTTCACTGCATCGCTGCCGCGACTATGATCGCGCCATGTCCGAACATAGCGACAGCGATGATGCAAATGAAGGCAGCGAGTCGCGCGGCCTCAGGAAGATCATCCATGTCGATATGGACGCCTTCTTTGCCAGCGTGGAACAGCGCGACAATCCGGAATTGCGCGGCAAGCCAGTGGCGGTGGGCGGTGCAGGCGGGCGCGGCGTGGTTGCCGCCGCCAGCTATGAAGCGCGCACATTCGGCGTGCGCAGCGCCATGCCTTCAGTCACCGCCAAGCGGCTGTGCCCTGACCTGATCTTCGTGCGCCACCGCTTCGATGCCTATAAGGAAGCGAGCCGCACGATCCGCAAGATCTTCGAGCACTATACCCCGCATGTCGAACCACTGAGCCTGGATGAAGCCTATCTCGATGTGACAGACGATTTGCTGGGGATCGGCAGCGCCACACGCATTGCCGAGCTGATCCGGCAGGAAATCAAAGCCAAGACCAGGCTGACGGCCAGCGCCGGGGTGAGCTACAACAAGTTCCTTGCCAAGATTGCGAGCGACCAGAACAAGCCCGATGGCATGTGCGTGATCCGCCCGGGGCAAGGTGCGGATTTCGTTGCGGGCCTGCCGGTGCGGCGGTTCCACGGGGTCGGGCCCAAAGGCGCGGAGAAAATGGCGCGGCTTGGAATCACCACTGGCGCAGACCTCGCGGCGAAAGACATCGCCTTCCTGCGCCAGCATTTCGGCAGCCAGGCCGATTACCTTTATCGCGCCGCGCGCGGAATCGACCTGCGCCCGGTGCGTGCCCACCGCATCCGCAAGTCAGTTGGCGGCGAACGCACATTCAGCGAGGATATCTCGTCCGGCCCGGCGCTGCGCGAAACGCTCGACACTATCATCGACATTGTCTGGGACAGTATCGAGAAGACCGAGGCCAAGGGCCGAACCATCACGCTGAAGATGAAATATACCGATTTCCAGAATGTGACGCGCGCGAAAACGATCGACCATCCGGTTGCCGAAAAGGCAGAGTTTGCCCGCATCTCGCGCGCGCTGCTTGACGAATTGCTGCCGCTGCCACTTCCAATCCGGCTGATGGGGCTGACGCTGTCAAAGCTGGAAGGCGACGGAAGCAAGCCGGAACACCCGCGCGACGAGGCTCAGCTCTCGCTGCTTTAGCGTCGCTTGCGCCAGTGCTCCAGCGCACGACGGGTCGCCCCGCCGAGCGGTTCGGGCAGCGAATGCAAGGGAAAGAAGCGCGCTTCGAGCACCTCGCGCCTGTCAGGCCGCGGACGCTGATCCACGATCGCTGCGAACAGGTGCATAGTGTGCGGCGAGTCGGAGATTGTCCCTTCCAATTCGCCGATCGGCTTGAGCGATGTCACCGCAAGGCCCAGCTCTTCGTCAAGCTCGCGCCGCGCCGCGTCGACGGGTTGTTCACCCCGATCCACGCCCCCGCCCGGCAACTGCCAATCCTGCGGGCCATAGCTGTGCTTGAGCAGCAGGATCTCACCGCGAAAATCGGTCAAAATCACATTGCACCCGTGGATTGGCACTTTGCGCCATTTCCGCCAGCGATGCCGCAGCGGAAAGATAAGCTGCAGCGCCAGCCGGTGCAGCGGCGCAGGCATCATGCGTTCGATCAGGCGAAGCATGTGGCTTTCTGGCTTGTCGCGCCGAGCAGCCGCGCGATCGGCAAATCATGCTCGCTCGCCACAGCCGCATCGAACACTTCGCGTTTGTCGCTCGCGCCGCCCAAAGTGAACAGCAACGCATCCGAGTTCAGCAGCGCGGGAATAGTCAGTGTGATCCGGTCAAACGGCGCATGCGGCGGCAAGGGATCGGGAGTGAGGCGGCGCACGAGTTGCGCGTCGTCAACTCGCGGATCGGTATTGGGAAAGAGCGAGGCAATATGGCCATCTCCGCCCATGCCCAACCAGGCGACCGCAAAATGCGGCGGTCGTGCGTCTTCGCTGAGAGCGTGGATGCGCGCGCCGACCGGCTCGAACAGCGCGCGTATCTTGCCGGTATTGGAAGCTTCGTGGTCTTCAGGCACGATCCGGTCATCGCCCGGCCACACTACAAGCCGTGACCAGTCGAGATCGCGCGCAACCAATTGCTCCATGATCGGAAACGGGGTCGAACCGCCTGGAACAGTGATCGCCACTTCACCTTCGCATGCTGCCATCGCTTCCGCGAGGCGAGCTTCGAGCCAGTCCGCAATCGCACCCGCATCGGCGCCTTCAATGATCGTCACGTCTGCCATAAACCCCTGATAGCAAAAGGGCCGCTCCCGGCTACCCGGAAACGACCCTGTCGCATATGTATTCTTGGTCAGGCTCACGCCTGAACGCGATCAGTTCTCAAGCAGCGAGTTCAGGAACCACACGCGTTCTTCCGCCATGTCGGTCCAATCGTCGATCAGGCCATCGGTCGCATTGTCACGTGCTTCTTCGGCCAGTTCCTTCATGCCCTTCAAGCGCTCAACCAGTTTGCGATTATCGTCGCGCAATTCAGCGATCATCTGTTCCGCGCTCAGCGTGGTGCTGTCCTGGTCCTTGATCTGGGTGTGCTGGGCAATCGCGCCAACCGATGTCAGCGTATCGCCGCCATTCTTGCGCACGCGTTCGCCAATAGCATCGATCTGGCCCTGGATTTCAAGCGCTTGCTCGTCAAACAGCAAGTGCAGATCACGGAAGCGCGGCCCCTTCACATGCCAGTGGAAATTCTTAGTCTTCAGGTAGAGCGCGAAATGGTCTGCCAGCAGGGCATTGATCTCTACATTGAGTGCAGTCAGCGAATTATTGTTGGGGTCCAACATGTCAAAACTCCTTTCAATTGCGGCGCGATCAATCCGATAGGCTTCGGAGCTCGCCGCCGTGTGAATGTCTGTATATATAATGGCTTACGCGGAAATTTGTTCCGACTAATGCAGGTCACATTGATCGACTTAAGCGATCATTTGGATATTATTTAAACGAAACAAACGATTAGAGAGATGGCTTGAGCGGAAAAACTCTAAGCACCGTGGCTGCCCGCGATCCAGATAACGAAACCACCCGCCAGCAACGCCAACGCCGCCAAAATCCAACGCATGACTCGGACCCATTTGGCCTCGCTATCGAATGCGGGAAACTGCCATGCAGCGAGCAGCGCCATGGCGCTTCCGAACCAGACGGCGAACCCTGCCTCGATCGGCGCCTGCGTGGCTGCGGCAGCCGCAAAGCCCAGCCAGCGCGGCGCATCGAACAATTGTTTCGCCAACATGGCCAGTGTGATCGCGCCGATCGAGCGCGTCGGTTCCGCGATGGTCACTCGTCGCACTGGCCACAGCAGCTCGATTGCAGCGAGGCCAAGGCCTCCAGCGATGAGCATCGCGCGCGACAGTCCGATCAGCTGCCCTGCAAGCCACGCGCCAAGAATTGCCATGACGAATGCTGTAATGACGCTTGAGAATACAGCTGTATTCGGGAGCAGCGCCGAACGCTGAAGGCTCTGATCGAGCGCCGAGACCAGAACTTGCGCGCGGCCACCCATGGTCGCGGCAAAACTTGCCAGCAGCAGGAAGATCGCAAGGTCCATTGCCCTTGCCATGCACCATTTGAGGAGGCGATATAAGCCAGCAATTCGGCCTATCGAACCGATCGAAGTCAATTTTCCATGGGAGCAGGCAATGAAACTCGAACAAGGCATGGCAGCAGTCGTCACAGGCGGCGCATCGGGATTGGGCCGCGCCAGCGCGCAAGCGCTTGCCGATCAGGGGCTGAAAGTCGCGATCTTCGACATCAATCACGAGGATGGCGAAGCGCATGCCAAGGCGATCGGCGGCACTTTCCACCATGTCGACATCATGGATGAGCAATCGGTCGAAGCCGGCTTTGCCGCCGCGCGCTCAGCCAATGGTCAGGAACGCGTGACAGTCCATTGCGCCATGGCATCTCGGCGCGGAAAGACGCTGGGCTGGGACAAGGAAAACGGCTGCTACAAACGCTTGCCGACTGAGGATTACGCCTTTGGCGCAGAGGGTATCCTGGTGGCCAGCTATCGCATTGCCAGCATTTCCGCGCTGGGCATGGCGAACAGCGAACCGCTCAATGAAGATGGCGAGCGCGGCTGCATTACCCTCACCGCCAGTGTCGCCGCGCAAGACGGGCAGATCGGCCAGGTGATCTACGGCAGCTGCAAGTCTGGCGTGAACGGGTTGGTCCTTCCCATGGCGCGCGACCTGATGGATATCGGCATCCGCGTGAATTCGGTGATGCCGGGCATCTTCGCCACCCCTCTGATGCTGGGGATGAAGGATCGCAATCCGGCGATGTGGGCGCAATTGAACGCCAGCGTGCCCTTCCCCAAGCGGCTTGGCCATCCGGAGGAATTCGCTTCGCTGATCTGCGAGATTGCGCGCAACACATATATCAACGGGCACCAGTTCCGGCTCGACGGCGCGATCCGGATGCCGCCGAAGTAGGGTGTTAAAGACCTGATCCGTCATTGCGAGGAGGCCCGAACCTGTTTCGGGGCGACGCGGCAATCCAGCAAGCGACGGATATGGATTGCTTCGCTACGCTCGCAATGACGAGGAAGGAAAACAAATGACCACAGCAACCAATGAATACCCGACCAAGGCCTATGGCGCGACCGCGCCTGACAGCGGCGTAGGGCCGATGGAGATCGTGCGGCGGGGCCTGCGCCATGACGATGTGCTGATCGACATCACCCATTGCGGCATCTGCCATTCAGACCTGCACACTGCTCGCAATGACTGGGGCCGCACGACCTATCCGATCGTGCCTGGCCACGAAATCGTGGGCACAGTTGCCGCAATTGGCGAGAGCGTGACCCGCCATGAAGTGGGTGACAGAGTGGCCATTGGCTGCCTCGTCGACAGCTGCATGGAGTGCAAGCACTGCGACGCTGACCTTGAGCAATATTGTGTCGAAGGCGGCGCTACCGGCACATACAACAGCAAGGACCGGCGCGACGGCTCGCCCACTCATGGCGGCTATTCAGAGCGAATCGTGTGCCGCGAAGAATTCGTGCTCAAGGTGCCCGACAACTTGCCGATGGCGGAAGCCGCACCGCTGCTATGCGCGGGGATCACCAGCTATTCGCCGCTCAAGACCTGGAAGATCGGCCCGGGCAGCAAGGTGGCGGTCGCAGGGCTGGGCGGGCTCGGCCATATGGGAGTGAAGCTGGCGGCGGCGATGGGCGCGGAAGTAACTGTGCTCAGCCGCAGCGAAAGCAAGCGCGAGGACGCGGAAAAGCTTGGCGCGCATGATTTCCTCAACACGTCAGACAAAACCGCGATGAAAGGCAAGACCGGCTATTTCGACATGGTGCTCAACACCATTCCGGTGCGCCACGATGTCACGCCATACCTGCACCTGTTGCGCATCGACGGGGTGCAAGTGCTGGTGGGCATGATCGACATGATGCCTGAAGTGCACACCGGGATCCTTCTGGGCCGCAAGGTCCTCACCGGAAGCGGGATCGGCGGGCTCGCCGAAACACAGGAAATGCTGGAGTTCTGCGCCGAACACGGGATTGTGCCCGATATCGAAGTGATCCCGATGCACGACATCAACCACGCTTATGAACGGATGGAAGCGAGCGATGTAAAGTATCGCTTCGTGATCGATATGGAGAGCTTGCGCGAAGGGTAAACCGAAAGTCAGCTATGCGCGGCCTTTGGGCTGGTCGGCAATCCTTGCTTCGATCAATTCTGCAAGAAGATCAGCCGTCTCCACAATCGGGCGCCGGTTGCGTTCCACGCGCGCCTGAACGAGGCTTCCCTGCATCGCATTGGTGCACAGCATCGCAAGCCGCTCCGCATCACCGTCGCTCATGCCATCGGCGCGCAATTTCTCCGCAAGCACCTCGTGACGTGCGGCAAAAGCATGTCGGCCAGCTTCTGCGACCTCGAAATTGCCCGGAGCGAGCTCGAGCAACACCGTTGTCATCGGGCAACCGTCTCTGAAACCGGATTTCTCCATCCACCCTGCGAGCAAGGCAGCGTGACTGCGCAAGAGATCGCCGGTCGAACCGGATTTTCCCGCCAGTGTTTCAAGCGTTTCAACGACCCGGCGGCCTGCCTCTTCGACTGCAGCCACCGCGATGGATGGCTTCCCCTCGGGGAAATAGTGATACATTGAACCCTTTGGCGAACCGCTCTCATCGACCAGTTCGTTGAGCCCGGTTGCGGCATAGCCTTGTTGCCGGAACAGGCGAACCGCCGCATCAATGATCGGCTGCCGGTGTTTTGCCTTGCCTGCCATAGCTTCTCCTGCCGCGATTCCATCAATTCCTGAGCGACAGCGGCCTTGCGGTCAAGCCAGGCAAGGACGCAAACCGGCTCCGGAATAATTATATTGACTGGTCTATATCATTTTGCCAGATCTGCGTCGAACGAACAAGGTGATTCGACAATGACTGATGCAGTGACTTATGAATTCGGAGACGGGCAGGCGACGATCACGATCGACGATGGCAAGGTCAATGTCATGACTGTCGGCTTGCTTGATCAATTGTGCGCCGCCGTTGCGCGGGCAGAGGCCGACGAAGCGATGATTGTGCTGCGGTCAGGGCGTGAGAAGGTCTTTTCAGCAGGTTTCGACGTCAAGCCGCTGGCAAGCCGCGATGTCGAGGCAAGCCGCATGCTGCTGGAAGCCGGGGTCAAAGCGATCCTTGCGCTGCTCCAGCACCCGTTCCCGGTTGTAACCCTGTGCCATGGGCATGCCTATCCGATGGGCGCATTCCTGCTGCTGGCTTCGGACGTGCGGATCGGCACCCGGGGCGATTATCGCATCGGCATGAACGAAGTTGCAATCGGCATCGCCGTGCCCGATTTCGCACTTGAGCTGGCGCGGCACCGCCTGTTGCCATCATGGCTGCACCGTACGGCCGCGCTGGGCCAGATGCTGGAACCCCCAGAAGCGGTGGAGGCTGGTTTTCTCGATCTGTTGGTCGAACCGGCCATGCTTCATGCCACCGCCAAACAGATTACCGCGCAACTGAAACAGATCGACATGGCGGCTCATGCCTCCACCAAGCGGCGCCTGCGCGCCGATATCGTCTCCGCAATTGGCACTGCCGCAAGCGAAAGGTTGATGGCGAGTGTCTAGAGTGGTTCGGAGCTGCCGCTTGAGGGCCATCTCCATGTCGTTCGCGATGTCTTTCGGGTCGCTGGCAGCTCCGGACATTTTCGAGGATTGAACGATGAACGGGCTTGCAGGGCCACATGCGCCTCAGGCGCAAGCGGAAGAATTCTTCCGTGCTATGACCAGCCAGCCGCCGGTCAACCTTCCCCTGCGTTCAGCCGATGCAGCAGCTCTTTCAGAGGCTGAAAGCTTTCGCTTCGGGCCCGAAGGCAGGCTTGCTGCATGGCGGTTTGGCGCAGGAGCCGGGGCGTGTGTGGCGCTGGTGCATGGATGGGGCGGTCAAGGCACTCAATTCCTGCGCATGGCTACCGCATTGGCCGACGCGGGTTTTGAAGTGATCGTGATCGATGCAGGCAATCACGGCCAGTCGGCTCCGACACCGATGGGCTTTGATCGCTTCATGCTCGACGCGCGCACGCTCGCAGATCACCTTGGCACGATGCCCTTCGCCTGGGTCGCACATTCCGCCGCCGCTCTGGCCATCCTGTCGGCTCGCCGCACCCATGCGATCTCGGCTCAAGCCTATGTGACTCTAGCCGCTCCCTTTGTGCCTTATGTACCGCTCAATCGCTTTCGCCAGATGGGCGCGTCGGAGCAGATGGTGGACTTCGTCAAACCCATGCTTGCCCGGCAGTTCGATGCAGAGTGGCGTGCGCTGGAAGACGGGCTCGCGTGGCAGCGCGATCCAGCCTCGCAACTCTTGGCCATCTATGATCTCGATGATCCGATGGTCGATGCCGGGGATGCTGGCCGCATTCGCCAGGTCTGGCCCGACTGCCACACGCTTCAGACCCGGGGGTTGGGACACAATCGCCTGCTTGGGGCAAGTGAAGTCATCACGCAAACAGTGGCATTTCTTTCGAAAATCGCCGAGTCAGATGTCGCCCATCGTTGATCCGTCCCGCACCTGAAGATCGGCTAACAAGCTGAATCGCGCAGGCGGCGCTGGAGCGGGTGAAGGGGAGTCGCAGACGAACGAGCGCAGCGAGAACAATCTAACCCTCGTTTCGTGCGCAGGCACGAAATGGAGCGGGTGAAGGGAATCGAACCCTTGTCGTCAGCTTGGGAAGCTGCTGCTCTACCATTGAGCTACACCCGCATCATGCGCGGAAGCGCGCATCTGCCTGATCGCGAAGTAATGGTCAATCAGATAGGTGAAGCCTGTTGTCGCCGCGCGTATCAGGCGCATCGACCGGGCTCTGGTTGGATTCGCTATCGCGACAGGGTAGAGTCCGCGACAGATTCGAACGCTCGGAAGGTATAAACATGCGGCAGGTTGATCATTTCATTGTTGGCGGTGCAGGTGGCGGTTCAGGCCGCAAGCACCAGATCTGGAACCCGTCGACCGGTGAAGTGCAGGCCGAAGTTGCGCTGGGCGATGCCGCACTGCTCGATAAGGCTGTTGCCACCGCGATGAAAGTGCAGCCTGAGTGGGCCGCGACCAATCCGCAGAAGCGCGCGCGGGTGATGTTCAAGTTCAAGGAATTGATCGAAGCCAACATGCAGGAGCTCGCCGAGTTGCTCAGCTCCGAACACGGCAAGGTGATCGACGACGCCAAGGGCGATGTGCAGCGCGGTCTGGAAGTGATCGAGTTTGCCTGTGGCATCCCGCAAGCGCTTAAGGGCGAATACACTCAAGGCGCAGGACCCGGGATCGATGTCTATTCGATGCGCCAGCCGCTCGGCATCGGTGCAGGGATCACTCCGTTCAACTTCCCGGCGATGATCCCGATGTGGATGTTCGGCATGGCGATTGCCGCAGGTAACGCCTTTGTCCTCAAGCCCAGCGAGCGCGATCCAAGCGTGCCGATACGCTTGGCCGAATTGTTCCTTGAAGCGGGTGCGCCCGAGGGGCTGCTGCAAGTCGTCCATGGCGATAAGGAAATGGTCGATGCCATCCTCGACCACCCGGATATTCCGGCGATCAGCTTTGTCGGCAGCTCAGACATCGCGCATTACATCTATCAGCGCGGCGCGCAGAATGCGAAGCGGGTGCAGGCATTTGGCGGGGCGAAGAACCACGGCATCGTGATGCCTGATGCTGACCTTGACCAGGTGGTGAACGATCTGGCCGGTGCAGCATTTGGCTCGGCTGGCGAACGCTGCATGGCACTGCCCGTGGTCGTCCCCGTTGGCGAAGACACCGCCGAGCGCTTGAAGGAAAAGCTGATCCCGGCGATTCACGCCCTGCGCGTGGGGGTCTCGACCGATCCCGAAGCGCACTACGGCCCCGTCGTAACGCCCGAGCACAAGGCGCGGGTCGAACAATGGATCACCACTGCCGAGGAAGAAGGGGCAGAGATCGTGATCGACGGGCGCGGCTTCAGCCTGCAAGGCCATGAGAAAGGCTTCTTCATCGGGCCAACACTGATTGACCGCGTTACCCCGCAGATGAAGAGCTATCAGGAAGAGATCTTTGGCCCGGTATTGCAGATCGTGCGTGCGAACGACTTCGAAGATGCGGTTCGCCTGCCAAGCGAGCACCAATATGGCAATGGAGTCGCGATCTTCACCCGCAACGGCCACGCCGCGCGCGAATTTGCATCCCGCGTGAACGTTGGCATGGTCGGCATCAACGTGCCGATCCCGGTGCCGGTCAGCTATCACAGCTTCGGCGGGTGGAAGCGCTCGGGCTTTGGCGACATCGACCAATACGGGATGGAAGGCCTCAAGTTCTGGACGAAGCACAAGAAGATCACCCAGCGCTGGCCCGATGGCGGTGGAGACGGCTCCAACGCCTTCGTCATCCCGACGATGGGGTAAGGATCATGCGAATTTTCGTGACACCTATTCTGGCACTGCCTCTGATGGCTTGTGCAGGATCTGCAGCGCCAGAGGCGCCAGCCGCACCGCCCGCGCAACCTTCGCCGGCGAACTACATCTGTGACGCTGCCCCGGTGCAATATCACATCGGGCATGACGCCACGCAGGGCATGGGTGCAGCGATCCTGAAGGAAAGCGGCGCGCGCAGCTTGCGCTGGGGTCCGCCCAATTCGACCTGGACGATGGACTATCGCGACGACCGCGTGAACGTGCGCTATGACGAGAACATGAAGATCACTGCGATCACTTGCGGGTAATGACACGGCAACACGCCAGCTCCGGCTCGCCCTTTGAAGCGCAATTCGGCTTCGCCCGCGCAGTGCGAGAAGGCAATCGCATTGTGGTGGCCGGAACAGGCCCGGTTGAGCCAGACGGCTCGACCACTCCGGGCGGCGTGGCGGAACAAGCCGCGCGCTGTTTCGAAATCATCGTCGCCGCGATCGAGGAACTGGGCGGCTCAGCCAGCAATGTCGTGCGCACGCGCATGCTGCTGACCGATCCGGCAGATCAGGATGCGGTTGGCGCGGTCCACGCGCGCTTTTTCGGCGACACACGGCCAGCCGCAACAATGGCCGGTGTGGCATGGCTGTGCCGGCCGGAATGGAAAGTCGAAGTGGAAGCCGAAGCGATTATCGGCAACGAAGGCTAGGCCGCGAGCGCCGCATCCTTGCGCTCTGCCAGTCGTTGCTGCGTCAGTGCTATCAGCTCATTCACATCTTCCAGCGCGTCAAGCTCGTCCTTGCCGATAAGAACTTCGGGCATCGCCCCCGCTTTGCGCACAAGAATAGCGGGCAACGCTATTTCGTGGCCTGGATAGGCCTCGGCGAAATCATCCTTGTGGTGGAACACCACTTCATAGGACAGCGACTTGAGATATTTCCGCCAAGGGGTGTGCATCGAAACAAGGCCGTAAGACACCGCACAAAGCGAGCATGGATAAGTATCCGGCGACACAACCTTGTGAATGCCATCTGCAACCATGTTAAAAATGCCGCCGTCGGCATTATAGACGATCAGAAATTTCGGTGCGTGTTGTCCCATGACAGGTCATTCGGCGAAAGCCTGCGAAGAGTTACGCAGACCTGACAAAAATCGCATATCTCGCGCCCTTTCCATAAGCCGCACCGGGGGCTATTGCGCCCACTATGACAGGACAATTTGCACTCACGGATGACCAGCTGGCGATCCAGGAAATGGCGCAGCGGTTCACCGCAGACAACATCACCCCCTATGCCGCCGAGTGGGATGAAAAGAGTCACTTCCCGCGCGACGTGATTCAGCAGACGGGCGAGCTTGGCTTTGGCGCAATCTACGTGTCGGAGGAATCGGGCGGAATCAATCTGGGTCGATTGGAAGCTGCGCTGATCATGGAAGCCATGGCTTATGGCTGCCCCGCTACATCCGCCTATATCTCGATCCACAACATGGCTGCGTGGATGATCGACCGTTTCGGTTCGGACGAGGTCAAGCAACGTTTCTTGCCCAGACTGGTGACGATGGAACACATCGCCAGCTATGCGTTGACTGAACCGGGCTCGGGCTCTGACGCAGCAGGCCTCAAGACCAGCGCCGTGCTGGATGGTGACCACTACGTATTGAATGGCACCAAGCAGTTCATTTCAGGCAGCGGGTTCAACGATATCTATGTCGTGATGGTCCGCACCGGCGAGCACAAGTCCAAGGGCATCACATGCCTGGTGATCGAGAAAGACACGCCGGGCCTCAGCTTCGGCAAGCCTGAGAAGAAGCTCGGCTGGAACGCTTCACCCACCGCGCAGCTCATCTTCGAGGATTGCCGCGTGCCCGTGGCGAACCGGGTTGGCGCAGAAGGTGAAGGCTTCCGATTTGCCATGGCGGGCTTAGACGGCGGACGTTTGAATATCGGCGCATGTTCGCTCGGCGGTGCGCAGCGCTGCTTGGACGAAGCGGTGAAATACACCAAGGAACGCAAGCAGTTTGACCAGCCGGTGGCCGATTTCCAGAACACGCAGTTCATGCTCGCCGACATGGCGACCGAGTTGGAGGCGGCGCGGGCGCTGCTCTATCTCGCGGCGGTAAAGGTGACGGAAAACGCGCCTGACAAGACACGCTTTTCTGCCATGGCCAAGCGGCTGGCAACCGATAGCGGATCGAACGTGGTCAATAATGCGCTGCAGCTGTTCGGCGGCTACGGTTATCTGAAGGAATATCCGATCGAGCGTTTCTGGCGCGATTTGCGCGTGCATTCGATCCTTGAAGGCACCAACCAGGTCATGCGGATGATCGTAGGACGGGATTTGCTGCGCCAATGAGGATAGACGCATCCATCATCCCGTTCGGTTCGAGCCCGGTCGAGAACCGCTCGCGCCAATGTGTCTTGACTATGCTCGACACGAACGGAGTTCCTTGTGACTGACGAAGTATTGATTTCCATCGAAGGCGCGGCGGGCAAGCTCTCGCTCAACCGGCCCAAGGCGCTGCATTCGCTCACGCTCGACATGTGCCACGCGATGAGCGCGGCGCTGAGTAAATGGGCGAATGATGACGCGGTGAAAGCCGTAATACTCGACCATGCCGAAGGGCGAGGTTTCTGTGCGGGCGGGGACATCAACCTGCTGCGCAATTCGGCGCTCAATGATGGCGGCGTGTCAGGGCGCAAATTCTTCCATGACGAGTACCAGCTCAACCATCAGATGTTCACCTATGACAAACCGATCGTGGCGTTCATGGACGGCATCACCATGGGCGGCGGCGTGGGAATCTCACAGCCGTGCAAATTCCGCGTTGCGACGGAAAATACCCGCTTTGCCATGCCGGAAACGGGCATTGGCCTGTTCCCTGATGTGGGCGGCGGATGGCATCTTTCGCGGCTTGGCGGTCGGCTCGGGCAGTTCCTCGCACTCACCGGCGCGCGGCTCGACGGGGCGGAATGCCTTTGGACCGGGCTCGCAACGCATTACTTGCCGTCAGACAAGCTCGAAGAAGCGAAGGAACGCATCGCGGCCGGGCATGAGCCGGGCGGCGTGTTGTCTGCCTTGTCCGAACATCCGCCCGAAGCGCGGATCGAAGGTAATGCGGGCCTGATCCGCAAGCATTTCGCCAGCGACCGCTATGAAGATATCCTCGCCTCGCTCGAAGCTGATGACAGCGAATGGGCGGCAAAGGAGCTGGCGACACTACGCACCAAGAGCCCGCAAACATGCAAGGTTGCGCTGCGCCAACTCGCCGAAAGCGAACAGCTTGATGATTTCGCGGACAATATGCGCATGGAATACCGCATCGCCTCGCGCGTGCTGACCCGGCCCGATTTTGCCGAAGGCGTGCGCGCAGTGATCGTCGACAAGACCAATGATCCCAAGTGGGATCCCGCAACCCCCGAAGGCGTCAGCGAAGAACTGATCGACAGCATTTTTGCTCCGCTTCCCGCTGAAGAAGAATGGATACCCCTATGAGTTTTGAAACCATCCTCGTCGAAAAGAATGCGCAAGGCACAAAGGGTGTCACGCTGATCACGCTCAATCGCCCGCAGGCATTGAACGCGCTCAACTCCAAGGTTCTCGAAGAGCTGATCGCCGCCTTTGCCGATTATCAGGCGGACGAAACTCAGCTGTGCGCGGTGCTGACCGGCAGCGGCGAGAAGGCCTTTGCCGCGGGCGCAGACATCAAGGAGATGAGCGAGAAAGCCGCGGCCGATTTCTATCTCGATGATTTCTTTGCGCCGTGGACCAGCGAGATCGTGAAAAAGACCCGCAAACCATGGATCGCAGCGGTCAACGGCTTTGCGCTGGGCGGCGGGTGCGAGCTGGCCATGATGGCGGACTTCATCATTGCGTCAGACAACGCGAAATTCGGTCAGCCCGAAATCAAGCTGGGTGTCGCCCCCGGCATGGGCGGATCGCAGCGGCTGACCCGCGCGATCGGCAAGTCGAAATCGATGGAAATGTGCCTGACGGGCCGGATGATGAGCGCCGAGGAAGCCGAACGCGCGAACCTGATCGTGCGCGTGGTGCCGCAAGCCGATCTGATCACCGAAGTGCTCAAGACCGCCGCGACCATTGCTGCCATGCCACCCATGGCGACGATTGCGAACAAGGAGATGGTCAATTCGGCCTTCGAGATGACGCTCGATCAGGGACTGATCGTCGAGCGCCGCATTTTCCAGATACTGACCGCCTCCGAAGACAAGGCCGAAGGCATGGCCGCCTTTATCGAGAAGCGCGAAGGCCAGTGGAAGGGACGCTAGTTTTAGATTGAACCTGGCCACCCGCGCCCTCCACCCTTCCACCGGTATCGTAACCCGGTGTGATAATCCGGGTGGAAGGGTGGAGGGCGCGGGTGGCACGGAACCGAAGGAGAGAACTCCATGAAAATCGCATTTATCGGCCTCGGCAATATGGGCGGCGGGATGGCCGCGAACCTTGTGAAGGCGGGTCACCACGTCCGCGCATTCGACCTCAGCGAAGACGCACTGGCCCGCGCCAGGGAGGCCGGGTGCGAGACATTCACTAACGTGCGCGATGCGGTGCGAGACGTGGAAGCGGTCGTCTCCATGCTGCCCAACGGCGCTATCGTGAAAGATGTCTACACCAAGGACGTGATCGGCCACACGCCGCATGCCGCGACGCTGATCGACTGCAGCACAATTGATGTCGCAACCGCACGCGAAGTGGCGGATGCGGCGCATGCCGAGGGCTACAAGATGGTCGATGCGCCCGTTTCCGGCGGGATTGCGGCGGCCAATGCCGGCACGCTCACCTTCATGGTCGGCGGCGAAATCCATGCATTTGAAGCGGCCAAGCCGGTGTTGGAAGCGATGGGCAAGGCAGTGATCCACGCAGGCGGGATCGGCAATGGCCAGGCCGCCAAGATCTGCAACAACATGCTGCTGGCGATCCACATGATCGGCACATGCGAGGCGTTCCAGATGGCGCAGAAGCTGGGGCTCGATCCGCAAACCTTCTTCGACATTTCCAGCGTGTCATCTGGTCAGAACTGGTCCATGACCAGCTATTGCCCTGTCCCCGGCGTGGGACCGCAAAGCCCGTCAGACAATGATTACCAGGGTGGATTTGCCACTGCGCTGATGCTGAAGGACTTGAAGCTGGCAATGGAAGCCGCGCAAACGTCGGGCAGCTCGACTCCGCTGGGCAAACACGCGCAGGAGCTTTACGAGGCTTTCGCCGCGGAAAACGGCGGGCTCGATTTCTCGGCAATTATCAAGACGCTTTGATCTCGTCCACGATCCCCGCCAGCCAATCGCGCGGGGCCTGCCTGCGCCCGATCTCGGCGACGAATTCCTGCCCGCGCGCCACGCTGCGCAGCTTGCTGCCGCGCAGCCAGCGTTCGGGCTTGTCATGATAGCTTAGCCCGCCGCGCTTGAGCCATTCAGGCCGGTTCCACAGCGTCACCGGCCCGCCGGGCACAGTCAGTCGCAAGGCATTGGATGCACGCGCCGCCATGCACCCCGGCCCGCGATAGATCACGTCATTCCTGTGGTGCATCGCAAGCGCATGCGGATGCGCTATATCGATCAACTCTCGCGGGGCACCATCCGACAGCGGGACGATCTCAGCCACTTCCAGATAGCCGAAGAACCGGTGGTGCGGCTCGCCGCCCTGCTCCCAGTCTCGGAACAGCCCGAAAAACAGGAACACATCGCCTTCGCGCACACCTTGCCGTTCGAGATGCGTTTGCGCCGCCCCGCATTGGCCGAACAGGCATTCACCATCTTCAGTGAACATCGGATCATGATGGCAGAAGTCATCTGCGCCCAGCTTGCCGCGGCTTGACCGCGCCGCATGCTCGCCAAGCCCCAGCTCGCCATAGGTCGTGTTCGAAGCCGCGCCCGCCGGGATCGGCAGCGTTACTGGCCTGCCATCGACAATCGGCGAAGGTCCGCCACCAGACCCGCTGTCAAAACCCTTGCGTGAGAAGATGATCCGCATGGCCGCGGGATCAGCCTTCGCTCCACGTCAGCTTGGGCTTGCGCGCGGCGAGCGTTTCATCAAGCCGCCTGCGCGGCGCGTAATAGGGCGCCTGCTTCATCGTCTCATCGCCTGCATTGGCGCGTTCTGCCAGATGGCGGAACGCGGCGATAAACTGATCCAGCGCGGCTTTGCTCTCTGTTTCCGTTGGTTCGACCAGCATTGCCCCGTGCACCACCAGCGGGAAATACATCGTCATCGGATGATAGCCTTCATCGATCAGCGATTTCGCCAGATCGAGCGTGGACAGTTCGCCGCCAAACCCTTTGTCGCCGAACAGCGCTTCATGCATGCACGGGCCGCTTGCCGCGTAAGGCGCGTGGAGCAAATCCTCCATGCTGCGCAGGATATAATTGGCGTTGAGCACGGCATCCTCTGCCACCTGCTTCAAGCCATCGGCACCATGGCTGAGAATATAGGTCAGTGCGCGGGTGAACATACCCATCTGGCCGTGGAACGCCGTCATCCGGCCAAAGGCCTGCGAATGGCCGAATTCTTCGGCGCTTTCTTCCTCCACCAGATGCACCACGCCATCGGCAGTCCTCGCGGTGAAGGGAAGCGGGCCGAAGGGGCTGAGCGCTTCCGACAACACTACCGGGCCAGAACCCGGCCCGCCGCCGCCATGCGGGGTGGAGAAGGTCTTGTGCAGATTGATGTGCATCGCATCAACGCCGAGGTCACCCGGGCGCACCTTGCCCACGATGGCGTTGAAATTCGCGCCGTCGCAATAGACGAAGCCGCCCGCTTCATGCACAGCGTCCGAAATCGCCTTCATGTCGCGTTCGAACAAGCCGCATGTGTTGGGGTTGGTGATCATGACAGCGGCGACATCAGGGCCAAGGCGGGCCTTCAGCGCCGCAAGATCAACCCGGCCTTCATCTGTCGCGGGGATGTCTTCCACCCGGTATCCGGCAAAGGCGGCCGTCGCAGGATTGGTGCCATGCGCGCTTTCAGGCACCAGCACCACTTCGCGGGCATCGCCGCGCGCTTCCAACGCGGCACGGATGCAAAGGATGCCGCACAGCTCGCCATGCGCGCCTGCCTTGGGGCTCATCGCAACGCCGTGCATGCCCGTAAGCTCGATCAGCCAGTGCGCCAGCTCGTTGATCACTTCATACGCACCGCGCACCGTTTCCTGCGGCTGCAAGGGATGCACATCGGCAAAGCCAGGCATGCGTGCGACTTTCTCATTAAGGCGCGGGTTATGCTTCATGGTGCAACTGCCGAGCGGGAAGAAGCCGAGGTCAATGCCGTAATTCTGGCGGCTTAGCCGCGTGTAGTGTCGCACGGTTTCAGGCTCGGTCAGGCCGGGCAAGCCGATCGGCTCCGCGCGGTCCAGACCGCCCAGGCGGTTGGGCGCATCGGCGCTTGGCTCGGGCAGGTCCACTCCGGTCACATCTGCGCGACCGATCTCGAACAGCAGCCGCTCTTCCAGCATCAGCGCGCGCTTGCCGGTTGTGGTTGCAGGGCCATTATTGAGGCTGTCATCGCTGGCTCGGCTCATTTCAGGCTTCCAGCCGGATTGGTTGGGTGCGTTCATGGCAGCACCTCCTCAAGCGCGGTCGCAAGCGCTTCGATATCCTCCACGCTGGTCGTCTCGGTAACAGCGACCAGCAGGCATTGGGAAAGGCGCTGCGCGCCCGGATAGAGCCGCCCGAGCGATACGCCGCCCAGCACGCCTTTTGCTGCTAGCTTGTGCACCACTTCACGCGCATCCTGCCCCAGCATCAGTGTGAATTCATTGAAGTAATTGTCATTCAGCACGGAAACACCCGGCACCTTCGCCAGGCGATCCGCCGCAAGGCAGGCCAGCCGGTGGTTGTCTGCCGCCAATGCCCGCAGGCCTTTCTCGCCCAGCAAGCTCATGTGCACGTTGAACGCCAGCGCGCAGAGCCCGCTGTTGGTGCAGATGTTGGAGGTCGCTTTCTCGCGCCGGATATGCTGCTCGCGGGTGGACAATGTCAGCACGAAGCCACGCTTGCCCTCTGCGTCCACGGTCTCGCCGCATAGTCGCCCCGGCATCTGGCGCACATGCTTGGGATCGCGCACCGCGAACAGGCCCAGATATGGCCCGCCAAATTGCAGTCCCACGCCCAGCGCCTGCCCTTCGCCAACCACGATATCCGCGCCCATCTCGCCGGGCGCCTTGATCGCTCCCAGCGCTACAGGCTCGGTATTGACCACTACTAGCAGCGCGCCCTTGGCATGCGCAGCCTCGGCAATCGGTCCAAGGTCAGTGATGCGGCCAAGAATGTCGGGATATTGCACGACAACACAGCTCGTCTCGTCATCGATCCGCGAAATCAGCCCTGCATTGTCTGGCGCAGGCTGGATCGCAGGCTCGGCATCGGCGATCTCATCCTGCGTGAACTTCGCCATGGTGCGCACAACCTCGGCGTAGTGCGGGTGCAATGCGCCTGACAGCACAACGCGGTTCTTGCGCGTGACACGTCCGGCCATGGCCACCGCTTCCCAGCACGCGGTCGAGCCATCGTAGAGCGAGGCATTAGCCACCGCGCAGCCATAGAGCCTTGCCACCTGCGTCTGGAATTCGAACAGCATCTGCAGCGTGCCCTGCGCGATCTCGGGCTGGTAGGGCGTATAGGCGGTCAGGAATTCACCGCGCTGGATGATATGATCGACGCTGGATGGAACATGATGGCGATAAGCTCCTGCGCCGAGGAAGAACGGCGCGTCAGCCGCGGCGAGGTTCTTCTTCGAAAGCGCGCGCATATGCTTCTCGACCGCCATTTCGCTGGCGTGCATGGGCAATCCGCGAATGGGGCCATCGAGCCGCGCCTCTTCCGGCACGTCAACAAACAGATCGTCAATCGAGCTTGCACCGATAACGCTGAGCATTTCGCCGCGATCGGCATCGGTCAGGGGGAGGTATCGCATTGTCATCTCTTTCGTGATCCCCCGCGAAAGCGGGGGTCTCTTGCGGCCCGAGCACCGCTATCTGCGGCCGGTCCCCGCCTGCGCGGGGACTCGCTCTCGATCAAAGCCCGTCAACAAACGCCTTATAGGCTTTGTCGTCCATCAGCTCTTCCAGCTGCGACGGGTCAGCCACGGTCATCTTGAAGAACCAGCCGCCTTCTTCCGGGTCGGTGTTGACCAGTGCGGGATCCTCTTCAAGGTCTTCGTTCGCTTCGATCACCTTGCCGTCAATCGGTGCGTAGACATCGCTTGCGGCCTTCACGCTTTCGACCACGGCCGCATCGCCGCCCTGATCAAGGTTGGTTCCCACAGTCGGCAATTCGACGAAGACAATATCGCCCAGCTGCTCTTGTGCGTAATCAGTGATCCCGACTGTGGCGGTGGAGCCTTCGACATCAATCCATTCATGTTCATCGGTGAAGTAACGCGGCATCAAATCAGCTCCCTCGATAATAGCGGTGCGGAACAAAAGGCATGGGTGTGACGGTTGCAGCCAAGCGCTTGCCCCGCACTTCGATTTCCAGCGCAGTGCCATCTGCGGCATGCGCTCCAGCGATATAAGCCATGGCGATAGGTTGCTCGAGCGTGGGTGAAAAGCCGCCGCTGGTAACCATGCCAACCTTGGTCTCGCCTGCGAAGACTTCGGCCCCTTCGCGTGCGGGCATGCGGCCATCCAGCTTGAGGCCCACGCGGCGCTGTGCCAGCGTGCCTGCTTCATCTTCGGCAAGCCGGGCCATCACTGCCTTGTGCCCGAAATAGCCGCCTTCGCTGCGACGCTTCTTCGAGATCGCAAAGCCCAGGTCTGCACTGATCGGATCAGTGTTCTCGCTCAGGTCATGCCCGTAGAGCGGCAAGCCCGCCTCCAGCCGCAAGTTGTCGCGCGCGCCCAACCCGGCCGGTTGCACGCGTTCATCCGCCACCAGCGCGTCAGCCAGTGCTTCAACCTTGCTTTCATGCACAGCAATTTCGAAACCGTCTTCGCCGGTATAGCCCGCCCGGCTGACCCAGAGATGCGTGGCGTTCCATTCGAACAGGCCCGCCGTCATAAATGTCAGCGCGCCGGTGCCGGGGATCAATGCTTCAAGCACATCGCCCGCTTTCGGCCCTTGCAATGCGAGCAGCGCGAAATCGTCAAAATGGGTGAGCGTGATTTCATCGGGCAGATGCTCGCGCAGATGGGCAATATCGTCCCACTTGCACGCGCCGTTCACCACCAGCGCGATATGCGCACCGGTATTAGTGACCATCAAATCGTCTATGATTCCGCCCGCTTCGGTCAGCAGCAGCGAATAACGCATCTTGCCGTGCTTGAGGTTCGAAATCGCGCCGGGAACAAGCTTCTCCAGCTCATGCGCCGCGCCGTCACCTCTCAGCGCGAGCTGGCCCATATGCGACACATCGAACAGGCTGGCGCTTTGGCGGGTCCAGTTATGCTCGGCGACGATGCCCCCAAACGGACCGGCGTACTGGATCGGCATTTCATAGCCCGCAAACGGCACCATGCGCGCGCCACGCTCGCGATGCCAGCCGTCAAGCGGCAGCTTCTCTAGCGGCAGTTCTTCGATTGGTTCGTCGTCGCTCAAAATCAGTCCCCGCACAGAAGGCGCAAAGCTTCGCCTCGAAGCCTTGATCCGTACCCCCTCTGTCGGGTGACCTGAGAGCTTAGCCCGCTGATCTGGCGGGCGTTCCCCTTCGGTGGTTCATGCCAGCCGCAAGAACGCTTTCCAGAGTGCCTACACACAAGCGGTCCATTTGCCTGAGAGTTTCCGGGGTGGTTGCTCCTTCGGCGTCGATTGGCCCCGAGGGGCTTCACGAACTCTCCCGCTGATGTGTCTGCAGAATCGCTCCTGCAGCAGCCCCTTTGCTCTGCGCGATTCCTCGGAAAGCGTCAATTGGCGAACTTGGCGCTAGCCCCAATTAAGCCACAGCAAATAGAGCGCAGAGCCGACAATCCAGATCGCGCCATAGGTCTTGAGCTTTCGCGGGCCGAGCCACAGTGCAATCGGCCGTGCGAGGAAAGCGCCCAGCATAGCGCCGGGTGCAGCCAGCAGCACAACTTCCCATTGCACTGTGCCAGCCTCGACATGCCAGACCAGGCCTGCCGCAACGCTGACGGCGGAGATCACGCAAGCGGTGCCGACACTAAGCAGGATCGGGTAGTGCCGCAAAAAGAGATAGAAGGCGACAAGCTCGCCAATTCCCACTGAAAACAAAGCGGTAATCGCGCCGCCGGGGATCGAGATCAGCGCCAGAATGGCGATGTCGACTGGCTCCAGTTTCGTGCGTTCCGGAAGGTTGCGATTGAAGGTCCAGGTCGCGACGAGCAGCGCCAGACCCAGCACAATCGAGAAGCCCTTGTACCCCATCAGCACCGCATGCCCGTCAAACGCGAACAGCCGCTGGGTGGCGAGCAGGGCCGGCACTGACAAGGCGATCACCAATGCGCATACAAGCCAGTAATCGCGCGCGTTGGTCTGCGCTTCCAGCAGTGCCGGCGGCTTCTGGTGATAGAGCCGGTCAGTCCAGCGCAGTGCCCCCACGCTCATGCCAAAGGCCTGGATGCCCATCGAGACGGCAGTGACCCGGATCGGGTCCAGCTCCATCACTCCATGGTCACGCAAGGCGTTGAAAATCGGCACAAATACCACGCCCCCGCCCGTGCCGCTGGCATTGGCAATGATCGCACCGATCACGCCTACGCCGGGCAGGAACCATAGCTGGCGCAGCAAATCCGCCTCGGTAGAGACGATAAACCAGCATAGCGTGTAGGCAACAGCGAGTAGCGCTCCGCCAACAAGCGCGAAGCGTGATGTATGCGCCAGCGTGGGCTGGACAGTATTCAGTCGAGATTCGGGCGTAGCCATCGTTCGGCAGTCGACATATCGACCCCACGGCGCTTCGCATAGTCTTCCAGCTGATCACGCCCGATCCGCGCAACCCCGAAATACTGGCTTTCAGGGTGGCCGAAATAGAACCCGCTCACCGCAGCAGTCGGATACATGGCGAAATTCTCGGTCAGCGTGAGGCCGACATTGTTCTCCGCGTCAAGCAGATCGAACAGGATCGGCTTCAAGGAATGGTCAGGGCAAGCGGGATAGCCGGGTGCCGGGCGGATGCCGCGATACTGTTCCTTGATCAGCGCTTCATTGGTTAGCTGCTCGTCCGGCGCATAGCCCCACAGTTCCGTGCGCGTATGTTGGTGCAACGCTTCCGCGAAGGCCTCCGCAAACCGGTCTGCCAGTGCTTTCAGCAAGATGTCCGAATAATCATCCTTGTCTTCAAGGAAGCGTTTCGAATGCGGCTCGATCCCGTGGATACCAACAGCAAATCCGCCGATCCAGTCGCCCGCCGGATCGATGAAATCCGCCAGGCACATATTCGCACGGTCGCGGCTTTTCTTCACTTGCTGGCGCAGGAAGGGGAGCACCACATGCTCTTCCTGATCGGCGAGATGGATCGTGACATCGTCACCATCGCGTGCACAGGGCCAGAAGCCCGCAACACCGCGCGCAGTGAGCCATTTCTCCGCCACGATCTTGTCGAGCATCGCATCGGCATCGGCTTTCAGCTGGCGTGCGGTTTCGCCCACCACTTCATCGTCCAGGATCGCGGGATAGTTGCCATGCAATTCCCACGCGCGGAAGAACGGCGTCCAGTCGATATATTCGCGCAGATCAGCCAGATCCCAATCATCGAACACATGCACACCGGGCTTTTCAGGCGGTGCGGGTTTGTCGCTCAGGAATGCGTCGTAATAGTTTGCCCGCGCTTCCTCCAGGCTCAGCAAGACGCTTGCAGACTTGCCTTCGCGGGCTTCGCGCACCCTGGCATATTCACTGGCAGTATCGCTGACGAAATCATCGCGCTGGGTGTCGGAAAGCAGGCGGCTGGCGACCCCGACCGCGCGGCTCGCATCGAGCACATGCACCACCGGGCCGGGGTAAGCCGGATCGATCTTCAGCGCGGTGTGGACCTTGCTGGTGGTCGCCCCACCGATCAGCAGCGGCATGGTGAATTCGCTGCGACTCATCTCTTCGGCCACTGTCACCATCTCATCGAGCGACGGAGTGATGAGGCCGGAAAGCCCGATCATGTCCGCCTTGTTGTCATTGGCCGATTTCAGAATGTCCTGCCACGGCACCATCACGCCCAGATCGATCACGTCATAGCCATTGCACTGCAG
Source organism: Erythrobacter sp. (assembly GCA_030148605.1). Lineage (GTDB taxonomy): Bacteria > Pseudomonadota > Alphaproteobacteria > Sphingomonadales > Sphingomonadaceae > Erythrobacter. Next base: position 73,563 of record JASBTD010000016.1, read on the forward strand.
CACCACGCCAACGATGTTCTTGCCGATATCGTGGACGTCGCCCTTCACGGTCGCCATCACGATCTTGCCCTTTGCCTTGCGTTCCGCCTCCGGCAGCAGGTCTTTCTCGGCCTCGATGAAGGGGATGAGATGCGCCACCGCCTTCTTCATCACACGCGCTGACTTGACCACGTGCGGCAGGAACATCTTGCCGCTGCCGAACACATCGCCGACCACGTTCATGCCGTCCATCAACGGGCCTTCGATCACTTCGATCGGGCGGCCACCCTTGGCGGCGAGCGCGGCGCGCGCTTCCTCTGTGTCATCGACGACATGCGCATCGATGCCTTTGACAAGCGCATGCTCGAGCCGCCTTTCGACCGGCCAGCCGCGCCATTCCTCGGCTGCTTTTTCATCCGCGACAGACTTGCCCTTGTAGCTTTCAGCCAGATCGATCAGCCGCTCGGTCGCATCCGCGCGGCGCATTAGGATCACATCCTCGCACGCTTCGCGCAATTCGGCATCGATATCGTCATAGATGTCGAGCTGGCCCGCATTGACGATCGCCATGTCGAGCCCGGCGGGGATCGCGTGATAGAGGAAGACCGAGTGCATCGCGCGGCGCACGGTTTCGTTGCCGCGAAAACTGAAAGAGAGGTTGGAAAGCCCGCCCGATGTCTTGGCATGCGGACAGGCAGCCTTGATCTCTTGCACTGCCTCGATGAAATCGAGCCCGTAGCGGTCATGCTCTTCGATGCCCGTTGCAACGGCGAAGATGTTGGGATCGAAGATGATGTCCTCAGGCGGAAAACCGATGCCGGTCAGCAGCTTGTAGGCACGGCTGCAGATTTCGACCTTGCGCTCCCTGGTATCGGCCTGCCCCTTTTCATCGAATGCCATCACCACCACGGCCGCGCCATAGTCCATGCACAGCCTTGCGTGGTGCAGGAAGGCTTCCTCGCCTTCCTTCATCGAGATCGAATTGACGATCGGCTTGCCCGAAACGCACTTGAGGCCTGCCTCGATCACCTCCCACTTCGAACTGTCGATCATCACCGGAACGCGGGCGATGTCGGGCTCGGCCGCGATCAGCTTGAGAAAGGTGGTCATGGCCTCGACCGCATCGAGCAGGCCTTCGTCCATATTGACGTCGATCACCTGCGCGCCGTTTTCGACCTGTTGGCGCGCGACTTCCACGGCGGTGGTGTAATCACCCGCCATGATCAGCGTCTTGAACCGTGCTGAGCCGGTCACATTGGTGCG
>JASBTD010000028.1 GCA_030148605.1 Erythrobacter sp.
TCATGCCCCCATTTGATCCAGTTCATCTCTGCGCTGGAGAACAGCCCGTGCAGCAGCACAACCGGCGGTCCCTCGCCTGTGCGGTGGATGGCGAGCCGTGTTCCGTCGAAGCTTTCGAAATAGTCTGTCATTACTGCGCCTTGCGTCCCCAGAGCAGCTCCCACTCCTCTGGCGAAGCAGGCTGTGTTTCCCAAGCGGGCAGATCGGGATCGAGATCAAGCCAGGCTTGCTTGCGACTGGTCCATACATGCCCTGTCAATTCGATAGCGGAGGTATCGTCCAGAGTGCCCCCCTTGATGGTGACCTTGCCCAGCCGCCCCTTGCCCTCGTGATAGATCCTGCTGCCGCAGCGTGGACAGAAATAGCAATCGGTTTGCGCTCCGCTGTCGGCTGTCTTGGTGAAACAGGCGATGTCACCTTCAACCGAAAGATCAGTAGCATCCATGGGGATCGAAATTCCGAACGCGCTTGATGATTGCTTCTGGCAATCAAGGCAATGGCACGCGTAGCCGCGGGCCGCAGACTTTGCGCGATAGGTCACGGCCCCGCACTGGCAACTGCCCGTCAGGTCGCCCTTCACCGCTTCGCGAGTCCCTTTTGCTCCATCCGCCATTTGGCCATCTCGATCCGGTCTTGCCCGAAGAATGGCTCGCCTTCGAACACCAGTGTCGGCACCCCCCAGTGGCCGCCGGCTTCAAGCGCCTTTTCATTGGCGGCGATTTCCGCATCGAGTTCTTCAGCCTGGGCGGAAACCTCTTCGTCAAGCTCTGCCAGGTCAAGTCCCGCGCGCGCCACAGCCTGCGCCATATGATCGCCTTCATGCCAGTCATCGGTGTTGCCTGACCAGATGATCTTCGAAACCTCATCTGCGAATGCAAGGCCTTTGCCCCGGTTCGCTGCAGCCTGCCCCATGCGGGTGAGGCGATAGATATAGGGCTGATCCGCTGCAATCTCGCGCGTCATCAGGTTCTGCACAATCGGGTCTGGTCGGGGCCAGCGATAGGGAATGCCCAGCATCTCGGCCGAACGTGCCGCATCCAGGAAGATATATCGCCCCGCCAGCGGCGTGCCGGTGAACAGGATGTCGGGGTCGCGGATGGCAATCGGATAGACCGGCCTCAGCGTGATATCGACATTGTGCGTTTCGGAAAGCTCGCGGTACCGCCCGATGCTGAGATAGCTGTAAGGCGAACGGAAACTGAAGAAGAGATCGGCTGAGAGTGTCATGCCGCGCACGCTAGCCGCGATTGGCATTCCTCGCCAGCCTTAGCTTGCGACGCTCCGCCAACGCAGCGACATGCAGGAAAGGCCTGCATCGATCTTCGCAATTTCAGAGATTGGCAAGGCAAGCGTTGTGACCCCATGCCGCTCGATCATCTCGCGCGTTTCGGGAAAACCTTCGCCGATCAACACAGTGTCGCGCACGCGCAGGATATTGGCAGCTGCTTCCTCGCCTGCGGGAAGGACCATGCGCTTGAGATCGCCGAACATCTCTGCATCATCAAGCGCCGCCGCAATCGCTACGGTCCCTTCATCGATCAGGCCGCAGCCGGTCTTGAAATGCAGCACGCCCGGCGGCGTTTTCACTACCCTACCCTGTTTGCCCAGCTGCGCCAATGCCGCGATCAGAGACTTGGCGCCCGCCGCATCCGTGCGGGCAGACAGCCCGATCAGCACTTCATCCGGCGTGGTGAGGACATCGCCGCCGTCAACAAACCCGTCGCCAAGGGTCAGCACCCGTTCGAAACGCGTTTCCAGTTCCGGTGCGATTTCCGCGACTTCGCCCGCCCGCGTGGGCGCGCCTGGGCGCAGCAGGATTGCTGCTTCGCTGAACACCAGCGCCGGGTCTTCGACGAAGATCGAATCCGGATAAGCCTCAAGCGCGGGAAGCACCTCGACCTCAAGCCCGAGCTCTCTCAGCGTGGCAACATAGGCCCCATGCTCGCGCTTTACTGCATCATGGGAAGGCCCGGCGTGATCCCCGTCACGCAGCCCGTCGGTCACCGACTGTGCCGGCTCACGAACTATTGCATGCGTGAAGTCAAAGGCGCTCAAGCCTAGCCTTTCTTCAAATGCGTGCGGCCCAGTAGCTCGGCGATCTGCACCGCGTTGAGCGCTGCGCCCTTGCGCAGATTGTCAGACACGCACCACAAGGTGAGGCCGTTCTCCACTGTCGGGTCTTCGCGTACGCGGCTGACATAGGTTGCGCCATCGCCCGCGCATTCGACCGGAGTTACATATCCGCCATCTTCGCGCTTATCGACCAGCATGATGCCCGGCGCCTCGCGCAGGATTTCCATCGCTTGCTCCGCACTGATCTCGTTCTCGAACTCGATATTGATCGCTTCGGAGTGGCCGACGAACACCGGCACGCGCACGCAAGTGGCGCTCAGCTTGATCTTGGGATCGAGGATCTTCTTGGTCTCGACCACCATCTTCCACTCTTCCTTGGTCGATCCATCGTCCAGGAACACGTCGATATGCGGGATCACATTGAATGCGATCTGCTTCGTGAATTTCTCGGTTTGGATCGGATCGCCCACAAAGATCGCACGGCTCTGGTTGAACAGTTCGTCCATGCCAGCCTTGCCTGCGCCGGAAACTGACTGATAGGTGGACACAACCACGCGCTTGATCGTTGCGGCATCGTGCAGCGGCTTCAGCGCCACCACCATCTGCGCAGTGGAGCAATTGGGGTTGGCGATGATGTTGCGCTTGGAATAATCGTCAATCGCGTGCGGATTTACTTCCGGCACGATCAGCGGAATGTCAGGCTCCATGCGATAGAGCGAGCTATTGTCGATCACCACGCAGCCAGCCGCCGCCGCCTTGGGCGCATATTCCTTGGCCGGGCCGCTGCCCGCTGCGAACAGGGCGATATCCCAACCGGTAAAGTCGAAATGCTCGATGTTCTTGCACTTGAGCATCTTGCCGGTGTCGCCAAACTCCACCTCTGTGCCGGTCGAACGGCCCGATGCAACCGCCGCGACTTCATCGCAGGGAAACTCGCGCTCGGCGAGGATCTGCATCATTTCGCGCCCGACATTTCCGGTCGCTCCGACGACTGCTACCCGATAACCCACTTCACTGCTCCAAAGCTGAATTGACTTGCGCGCCCCGCTGCCTGCACTAGCGTCGCATGGCAAGAGGAAAACCTATGCACGCCGATACACGGGAATGGCGCGGTCGCGCGAACTATTTCACGTTTGAAGGCCACCAGATCGCCTATTGGACCGATGGTGACGGCCCGGCCTTGCTGCTGGTGCATGGTTTTCCGACCTGTTCGTGGGACTGGTTGCCTGTGTGGGATACGCTGGCCGCGAAGCACAGATTGATCGCATGTGACATGCTGGGCTTCGGCCTGTCAGACAAGCCGCGATCTGGATATTCGATCCACCGTCAGGCCGATTTGCAGGAAGCGCTGCTAACCCATCTGGGGATCACCCAGTGGGATGCGCTGGTCCATGACTACGGCGTATCTGTGGGGCAGGAACTGCTTGCCCGGCAATTGGAAAACTCCGGCGCGCTGGGGCTTGGCCAGATGGTGTTCCTCAACGGCGGCCTCTTCCCTGACCAGCACCGCGCGCGGCCAATCCAGAAGCTTGGCACGTCGCCGCTCGGCTTCATCGTCAGCCGCCTGTTAAACCGCAAGGGTTTCGGCAAGAGCTTTTCCGAAGTCTTCGGGCCGGACACGCAGCCGAGCGAAGCAGAGCTCGACGCATTCTGGGAATTCATTGCCGAGCAGGACGGCCACCGCATCTTTCACAAGCTGTTGCACTACATCGCAGATCGGCGCGCCAATGAAGCGCGCTGGGTGGGCGCGCTAGGCCGCACGCAAGACCGGATCGGGCTGATCAATGGCGCGCTTGATCCCGTTTCAGGCCAGCATGCGTTCCGCAAATGGTGTGACACCTTGCCCAAGGCGCGGGCGAGGTTGCTGCCGACAATTGGCCATTATCCGCAGGTGGAGGCGCCTGCGGACGTAGCCAAGACCGCGCTTGAATGGCTGAGCGAGCCCCGCCGACCTACTCGGGCGGGGTCACGCCGTGCCGTGCGAGGAAGCTGAAATAGGTGTTCCACAAATGCGGTGAGATATTCTCGCCTGCAACGCGGTGTGTATAGCCTGGATAGAGCATCATCTCGAACGGCACATTGCCCTCTTGCAGCGCGGCGATCAGCTCTGACGAATGCTCGAACACCACATTGTCATCCGCCATGCCGTGCACCAGCAGCAGAGGATCGCTCATTCTGGTTGCATCCTGCATCGCATTGGCTGTGGTGTAGGCCTCAGGCACTTCGCGCGGGTCACCCATATAGCGCTCGGTATAGTGGGTGTCGTAAAGCTCCCACTTGGTCACCGGCGCGCCTGAAATGCCTGCAGCATAAACACCCGGCTCCGCCTGCAAGCGCTTGAGCGTCATGTATCCGCCATAGGACCAGCCGTAGATCGCGATCTTGTCCGGATCGACGAAATCGAGCGTCTTCAGAAACTCGGTGCCCTTGGCCTGGTCGCGCACTTCCACCCCGCCCATCGCGCGGTAGATCGGCTGTTCGAAATCGACCCCGCGATTGTTCGAGCCGCGATTGTCGAGCGCGAACCAGATGTAGCCCTTGTCAACGATAGCCTGCGCCAATGCGCCGTCCCAAGCGCGATCTACCAACTGCGGGCCCGGGCCGCCATAGTGGTAGAAGAACACCGGATATTGCTTGCCCGGCTCCATTTCGGGCTTGAGCATCATGTAATGCAGCGGCGTGCCGTCCTCCGCCTCAACCGTGCCGAATTCGGGGGCAACATGGCTGGCGAGGAATGGCGCATAGGGATGGTCTGCATCGAGCGCATTCTCTTCGACCCACGCGATCCGATTGCCGTTAGTATCGGCGAGATAGACCTGCGGCGGCTGGTTGGACGCAGATCGCGAAACCAGCAATGATTGCCCCTTCTTGTCCATGCTCGCGGAATTGACAAAGCCGGGTTCGGTTAGCCGCGTCCATTGGCCGGGGGTGTCGAGATCAAGCGCGTAGATATGCCGTTCCAGCACGCCGTCTGCATTGCCTTCGAAGTATAGGCGTCCGCGCTCCTGATCGACCCCCACAAGCCCGGTGACAACCCATTCGCCGTTGGTGAGTTGTGTCCAGTCGCCATCAGCGAAGCGATAGAGATGCCCGAACCCGTCACGCTCGCTCCACCAGATCAGCGATCCGTCGTCCAGAAAGCGATAGTGATCATCCAGATTGATCCAATAGTTCTCGCGCGCCGCGTTTTCGGTAAACCAGACTTCGCTTTCGCCCGTCGTCGGATCGACCCGCAGCATGTCGAGCACGGTCTGCTCGCGGTTCTGGCGCTGGACGTAAAGGTAATCGTCCGGCCCCCAATCCACACGCGCGAGATAGATATCGGTCTCTTCGCCCAGATCGACCTTCACGCGTTTACCGCCCTCAGGGTCCATGATGTAAAGCTCAACCAGCGCGTTAGCACTGCCCGCAAAGGGGTATTTCTGCGAGAAAACCCGCGTGCCCGTCGCGCCAATCGCGGCTCGATTCACAACAGCCACCGGGGTCTCGTCGGTGCGTTGTACCGCAATACGACGATCATTCCCGTCCCACCAGAAACCTGTGAGGCGCGCCATTTCTTCCTGCGCGACGAACTCGGCTTCGCCCCAGCGGATGTTCTCGCCTTCCCTGGGCGTGACAGGCGCGGCCTCTTCCCCGATTTTGCCCACCCATAGCTGGCGATCGCGCACGAAAGAAACATAGCCACCGCGCGGGCTGAGCTTGGGGTTGAGTTCGCTTTCTTCGGTATCGGTCAACTGCGTCACGCTGCCGTCCAGCCCGGCAAGGTAGAGATCGCCATCGAGCGGCACGAGCACCGATGTGCCGTCGCTCGCCCATTGATAGCTGATGATGCCCTTGAGGTTGCCGACGCGCTGGCGCTCGCGCTGCATCAGTTCGTCTTCGGACAGCGTCCGGCCAGAGCTCAGCTTCTCGCTATCGACCAGCATGGTCCATGTCGCAGTCTCGCGGTCGAAACCCCACAGGTCATAGCGCTGTGCATCATCCTCACGGTTGCGCAGCAGAGTGAGATAGCGGCCATCGGGCGAAAGCTTTGCCTGGCGCGGGCTCGACCCGTCGAGCGAAGGCGAGGCGAAGACCCGCTCGAATGTCAGCTCGGGTGCCTCGCTCATAGTTTGATCATCCGCGATGGCTGGTGTGGCAAACAGAAGAAGTGCGACTGCGGCAATTGAACGCATCTCAAGGCAAACCTCGTCATTGCGAGCCACCGATAGGTGGCGCGGCAATCCAGATTCGAATGCTGGATTGCTTCGTTGCCTCCGCTCCTCGCAATGACGAAGGGATTTGGCAAGCGCCCAACGAAAAAGGGCGGCCCCGCAGGACCGCCCTCTTGTGTTTCTCGCTCTTACGAGACTTAAGCCTTAGATGCGTTGACCTTGCGCTCTGCAATACGCGCACGCTTACCGGTGCGGCCACGCAGATAGTAAAGCTTCGCGCGACGCACGACACCGCGGCGAACCACAGTGATGCTGTCAACGATCGGCGCGTAAAGCGGGAATACACGCTCCACACCTTCGCCAAAGCTCATCTTGCGCACAGTGAAGTTCGAACCCATGCCGCGGTTCGACCGTGCAATCACCACGCCTTCGAAATTCTGAATACGTTCGCGGTTGCCTTCCGTAACCTTCACGCCCACGCGAACAGTGTCGCCGGCGCGAAATTCAGGAATCTCCTTGCCAGCCTTGGCAATTTCTTCCGCTTCGATCTGCTGGATCAGGTTCACTGGTCCAAGTCCTTTTTCTTTCGCTGCACACCAGAGGCAGAACGGACCGGATCGCCACTATAGCGTTCCCACAAGTCCGGCCTGCGTAGCCGTGTTGTCTCTTCCGCCTGGGATTTACGCCAGGCTGCGATCTTCGCATGATCCCCCGATCGCAGCACTTCAGGGATCGTGCGCCCTTCCCACTCTTGAGGTCGGGTGTATTGCGGATATTCGAGGAGCCCGTCTTCGAAGCTCTCCTCATGTCCGCTTGAAGGCGCGCCCATTACGCCGGGAAGCAGCCGAATGCAAGCGTCAAGTATCGCCAATGCCGCCGGCTCCCCGCCTGACAGGACGATGTCGGCCAGGCTCACCTGTTCGATATCGGGTCGCGCCTCGAACAGGCGCTCGTCAAACCCTTCGAACCGGCCGCAGATGATGGTGACGCCGGGGCCGGAGGCAATCTCGCGAATGCGCGCCTGCGTGATCGGTTTCCCGCGCGGAGTCATGGCGAGGATGGGGACCTGAACTTCCCCTCCCTTGAGGGAGGGGATTGAGGGGTGGGTGTGAGAGGTTTCGGCTGTCGAACCCCCATCCCCAACCCCTTCCCCCAAAGGAAGGGGCTTCGCCACACTATCCAACGCAGCCGCCATTACATCCGCTTTCAGCACCATCCCTGCCCCGCCGCCTGCGGGCGTGTCATCGACTGTGCGGTGCTTGTCTGTGGCGAAATCGCGCGGGTTGACGGTGTCGCAAGACCAGTCCCCACGCTCGAGCGCCTTGCCCGCCAGCGACACGCCCAGCGGCCCCGGAAACATCTCCGGGTAAAGCGTGAGGATGGTGGCAGCGAAGGTCATTCGGCAAACTCTGCCGCAATAACCATACGCTTGCCATCCCATTCGATCACTGCGTCTTTGGTCATCGGGACCATGAAGGTCTTCTGCCCCTTTTCGGGAACGGGCTCAAAGGCGATCTCGATGATGTCGGTGGCGCCGAAATTATGGACGGCGATAGTGCGGCCCACGGTCTCGCCCGCGTCGGTAACGACGGCGAGCCCGATCAGATCAGCGTGGTAATATTCGCCTTCGTCCAGCGAAGGCAGCGCTGCGCGCGAAACGCTGAGCACGGTTCCGCGCAGTTTCTCCGCCGCATCACGTCCGGAAACCTCGGCGAAGCGCGCGATCGCGCCGCCCTTATTGTCCGAACGGAGTTTGGTGAGCGTAAGAGCGCCCTCATTGAAGCTCTTATGCTCGGCAAGCGTATCCACGCCCGCGCCGAACAGCTTCAAGCGGACTTCGCCCGCCACGCCATGCGCGCCGGTAATGGCGGCGAGTTCGATCGATTCAGAGGGCAATCGTAAACCTCCCGTCCGCGCTGAGCCTGTCGAAGCGCTGTCCTTCTTCTGACATATAGCTCAAGAAGAAGAAAAGCAGTCCTTCGACAGGCTCAGGACAAACGGAATTGGAAATGGCTTACTCAGCCTTTTCTTCGGCAGCTTCCTCAGCAGGTGCTTCCTCAGCCGGAGCTTCCTCAGCCGGAGCTTCTTCAGCCGGTGCTTCTTCTGCAGCAGCTTCTTCTGCCGGAGCTTCTTCAGCGGCTGCTTCTTCTACCGCTGCTTCTTCTTCTGCCGGTGCTTCAGCAGCTTCCTTGGCCGCTTCTTCAGCTTCTGCCAGCTTCGCAGCCTTCTCTTCAGCGCGTTCCTTCGCAGCTTCGCCCGGCTCACCCTTCTGCGGGTTGTTGCGCGGCGCACGCTCAAGGATGCCCGCAGCATCAAGGAAGCGGTGCACGCGGTCAGACGGTGTCGCGCCAACGCTCAGCCAGTGACGCGCACGGTCTTCGTCAAGCTTCACGCGCTCGCCCGAATCCTTCGGCAGCATCGGGTTGTATGTGCCGATCTGCTCAAGATACTTGCCGTCACGCGGCGCACGCACGTCAGCCACGACGATGCGGTAGTAAGGACGCTTTTTCGCGCCACCGCGCGACAAACGAATTGCAACTGCCATTGTATTACCTTTCCAGTGTAAATTCTTGAAATTACTTCTTGTTCAACATGTCTCTGAGTTCAGGCGGGAGCGTGTCCGGGTCGACCGAAGGGCCCTTGGGACCGCCCAGCCCGGGCATTCCGCCGGGCATTCCACCGGGACCACCAAGCCCCGGCATTGCTGCGCCGAGCCCACCGCCACCAAACATCGATGCGAGACCCTTGAGCCCGCCCATCTTCTTGATCTGCTTCATCGCGCGGCTCATCTCCTGGTGCATTTTCATCACCTTGTTGACGGTCTGCACGTCAGTGCCGCTGCCCGCTGCCACGCGCTTCTTGCGCTTGGCGTTCATCAGCGCGGGATTGGCGCGTTCCTTGGGCGTCATCGAGCCGATGATCGCATCCATATGCACCAGCACCTTGTCATCCATATTGCTGGCCGCCATCGCCGCCTTGGCTTTCTTCATGCCGGGGATCATTCCCGCCAGCATGCCCAGCCCGCCCATATTCTGCATCTGTTGCAGCTGGGTGCGCAGGTCATTGAGATCAAACTGACCCTTGGCCATGCGCTTGGCGAGCGCTTCGGCATCTTCTTCCTTGATCGTCGCCGCGGCCTTTTCGACCAGGCTGACGACATCGCCCATGCCCAGGATCCGGTCAGCCACGCGAGACGGGTGGAATGCCTCGATCGCGTCAAGCTTTTCGCCGGTGCCGGCAAACTTGATCGGCTTGCCGGTGACATGCCGCATGGACAGCGCCGCACCGCCGCGCGCATCGCCATCCATCCGGGTGAGGACAACGCCGGTCAGCGGAACCTCGCCGCTGAAGCTTTGCGCCACGTTGACCGCGTCCTGACCAGTCAGGCTATCGACCACCAGCAGCACTTCATGCGGGGCAGAAACGCCGGCAACCGCCTTCATCTCAGCCATCAGTGCTTCATCGACATGCAGGCGGCCTGCGGTGTCGAGCAGCAGCACATCGGCATTCTGCAACTTGGCCGCTTCCATTGCGCGGCGCGCAATATCGACCGGCTGCTGGCCAGCAACGATGGGCAGCGTCGCCACGTCTACCTGCGTGCCCAGAACAGCGAGCTGTTCCTGCGCCGCCGGACGGTTGACGTCGAGCGAAGCCATCAACGCTTTCTTGCCGTGTTTCTCGCGGATCAGCTTGCCGAGCTTCGCGGTCGTGGTCGTCTTACCCGAGCCTTGCAGGCCGACCATCATGATCACGACCGGCGGCTTGGCATCGAGATCGAGGCCCGGCGTATCTTCGCCGCCCAGCATTTCGACCAGCTCGTCATGAACGATCTTGACCACTTGCTGGCCCGGCGTAACCGAACGCAGCACGTCCTGGCCCACGGCCTTTTCCGTAACCGCATCGATGAACCGGCGTGCGACCGGCAGCGCGACATCGGCTTCGAGCAGGGCAATGCGCACTTCGCGCATCGCGTCGCGAACATCCTGCTCTTTCAGCGCGCCGCGGCCTTTGAGCTTGTCAAAGACGCCGCCAAGGCGGTCGGACAGATTGTCAAACATCGTCTTCAACTCCTCGTTCGGACGCTACCGCCCGACAAATGCGAAAAACGCCGGCGGACGAGAACTCGTCGGCCAGCGTGCGAACTTCATAACTAAAGCCCGACTTTTTCAGGTGACTGGTGGAGCCTAGCGGGATCGAACCGCTGACCTCTACAATGCCATTGTAGCGCTCTCCCAGCTGAGCTAAGGCCCCGCGCCAGTCATGTTGGCGAGTATAACTCGCCGCCTCGCCTTCGGCAAAACCGAAGTTTCAGCAAGGCGCGCCCAATATGAGCGCGCCCGGCCAAACGCAAGACTTAATTCTCGTCGTCCTCGTCGTCGCCCTTGCCCTTGCTCACGCCAAGGTCATCGTCGCCGCCCAGATCAACGTCATTATCCGGTGAATCATCATCGTCGTCGATGTTTTCGAGATCCTTCAGATCGTCATCATCATCGCCGCTGAGATCGCTATCGGCTTCGCTGTCTTTCTTCTTCTCGTCGTCCTCGAACGGAATCGGCTGCTTGGGCTTGAGCACAGGCTCCGGATCCCATTCCTCGCCGCATTCGATGCAAGTGACCGGGTCATCCTTGCCCAGATCATAGAAGCGTTCCCCGCATTTGGGGCAGGAACGCTTGGTGCCCCATTCTGGCTTGGCCATGTCTTTTACATTCCCTTGGTCGGGCCCGCTCCGCGATTTCGGCAGGCCGCGAAAAAATTCTCTTTCTTGATGGGTAGCAATTCACACCGAATCAAGAGCGCGGCGCGCCTTGCCATAGGGGCATGGCGCTGTCAAAAGCCGCGCTCGAAAATCGCAACCTCTTCCAAGCAGAGATCATCACTTGCCAGCCCACCGTTTTACTTCACTTGGACCGTTGACCGGCCGCTTGCGCGTGCCGGGCGACAAATCGATCAGCCACCGCTCGATCATGTTCGGCGCGCTGGCCGTGGGCGAAACGCGTGTTTCCGGCTTGCTCGAAGGCGAAGACGTGATGGCCACTGCCGAGGCCATGCGCAAGATGGGCGCGAGTATAGAAAAGCATGGCGATGAGTGGCGCATCCATGGCGTGGGCGTAGGCAGCTTGCTGGAACCGGAAAGCCCGCTCGATATGGGCAATAGCGGCACCAGCACGCGGCTGTTGATGGGCCTCGTCGCGAGCCACGGGATCACCGCGCAATTTGTTGGCGATGCCAGCCTATCAAAGCGCCCGATGGGTCGCGTGATCGATCCGCTATCTACCATGGGCGCACATTTCGAAGCATCCGAAGGCGGCACACTGCCGCTTACCATGCGCGGCGCTCTGCCCGCTGTGCCGATCACTTACCGACTGCCCGTAGCAAGTGCACAGGTGAAAAGCGCGATCTTGCTTGCGGGCCTCAATACGCCCGGTGTCACCACGGTGATCGAACCCGTGCCGACGCGCGATCATTCCGAACGCATGCTGCGCGGCTTTGGTGCAGAGCTGGAAGTCGAGGAAGTGGATGGAGAGCGCGTGATCCGGATCTGCGGCGAAGCGGATTTGAAGCCCCAGAACGTGGTCGTTCCAGGTGATCCCTCCTCCGCCGCTTTCTTCATTGTCGCGGCGCTGATCACTGAAGGCAGCGACCTCATCATCGAAAATGTCGGCCTCAACCCCACCCGTGCCGGGCTGATCCAGGTGTTGCGCGATATGGGCGGGCAAATCGAAGAGCTGGACCGGCGCGAAGTGGGCGGCGAACCGGTGGCGGACCTGCGCGTGCGCCATTCCGCACTCACTGGCATCGAAGTCGATCCGGCGGTTGCGCCGAGCATGATCGACGAGTTTCCCGTGCTGTTTGTTGCGGCGGCACTGGCGAACGGGACCACAACCACAAGCGGCCTGGACGAGTTGCGCGTGAAAGAGAGCGACCGCTTGTCCGCCATGGCGGCGGCGCTCACACTCGCGGGCGCACGTGTCGAAGAGCGCGGGGACGGCCTCATCATCCATGGCACTGGTGGTGCGCCCTTGCCCGGCACCTCGGGCGAGCCTGTCACCACCCATCTCGATCACCGTATCGCGATGAGCATGGCGGTAGCAGGCCTCGCCAGCCGCGATGGCGTGGAAGTGGACGATACTTCTCCCATTCAGACGAGCTTCCCGAACTTTATGGATCTGCTGAGTGAGGCTTCGGCGTGAGTGAAGCTTTCGACATTTACAGCCTGATCGGCTTTGTCGGCATGGCCTGCATCATCGGCGCCTATTTCTACCTCACCGCAAAGGATGAGCCCAACCCTTTCATCCTGCATGGCACCAATCTGGTGGGAGCGGCGCTGCTGACTGTATCCTTGCTGGTCCACACCAACTGGCCCAGCCTGGTGCTGGAGGGTTTCTGGGCAGCGATTGCCATCTGGGGCTTGTGGAAAGCCGTGAAGTCCCGGAAAACAGCGGCATGATCATCGCAGTCGACGGACCCACCGCTTCTGGCAAAGGCACCATTGCAAAGGCAATCGCCGCGCGTTTCGGCCTGCCACATTTGGATACCGGCTTGCTCTATCGCGCGGTTGGCTATCAGGTGATGGCAGACGGCGGTGATCCGGATGACCCGGCAGATGCGCTGGCCGGCTGCAATTTCCGCAGCGACCTGCTGCGTTCGTCTGCATTGCGCAGCGAAGAGACCGGCGGCTATGCCAGCCGCGTATCCGCCCACCCCGAAGTACGCAACGCCCTTTACGAGCGCCAGCGCGCCTTTGCCGAGCAGCCCGGCGGCGCTGTGCTGGACGGGCGCGATATCGGCACAGTCATCGCACCTGAAGCCGATGTGAAGCTGTTCATCACGGCAAGTGTGCACGAACGCGCCAGGCGCCGCTGGCTGGAGATGCAAGGCCGCGAAATCGATATCCCGCTGGCTGATATAGAGCGCGATATCGTCGCCCGCGATGCACGCGACATCAACCGCAAGGATGCGCCCTTGCGTGCTGCCGAAGATGCGCTGGTGATTGACACCACCTCTCTCGATAAAGAGCAAGCGACCAAAGCCGCCATTGAAGCGGTTGAAGCAGCATTGCGTTAAGCGCGCGGGATAGCGCTTTCCTACTCGCATTCGCGCATGGCAGATAATGCCGATGCGACTGCAATATCCCCTTGCAACATCTGCCGCTCACATCGGAAGCACAGGCCCGCGATGTAAGTTCACACCTGGCGCGCGGTGCGGTCGGCTGTTTCCGGGGGCAATCGCTGGAAAGTCACACTTTTCAGAAACGCGATCTGCGTTCCATCAGCGCCCCCTGCCGCAACCCCATTTCCCTTGCAATCACGCGCGCTTTGGCCTAGGCGCGCGCCCGTTCCTTGCATCTATGAGATGGAATGAACCTCTGCGCTGGTATTCGGCCACGCGGAGATGTCGGCCTCTTGCCCCGTACACCCGCGCAATAGTGCTCGGGGGACGGAGAAAGACCCCGGAAAAACCGGTGGCCGGTAGCAAAACGATTAGGAAACTGAACACATGGCGACTTCGCCCAACCCTACGCGCGACGATTTCGAAGCGCTTCTTAACGAACAACTCGGCGGTGCAGACGAAGGCGGCTTTGAAGGCCGGGTTGTCAAGGGCACTGTCACTGCCATCGAAAACGGCATGGCACACATCGACGTTGGCCTGAAAAGCGAAGGCCGCGTTGACCTCAAGGAATTCATGCGCGGTGAAGACGAGCACGGCCTGAGCGTTGGCTCGGAAGTCGAAGTCTTCGTTGACCGCATCGAAAACGCAGACGGCGAAGCGATGCTTAGCCGTGACCGCGCACGCCGCGAAGCTGCGTGGGACAAGCTGGAAAGCGAATTCGGCGAAGGCAAGCGCGTTGAAGGCCGCATCTTCGGCCGCGTCAAAGGCGGCTTCACTGTCGATCTCGACGGTGCGGTGGCCTTCCTGCCCGGTTCGCAGGTCGATATCCGGCCGGTTCGCGATGTCACTCCGCTGATGGATGTACCGCAACCGTTCCAGGTGCTGAAGATGGACCGTCGCCGCGGCAACATCGTGGTTTCGCGCCGCGCAGTGCTGGAAGAAACCCGTGCAGAACAGCGCAGCGAACTGATCAACGATCTGGCTGAAGGCCAGGTGATTGACGGTGTTGTGAAGAACATCACCGATTACGGTGCCTTCGTTGACCTGGGCGGCATTGACGGCCTGCTCCACGTTACCGACATGAGCTACAAGCGCGTCAATCACCCGAGCGAAGTCATCAATATCGGTGACACTGTGACGGTTCAGATCGTGCGCATCAACGAAGAAACCCAGCGCATCAGCCTGGGCATGAAGCAGCTGGAAAGCGATCCATGGGATGGCGTGGCGGCGAAGTATCCGATCGGCATGAAGCTGACCGGCACTGTCACCAACATCACCGAGTATGGCGCATTCGTCGAAATCGAGCCGGGCATCGAAGGCCTGGTCCACGTTTCGGAAATGAGCTGGACCAAGAAGAACGTCCACCCGGGCAAGATCGTGTCGACCTCGCAGGAAGTCGAAGTGCTCGTTCTGGAAGTCGATAGCGAAAAGCGCCGCATTTCGCTTGGCCTCAAGCAGGCCCAGCGCAACCCGTGGGAAGAATTCGCAGAGAAGCACCCGGTTGGCGCGGAAGTCACCGGCGAAGTCAAGAACGCCACCGAATTCGGCCTGTTCATCGGGCTCGACGGCGACGTGGATGGCATGGTCCACATGTCAGACATCGCATGGGGCATCTCCGGCGAAGACGCACTGGCGCTTCACCGCAAGGGTGAAGAGGTCAAGGCGATCGTTCTCGACGTTGATGTCGACAAGGAACGCATCAGCCTGGGCATGAAGCAGCTTGAGAAGGGTGCTCCGACCGAAGCAGGTGCAGCCGCAGCCGGTTCGCTGCGCAAGGGCCAGACCGTTACTGTCACCGTACTCGAAGTGCGCGATGGCGGGCTGGAAGTCCAGGTTGGCGACGATGGCGCGACCGGCTTCATCAAGCGTTCGGATCTCGGCCGCGACCGTGACGAGCAGCGCCCGGATCGCTTCCAGGTCGGCAGCAAGGTTGACGCGATGGTCACCGGCTTTGACCGTTCGAAGAAGCCGAACTTCTCGATCAAGGCGCGCCAGATCGCTGAAGAGAAGGAAGCAGTGGCTCAGTTCGGTTCGTCCGACAGCGGCGCATCGCTCGGCGACATTCTGGGCGAAGCTCTGAAGGGCAAGGACGACTGATAGGACGAGGTTTGTGAGCTCCTGCGGAACCAGGAGCCCAGCCCCAAATGCTATATGGGTTCCTGCTTCCGCAGGAACGCAAAGCTAAGAAGACCCGTCTGCTCCAAGGAGCAGGCGGGTCTTTCCTATTTGCCTTGGCATCCCTAAGTTGACCGCCATGACCGTAGAAATCCATCAATTCCCCTGCCTGTCCGACAATTACGGCTTCCTCATCCATGATCCCGCCAGCGGCGAAACCGCTGCGATCGATACGCCGGACGGGAAGGAGTATCTCAATCAAGCCGAGGCCAAGGGCTGGAGGATCACGCAGATCTGGAACACTCATTGGCACCCTGACCATGCGGGCGGGAACAAGGATATCGTCACCGCGACCGGCGCAAAGGTGGTCGCACCCAGGGAAGTTGAGAAACTGTCAGAAATTGATCAGGTCGTGAGCCATGGCGAC
>JASBTD010000034.1 GCA_030148605.1 Erythrobacter sp.
AGCAAGGTCGTTTCGCCGAGGCTAGGCCAGCGTTCGAGCGCGGCCTCAAGCAGATCGAGGCAGTCGCCCGGATTGCACCCTATGACGCAGGTCTGCAGGTCGAAATCGGCACGAACATCAATTGGCTCGCGATCGTGAACGAGGAATTGGGCAAGGAGAAGGAGGCTTTGGCTTTGCACCTTCGTGAAGTCGCGACTTACGAGGATGTTCTTAAGCGCGACCCCGCCAATGCGTCGGCTAAATACAAGCTCGCACTGGCGCATCAATTCGTCGGAGCACAGCAATTCCGGCTGGGTCAGATCGGCGATGCGATCCAATCCTACGAGCGCGGGCTTTCCCTTAATGGAGAAATGCGGCAGCTCGAACCAGCCAATACCGATTGGCAACACGCAGAGGTGACTGGGCGGCTCGATCTAGCGGATAATTTTGCCTATGCAGGGCGCACAAACGAAAGCCGCATCATGCTCGAAGCCGCGTCGAGTTTGCTCAGCCAGATGATTGCCAAGGATCCAAAGAATGCGGCGTGGACGGGCGCTCTGCACGGTCGCGAATTGAGGACGCGTGTGCGCCTTGCCCTCGAAAGCGGCGACACCGCGCGAGCCCAGTCGCTTGTTCTGCAGACGCTAGGGTTAGAGCTTGAGGGCAAGGACCGTACAGCGGTTCTGCTGCTGGCGGGGGATGTCGAGGCAAAACGCAATCAGCCGGAAAAGGCGAGGGCGCATTGGAACGCGGCGCTGGCGCTCCTTTCCGATGCCGGCGGTGCCGATTTGGAGAGGTTTCGGCTCCTCAAGCGTCTTGGCCAAACCGATCAGGCCGCCGAAATTCGCGAAAAGCTGGATAGGCGGGGCTTTCGTCACCCCGCCTATCTGATGGAACGTTGACGTTAATCCTTCAGCATGAAGCTGTTGGTGGTGCGGGTGCCCTTGCTTGAGATCACCGGATCAATGCTGATGTAATAGTCGCCATACCCCTCAAGCACGAAGCCGACACAGAAGCCGAATGCCGGTGCACCATCGGGGGTGTCATCCAAAATTTCGATGATTTTGTCATCCTTGTCGTCTTTCGACTTCGTGACATTGTCGATCGTCACAGGTGGCATACGATCGTAGCCGGTCGGAGATTCCGGATTCGCGGTGCAGAACCAAAGATAGCCAAGAGTGTAGTCCTTGCCATTGTATGTCTCATGGCCTTCCGTATCGTTGGCCCAGCGCGCACCACCGTCCAGCTTCTTGCCATCGGGGCCCAGCATGTTCTTGGTTTCCAGCTTGAGCGTGATGTCGAGGTTCTCATTGTAATCGTCATTCTTGGGCATGTTGGAGATATCGATCACGATCTCTCCATTGTCGCCGGGCGAGATCACACCTGACATACTAGGCTCTGTGCCGTCGCTATCCTCTTCGAATGTCATTGTGGCCCCGATGTCCCATGGCGGCGAGGTTGTGTTCCACTGCAGGGTCGGTGCACATTTGATCTTGAGCTTGCGGTTTTTCTTCTCGCCGGAGTCCTGTGCGGCCGGCTGCGTTTGCGTTTCTGTCGTCATGTCATGTCTCCATCCCTCGCGTCTCACACAGCTGGAAGCCCCCGCAGGGATGGGCGGGCGGATCAGCGCAGTTCGTGCGACCCAGAGACTGACGGGTTGATTTGCAATGTGACGCTTCGCGGCTTGCCTGCGCAGCCACCCCTCAGTGACCAATGTAGTTGCCGGATCCCAACATGTGACCAATCCGGCGGCAACACCGCGAAGGTGCGCCTGTTTACCCTGCTTGTAAACCGCAAAACCGGGACCTAAGAAAACCCTCAGCTTTGCCTTCGGCGCCCGCGCGCGCGGAACCATTGCCGCCGCCTTGCGCTCACTCCATACACAACCAATATCGGATGCTCTCGAGCCGCGGCTTGACAGCGTGAACATTACCAGAACATAGAGTTTCCATGTCTCTCACCACAATTTCAGTGCGCGGCGCGCGCGAGCACAACCTCAAAGGCATCGATATCGATCTGCCGCGCGACAGCCTGATCGTGGTGACGGGCCTGTCGGGCAGCGGCAAGAGCTCGCTTGCGTTTGACACGATCTATGCCGAGGGGCAGCGGCGCTACGTAGAATCCCTTAGTGCTTATGCGCGGCAATTCCTCGAGATGATGCAGAAGCCCGATGTCGAGCACATCGACGGGCTGAGCCCTGCAATCTCGATCGAGCAGAAGACCACGTCACGCAACCCGCGCTCGACCGTAGCGACGGTGACCGAGATTTACGACTATATGCGCTTGCTTTGGGCGCGCGTCGGCGTGCCTTACTCGCCTGCAACGGGTGAACCGATCAGCGCGCAGACCGTCAGCCAGATGGTCGACCGGGTGATGGCCTTGCCCGAGGGCACGCGGCTCTACCTTCTCGCCCCGGTGGTGCGCGGGCGCAAGGGTGAATACCGCAAGGAGCTGGCCGAATGGCAGAAGGCAGGCTTTACCCGCGTGCGGATCGACGGCGAGATGTATGCGATCGAGGAAGCGCCTGCGCTCGACAAGAAGTACAAGCATGACATCGAAGTGGTGGTTGACCGGCTGGCGGTGAAAGCGGGCCTTGAAACGCGGCTGGCGGACTCTTTCGAGACCGCGCTGAAGCTGGCCGAGGGGCTGGCTTACGTTGATCTGGCGGATCTTGACCGAGTCCCCGCGAAGGCGGGGACCTCAGGCGATGGCGCGCAACCGACCGAGGCCCCCGCCTCCGCGGGGGCACAGGACGGCGGCAAGATGAAAGGTGCCGGTATCCCCGCCAACCGCATCGTGTTCAGCGAAAAGTTCGCTTGCCCTGTCTCCGGTTTCACCATCGAAGAGATCGAGCCGCGGCTGTTCAGCTTCAACGCGCCGCAGGGTGCCTGCGCCACGTGTGACGGGATTGGCGAGAAGCTGCTGTTCGATCCGCAGCTGGTGGTGCCGAACGAAGCGCTCAGCCTGAAACAGGGGGCGGTGGTGCCCTGGGCGAAGAGCAACCCGCCGTCGCCCTATTACATGCAGGTGCTGGCGAGCCTGTCCAAGGCTTACGATTTCGATCTGACTACGCCGTGGAACGAGCTCGAGCCTGACCAGCGGATGATCATCCTGCATGGCACAGGCGGGATGCCGGTCGAGCTCACCTTCAAGGACGGACGCAAGGAATACACTGTGCGCAAGCCGTTCGAAGGGGTGATCGGCAACCTCAACCGCCGCATGCTGCAGACCGAAAGCGCGTGGATGCGCGAAGAGCTGAGCAAGTTCCAGACCGCGCAGCCATGCGAGGCGTGCGGCGGCAAGCGCTTGAATGAGAAGGCGCTTAGCGTGAAGGTCGCAGGCACTGATATTGCCGAGCCCACCAAGATGAGCGTGGCCGATGCGAAGAAATGGTTCCTCGGCCTCGATGCGAAGCTCAATGACACGCAGCAGCAGATCGCGCGCGCCATCCTGAAAGAGATCAACGAGCGGCTGGGCTTCCTCGACAATGTCGGGCTCGACTACCTCAACCTCGATCGCACCAGCGGCACGCTGTCAGGCGGGGAGAGCCAGCGCATCCGGCTCGCCTCGCAAATCGGCAGCGGGCTTTCGGGCGTGCTTTACGTGCTCGACGAGCCCAGCATCGGCCTGCACCAGCGCGACAATGACCGGCTGCTGGAAACGCTCAAGCGGCTGCGCGATCTCGGCAACACGGTGATCGTGGTCGAGCATGACGAGGACGCGATCCGGCAGGCCGATCATATCGTCGATCTTGGCCCTGGCGCGGGCGTGCGCGGCGGCGAAGTAGTGGCGCAGGGTACGCTCAAGCAGATACTGAAGGCCAAGGGTTCGATGACCGCCGATTACCTCACCGGCAGGCGCGAGATCGCGGTTCCGGCCACGCGGCGCAAGGGTAACGGGCACCAGCTCACGCTGCATGGCGCGAAGGCGAACAACCTGAAAGATGTCACTGCCAGCATCCCGCTCGGCACCTTTACCTGCATCACCGGCGTCTCCGGCAGCGGCAAGTCCAGCTTCACCATCGACACGCTCTATGCCGCCGCCGCGCGCACGCTCAACGGCGCCCGCGTCGTCGCGGGTGCGCATGACAAGGTGACCGGCTTGGAATATTGCGACAAGGTGATCGAGATCGACCAGTCGCCGATCGGCCGCACCCCGCGCTCCAACCCCGCCACCTACACCGGCGCCTTCACCAATATTCGGGACTGGTTCGCCGGCCTGCCAGAGGCGCAGGCGCGCGGCTACAAGCCGGGGCGCTTTTCGTTCAACGTGAAGGGCGGGCGGTGCGAGGCCTGCACCGGCGACGGGCTGATCAAGATCGAAATGCACTTCCTGCCCGATGTGTATGTGACGTGCGAGGAATGCGGCGGCAAACGCTACAACCGCGAAACGCTGGAAGTGAAGTTCAAGGGCCTCAGCATCGCTGACGCGCTCGACATGACGATCGAGGATGCGGAGACCTTCTTCAAGGCCGTGCCCCCCATCCGCGACAAGATGCATATGCTCAACGAAGTGGGGCTGGGCTATGTCAAGGTGGGGCAGCAGGCGACCACGCTCAGCGGCGGCGAGGCGCAGCGGGTGAAGCTGGCGAAGGAACTCAGCAAGCGCAGCACCGGGCAGACGCTCTACATTCTGGACGAGCCGACCACGGGCCTGCACTTCGAAGATGTGCGCAAGCTCTTGGAAGTCCTGCACCGGCTGGTCGACCAGGGGAATTCGGTGGTGGTGATCGAGCACAATCTCGATGTGATCAAGACTGCGGACCATATTCTGGATTTGGGTCCCGAGGGCGGCGTTCGCGGGGGCGAAGTGGTCGCGCAGGGCACGCCGGAGGAAGTTGCGCAGGTTTCACGCTCCTTCACTGGAGCTTATCTAAAACCCATGCTCGAACGAGCCCCAGCGAAGGCTGGGGCCTCAGGCAGGAAAAGCGCCACTGCGAAAGAGGCGGCGGAGTAATCCTGGCCCTCTCCCCGATCGGGAGAGAGGAGCCTGCCCCGGACGTGATCCGGGGTTGGGAGAGGGGGAATTTCACACAAAGCCTGCCCTGAGATTGTCGAAGGGGCACAAAGGCACGAAGGTGCTGGAGCGGGCGAGCAAAGTGGCGGCGGAGTAGTTGATTTCCAACAATCAGCGCTCATAAGAGGAAATCGAAAAGATCAAGGGGTGCCGAATGGAAACCGAAGTTACTAAAGTTGAGCCGGAACAACTCTTGCTCGATCCTAACAATTACCGCTTCCTTGACATCGCGGGCTATCGAAAAGTCGCAAAGCGCGAGCGTTTCGGTGAGGAAGGCGTGCAAGCAAAAGCCCTTGATCTGTTAATCTCAAATCAGAGTTTCGATCTAGAAGCACTCCGAGACTCTATTGCCAGCAATGGCTTTGTGCCCTTGGACCAACTTGTTATTGAAGAGTATGACGAGCAAGATGGAAAGAAGAGATATCTCGTAATTGAAGGAAATCGACGTGCGGCAGCTGTGAAGACGCTGCTGAAAGATCAGAACGATGGTTCAGTCGATCTGGATGAGCGCATTCAGAAATCGCTTGAAAAGCTCCCAGTGATCATTGTGAGCGGCGAGGACACGGAAAAGACAATTTTCACAAGACGCTGATGGCGATCCGGCATGTATCTGGCATTCGCGAGTGGGGAGCCTATCAACAAGCGAAATTGGTCGTAGAAATGTACGACGATGAAGCTGAAAACTTTTCACAGGTTGCAAAGCAGATTGGGATAAGCCCGCAAGAAGTCGGCAGGCGGTATCGCGCGTCAAAAGCTCTTGAGCAGATGGAAAATGATGATGAGTACGGAGCTCACGCAAGTCCAAAGCTCTACAGCTTTTTTCACGAAGCCGTTTCGTCACCGAAAGTTCGCGAATGGTTGGAGTTTACGAACGAAACTTACACTGCCGAGAATGAAGAGAACCGAACAACATTCTATCAGCTTTTGAGTCCGTCAGAGGTAGATGGAGAAAAACGCGAACCAAAGCTACAAAATGCCAACCGCCAGATTCGCCAGATGAAAATCATCGTCGATAGCGACAAAGCATTGAACGTTCTTTCTGATCCAGAGAAGAGTTTCAATGATGCTTTGAAAGTCGCTGAAGACGAGATGGAATCAGACAATTCTGGTGTAACAGAGTACGCTCTGAAGCAAGCACTCAAAGCGCTGCGAAAGCCAGGAATTGATGCTTGGAGCGATCCCACTGCTAGGACTTCCGAGCTATGGCAAGAACTCAAAAAAGTCTTTGATTCAATTGATAAAGTACTCGAGGCTGATGAGTGAATAACTCGCAGATTGTTGATGCTCTGGAACAATCGATAGGGATTGACGGGCGAACGCGCGACTTGACCGATGCAATTGCAAACGAACTTGTAGCAGGTGGATTGCATCCGATTGAAGCCGCAGAAAGGGCAGGACAACGAAAGGCTGCTGTCGCCTCGGTCATCGTGAGACGGAAGGAAGTCGCAGAGGCGACCGGTACCGTTCATCTTCTCGAGATTGTCGGCATGTTCGATTCAGAAGTCGGCGGAGCTGGGCGACCAAATCCTTCTGATGACGAAACCGTGCAGCTTGCAAAGCTAGGTAGACGCCAGGTTGCAGCTATTCTCGAACGTATGCGATCGCTCACCCCTGACGAATTTGAACAGTTTGGTGCTGCATTGGTAAAATCTTTTGGCGCGACGATTTCGGAGAAGACCCGGCAGACTGGAGACCAAGGGATCGACTTCGTTGGAACAGCTCGGATCGGCGATCTTCTCGATAAACCAAGAAGCATCATGAAGCTCGTACACGAGATGCAGATCGATTTTATCGGTCAGGCTAAGCATTATCCAAAACGAACCATCCAACCCTCAATCGTGAGGGAGCTGGTTGGGAGCCTTGAGCTAGCTCGGTCTCGGCATTTTTCAAGTGAGAAATTTGCGCTCTTGGAAGATTTGTCGCTTAGATCATTCAGCCCAGTTTTTGCACTACTAATCACTACTGGAAGACTCTCGGCAGGAGCGAAAACTGTCGCGGAGAAAGCCGGTATCATAGCTCGTTCTGGCGACCAACTAGCGACATATTTGGCGGATTTGGGTGTGGGGATTGATCCCGAAAGTGGCGAGTTTTCTGAAGATCTGTTCGTATCGTGGATCAGTGATTAGTTGATCTCCGATAACTGACCTACATCTCAAATTCTCATTAACTAGTCTGGTTCCAGTTTGTTGTTTGGCCTCAATCGCTCCTCGCCTTCGCGGGGACAGGCTCGCAGGCATCCGCTGCTCCGTCACTCCCGCGAAGGCGGGAGTCCAGAATGGCTTGGCCATTCCTATCCGCTCTGGATTCCCGCTTTCGCGGGAATGACGAGTATTGGGCGGGGTGACGGGGAGACAGAAAACTGTCCTACACAGCAAAACAAGTATAACTAGAACGGCTCCTCAATTTTCGGAGCCTCCCCATGACCGTCCAGACCCAACTTCCCGTCCCGTACCAATCCGCCCAATCGCATGAGGCCCCCGCCTGCGCGGGGGATCAGTCCAATTCTGCTGGGGATCACGCCCAGCGCCACACTATTTTCTCCCCGCAAGCCCAGGCCAAATTCCTCGACAACCTCAGTATCAACGGCAATGTCCGCCATGCCTGCAAGGTCGCGCGCGTGTCGCCGCAGACCGCCTATCGCGCGCGGCGACAGTCCGCCGCTTTCGCGCAGCTATGGGATGCGGCGCTGCTCTCTGCCCGCGACCGGGCCGAGGAAGTGCTGGCCGATCGCGCCATCAAAGGCACCGAGGAAAGCGTGTTCTATCACGGCGAGGAGGTTGCGACCCGCATCCGCTACGATTCGCGCCTGCTGCTCGCGCATCTCGCGCGGCTCGACCGGCTGGCCGCGCGGGCCGAGGTCTCTGCCGCGCTCCACGAATTCGATGATGCGGTCGAGGCGCTGGGGCGGGGGGAGGATATAGAAACTTCTCCCGATTTTCACGCCCTTCGACAGGCTCAGGACGAGCGGAGTTCTTTAGCCCAGGACAGTGTTCCAAGTGTTCCATCCTGTAGGACTTCGCCCGCGGTGAGCTATGACGTGGAGCGCGAGGCCTATCTCCAGCGGGTTGCGGATATGGACTATGCGCGCCCCGGCTATGCCAAGCGCCCGCGCGAGCTGGCCGAGGACCATCCCTATCTTGATGCGCGCACGATCGAGGCGATCCAGCTCCACGCATTCGAGGATGGCGAGGAGGAGGAGTGGTGGCTGGTGATCCCCACGGCAGAGGAATGGGCCGCGCTTGCCGAGGCCGAGGGGGGAGAGCGCGAATCCGCTTTCGCGACTCGGTGAGCACGCGTAAAATGCGCCTTGCGGGGTGCCTTTGCCCCGATGGAGAACGGACATGAAGTTGGGGACTGGATTGCTGGGAGTTGCGGCGCTGTCGCTGGGGTTGGCGAGCGCTTCGCTGGCGCAAGACGAGGGCGAGTTCAGCTATGTCGGCACCAGCCTGTTCGGCGAGAACGAAGTGGGGCACGAGGGCGCGGGCGAGGATGCGAGTGGCGATTTCACCGCTGAGTTGGACCTGGCGAACGGGCGGATGTGCTACCTGCTCGAAGTCGCGGGGCTGGACGATTTCGCCGCCGCGCATGTGCATGAAGGGGCCAAGGGCAAGAACGGCCCGCCGGTGGTGACGCTGGAGCTGGCCGGCGATAAAGGCGACGATGTGTGCACTGATGTCGACGCCGAAGTGCTGAAGAAGATCGTGAAGAACCCGGACCGTTACTACGTCAATGTGCACACCACCGCTTTTCCCGCTGGCGCGGTGCGCGGGCAACTGGGCGAGTAAGCGGGCGGCCTGCTAGCTGCCCCCGGTGGCGGCGATCAGCGCAGCCAGGCCTTCGCTCTCCTCCGTGGTGAGCTCGAGCGGGGCACCGCAGCGCGGATCGGTCTTCTGCAAGGCGCGGATCATCGCGTCATTGATCGGGATTGGGTCGCAGCCATGGTCTGTGCTGCAGATCATGTCGAAGCGTTCGTCAGCCTTGGCGTGGCATTCGAGGCAATTGCCGTCAAAGCGGTTGACCACGTCAACATGCCCGCGATTGCGGATCGCCGTGCCTTCGGGCGACACGTCAAACTCGAAGAACTCCCAGTCCTTCGTATCGGCGTTGAAGCCTTCGGCGCGCTTGACCATCGCTTCGCCGGGCACGAGCTGGACGACCGAGCCGACGGGGAAGATGCCGCCATCCTCGGACGAGGCGACAGCGACGGTGGCTTGCAGATCGCCGTCAATATTGCCGACGAAGAAGCGGTCAACCTGCGTCAGATCGCGGATGCAGCCGAAGCTGGCAGCGGTCATGTTCTCTGTCGCGGAAACTACCGCCTCGGCTTCCTGTTCCGTCGGTTTGGCGCAGGCGCCCAGCGACAGTGCCAATGCGAGCGAAATTGCGGTGCTGCGAACCATGATTGCCATCGAGAATCCCCCTGTGAATGCCGCGGGAAACTGCGCGATGCCAGCTGTTTAGTCAAACCCTCGCTTGAGGATCTAGGGCGCGATCAGTTCGAGCTCGACTTCGCCGACACCGCGGCGGACGATCCCGATCTCTTCCGCAGCGGCGCGGCTCAAGTCGATCTCGCGCCCGGCTATGAAGGGGCCGCGATCATTGACCCGCACGATCACGGAGCGGCCATTGCGCGGGTTGGTGACGCGCACCAGGCTACCAAAGGGCAGGGTGCGATGTGCTGCGGTGAACTGGCGCGGATCGAAAGTCTCTCCGCTGGCAGTCAGCCGCCCGGCAAATCGCCGCCCGTAAAAGGATGCATGCCCGCGCCCCACGTACTCGATGACTTCGCCCGGCGCCGGTTCCAGTGGTGGTTCGATAATCGAGATATCGACTGCGTGTTCGGGGTGGTCATGCGGAGCAAGGGGGATGTCGAATTCGGAAAAGCCCTCTTCAAAGCTGGGCTCTTCAAGAATTGGCACGGCGTCGTCGCCAGCCTCTGCCTCCTGTCCTACAACCGGCGAGCACGTTATAGCGAGCACGCTCGCTATCACTGCGCGGCAGCTTCGCGCTTGCAGCAGGAAACCCCTCTCCATGGCTGGAAGATATGCATTTTCTGCCGCCAGAGGCAAATCGGCGCTGTGCAAACCACCGCCAGCTTCATGGATTTGAGCGGGAAATGTTCGGAAAACGGGATCAAGCGAATGCGGACCGCGCAAATGCCACGCCGGATAGAAACGCGCCGCGCAAAGCAAATGGGGCCGGTATTGCTACCGACCCCACTCTTACCAGCGCGTGGTCTTCTCTTCCGGCGAACCTTCCAAGAAGCGCTTGGCGCTCGATGTCTCATCTCCCAACGGGTTGGGAGCCTATCGTCACCGGCGCTCGCACCGGCATCCGGTCTCGCTTTTCAGCTGATCCTACTCTTCTTGGCCGAAGCCTTTCCAAGCGGTGCCAACCTTCCGGCGCTACCGAGACCATTCACCCTTCGCGATTGCTTCCCTCAAGCGGCCGGTTTTTGCCTCAGCTTCCACCTTCCATCGTTCCACAACCAGGTTCCTGGCCTATCCAGTGGATCTGCGATCGCGTTCTTCTCAAACAACTGCACTTGCTTCCAGCTTGCACCTTCTGCATGTCCAGTCTCAAAGACCGCGTGGACAATCACCACTGCGTCGGTTGTTCTGAGAAACTCTCGTGAAATCAACTCGTTAGAGCCAGATTTCCGGTTGGGCTTCTCTCCCTTCCGATGTCTTGAGACTGCGCCTTCGAAGTGAGTCGCGCAAGCTTGGCAACCCCGAGTTTTCCACTTTTCACCGATTCACTTGTGGACGGGAGTGGATAACTCAACAGCTCACCGCAAAATGGCGGCGCTATTTGCCGCGATCACGCTTCGCGAGCAATTTCAGGCGCAGCGCATTCAGTTTGATGAAGCCTTCCGCGTCGTGCTGATCATAGGCGCCGGCATCGTCTTCGAAGGTTACATGCGCTTCGGAATAGAGCGAATTGGCGCTCTTGCGCCCGACCACACCGGCAACGCCCTTGTAAAGCTTCAAGCGCACAGTGCCGCTCACCCGCTCCTGGCTGTGATCGATCGCCGCCTGCAGCATCTCGCGTTCAGGCGCGAACCAGAAGCCGTTGTAGATCAGCTCGGCATATTTCGGCATCAGCTCGTCCTTGAGGTGCGCCGCGCCGCGATCCAGCGTGATCTGCTCGATCCCGCGATGCGCGCGGGCATAGATCTCGCCGCCCGGCGTCTCGTACATGCCGCGGCTCTTCATGCCGACAAAGCGGTTTTCGACCAGGTCCAGCCGCCCGATGCCATGCTTGCGGCCCAGATCGTTGAGCGCAGCAAGCAAGCTTGCCGGTGACATCGCTTCACCATTCAGCGCCACGCCATCGCCGCGCTCGAAATCGATGGTGATGTACTCGGGCGTGTCCGGCGCGTTTTCCGGATGGTCCGTGCGCGAATAGACATAGTCCGGCGTCTCTTCCCACGGATCCTCCAGCACTTTGCCTTCAGACGAAGTATGCAGCAGGTTCGCATCGGTCGAGAACGGGCTTTCACCGCGC
This sequence comes from Erythrobacter sp., assembly GCA_030148605.1. Taxonomy (GTDB): domain Bacteria; phylum Pseudomonadota; class Alphaproteobacteria; order Sphingomonadales; family Sphingomonadaceae; genus Erythrobacter. The sequence continues at coordinate 11,503 of JASBTD010000034.1, forward strand.
TTGTCCTTGGGCACCATGATCTGATGCTTTTCCGCCCACGCGATCAGCGCAGTCCGGCTGGTCAAATCCCATTCGCGCCACGGCGCGATCACCTTGATATCGGGGTCGAGCGCATAGGCGGATAGCTCGAAACGCACCTGGTCATTGCCCTTGCCGGTGGCGCCATGCGCGATGGCATCGGCACCGGTTTCATGTGCAATCTCTACCAGCCGCTTCGAGATCAGCGGGCGCGCGATCGAAGTGCCGAGCAGATAGTCGCCTTCATAACGCGCATTGGCGCGCATCATCGGGAAGACGAAATCGCGCACGAATTCCTCGCGCAGATCTTCGATAAAGATGTGCTTGTCAGGGATGCCCATCGCGCGCGCCTTGGTCCGCGCCGGTTCGATCTCCTCACCCTGTCCAAGATCGGCTGTGAAAGTCACCACTTCGCAGCCACGCTCGACTTCGAGCCACTTGGCAATCACCGAGGTATCAAGACCACCGGAGTAAGCGAGAACCACACGTTTGATATCGGACATAGTGCAAACCTTCGATTGAACGCGGCGCGGCTAGCAGGTGGATAGCGCAGGGGCAATGAAGAAGCGCGCGCATCGGGCCAAGCTGAGCTTGGGAAATTGCAGCAGGCGCACTATCTCATTGTTTCAACTGCAGGAGAGAGCGGGATGGCGGGGATGTGGGCGAAGGCACGCGAAATGGCGCAAATGGCACCGCCAGAGCGCAATCGCTGGGTCGATTTCCTGAGAGCCCTGTCGATCCTGGCAGTGGTGTTTGGCCACTGGCTGGTCGCCGCGCCATATCTTGACGAAAGCGGTGCGGTACAGGGCGGGCACTTGCTCGGCATTCTGCCATGGTCGCAATGGCTGACCTGGGGCTTCCAGGTGATGCCGATCTTCTTCCTTGTCGGTGGATATTCGAACGGGGTGAGCTGGGGCGCACAATTGCGCAAGGCCGAGCCCGGGCACAAGGGCCTCTACCGCGACTGGTTTGCAAGCCGCGTGCAGCGCCTGATTACCCCTGTCTTCCCTGTATTGCTGCTGTGGGCGGTGCTCGCTTTCGGCATGACCATGGCGGGGATGGACCGCGCGAATGTGAGCATGGCGACGCAACTCGCATTGGTGCCGGTGTGGTTCCTGGCTGTATATCTGCTGGTGACCGCGATCACGCCGCTTAGCCTGAAGGCTTGGAAGCGGTTCGGTTGGGGCAGTTTCGCGGCGCTGGCGCTAGCGGCTGTTGCGGTCGACTGGCTGACACTGGCGCACGGCGTGCCTTACATCAACTTCATCAATTTCCTGTTCGTGTGGGTGGGGATCCACCAGCTTGGCTATGCGTGGCAGGATGGCAAGTTCGGCAGTGTTCCCATGGCGCTGGCATGGTTTGCCGTGTCACTTGCGGTGCTGCTGGGGCTAACAGTTTATGGCCCGTATCCGATCGCCATGATCGGCGTGCCGGGGGCGCAGATCACCAACTCCATGCCGCCTACAATCGCGTTGCTGGCGCTCGGGATGACGCAGACGGGGCTTGTTCTCGCGCTCGAGCCATGGGGCCGCAAGCTGCTCGACAATCTTTCGTTGTGGACTGCGACGGTGCTGATGAACGGTATGATCATGACTGTGTACCTGTGGCACCTCACCGCCTTTGTGCTGGTGATGGTGCTGGCATGGCTGGCTGGCGGAATCGGGCTGGATGTCTATCCCGGCACCGCCGCTTGGTGGTGGACACGGCCTGTGTGGATCGCGCTCTATCTTGTGGCGCTAATGCCCATGATTGCGACTTTCGCGCGGCATGAACGCATGTTTGGCCCGATCAGAGGCGGACGGACTGTGCCCAGGCTGCGCGTGGTGCTGGGCGTGCTCGCGATCTGCATAGGCCTCGCCATGACCGCTGCGATCAGCATCGCCAGCCCTGAAGGGCTTACCGGCGTGCGGCTATGGGTGGTGGCGCTGCCGTTCGTTGGCGCGGCGCTGATGGGTTTTGGACCGGTCTACGGTTGGTTTGCGAGCGAAAGGGAGTGAGTTTTCCCGAATGTCCGGTTGCGACCCAATTGCGGGCATAACGTAGACGAGAGATAGTCAGCTCTTTGGCCCTGCACTATAAGACAGGGAATGAGGTGCTATTTCGTCAATGTCTCTGGTGACCTAAGATGGCCATTCGGACAATCCAGCCCCGACCAGTTCCAACCAATTGGCGTCTCGGCACTTCGATATGTAGTTGCACCCGATGAAGCTATCGCAGTGGCGAAGGCTATTGCGCAAGTGGAGGCCTATCTAAAAAGGAAGTTTAGCTGGGATTGTTCGATCAATCCTATAGCTGACTGGACGGTTGAAGAGGTCCGCCGAGCCGCACACCTAAATCTCTTGAGGCGTAAGTATGGGCTAATTTTCGCCAGAGAAGGGTGAGCGTCCGCTTCCCACCCACATTCAGACCCTCGCGCAACTTTCCTACTTCACCAAAATCTGCCTTAACATGGCGGATGAAGCATTATCTTCCCCGCATTGCCAAATCGCGCGGCCCCGCGCGGCGTATACCTGCATTCCATGCTGTGCCGGTGCGGCCGCGCAGCGATGGCTGGACCCCGCTGAGGCAAGCCGAATTCATCGGGCATCTGGCCGAAACGCGCTCCGTCGCGACAGCCTCGCGTGCGGTCTCGATGGGCCGCGAAAGCGCCTATCGCTTGCGAACGAAGCCGGGCGCGGAAGGGTTTAACGCGGCGTGGGACGTCGCACTCGCGCGGCTGGGAACAGCCAAGGGCAAGGCGCAATGGTTGGCCGCGCGCGAAGCCGCGCGCATCGCACTGACACCGCATCGGAAAGTCACACTTCCCCAGCTCGAATGGCGGGTCGAGACCGGCATCTGGCATGTGATCCTGCGCGGCGGGCGCTATTGCGGCGTACGCCGAAAAGCCGACAATGGCGCGCTTCTGGCGATCCTATCGCGGGTGCCCGAACCCGATCGTGAGGACATTCTGGAGCTTTATTGCTGATGGAAAGTCACAGTTTCCAGAACCGTGGTTTGTGTTCCACAATTGCGCGAAAGAGCTCTGGCGTGCATCCCGTGCGGATCGTTTCGCAGGTCTGCTCGTTAGGAACTCGAACGCGTATAATGGGGGAGCCATCCATGTCATTCAAAGGTGCAGGCAAAAGCCTGATGATCGTGATCATCGCCACGGCGCTGGGGCTGGGGTTTGCCTGGCTGGCGGGCTCAGGCGGCATCGAGATTGGCGGCTATCCGGCGCTGTTTGCCTGTGCGCTTGTGGCATTCGCAGTGAACTGGCTGGCATTCGTGCCTTCTGCCATCGCGCAGAAAGACACCTATTACGACACAGTCGGCGCGCTGACCTATCTCTCTGTCATAGGTGTGGCCGCCTATCACGCCGCGCCGCTTGATACGCGCGCAATGGTTGTCGCAGCGATGGTGGGCATCTGGACCGTGCGGCTGGGCAGCTTCCTGTTCATGCGCATCCACGCCGCGGGCGGGGCGGACCAGCGGTTCGAGAAGATCAAAGTGAACCCGCCGCGGTTCCTGGTGGCGTGGACGCTGCAGGCGGTGTGGGTGATCTTCACCGCCTCTGCCGCGCTGGTGATCCTCACGGCGCAAGCCTCTGCCCCGCTGGGCGTGGCCTTCTGGGCCGGTGCGGCGATCTGGGTGATCGGCTTTGCTTTCGAAGTGATCGCGGATGACCAGAAGCGCCGCTTCAAGGCGGACCCTGCGAACAAGGGCAAGTTCATCCAGAGCGGGCTGTGGGCCTGGTCACAGCATCCCAACTACTTCGGGGAGATCACACTGTGGACCGGTATCCTGGTGATGGCGCTGCCGCTGCTCAGCGGCTGGTCATGGCTGGCGGTGATCTCGCCGGTGTTTGTCTATCTGCTGCTGACGCGGATCAGCGGGATCAACCTGCTCGACGGGATTGGCAAGGGTCGCTGGGACGATGACCCGGAGTATCAGGCCTATCGCAAGAACACGCCGGTGCTGTTCCCGCGCCCGCCCAAGGGATGAGATTGCCGATGCCAGCTATTGCGCGCGCAGCAGGCGTGCTTCACCCACTGCCAGATAGTCCCGCGTGATTGGCAGCGCATGGCGGTTGCGCGCGAACTGGATCTGGTAATTGCACATGCTGCCATGTTCGAAAACGGTTGCTGCTCCGGCGAGGTAGAAGGTCCACATGCGGAAGAAGCGCTCGTCATACATGGCAACGATCTTGTCTTCATTGGCAACGCAATTGGCATACCATTGGCGGATGGTCTTGGCATAGTGAAGCCGTAGCGTCTCGATGTCGGTATGGATCAGGCGGAACTTCTCGCTCGCGGCAAGCGTCTCTGACAGGGCAGGGATATAGCCGCCGGGAAAGATGTACTTGCGGGTGAATGCATCGGTCGAACCCGGTTTGCCCATCCGCCCGATCGTGTGAAGCAGCATTACCCCGTCATCGGTCAGCAAATTGGCGCAAGCCTTGAAGAAGCTTTCGAACTGCGGCTGGCCGACATGCTCGAACATGCCGACAGATACGATCCGGTCAAACTTGCGGCCTGCCTCGGCAAAGTCGCGGTAGTCAACCAGCTCGATCGAAACGCGGTCGGCAACGCCCGCTTCCGCTATCCGGCTGCGGGCAAGATCGGCTTGCTCTTCAGACAGGGTGATACCCGTAACCGAGACATCGAAGTGTCGCGCGAGGTAAATGGCCATCCCGCCCCAGCCACACCCGATATCAAGGATCTTCTGCCCCGGTTCGACAGCAAGCTTGGCTGCGATGTGAGCAAGCTTTGCGGTCTGTGCTTGTGCAAGCGACATATCGTCTGTTGGCCAATAGGCGCAGCTATACTGCCAATGCTCGGCATCCAGCATCAGCGCGTCGAGATCATTGCCGATGTCATAATGATGCGCGACGTTGCGTTTCGATCGCACGGCATTGTTGAGCCGCTCTGCGGCGAAAGTTGCTCGGTTGATGATGCGCCGTGTGAAACTTGGCGAACCGATATCGCCGCCCTTGTCCCACGCATTATTGGACCTGAGCAGGCTGACGAGGTCCATCACATCGCCTGCTTCGATCAACAGGCGCCCATCCATGAAGGCTTCGGCTGCGCCAAGCCGCGGGTCAAGAATGATATCGCGCGGTACGCGGCTGTCTGTAAAGCGGACGGCGACTTCGGGAAATCCGCGGGCGGGGCGGCCGTAAGTGCTTACTGACCCGTCTGCAAAAACCACTCTCAAGCGGCCCTGCTTCACACCGCGTTCGAGAAATTTCGCGATCAGAGTCTTGGACATAGCCTTTCCAGACTGTTGTAGTGGAAATTAGTCATCCTGTTCGGCGCAACGGCCCAACTCGTTACAATACAGGCTATTTCGCCGCTTCCCTGGCCGTATCGAGGATCGCTTCGACAAAGCCCTGCGGATCGTCTTCCTGAATGAAATGGCCGCCTTTGAGCGTGCGGTGTGCGCCGCGCTTTGCCCCCGGGATACGCTCACGGAAGTTGGCATCGCCGCCGCGCGTGATCGGGTCACCATCGGAGAAGGCGCAGGTGAACGGCTTCTCGAACCGCTCGAGCACTTCCCATGCCTTCTTCTGATCGGGCACAGCCACGTTGTCGCCAAGCGGAACCAGCGAAGGGAAGATGCGCGCGCCGGCCTTGCTCTTGCGGGTCGGGAAGGGCGCGTCATAGGCCGCGACTTCCGCATCGCTAAGCTCGGTTTTGCTCGCGCGCTGCAGGATACCGCCGATCGGGAATACCGGGCTGTATTTCGAGAAGCGGCGCCAGGCTGCGAATGCCTTGGGCGGGTCCTGCCCTTCCGGCAATCCGCCGTTGGACAGCACGACGCCGGAGAAACTGTCCGGCAGTTCAGCGACCAGCCTCAAACCCACCAGCGATCCCCAGTCCTGACAAGCGAGCAGCACGTCTGACACGCCCATGGCCTCAAACCATTCGCGGATCCACGCGACATGGCGGGCATAGGTGTAATCGCTCTTGGCGGTCGGCTTGTCAGACTTTCCGAACCCGATCAGGTCAGGCGCGAGCACGCGGTACCCCGCGGCAACCACCGGCGGGATCATCTTGCGATAAAGGAAGCACCAGCTCGGCTCTCCATGCATCATCAGCACAACCGGGCCATCTTTGGGCCCTTCGTCGAGATAATGCAGCCTCAGGCCACCTGAAAGCTCGTGGTAATGCGGTGCGAAGGGGAAGTCCGGAATATCGGCGAAGCGTTCATCTGGTGTGCGGAAGATATCCATCGCTCTTTCTCCTATTCGGCTGCTTCCTTCAGTTCAGGATCGAAGCGCCAAATTGGCACTTCTGCCTTTGCCCGCAGGCGAGCCGATTCCTCGGTGATGTATTCGCGGGTCATCGGAACGGCGGCGCGATCCTTCACATATTGGATCTGCCAGTTCACCATCGTGCCATTGCGGAAGCTTTGTTCGGCACCTGCAAGATAGAACAGCCACATGCGATAGAATTGCTCGTCATACATCGCAGTGATTTCCTCGCGGTGCATCACAGTGCGCTTGTACCATTCTTCCAGTGTGTATGAGTAGTGGAAGCGCATTGCTTCGACATCCATAACCTGCCAGCCGTACCTCTCGCTCTGACTGACAAGTTCCGAAAGCGCCGGAATATAGCCGCCCGGGAAGATGTATTTTCGGGTCCACGCGTCGGTGAAACCGGGAGGGCCTGCGCGGCCGCAGCAATGGCTGATCATTACGCCGCCGGGCTTCAGGAGCCGATGCGTATGCTCGAAGAATTGCGGGTAATGGATTGTGCCGACATGTTCGAGCAGGCCGACTGACGAGATACGGTCAAATTCGCCGGTGACATCGCGATAGTCCATCAGGTGGAACTGGACCTTGTCGGCCACCCCTTCAGCTTCGGCGCGTTCCTTGCAGAAGGCGATCTGGTCAGGTGCCAGGGCAATGCCGGTCACTTCCACGCCGTACATCTTGTGCAGGTACAGCGCAAAACCACCCCATCCGCAGCCAATGTCGAGCACTTTCATGCCGGGCTTGAGGCACAGTTTGGCGGCGAGATGCGCCTTCTTGTCCATCTGTGCCTGCTCGAGCGAGGTCGAGGAAGGGTCCTCCTCGCGGTAATAGGCCATGGTGTACTGGCGATCTTCATCGAGGAAGCGTTCGTAGAGTTCGCGGGTGAGGTTATAGGTATGCTCGGCATTCTTGGCGGCTGACGCCCGCAAATTGATCCCGTCGATAGAGGCGATCAGTTTCTGCCCGAGCTTGCGCAGGCGTGTTTGCGGCTTGAGTGACTCTTCGCCAAGCCGCTTGGCGTTCATCGTCACGAGCAGGATCATGTCGCGAATGTCATGCGGTTCTTCGACCACCAGCCATTCCCACATGAAGGCTTCGCCAGCGCCCAATTGCGGATAGCGCGCGATATGCTTGGCAGCCTTGGGGTGAGTAAGGCGGATACGGACGGGGCCGGGCTTGCCGCCTTCTACTTCAGGATAGCTGCCCGGATCGCTGCCATAGACATATTCCTTGCCATCATGGTCAGTCACAATAAGCTGACCGTGATTGATGGCCTTTTTCAGAAACTTGTCTAGCAGCCACATGATCTTGCGTCCCCCAATTCTACCCTGCTGACAGACTGCGCATCACGCGCTAGCCTGTCAATCGTATTGCACAGCCAAGTATTGGCGAGCCGGACCAGACAAAAGGAAGCGAACCGGGCTTTGGTTACAGCGTCGCCAGAGAATAGCTCCACCCGCGGATCCGCCCTCGGCACGCAGCTTGAAGCAATCGAGCTCAGGCGCAAATTTGGCAGCCGGACAGTGCTTGACGGGGTTTCGCTCAATATCAGCCAAGGCGAGGTTGTTGGGCTGTTCGGCTCGGACGGGGCGGGAAAGACCACGACATTCTATTGTCTGCTGGGCCTCCTCAAGCCTGACATGGGGCGGGTCATGCTGGGTGATGACGATGTCACACGGTTGCCATTCTATCGCCGTGCGGTGCTGGGCCTCGCCTATTTGCCCGAGCAACCCTCGATATTCCGCGGAATGACTGTTGAGCAGAACATTCGTTCGATGCTGGAAGTGGTGGAGCCGGTTGGTGAAAATCGTGAAGCACGGCTGGAAGAGTTACTTGAAGCGCTCGATCTGGAACGCTTGCGCGATGCCATGGCAACATCGCTGTCAGGCGGCGAAAGGCGGCGCTGCGAAGTTGCCCGCGCGCTTGCTCTCGATCCGCGGATCATCCTGCTCGACGAACCCTTTTCAGGGATCGATCCGCTAACCATTGCCAGCATCAAGCAGATGATCCGCGACATGCGCGAGCGCGGCATCGGCATATTGGTGACTGACCAGAATGTGCCGGAAATGCTTGATGTGATCGAGCGCGCCTATGTCATGTCGGAAGGGCGGATCATCTACTCGGGCGATCCGCATGCCATGCTGCATGATCCGGAGGTGATCAAACGCTACCTGGGTGTAGAAAGCGAATAGGCCTCAGATTCCGGCATACCACTGGTAGCCATACTGATCCTCCCAGAAGCCGCCTTTGCCGCCTTCGATATCATCTAGGCTTGAAACAGCTTCGATCCCGGTCAGGTATTTGGGATGCTTGTAGCCCAACTGGCGCTCGATCCGCATGCGTAGCGGCGCGCCGTTCTTCTCAGGCAAGGGTTCTCCGTTGAGCTGGTGCGCGACGATGGTCTGCGGGTGGTAAGCATCGACCATATCGATGCTCTCGTAATATTTGTGCCCGTAAAGCGTATCGGCGCAGCGGAAGACGATGAAATTCGCTTCCGGCAACACCCCTGCCGCATCCAGCAGCAACGACAGTTGCGGCCCGGTCCATTCGCCGATCGCACTCCAGCCTTCAACGCAATCATGGCGTGTTATCTGTGTGCGTTGCGGCAGCTTGCGGATATTGTCCATGTTCAGGATCAGTGGCGTCTTGACCAGCCCGCCCACCATCAAACGCCAGTCGGAAAAGCCCATTGCCAATTGCGCGCGATAATAGTCGCTATCGACTGTGACCGAGCCATTGCCCTTGAACACAGGTGATATCTCGTCGCGCGTGTATTCCGGTACCAACCCCTGCTTACCCGCCAACGCACGGTGCGCCTTGAGATGCCAATTCTCCGCCAGATCAAATAGCGATTGTCCGGCCTTGCTGTCTGCCATCTTGGCGCAGCCAGCAGCGAACAGACCGGCAGCGCCAGCGATAAGGTTCCGGCGCTTCATTGCTGGCCTCCCGTGATCATGTCGCGGATCTGTTTGACCGGGCCGGATAGCAGCACCAGCACGATGTGGATTGCGAAGAAGGCAAAGAGACCCCAGGCGGCCAGGAAGTGGATCGAACGCGCGCTTTGCCGGCCGCCAAATGCCTCGACCAGCCACGGCGCGGCGGGTTCAATTCCCGGACTTATTGCCATGCCGCTGAACACCATGATGGGCAGGAACACGCCGAACACCAATCCATAGGCCAGCTTTTGCAGGAAATTGTGCTTCGCGCCTTCATGCTCGAAGTTGAGCTTGAGATGTTCGACAACATCGTGCCAGATCGCCGCCGGTTTCCATTCGGAAATGCTTGTGTGCAGGTCACGCCAGAAATGGCCGTTTACCAGCATTGCAGCCCACATGATCATCAATGCAATCGCAAAGGGCCATGCCATCAGGATATGCCAGTCACGCGAGAGGGCGAGATTGTAATGCCCTGGAATGGTGGCCCAGTCGGGGAAGCGCATGACCGCTGTCCACGCCTCGGAAGGTTCCGAGCCCTTGTTACCCCAGTAGAGGTACCGATGCGCGTTCGAAATGCCGAGCCCGCTCATGAACAGCACGATGACGCACAGCGCATTGAGCCAGTGCCAGATGCGGGTGATGAGCGAATGCTTGGGTTTCAATGCGTTCCTGCCATTTCGCGCGCCAGGTAGATCACGTCACGCTTCTGGTCGAGCAGATGCTGCCCGCTGTCGACAAAGATGGTCTCACCGCTGCGCAGATGGCCGTCGGCCAGCATCAGCGCCGCGGCTGCGACTTCATCAGGGCCGGTTTTGCGGGCGAGGGGGTTGAGCCGGTGAGATATCTCGATCTCTTCTTCGCTCTGGTCATGGCTGGCAAGGATTGCACCCGGCGCGATGCCATAAACCCGGTCATCCGGCCCAGCGGCCCCGTCTGCCAGCATGGGGATGGTCGCTGCCAGTGCGTGTTTGCTCATGGTGTAGCTGAAGAAATCGGGGTTTGGATTTGCCAGCTTCTGATCCGTGATATGGATCACGCGCCTGCCGGAAGATGAACGGGCGTGCCGGAGGAAAGCCTGTGCCATGCGGGTAGGGGATTCGGCATTGATCTGCATTGCAGACCTGTTCGTTGCCGGATCGAGCCTGGTTGCATCGTCATAGGGAAAAATCGACGCGTTGTTGACCAGCACCCGCCAGTTGGGCAGCCGCGCGGCCAGATCCTCCACCATGGCCACAGCGGCATCGCCATCTGACAGATCGCATTGCACGATCTCCGCTGACGGCAAACTGTCTGCAAGCGCGCGGGCCTCGTCATCTGAGCCCAGGTAATGGATCACCACATGCCAGCCGGCACTGGCGAAGGCACGGGAAATCTGCGCGCCGATCCGCGCTGCGCCGCCGGTCACCAATACTGCTGGCATGGACATAAAAACTATTGAGCAGATTCGCTTTGGCTTGGCTAGAGAGCGTCGACAAAGGAGCAGTTGTGATGAAGCTAGATCTTGTGGATGTGTTCGGTTCAGGCCCATTGAGCGGCAATCCGCTGGCGGTGGTGCATGGCGGTGACGATCTATCCGTCGATCAGATGCTGAAGCTTACGCAGTGGCTGGGCTTTTCCGAAACGACCTTCCTGCTCCCGCCAAGCGATCCGGGCGCCGATTACCGTGTGCGGATATTCTATCCGGGCGGCGAATTGCCGTTTGCCGGTCATCCTACGCTGGGGACTTGCCATGCCTGGCTGGAATCGGGCGGGGCACCAAAGGAGGCAGGCCGTGTGGTGCAGGAATGCGGCGTGGGGCTGGTCGAAGTTCGGCAGGATAGTGAACGACTGGCGTTCAAGGCGCCGCCGTTTACGCGCCATGGCCCACTCAGCGCCGAGGAGCGCGCCACAGCAATCGAACTCGCCGGCGTCAATCCGGAGGCGGTGGTTGAAGCGGTGCATGTTTCCAACGGGCCGAACTGGCAATTGCTGCGGCTGCGCTCGGCAGAAGACGTGCTCGCGGCAGAGCCGGTTGCGAAAGCTCCACTGGGTACTGACATTGGTCTGGCCGGGCCATCTGGCGAGGGTTCCGGCGTGGACTGGGAACTGCGCGCATTCTTCTCTGATGCGATCGGGCGTTTTGTGGAAGACCCGGTTACCGGCAGCTTCAACGCAGGCGTTGCAATGCATTTGTTTGAAAGCGGGCTTGCGCGCGGCAGTTACCGCGCAGCTCAGGGCCGAAAGGTGGGCGCAGATGGAGCTATCGACTGCCGCCAGGATGAGGCCGGCGACGTATGGATTGGCGGAACGTGCGCGACGGTGTCGTCTGGTGGCGAAGTCGGAAAGATCGCTTAGACAAACGAAAAGGCGCGCTGGCTTTCACCAACGCGCCTCTCAAAGCTTCATTTCGGATCAGATCAGCGGCACTTCAAGCTGCCGCGATCGATCTCGCGACCCAGCACGCCGCCGATCGCTGCGCCGAGCAGAACACCCAAAGTCTTGTCGCCGCGCCCGGCCAGCTCGTGGCCAGCCAATGCGCCAACACCGGCACCGATCACCAGGCCGGTCGTGCCATTGTCGCGCTTGCAGTAATATTTGCCGTCGCGTCCTTTCCAGATGTAGCTGTCGCGCGTGATCCGGCGCGGCTCGAGGTAATAGCCGTCAGCATGGTAGATAGCTGCGCGATCCTTCGCGCGCTTGCCATGCGCCGGTGCATGCGGCGGCGGGTCTGCCATTGCGGGCGTTGCTGTTGCCGCCATACTGGCAGCGGCGAATGCGATTGCGAACTTCTTCATAATTCCTGTCCCTTCCGTGAATCTATACGGAGACAATGCGCTGCTTCGTTCATTGATCCACAACGTGACCTGAACGGGCAAGGTTTCAGCGCTGTTAGGGATTAAGCGGTGCTGGGACGCGACGAAATCCGGCGACCTGAATGATTTACGCTGAACTGACAGCAGCTTCGGCTGCTTCGCGGTCGCGCTCGGCGCGGCTTTTCTTCTCCGCCGCTGTCTTAAGCTGTCCGCAGGCCGCATCGATATCCCGACCGCGCGGTGTGCGCACCGGCGCGCTGATGCCAGCTTCGAACACAATGTTGGAGAAGCTCTTGATCCGCTCTGGCGTTGAGCATTCATAGGCAGAGCCGGGCCATGGGTTGAACGGGATCAGGTTCACCTTTGCAGGCAAACCATATTCCTTGATCAGGCGGACAAGCTCATGCGCGTGCTCGTCGCTATCGTTCTTGTCCTTCAGCATCACATATTCGAAGGTGATGCGGCGCGCATTGCTCGCGCCCGGATATGCGGCGCATGCAGTCAACAGCTCTTCGATGCCGTATTTCTTGTTGAGCGGCACGATTTCGTCGCGGATTTCCTTGGTTACCGCGTGCAGCGATACGGCAAGATTGACGCCGATCTCCTCGCCGCATTTCTCCATCATCGGCACGACACCGCTGGTCGAGAGTGTGATCCGGCGGCGCGACAGGGCAAGCCCGGCACCATCCATCACCAGCTTGAGCGCGGTCTTCACATTGTCGAAATTATAGAGCGGCTCGCCCATGCCCATCATCACGATATTGGTGAGCAGGCGGCCATCCGCGCGATATTCGCTGGTGTTCTCTTCACCGTCCAGACCAGCCATCGAACCCTTGGGCCATTCGCCCAGCGCGTCACGTGCCAGCATTACCTGGCCCACTATCTCGCCCGGCGTCAGGTTGCGCACCAGCTTCATGGTGCCGGTGTGGCAGAAACGGCAATTGAGCGTGCAACCGACCTGGCTGGACACGCACAGCGTGCCCCGATCCGCGTCCGGAATGAAGACCATCTCGTATTCATGGCCATCGGCAGTCTTGAGCAACCATTTGCGTGTGCCATCGGTCGAATGCTGCGCTTCGACCACTTCAGGCCGCGCGATGACAAAGCGTTCTTCCAGCCACGGACGCATCGCCTTGGAGATGTCCGTCATCTCCGCGAATTCGGACACGCCGCGGTGGTAAATCCAGTGGAACACCTGTTTCGAGCGGAGCTTGGCTTGTTTGGCACCAAGGCCCGCCTCGGCAAACAGTTCCTGAATGCGCTGTTTCGGCACACCCATCAGATCGATACGACCGTCGGCGCGTGGCGTGATGTCACGCGGCGCGGGCACGGGATCAACCTGTCCCGGGATACTCATGAGGGCTGTGTCTGCCATGGAGGCCGCGCATATAGGGCCGCTTAGCCGGTTTGGCTAGTTGCGACGCGCCTCGCGAAGCGCGGCGGGTGCGCAGCCCAGCGTCGCCGCGTCCATTGCAGTCGCGGCGCCTGCAAGCTGGTATCGGTCAGTAAAGCGCCGCCCGGTATTCGTGATCGAGGTCACGCTCATGCTGTCAGCAGAGCGTATGGCTGCGACGATCGCTGCATCCATTGCCTGATCGCGCGCCCATGCGTCGCCGCCGCCGCCCGTCAGCGCAAAGCTACGCCCGCCCACCCGCAACGTGATAAGCGCGCCTTCAGCCAATTCGCGCGACAGACGGAAATGGACTTGCCCGCGCACTTCGCGCGAAGGCCAGGTGCCGATGCTGGCATAGGGTTCGTAATCGCGCGCGGCCATGCCGCGTGGGCCGATTGGCTCTGCCTTGGCGAAGGCATAGCAACGCGGAACTTGAGTGTCGCGAAATGCCGCCCAGTCGGAGAATACGCCCAGGCTGTCTTTCGCAGCGGCGGGCAGCGCAAGCGCAAGAACCGCAAAGGCGAGGGCAGGGGCAAGCAACCTAGTCATAGCTGATTGCCATCACTTCCCATTCCTTCGCGCCGGAAGGAAGCCTGACAGTGCGCAAATCCCCCATCGAAGCACCGCGCAGTGCCTTTGCCATGGGGGAGTTCCAGCCAATCCGTCCTTCGCCAGCATCCTGCTCGTCATCGCCGACAAGTGTCACGCGCTTGCGGTTGTCGTCTTCATCAGCAAGCTCGACTGTGGCACCGAAGAAAACGCGCGACCTGTCAGGCTGCTCTGCCGGATCGACCACGCGAAGCGCCTTCATCCTGCGTGAAAGATGCGCCAGCTCGCGGTCAATCTCGCGCATGCGCTTGCGGCCATAAAGGTAATCGCCGTTCTCGCTGCGATCGCCATTGCCGGCTGCCCAGCTTACGATCTCGACAATCTCCGGGCGCTCTTTGCCCAGTAGATGATCATACCGTGCCTTTAGCGCCGCCATACCGGTGGGCGTGATCGGATCGCCTTGAGGCTTCATCGAAAGCTAGCGGCGCAGGAAGTAATCGATCGGGCGCGGCTTGCCGCCGGGCGCCTTGTCAGGATGCATGTTGTCATATGCTACTGCATTCCCGAGCACGCGCATGATGTAATACCGGGTCTCGAAATTGGCCGGGATCTTCTCGATCCATGTGACATAATCTATCGCACCCGTGCGCGGATCGCCATTAAGGCGCAGCCATTGGTTCACTCGGCCGGGCCCGGCATTATAGGCACCCAGCGCAAGCGGGTATGAGCCATCGTAATAATCCAGCATGCGGCGAAAATAGGCGTCACCCAACCGGATATTGTATTGCGTGTCATCGGTCAGGCTGGCCGACATGTAGTTCACGCCGAGCTTGCCAGCCTGCTCGCGCGCAGTGCCGGGCATCAGCTGCATCATCCCCCGCGCGCCCGCGTGGCTGACACGGTTCTGATCGAATTCGCTTTCCTGCCGCATGATTGCATGCGCCATCGTCCAGTTGGCGGTTGTCGGCACGTTTACCGTGGGATGGGCAAAACGCTCGAACCCGGTGAGGCCATGTTCGGGCGCAGTTGCGCCTGCAACAACTGCAAACTCGTCAAGCAGCAGCTCCTGCGAAAGCTCTGAAAGCAGGACCATGTCCTTCGGCGTTTTTGCCTTGTCGGCCAGCGCTTCGAAGAATGCGCGCTCGGTTCGCCAGTCGCGGCGAGCGGATGCGAGCGAGTGCAAGGCTTTGACAAGCGGCTTGTCGCGGAATGCAGCGCGATCCTCTGGAGTGATTTCCACCTCGGGCAGCTGGGCAAAATCCGGCACTGGCCGGTTCAAGGCGCTCAGCGCCAATTGCCCATAATACTGGTCTGCATATTGTGCGGCCATCTCGTAATAGCGGGTTGCGTCATTGGCGTTGCCAGCCTGGCGTGATGCACGGCCAGCCCAGTAAAATCCCTTTGCCCGCGTGAGCGGGGTCTTGGCGGCCGCGCCATAGCGAAAGAACAGCGGGGCAGCTTTTGCGCCGTCGCCAAGGTCCCACAGCGCCTTGGTGCCACCAAGCCACATCAGATCGGTATATTTGTCACGCAGGCGGAAGGAGCCGTCGCTGATGTCGGTATCGGGCGCGAACAGATCGTCAACCGAGGCGGCGATCTGGACTGCGCGGCTGGCATTTGTGCCTTTCGCGGCAACCAGCATCTCGCTCACCATGTCAGACGCATCGAGCGGCAATGATGCAAGTTTGGGCCTGCTGGTCAGCACGTCAATCGCTTTGCCGAGCTGCCGGTTCTGGCGATAATAGCGCATCAGATTGTAGACCACGCCCGCGTTGCTCAAGGCTGCACGGGGAATCGCAAGCCCTTCATCCTCCGGCAGTTCGTCTTGCAGCAGTGCCAGTCGCTTGGCGAACAGGTCTCGCTTGTCAGGCGAAGTCATCAGCATGTGGCGCACGGCTGCTTCCGATTTGCCTTCCCACAACAGCGCTTCCATCCGCGCGTCATTATCAGCTTGCGTGAACTGGCTGGCAAACATGCCAAGCAGATAGGCTTCGGTTGTTTCAGCCATTGCGCCGCCGCGCCAGGCTTCGCGCGCAATCTCCGGTGCTTCAGGGCGACGCAGCGCGGCCAGAGCCAACGCATATCGCGCGCGTCCGGTGTTTGTCACAGGCGAATGCTCGTCGAAATAGGCAACCAGCTCTTCAGACGCAGCAGGCGTGGTGTCGAGCGCATTCTCGGCGCGAATCTGCAAGCGGGCAGAGCGCGGAAAATCTGGATAGGCGAGCAAGAAGCCGGAATAGGCGCTAAAGCTCAGATCATCGTTCTCGTTGAGATATTCCCAACGGTTGAGCGCCATGTCCATGCGAGTCGGCTGCTGCGCAACCAGTTGCGCGCGCGCCATATCCGCAGGGCCGGCATTCTGCGTCGCGGCAGGCGCGCCTACGGCCAGCCCGGCGCTGCCAAGCAGGATTGTCGCAAGAATATATTTGCCACGCGGGGGTATTTGCATGCTGGACATATTATGTGTCCGCTCCTTATCAGGCCGTGAACGGCTTGAAGAAGCCCACGGCATCGCAATTTCCCCTCTTTCGATATAATGCCACCATGAAAGGTCTGAAATCAATGTTTTCTGGCTCCATTCCGGCTCTGGTGACTCCTTTTCGCGGTGGTGTGTTCGATGAGAGCGCATTTCGCCGTCTGGTGGACTGGCAAATCGAACAAGGCAGCTCTGCCTTGGTGCCTTGCGGGACGACCGGCGAAGCATCGACTCTGTCTAATGCAGAGCACCACAGGGTGATCGAAGTTTGCATCGAACAGGCCGCCGGGAGGGTTCCGGTCATCGCCGGCTGCGGGTCGAACGATACACGCAATGCGCTGCTGCACATGAATTTCTCGAAGAAGGCAGGAGCGGCAGCGGGGCTGTGCGTTGCACCTTATTACAACCGGCCAAGCCAGGCAGGCCTGATCGCGCATTTCAGTTTCCTTTCGGAAAACAGCGATTTGCCGATCGTTCTTTATAATGTGCCGAGCCGCACGGTGACTGACATTGAAGACGAAACCGTGGTTGAACTGGTGCGCAAATATCCTGACCGGATTGTCGCGATCAAGGATGCCAGCGGCGACCTGTCGCGCGTGGCCGATCACCGCATGGGCATCGGTCGCGAGTTCTGCCAGCTCTCAGGCAATGACGAGCTTTGGCTGCCGCATTCGGCCGCTGGCGGGAAGGGAGCCATTTCAGTGACCGCCAACGTCGCACCGGCGCTGTGCGCGGAATTCCACGAAGCCATTGCAGCGAATGAGCTGAAGCGCGCCCGCGAGCTCAACGACAAGCTGTTTCCGCTGCATTATGCGATGTTCAGCGATGCTTCGCCCGCGCCGGTCAAATATGCGCTCAGCCGGGTGCATGACTGGATCGAACCGAGCGTGCGACTGCCGCTGGTCGAGTGTTCAGACGCGGCGAAGAAAGCGGTAGATGAAGCGCTTGTTCACGCAGGGCTGGTTTAAACGCGCCCTTCGAACACTGTTGCTGCGATTGGCGCTTCCTTGAAAGCGGCAGT
The DNA here is from genome assembly GCA_030148605.1 of Erythrobacter sp. Taxonomy (GTDB): domain Bacteria; phylum Pseudomonadota; class Alphaproteobacteria; order Sphingomonadales; family Sphingomonadaceae; genus Erythrobacter. The sequence continues at coordinate 28,923 of JASBTD010000034.1, forward strand.
TTCCCAATTAAAAGGGTCCTCATCCAGCGCAATAAAGTCAGCTTTCTTGCCAGCGGCCAATGAGCCCACAGTGCCGTCCATGCCGATGGTTTGCGCAGCTTCAATGGTGATCGCGCGCAAGGCTTTCTCGCGGCTGAGCCGCTCGTCACCCGCCCGCGCTATTCCATCAAGCCCCTCGCGCGTCTGTGCGATCCACGCGAGATAGAATGGGTCGATAGGTGCCATGTTGAAATCGCTGTGCAGGCCGAGCGGCACCTGGCCGCGCTCAAGCGAACCGAGTCGGTTCATCAGCGCGGCCCGATCCGGCCCGAAGCCGCGTTTGCCGTAGGCTTCGCCCAGCACGCGGATGTAATTGGGCTGCGCAGACACCATCAGGTTCATGCGAGCAATCCGGCGGATCTGCGCTTCGGTGCAATAGCCCAGATGCTCCAGCACGATATCCTGCCCGCGGCGCGGCGGAAGCTTGGCAAGGCCATCAAGCACAATTTCTGCGCCTTCATCGCCATTGACATGGATGTGCAGCGCGAAACCGGCGTCCCAGTATCGCTGCATCTGTTCATGCAGCTTGTCCGGCTCGGTGAGCCATTTGCCCAGATGCCCGTCGCTGTAACCGGGCGGCCCCATACGCATGTTTTGCGCAAAGAATGCGCCGTCAGCGAAAAGCTTTACACGGCGCTTGAGCATGACATTCGCGTTGGTGAATTGGCTGCGGCGACCTGTCAGCCATGCGTCCAAATCCTCGATAGCATCAATCTCTGCTCCGATCGGCATGAGGTTGACGCGCGCACGGGATTGTGGCGCGCCAAATGCATTCGCAATCAAGCCTGCTTCAGTGTCAAAACGTGCGAATATGCCGGTCGCAAGGTCACAAGTCGTTGTGACGCCGCGCGAATGCATCATTTTCAGCAGTCCGGCAAAGCCGGCTTGTAGCTTGTCGGGGGCCAGCAGCACAGGTTGCAGCTTTGCAATCGCAACGCCCAGCGCAGTCTCGGAGAACATCCCGCGCGCATGATCGCCGTGCTCGGGCTGCGATCCAGCTTGTGCAAGCGCTGCATCGAATGCCGATTTCTTGGCAAGTCCGATCGATTCGAGTGCGGCGGTATTGGCGTAGATATCGTGGAAGCTGCGCTGCCACACGAACAGCGGCCGATCAGGGGCGATCTCGTCAAGCTCCGGGCGACCCAATGGTCCGTGGAACAGCTCATGATGACCCCAAACGATTACCGGATTGGCATCGCTTTGGTCTACGATCTGTTTTAGCCGCGCGCGGTAAGCCTCTTGCCCGTTCACACCGGGCCATCGGCCGGAAGGCAATGTCCAGTCGTCAGGCGCGAGAAAGGGCATCCCCATCATCACCGCGGCCTGCATCGGGTGGATATGCGGGTCGACGAGCCCGGGGAACAGAACTTGATCGGCAAAGCGGCGTTGCAGCGTCGTTTCACGACCCTCAGTCCAGGGCGAGAGCGCTTCGAGCGTGTTCGCCAGCCCCAGGATCATGCCATCGCTGACAGCCATGAAGCGTGCCTGCGGCAGCGAGCGCGACATGGTGACGATCTGGCGCGCTTCGAACACAGTCACCGGCCGGGTCGGCCCGGTTAGTGCGGATGGGCTTGCCGCCACAAGCGGTGTCGCAGCCAGTCCTGCGAGCACACCGCGCCTGCGAAATGCCATTGTCATGCGATGATTCCCTCTCCATCGCTACATTCAGCTTTCCAGCCATTCTGGCAAGTGCGAAGCGATCCCCTTTCGCTTTGCAGCAATAGTCACTACATGCCGCGCCACCATGGCACGCCCGAAACCCGCAACCTTTGACAAGCAGAAGACCGTCGCCGAGAACCGGCGCGCACGGTTCGACTATGCCATTGAGGAGAAATTCGAAGCGGGGCTGGCCCTGCAGGGCACTGAAGTGAAAGCGCTGCGTGCCGGCGAAGCTTCGATTGCGGAAAGCTATGCCGAAGTGCGCGATGGCGAGGTTTGGCTGATCAACGCCAACATCCCCGAATACAGCCATGGCAACCGGCTCAATCACGAGCCACGTCGCCCGCGCAAGCTGCTGCTGCACGAGCGCGAGATCGACAAGCTGTTTGGAGCGGTCGAGCGCAAGGGCATGACGCTGATCCCGCTGTCGATCTATTTCAACTCGACAGGTCGCGCGAAGGTAGAGCTGGCGCTTGGCAAGGGGCGCAAGTCGCAGGACAAGCGTGACTATATCAAGGATCGCGACTGGAAGCGTGACAAGGCGCGGCTGATGCGCGAGCGCGGCTGAGATTTCAGCAGCACATCGTCGGATTGATGCAAGAAAATTCTGACGGATTCACCGTATTGTCAGACGCGCCGTGCTACCCATATCGGTGAGAATAACCACTTCGCCGAAATAGCAGTCCGCGGCCCTTGCGGAACTGGTGCAGGAAGCGCAAGGCGAGCTTGGAAAAGTGATGGCGACAAGATCGAAAACATGGCTGGCTGACAAATTGCGGGCGCATTTCCCCACCCGGGAGGAAATGGCCAGCAATCGCTATCTTGCGCCGATTGCCCATCGCTTTCTCAATCCGGAACTGTGGCGCTTTACGCGGCGTTCGGTTCCGCGAGGCGTTGCCTTGGGCATTTTTGCCGGCTTCATCATCCCTGTAGGGCAGATTTTCCTGGCTGCGTTTCTGGCACTCCCGGCCCGTGCCAATGTGCCGCTTTCGGCTTTGGTCACATTCGTGACTAATCCCTTCACATTTCCATTTTGGGCGATTGTCGCGAACAAGGTGGGCAACTTTATTCTGAAGATCGACATCGCTGCGACCGGTGGCGTCGCCCAGTCGGAAATGGAGAGTGGCCGCTGGTCGTGGTTCTTCGAGCTGTTCGAAGGCGCGGGAGTCACTGTGCTGGTGACGGTGTTCGGCTTTGTCGTCCTTGCAGTTGTGGGTGCGGCGATCGGCTATCTGTTCGCCAGCTTTGTTTGGCGTATTATGGTCGCTCGCAAGCGTGCACGCCAGCTCAAGCGGATGGAAGCGCGGCTGGACGAACGGCTGGGAGCCTGATTGAAAATGAATTCGGACGGCCAGTCCTTTACCAAGTTATCAAAGGACCAGCCGACAATCTTGTACGGCGGCATCGCTTTGGCGATGCTGGCGAGTGCGGCTGTCTTGTGGCTCGCGACGGGCGAAGTGCTGGTGGTGCTGGCCTATTCGCTGGGGATGGCTGTCTTGCTGGGTGCAGCGCTTGTGTTCGAGCGACTTCAATCTCCCAAGGAATTCGAGACTCTTGCTGTGCCGGACTGGTCAGTCACAGCCGCCGCGATAGAAAGTTTCGCCAACGAAGCGGTCGCCATCACTGATCGGGCGAACCGCCTGACTTGCGCCAATTCTGCTTACGTCGATTGGTTCGGCAGCGATACGGCACCTCCCAACCTGCCGCTTGACCGCGCAAGCCTTGAACAATTGGTTCGCCTGGTGCGGCAAGCCTGGCGTGACGGGCATGCAAAGACGGAGCGGATACACGCTGATGCGGGTTCGGCTTCATGGACTGTCAGCGCAAATCGAACGGGTCGCGGGGAAGATCATTTGATCTGGCGGTTTCGCAAGATCGAGCCCGAAATCGCTGACCCCTTGGCTGGCTATGACGTAACAGGGCCCTTTGGCCGGATGCTGGCGCGTGCAGGGATCGAAGCTGCCATCACCGGGCCTGACGGGCTGATCAAGAGCGCGAGCCAGGGCTTTGCCGCGCGCGCTGCCGGTGATCCGAACTCTACGTTGGCGGGGCAGGATTTCGTGTCATTCCTGCGCTCGGATGACCGTGAGCGGATTTTCTTCTCGCGCGAAGGCCGCTCGGGAACACCGCAAACATTGATCCACGTTCCGCTTGATGACCCCGACGGGCCGCCTGCAGCCGGGCCTGAAGAAGCGCCTTCGCTGATGCTGCTGGTGGATAGCGGGGTGGGGATTGGCGCCGGCTGGGAAGGTGCAGGGCAAGGAACCGCACAGCTCGAGGGCTTGCTCGCGCAATTGCCGCTGGGGCTGGCGATGACTGATCGCGACGGGCGTTTCCTCTTTGCCAATGACGCGTTCCTGCGCGCGGTTGATCGCGAAGAACGCGGGCTGCCCGCCTTTCCGACCGATCTGGTAGTGCGGGATGACAAGGCAGCTCTGTCTGATGCTGTTCGCCGCCATGGCAGAGGGCCGGCAACGGCTGGCAATATGGCCGTGCGAATGTCAGCGCAGCCAGAAGAACCGATTTCTTTGGGGCTGGCCGGTGTGCGCGGGATGGGTGAAGCGGCGGTTCTGCTCAGTCTGGCCGATTCCAGCCAGGAAACCCAGCTCAAGCGGCAGGTTGCGCAAGCGACCAAGATGCAGGCGGTTGGCCAACTGGCGGGCGGTGTCGCGCATGACTTCAACAATGTGCTGACTGCAATCATCGGCACCTGCGATCTGATGCTGCTGCGCCATACTCCTGGTGACAGCGATTATGACGATATCCAGCAGATCCGCGCGAACTCCAATCGTGCGGCGGCGCTGACCCGGCAATTGCTGGCGTTTTCGCGCCAGCAGACCTTGCGGCCCGAGATTCTCCAGCTGCCCGATGTCGTTAGCGAAGTCGGGCATTTGATCACGCGGCTCCTGGGCGAAAAGATCGAATACAAGGTGCAGCATGATCGCAACCTTGGGCCTGTGCGCGCTGACCCGCAGCAACTCGAGCAGGTTATCATGAACCTTGCGGTCAATGCGCGTGATGCGATCCAGATGCATCGTGGTGGCAGTGGCCGGATTTCGCTGACGACAAAGCGCATCAACATGCGCGAAGTCGAGCAGATGGGTTCCGAAATTCTCCCTGCAGCTGACTATACCGTGCTGATCGTGGAAGATACGGGCGGTGGCATTCCGGCAGAAGTAATGCCGAAGCTGTTTGAACCGTTCTTTACCACCAAAGAGCAAGGCAAGGGCACCGGGTTGGGGCTTTCGACAGCTTACGGCATCGTCAAGCAGTCTGGCGGTTTCCTGTTTGCAGACAATGTCAAAGGCACCGGTGGCCGCATTGTCGGCGCGCGCTTCTCGGTCTATTTTCCAGTATACCACGGAGCCATGCCTGAAGCGCCGCAGGAACCGGTTGAACAGGCGTCGAGCGAATGGTCTGGCGGTGGTCGCATCCTGCTCGTCGAAGACGAGGACATGGTGCGTGCTGTCGCAGAACGCGCTCTGGCGCGAGCAGGTTACGAAATTACAGCCTGCGCTGATGGCGAAGAGGGATTGCAGGCGATTACTGCGGGCGGGCAGTTCGATCTGGTCGTCAGCGATGTTGTGATGCCGGGAATGGACGGGCCAGCCATGGCGCGTGCAATCCGCGAATCACATCCTGACCTGCCTGTGCTGTTCATGTCGGGCTATGCCGAAGAGCAGTTGCGCAAAGATATCGATATCCCCCGAATGCACTTTCTTTCCAAGCCTTTCAGCGTGCAGCAGATCAGCGACAAGGTAGCCGATGTGATGCGCGCAATTCCGCGCTGAGACCGAACGATCGTCGCACGTACGGAGCAGCACTGCCCAGCGAATTGATACGCAAACGAAAAAATTTCTGTTCCCCACTTGTTCTTGTAGAACAAATCAGATACATCGCATTCCAACAGAGGGGCTGGTTAAAACTCGATAACCGCCTCTAGGCAAGCAAGGGAGGCCATGCGATGGCGACGAATCTGAAGCTCGTAGAAAAGGAATCATCGGTGGACCGTCAAAAGGCTCTCGACGCAGCGTTAGCTCAGATTGATCGCGCATTCGGCAAAGGCTCAGCCATGAAGCTGGGCTCCAAGGAAGCGATGAATGTCGAATCGATTTCGACCGGATCGCTGGGGCTGGATATCGCGCTGGGCATTGGCGGCTTGCCGAAAGGCCGCGTGATCGAAGTTTACGGGCCGGAAAGTTCAGGCAAGACCACGCTTGCGCTGCATGTCATTGCCGAAGCGCAGAAAGCTGGCGGTACCGCCGCATTCGTTGATGCCGAGCACGCGCTTGATCCGGTTTATGCCAAGAAGTTGGGTGTCGATATTGACGAGCTGATTGTCTCGCAGCCAGACACAGGCGAACAGGCGCTCGAAATTACCGATACGCTGGTCCGTTCGAATGCAATCGATGTGCTGGTGGTAGACTCGGTTGCGGCGCTGGTGCCGCGGGCTGAGATCGAAGGCGAGATGGGGGATAGCCATGTCGGCCTTCAGGCACGTTTGATGTCTCAGTCGCTGCGCAAGCTGACCGGTTCGATCAACCGTTCGAAGTGCATGGTGATCTTCATCAACCAGCTGCGCATGAAGATCGGCGTGATGTATGGCAATCCTGAAACCACAACGGGCGGCAATGCCCTGAAATTCTACGCTTCGGTTCGTCTGGACATCCGGCGTACCGGCCAGATCAAGGATCGTGACGAAGTGGTCGGCAATTCGACCCGCGTCAAAGTGGTCAAGAACAAGGTCGCACCGCCATTCAAGCAGGTCGAGTTCGACATCATGTATGGCGAAGGCATTTCGAAGATCGGCGAGATCCTTGATCTCGGTGTGAAGGCCGGACTGGTTGAAAAGTCAGGTAGCTGGTTCTCTTATGACAGCATTCGTATCGGGCAAGGTCGCGAGAACGCCAAGACTTACCTGAAAGAGAACCCCGAAATTTGCGACAAGTTGGAAGCTGCTATTCGCGGCCGCACCGACGAGGTCGCCGAGGAGATGATGACAGGCCCGGACGCGGATTCTGACGACTGATCCTCAAGCGGGCACGCAAATGTGCCTGGACGAATGGAAAGCCGGTGCGAGCGCTCCCCCTGAGCCCGCGCCGGTTTTTCGTTTGCGCCTTCGGTTCCGGAGACGTAGCCCTGCTGTTGAAGAACGAGCGCAACCGAATTTCGGTTAGTCGGTGAAGGGGGGGCGTAATCATGACAAGTGTCGACACGCAGGAGTGGCAAGGACGGGTCGGCAAGTCTTGGGCCGCTGAATGGCAGCGGACGGACCGCAGCTTTGCCGCGCTCACAAGCGAGCTGCTCAGCAGAATTGCTGATCTCGACTTCTCCACCGTGCTCGACATTGGCTGCGGGGCTGGCGAGCTATCTGTCGAAGTGGCGCGAACAAAGGTAGATGCCGAGGTTCTTGGGCTCGACATATCGCCTGACCTGATTGATGTCGCAAAGGCGCGTGGCGCCGGGTTGGACAATTTGACATTCGACCTCGCTGATGCAGCTTCGTGGCGCAGTGAAAAGGGCTTCAGGCCTGATTTGCTTATGTCACGCCATGGCGTGATGTTTTTCAGTGACCCGATCGGTGCCTTCGCTCATCTGCGGCAGCAGTCAGCCAGGCGCGCGCGCGTGCTTTTCTCCTGCTTCCGTCACGTGAGCGAGAATCCCTTCTTCGGATCGGTCGGTAGTCTGGTTGAAGACGCTGTTCCATCACCTGATCCGCATGCTCCCGGTCCATTCGCTTTTGCGGATGCCGAGCGCGTTCGTGGGATACTTTCCTCGGCAGGATGGAGTGATATCGAACTGGAGCCCTTCGATTTCCGCATGATTGCCGGAGCTGGTGACGATCCAGTATCCGATGCAGTAGCCTATTTCAGCCGGATCGGGCCTGCGGCACGCGCCATCTCGCTGATGGACGACGATGTTCGCGCGAGCTTCAAAGAGAAGTTGTTCGGATTCTCTCAATCGCACCTGGCAGAGGGCACAGTAGGGCTGGATGCTGGCGTCTGGATTGTGAGCGCGAAGTGTGACTCAGTGCCATAACCGTCTTGTCGGTTGCAGCCTTAGCGCCTAACTGCCCATCCATGACGTCGACCAACGATATCCGCCGCTCATTCCTCGACTATTTTGCTTCGGCTGATCATGAGGAAGTCGCGAGCGCGCCGCTTGTGCCTTACAACGATCCAACGCTGATGTTCGTCAATGCGGGCATGGTGCCGTTCAAGAATGCCTTCACCGGGCTTGAAACACCGCCTGCGCCGCGTGCCGCAAGCTCGCAGAAATGCGTTCGCGCGGGCGGCAAGCACAACGATCTCGACAATGTCGGATACACTGCGCGTCACCACACCTTTTTCGAAATGCTCGGAAATTTCTCCTTCGGGGATTATTTCAAGGAGCAGGCGATCCTGCACGCTTGGACCTTGCTGACCAAGGAGTGGGGTCTTCCGGCGGAGAAGCTTACCGCCACGGTCTATCACACCGATGATGAGGCCTTTGACCTTTGGCGCAAGATATCGGGCCTGCCCGACGAACGCATCATCCGCATTCCCACCAATGACAATTTCTGGTCGATGGGCGACACGGGCCCATGCGGGCCATGTTCGGAAATTTTCTACGATCACGGCGATCATATCTTCGGAGGTCCTCCGGGTAGCCCTGACGAAGATGGCGACAGGTTCGTCGAGATCTGGAACCTGGTCTTCATGCAGTTCGAGCAATCGGCAGACGGCTCGCGCAGCGAACTGCCTAAGCCGTCAATCGATACGGGCATGGGTATCGAACGTGTTGCTGCGGTCATGCAGGGCGTGCATGACAATTACGACACTGACACATTCAAGGCGTTGATCGGTGCCTCGGAAAGTCTGACCGGCGTTGCGGCCGAAGGGGACAGCAAAGCCAGCCATCGGGTGATTGCGGACCACCTGCGTTCGACCAGCTTTCTGATGGCTGACGGTGTGCTGCCGTCCAATGAAGGACGCGGCTATGTGCTGCGCCGGATCATGCGCCGCGCGATGCGCCATGCGCATTTGCTGGGCGCATCGGAACCGCTGATGCACCGCCTGGTGCCGGCCCTGGTGACGGAAATGGGGCAGGCCTACCCTGAGCTAGTGCGTGGCCAGGCGCTGATCCAGGAAGTGCTCGAACGCGAAGAAACCCAGTTTCGCAAGACGCTCGACAAGGGCTTGCGCCTGCTCGACGATGCAACAGTCAGCATGGGTGAAGACGGCGAGCTTAATGGCGAGACCGCTTTCAAGCTCTATGACACCTATGGCTTCCCCTACGATCTGACCGAGGATGCCTTGCGGTCACGCGGCATCTCGGTTGATCGCGCGGGATTCGATGCCGCGATGGAACGGCAAAAAGCAGCAGCGCGCGCCGCATGGAAGGGTTCAGGACAAGTCGCAGATAGCGAAGTGTGGTTCGATATCGCCGAACGCGAAGGTGGAACCGAATTCACCGGCTACACTTCCACAAGCGGCGAAGGTACTGTCGTGGCGCTGGTGAAAGACGGCGCGGAAGTTGAAAGCGTTGCTGCTGGCGATGAAGTCCTTATCCTCACCAACCAGACACCGTTTTATGGCGAGAGCGGCGGCCAGACCGGCGATGTCGGCTCGATCAGCACGCCTGAGGGCTTGCAAGTCAATGTGACTGACACGTCCAAGCCGCTTGGCCGGTTGCACGCGCATCATGCAAAGGTCACTTCAGGCACGATCGCGTTAGGTGACACGGTCCATCTTGAAGTCGATGAAGGCAGGCGCGATCGCATCAGGGCCAACCACTCGGCGACACACCTTGTTCACGCTGCCCTGCGCAACACGCTGGGCGGGCATGTGACACAGAAGGGATCGCTGGTTGCAGATGATCGCTTCCGTTTCGACTTCTCGCATCCCAAGCCCCTGACCGCTGAAGAGATCGCAGCGATTGAAGCCGAAGTGAATGCCGAAATTCGCGCCAATGAGCCGGTTTCTACTCGCTTGATGAGCCCCGATGATGCTGTTGAAGCAGGCGCGCTGGCGCTCTTCGGCGAGAAATATGGCGACGAAGTCCGCGTGCTGTCGATGGGCCGGTCCGGCGACGGCGGGCGCAACTATTCGGTCGAGCTGTGCGGGGGCACGCACGTCAAGGCGACCGGCGACATCGGTATTTTCCGGATCGTTTCCGAAGGGGCTGTCAGCTCCGGTGTCCGCCGGATCGAAGCGCTGACCGGTGAAGCTGCTCGCGAGTGGCTGGTGACCCGCGAGGAAGCGCTGAAGGCTGCCGCAAGCGAAATCCGCGCAACACCTGAAGAAGTTCCCTCACGCATTGCGGCATTGCTTGCCGAGCGCAAAGCGCTCGAGAAGGAACTTGCCGAAGCGAAGAAAGCATTGGCGCTGGGTGGTGGCGGGGGCGGCGCTGCGGCGAATAGCGATGAAGAAGTTGGCGGTGTCAAATTTTCAGGCCAGGTGCTCGATGGACTGAACCCCAAAGAGCTGAGGCCATTGCTTGACGAAGCCAAGGCACGGCTTGGTTCGGGCATCGCCGCAGCCGTTGCGGTAAATGATGGCAAGGCTGCCTTCGCCGTGGCGGTAACCGATGACCTGACTGATCGCTTTAGCGCGGTCGAGCTGGTTCGCGTGGGCGTGGAGGCGCTGGGCGGGAAAGGCGGCGGTGGCCGTGCGGACATGGCCCAGGGCGGCGGACCCGATGGCGGCAAGGCAGATGAAGCCATCGCAGCGGTCAAGGCAGCGCTTGCAAAGGAAGATGCCTGAGCGCTTGCCCTAATTCTCCAGACTGCTTGTCCTGAGCTTGGGCCGATGGCCCAGCTGGCCATCACGTTCGAGCTGTTCGCGGAATTCGTCACGCTTTTCGTGGATCGAGGCGATCACCGGCCCCATGGCCACGCCGATGTCGACCAGCACTGCTTCGGAAAGTTGCAGAGTTGCCTCGAGTGTCTCGGGAACCGCGTGGCTTGCGCCTGCGCGGTAGAGTTCAGCTGCATGTTCGGGATCGCGCGCGCGGGCAACGATTAGCAGGTCAGGATGCTCACGGCGCAGCTTTGACACGAGGCGCTGGGCCAATACCGGCTCGTCCATCGTCAAAACCACTGCGGGGGCTGTCTCGATACCCAGGCGCGACAAGGCATCGCCGCGCGCGGCGTCGCCAAAAATGGCCCGGTATCCACTGCGTGTAGCGCGCTCGATCAGATCTGGATCGGAATCGATCGCGACATAGGACTTGTCATGCGCTTTGAGCATGTCCGCAATCAGGCGGCCAACGCGGCCGGCGCCGATGATGATGGTGCGTGGCTCGTCGGTTTCCTCTTCGCTCAATTCCGGGATCGGCTCGATCCGGCGTGCAATCACCCGGCCAAGCTTTGCCAGCAGCGGCGTGACTGTCAGGCCGATCGCAGCTACTATTTGCCAGAATTGCGCGGTCTCTGCATCGATCACAAGCGCGGAAGTGGCTGCAGCCAGCACGATCAAGGTGGTTTCACTGGGGCTGGCCATCAGCACGCCGGTTTCTGCCGCGGTGCTCTTGCGCGCACCCATCATGCGCAACAATGTGCCGGTGATGATGGCCTTGAACACCAGCACGCCCACGACGGCGGCGGTGATTTCAGCGAGGTTCGCCCAAACCTCCATCAAGTCGATGCTCATGCCGATGGTGATCAGGAACACGCCGAGCGCCAGGCCCTTGAACGGCTCCATGATGGTTTCGACTTCGGTGTGATACTCGGTTTCAGCGATCAGCAATCCTGCGATCAGCGCGCCGACGATGGGCGAAAGGCCGGCCGCAGATGTGGCCAGACTGGCACCGATGACCACTAGCAAGGATGCGGCAAGGAATAGTTCGGGGCTTTTGGTTCTTGCGGCCTGGCCAAACAGGCTGGGCAAGGCAAAGCGGCCCACCACCAGCAGGATCAGGATCACCAATCCGCCCTGGATCAGCGTGTTGGTGAGGCCTTCCATACCGCCGCCCGCTGCATTCGGAGCCAATGCACCAAGGATGAAGATGATCGGAACGATCATGATGTCTTCAAACAGCAACATAGATAGAGCCGCGCGGCCCACCGGCGTCTTCGTGCCGGATATCGGCAGCACGATTGCGGTTGAGGAGAACGCCAATGCGAAGCCAAGCGCCAGCGCGGCTGTGCTGCTCATGCCGCTTACGTAACCAAAGAACGCAGCGGAGATTGTGCCGATGATCAGCAGTTCCAGGCTGCCGAGGCCGAACACCAGCTTGCGCAATTGCCACAAGCGGTTGAACGACAGCTCAAGGCCGATCGCGAACAGCAGCAATATGATCCCGAAATCGGCAAAGGGGGTTAAATGGTCCGCTTCCGATATCGTTATGTGTCTGAGCCATGGGACTTCTTCTACCAGCGTGCCCAGGCCATATGGGCCAACTGCCAGACCGATGAGAATAAACCCGATAATCGGCGTGATGCGGAACCGCGCGAACACCGGAATGACAATGCCTGCCGCGCCCAGAATTACGAGCGCGTCAGATAACACCGGGGAAAGGGTCAGTTCACCAGCCACGAGAAAGGGTTAGCTGTGCTGCCGGTTGATGTCACTTGCTGAATGCACGCTACCCACCACCGGGCGCATGTCTGCCGCTGGGCATGGTGGCGCGGCCTTCCGGCCCTTCGCCGATAGGTGTGCTGACTTGGCCGACGCGCTTGTCCCACTCGATCCGGTAAAGGTCGAACCGGCGATCAGCGAGATTCTGCACCGTTCCTTCTGCGCGGGCCCAGCTAAGGTCAGCCAAATTCACGTCGCTGATCGTCAATGTCTCGACATTCTCGCTTGCTTCAGCGGCGATGCCGTCGCGCGCGAAGGGGAAGTCGCATGGCGTGAGAATGCAACTTTGCGCGTATTGGATGTCCATATTGGCGACATTGGGCAGGTTGCCGACATTGCCGCTCATCACGACATAGCATTGGTTCTCGATCGCTCGCGCAGCAGCGCAATATCGAACGCGCATGTAACCTTGGCGACTGTCTGTGCAGAATGGCACAAAGATGATCCGCGCACCTTCATCAACCAGACGGCGGGCGAGTTCGGGAAATTCGCTATCATAGCAGATCAAGACCCCGATCGGGCCGCAGTCGGTCTGAATCGCATCGATGCTGTCGCCACCCTTGATGTTCCACCAATAGGCTTCGTTGGGGGTGGGGTGGATCTTCTCTTGCGAGTGGACAGAGCCATCGCGCAGGCAAACATATGCAACATTATGGATGTCGCCATCGTCCATCTGGGTCGGGTGTGACCCGCCGATTATGTTGATATTATAGCTCAGCGCCATTTCGCTCAGAGCCTTGCGAATGCGCGGCGTGTAGCGGCTCAGCGCTTCGATAGATTCTTGCGGGCTCAACTCCTCTTCTTCGGCGCTCAACAGCATCAGCGTGAACAGCTCCGGGAAGACGATGAAATCCGCCTCGTAGTCAGCGGCGACATCGACGAAATACTCGATCTGCCTCATGAATTCGTCAAAGTCCGAGACTGCGCGCGCTTGAAGCTGGCAGGTCGCGATGCGGACGCTTTCGACGTCGCGCGGCAAGCGGTGCTTTCGCGGAGCGTCGCTATCGACATAGGGATTGCGCCACACCATGCGCACGGCGTTGGCTTTCGACTGTTTGTCTTCCGGCAGATAGTCATGCAGCACGCCTTGCGCTTCAAAGCCGTTGGCAAGCTGGAAGCGCAACACCGGGTCATGCACTTTCCCATCCAGAACAAGCTGCAAGTACTCTTCGGGAGTGTCCGCACGATTGTTCTTGCGACGGGTGGCGCGCGCAAAGCCGGGCATCCGCCCGCCGAACACAATCCCGCTCAGCTCTAGCCGTTCTGCCAATGCGCGGCGTTCCTCGTAAAGCCTGCGCCCGATGCGGGTGCCGCGTGTCTTGGGATCGACGCACATCTCATACCCGTAAAGCCAGTCGCCTTTGGGATTGTGGCGGCTGCCAAAACCATTGCCGGTCACTTCGTCCCAGCTATGATTGGAAAAGGCGATGCGTTTGCTGAGCCGCATGGTCGCGCAATAGCCGACCAGCTTGCCGTCCAGCTTCGCAACGAAGCAGCCTTCAGGATAGTTGTTGAGCTGCCCGCGGATCTCGCCATGGGTGTAAGCGGGCAAGTCATCATATACGCGCCGGACAAGGTCCGCGATAGCGCGAACGTCACCCAATTCAGCTTGGCGAACCTCGAGGCGGGCTTTGGCGCGTGGTTGTGTCATTCGTTTCCTATATCATGCGGATATGCAAAGGGCGGACCATCACGAAAGATGGCCCGCCCTTTTGCTACGTCAGGAATGGATGCTGGTTCCGCAATTCACGCCCAGCTTTGCATTTCCTTCTCGAGATTGTTCACAATCGCTTCGAAGAACTGCTCGGTTGTGAGCCAGCTCTGTTCGGGGCCGATCAGCAGTGCCAAGTCCTTGGTCATCTGGCCGTTCTCAACGGTTTCGATGCACACACGCTCAAGCGTTTCAGCAAAGCGGACGACATCGGGCGTGTCGTCAAACTTGCCGCGATACATCAGGCCGCGCGTCCAGGCGAAGATCGATGCGATTGGGTTGGTCGACGTTGCCTTGCCCTGCTGGTGCTGGCGATAGTGGCGGGTAACAGTGCCGTGAGCAGCCTCCGCTTCCACGGTCTTGCCGTCGGGTGTCATCAGCACTGAAGTCATCAAGCCGAGCGAGCCAAAGCCCTGCGCCACGGTGTCTGACTGCACGTCACCATCGTAGTTCTTGCAGGCCCAAACGAACTTGCCGTTCCACTTGAGCGCGGACGCGACCATGTCATCGATTAGGCGGTGTTCGTAAACGATGCCGGCTTCCTTGAACTTCTCAGCGAAACCTTCCGTGTCGAACACTTCCTGGAACAGATCCTTGAAGCGCCCGTCATAGGCTTTCATGATCGTGTTCTTGGTGGACAGATAAACCGGCCAGCCAAGGTTCAAGCCGTAATTGAAGCTGGCGCGGGCAAAATCGCGGATCGAATCGTCAAGGTTGTACATCGCCATGGCGACGCCGCTTGACGGGAAATCGAAGACCTTGAGATCGATTTCCTGGCCGTCTTCACCCTTGAACACCAGGCGCAATTCGCCGGGGCCGGGGATCAGCGTGTCAGTCGCGCGATATTGGTCACCGAATGCGTGACGGCCAACCACGATTGGATCGGTCCAGCCCGGTACCAGGCGCGGCACATTGTCGATCACGATCGGTTCGCGGAACACCACACCACCCAGGATGTTGCGGATTGTGCCGTTCGGGCTCTTCCACATTTTCTTGAGGTTGAATTCCTCTACACGCGCTTCATCCGGCGTTATCGTGGCGCACTTTACGCCTACACCATACTGCTTGATCGCATTCGCCGCATCGACCGTGATCTGGTCATCGGTCTCATCGCGTTTTTCGACCGAGAGATCATAATACTTCAGGTCGACATCGAGGTAGGGCAGGATCAGCCGTTCGCGGATCCATTGCCAGATGATGCGTGTCATTTCGTCGCCGTCTAGCTCGACGACCGGGTTCTTGACCTGAATTTTCTGCATAATGTCCCAGTGAGCTGCAATTTGGGTGATTGATTGTTGCGCGCGCTATAGCAGGTGCACGCGCGGGCGCAAGGGAGCGCGCAGGCAACAAAAAACCCGCCGACAAGCGACGGGCTTCTTACGATGGTGGGCGTAGAGAGAGTTGAACTCCCGACCCCTGCGATGTCAACACAGTGCTCTACCACTGAGCTATACGCCCGATCCATCGAATTGCCACCATCAAGCGGCGGAGCGGGCCATTAACCCGCGCCCATAGGATACGCAAGCGATTCGACGCGGAATTTAAAGCGAAGCTTCGCGCTGGTCGTCAAAAATGCGCTCAACTTCCAGAACCAGATCACGCAAGTGGAATGGTTTGGACAGCATCTTTGCATGCGGCTGCTCGCGGCTTGCCTTTAGTGAAACCGCGGCAAAGCCGGTAATGAACATCACCCGGGTGCGCGGCGCCAGCTCTGCGCAGCGCTGAGCCAGTTCGATCCCATCCATCTCTGGCATCACAATGTCGGACAGGAGCAAGTCGAAATGCTCGTTTTCCAGATAGGGCAGGGCAGCCGTGCCACGGTCGACGGAAACCACGTCATAGCCGGCATTGGTCAGCGCGCGCTCAAGGTGCGCACGCATGGCATCTTCATCCTCTGCAAGAAGGATTCGCAATTGGTGACCCGTTTTCATGCCTGCAGTTATAAGCGCGAGGCCTTAAGAAATCTTTCTTTGCGGTAAGCATGACCTGCAATGATACACATTTTCCATCAGCATTAGCGGGCAAACCGCTTTGACACGCACTTCGCAAACGGGCAGCTATGAAGGATGACAATCGGCTCAAACAGCAGCGCTGATGCACGATCGGAGCAGGGGGGGTAGCATTCCCGGCAGTGATCGGGCGGCATTTACCTTGCAAGGCCCTGAAAACCCGCCGATTCCCGTACTATTGGCTGTTCCGCATGCGGGGCGCGATTATCCTTCTCAAGTCCTGGCCGATATGCGCGATCCCGAGTTCGCATGTCTGAGGCTTGAGGACCGCCTGATTGACGCTGTTGCAAGCGAGGTTGCGCGGCTCAGTGGCGCGATGCTCATCACCGCTCACGCGCCACGCGCGATGCTCGATCTTAACCGTGCCAAGGATGATGTGGATTGGGATATGGTGGATGGTCTACGCCCTCATCCTGTCAGGCATTCGCAAGCCAATCGCCGCGCGCGCAGCGGGCTTGGCCTTGTGCCGCGCCGACTGCCCGGCTTCGGCGAGATATGGCGAAAGCGTTTGCCGCGAGAAGAGCTCGACTGGCGGATTGCAGGGATCCATCACCCCTATCATTCTGCAATAGCGCGGGAACTGGCCAGGATACGCGATGAGTGGGGCTGTGCCTTGTTGATTGACATGCACTCCATGCCGCCCTTGCGGCAAACCACGACGCAGCCTTCGCCGCCGCAATTCGTGATCGGCGACCGGTTTGGTGTATCCTGCGATGCAAGCCTGGTGGCACGCGGATATCGCCACCTCGAGGTGAGTGGCCGGAT
Organism: Erythrobacter sp.; assembly: GCA_030148605.1. Classification (GTDB taxonomy): domain Bacteria; phylum Pseudomonadota; class Alphaproteobacteria; order Sphingomonadales; family Sphingomonadaceae; genus Erythrobacter. The sequence continues at coordinate 45,665 of JASBTD010000034.1, forward strand.
AGTGGCGCATAATCGCCCCTATGCTGGTGGGTATGTGCTGGATACGCATGCCGCGCCAACGCGCGGTATCCATGCGCTGCAACTGGAAGTGTGCCGCTCGACTTATCTTGATACCCGCCTGGCGGAACTGACACCGAGGTCGAAGCAACTTGCCAAGTCACTGGCAGGCTTTGTCCGCGATCTGGGGATGGAAACGGCACGAATGGCCGGAGGAAACCAGATCCCCGAAGCTGCCGAGTAGATCACTGATTATCAAGAAAAAACCACCCCGTGCAAGATTGCACGAGGTGGCCAAGGTTCAGGGAGGATTGCGCCGCAAAGTGCAGCGCAATATCCGGACACCACTATGAGGGAAACGGCATCCGAACACCGATAATTTAGGGTCCCAAGAGGGCCGTTTCAAGCCCTCTCGCGATTGGTCACGCTGTGACTCTAGACAGCCGTTTCTGTCGCAGCATTCGGCGTTGGAACCTTGCCCTGCTGTGTTTGGCGAGCGAAAATCACGCGCATCAGGTTGAGCGAGAAAAGGTGCGCATGGAGCAGCATGAGCATACCATTCTTGCTCAGTGCTTCCAGTGCTTCGCTCGACAGTTCGCGCAGTTTCTGCTCATCGACCATCTTGAAGCCGCGATATACGAACGGCTGATCGGGCTTGTCCTGCATGGTGATGGCAATTTCGCCGTCCATCAACAAATCGTGCTTGAGTACTTCATCGACGAACGCCTTGGTGCGCTGGCCTGACTCTTCAAACTTCTGGCAAAAATCGAGCACGCCTTGTGTGTATGAAGTCGGCTTGCCTTCAGCATCGAACAAGTCCTGTCCTTCTTCGAACTGGCCCAGAACACCCGCGCTGGGGTCAAAACAGAGCGACAGTTCATCGCTGCCCTGCTGCAAACGCGCGAGCATGAAGGGATAGCGGCGTACATAAGCCGGTACGTACACGTTCTCAGTGATCTTGCCTTCATCATCAACGAATGTGTTTACACCTTCGTTGAGGCCCATCAGAGCGAGCGGTACAGGATTGTCGCCGGCGCTGAACACGACCGGGAAGTGACGCTGTACATCAACCAGCTCGTCAACTGTGACCGGGACTGCATGTGTTTTCGCCAGGAAGCTGACATTGTCAAAATTCTTGCTGCGCCAGCCAGCGTGATCGCGGCTGTTGAGCGGCATCAAGTCATTGAAGAAAAGCGGCAATTGAGGTTGTGGCGCGCTCGCCATGTGAAATCTCCGAAATTAGATGATCTGTGATCCCAAGACAGTCATGCAGGCTGGCCTGCAAACTGGACGCGGGCGCTTTAGGCGCTCAGGCGTTACGAAGCAAGCGGCACGAGTTTCCCGGGGTTGAGCAGGCTTTGGGGGTCAAGCGCAAGCTTGATGCTGCGCATGATGCCAAGCGCGACAGGGTCGCCCAGCCGACCAAGCTCATCTCGCTTCATCTGGCCGATCCCGTGCTCGGCGCTGATCGAGCCGCCCCATTCGGTGACCAGATTGTGCACATGCCGGCTGATCGACTTGCCGTCGCTTTCTTCCCATTCCCCTCGCGTTGCGCCTTTTGGTGCCAGAACATGGAAATGGACGTTACCATCGCCAAGGTGGCCGAAAGCGACCCCGGTGGTGCCTGCGAAACGCGCTTCGACGTCTGGAATGGCTGCTTGGATGAAATCGGGCATCCGGTCGACCGGAACCGAGATATCGTGCTGCATCGCTGGCCCGATTTCGCGCTCGGCTGGTGCGATGGAATCGCGCAACTGCCAGAATGCCTCGGCTTGCGCTTCATTGGCTGCAATCACGGCGTCTTTAGCGAGATCGCTCTCAATCGCAGAAGCAAGCGTTTGCTCGGCCTTGTCGCGCAATTCGGCTGTGCGCCGGGGCGGTGCAACCCATTCGATCAGGGCATTCCACGGATAGCGTTCGTCCAACGGTGCACGCGCGTCAGGCAAATGTGCCAAAACGCTCTCAAGGCAATGTGCCGGGACAACTTCGAACCCTTCAAGTTCATCCGTAGTTTCCGCTTCGCATTGAATCAGGAGCTTGCGCGCATCACCGACCGATTCAAGACCGACCCAGGCAACCACACGATCGCCAATTGCAGGCAATAGCCGCAAGGTTGCAGCGGTCACGATACCCAGCGTGCCTTCAGAACCGATCAGCAACTGCTTCAGGTCAAACCCGCGATTGTCCTTCTTGAGCACGGTCAGCCCATCGAATATCTCGCCATTGGCAAGTACGGCTTCGATCCCCAGCACCTGCGCACGCATGGTGCCGTGGCGCAGAACCTGCGTGCCGCCTGCGTTGGTGGAAATCAGACCGCCGATCGTGGCAGATCCTTTACCGCCCAATGTCAGGGGAAAGCGCAGGCCATGGCGCTCCGCCTCCTCATGGAGCGTTTGCAGGATCACTCCTGCATCGCACACAACCTGCCGCGAACCGGTGTCGATCGAGCGGATCGTGTTCATCCGTCTGAGCGAGAGCACAACGCTTGAGCCTTGTTCGTCCGGAGTTGCACCGCCTGACATGCCGCTGTTGCCGCCTTGCGGCACAATCGGGACCCGGTGCTTGCTGCAAAGCGTTACAAACGCGCTGACTTCTTCACGATTAGCGGGCGATGCCAGGCCCAGCGCCTTGCCATGAAAGCGACCGCGCCAATCGCTCAACCACGGTTCGAGCAAGTCTGGATCGCAAGTGAATCCGCGCGGCCCCAATAGCTCGACTGCTTCGGCAACAAACTGTGTGTGTGATTCCATCGGCAGTCCTATGCCACAGGCGCAAGCGCAATTGCCAGCGCTTGCAACCCGGCAAAAAGGGATTAAGCCTCCGTTCAACCCGCCATGTTAAAGAGCGTGAACAGACAGACAGGGGTCAGGGAAAAGTTCGGAGCTTCCGGCAAGAAACCAAACCATGCCAAGCATGTTCGCCTATCTTGCGCCGGTAGCGCTCTTGGTCCCCTTCGGCCTATCAGGGCAGGCGTTTTCAAATGACCACGCAGGAACGGCCCGGCTTGATCCCCGGGAAGTGGAAAGATTGTCCGAACCGGGGCAGGTATCGCGTGATGAATGGCTCGAACAATCGATCCTGCTTCCGCTATCGGCTCCTTATCAAGTTCGCATCGAACGGCGAGTGACTGTGCGCATCGCGCCAAGGAGTTCGGCCCCGCGGCAAAGCCTGATGGCAGAGCTTCCGCCTGCGCCACCTGCGCCGCGCTATGAAGAACGCGAGATGGATGATTGCGTGCCGGTTGGTGATATCGCCGGTGTACAGACTGGTGGCGGAAATCAGCTGGTTCTGTTCCTGCGCGATCGGCGCATGGTCAGCGCGCGGCTGGAAAAGGCGTGCCGGGCGCGTGATTTCTATTCCGGATTTTACCTTGAGCGGAATGAAGACGGCAAGCTCTGCGTCGATCGTGACAAGTTGCAATCGCGCGCCGGGGCTAATTGCGAATTGTCGCGCATGCGCGAATTGGTGCCGGTCTACGATTAGCCAGCGGCGCGCGAGCACCGCGTTTTCTTGACTTTTTGAGTGTTTTCCGCGAGAGGCGCGGCGTTATCTGCGTATGTTTTCGCAGTTGCACAATTTTCGGCGCTCCAAGCGCCTCATATCCGGAACATATTGATACATGACATTCGCCGATCTCGGCCTTTCTCCCGAATTGCTCAAAGCAGTTGAATCAGCTGGTTATACCAAGCCGACTGACATTCAGGCCGAAGCCATCCCCGCCGTCCTGATGATGAAGGATCTGATCGGCATCGCACAAACGGGAACCGGCAAGACTGCCAGCTTCGTGCTGCCGATGATCGATGTGATGGCTGCTGGTCGCAGACGCGCGCTGATGCCCCGGTCGCTGATCCTTGAACCCACGCGCGAACTGGCTGCCCAGGTTGCGGAAAACTTCGAAAAATACGGCAAGAACCACGATCTCAAAATGGCGCTGCTGATCGGCGGCGTTCAGATGGGAGACCAGCTGAAAGCGCTGGACGAAGGCGTAGACGTGCTGATCGCAACGCCTGGCCGGTTGATGGACCTGTTCGAGCGGGGCAAGATCCTGCTCAATGGTTGCGAGCTGCTGGTGATCGACGAAGCTGATCGCATGCTGGACATGGGCTTCATTCCGGACATCGAATTTATCTGCTCGAAGCTGCCGGATACGCGGCAAACCATGCTGTTTTCGGCCACCATGCCGCCGCCGATCGAGAAATTGGCCAAGAAGTTTCTCAACAACCCCAAGCGGATCGAAGTGAGCCGCGCGGCCAGCACGAACAAGGATATCACCGCGTTCAAGGTGCCGGTCGAATCCCGCCAGAAGCGCGAAACCTTGCGTTGGCTGCTGCGACATGATCTGGTCGAAACAGCGATCATCTTCGCTAACAAGAAAACCACTGTGCGCGAGCTCAACAAAAGCTTGCAGCGCCACGGCTTTGCGAGCGGCGAAATCCATGGCGACATGGATCAGTCAAACCGATTGAAAGAGCTGGATCGCTTCAAGAGCGGCGACATCAACATTCTTGTTGCCTCAGACGTTGCGGCGCGCGGCCTTGATATCAAGGGCGTGAGTCACGTGTTCAATTTTGACACGCCGTGGCACCCCGATGACTATGTCCACCGGATCGGTCGGACAGGTCGGGCTGGAGCAAAAGGCCGCGCATTCACCTTTGTTGCCAAGGAAGATGCCGAAGCTATCGCGAATGTCGAAAAGCTGACAGGCGCGGAAATCAAGATCTTCGGCAAGAGCGATGTGCGGGTTGAACTCAAGGCTGCAGACAAGGACGAAAAGCCGGAGCAGTCGGAAAAACCCAAGCGCGAGAGTAAGAAGAAGCGCGATGATCAGCCACGCGAAGAACGCGCCAAAAAACCGCGTCGCGAGAAAGAGGCAAAGGCGGAGAAGCCCGCCCGGAAATCCAAGCGCCGTGATGACGATGACGACAATGACCAAACGCCCGCTGGCGAGTGGAACGGCCCCAAGCCGGGCTTTCTCGACGTGGGTTTCGGCTGACTTTTAGCGTCCGCCGGTCACATAAAGGCATTGCCCGGTGACCCAGCTCGCCGCGGGCGAAGCCATATAGACTACGGCAGCCGCGATATCCTCTGGCCGCCCGTACCGCCCCAGCGGCACCCCGATCATCTTCAACAGCTCGTCACGCTTCTCGACGGTGTCAGTGCCCATGCATTCGTCGAAATTCTCTGTCGGGACAGGCCCCGGTGCGACCGCGTTGACGCGAATTTTTGGGGCAGCTTCTACAGAAAGCGTGCTGGTGAGGCTGTTCACTGCCGCCTTGGCCGCGCCATAGGGGCCGTTCTTCACTTGCGGGCCAAATGCCGCGCGTGAAGAGATGTTGATGATCGCGCCGCCATCTTGCGCCATTGCCCGTGCTGCAACGGTCGATCCCATCCATACCGCCTTGAGGTTGAGCGCGATCTGCGCATCGAAATTCTCTTCCGGGGTTCGCGTCAAATAGCGCGGGGTTCCGTCCGGTATTCCGCCCGCATTGTTTACCCAGATGGTCAGTTTGCCAAGCCGCGCGACAGTCTCATCGGACAATCGTTCCAGGGCTTGCGTATCCGTAGCGTCAGTCGCAAGCGGGAGCGCCTTTCGCCCGAGCGCGCGGATTTTCTCCGCCACTGTGTCCAGATCTGCTTGCGTTCGCGAGGCAAGCGCCACGTCCGCGCCCGCTTCAGCCAGTGCAACGGCGATCGCGCGGCCGATGCCTTTGCCGGCACCGGTAACCACGGCGACCTCTCCGTCGAGCCGGAAACTATCGAGAATGCTGATGGCTGCCTCCCTTGCTATCAGGAAGCAACAATAGGATCAGCGTATACCAGCGATACTGGCGGTTCAAATAGTGAAACGAACCAAATTGACGCCGGAGGCGTGTCAGGCAGCGTTTACAAAGCTGTCGATCACCCGCTTTGTGCCAGCCTTCTCGAATTCGATCTCCAGCTTGTTGCCTTCCTGGTCTGTGACAATGCCGTAGCCGAATTTTTCGTGAAACACGCGCTGGCCAATGGCGATATCGCTGCGTGGCTTGGCAGCAAAGCTGGCGGCTGAGCGCTTGTTTTCGCGCACGCGCACCTGCTTGGTCTCGTATCCGGTCGAAAGCGCGCGCTGCCACCCGGGGCCGCGCTGCGATGATCGCTCGGGCCGGTCGCGGCTGACATGAGCGAACGGATCCTCGCTTTCGCTCCAATTCGCTTGCCATAGCGAGGCACCGCCGGTCAGCGTCGTTTCCTGCTCGAAATGTTCTTGTGGTAGTTCCTCGATGAAGCGGCTGGGAATGCTGCTGGTCCATTGGCCATAAATGCGCCGGTTGGCCGCGTGCAGGATCGTGCAGCGCCGCCGTGCGCGGGTGATCGCAACATAAGCGAGTCTACGTTCCTCCTCTAACGATGCCAGACCGCCTTCATCCAGCGCGCGCTGCGAAGGAAATACGCCTTCTTCCCAGCCGGGCAGGAAGACATGATCGAACTCGAGCCCCTTGGCGGCGTGCATTGTCATGATGGTCACTTTCTCGCCGTCATCAGCAGCGTCATTGTCCATCACCAGCGACACATGCTCGAGGAAATCGCCCAGAGTTTCGTATTCCTCCATTGCGCGGGCTAGCTCGGACAGGTTTTCGATCCGTCCCTTCGCCTCCGCAGTCTTCTCATTCTCGAGCATGGCGGAATAGCCGCTTTCATCGAGCACCATGCGCAAGAGATCTGCGGGCGTGACTTGCTCCGCCTGTTCGCGCCAATGCAGGAACTGGCCCAGCAATCCGCCGATGGTGTTGGCCGCGCGCGCCGGTAGCTCGTCACTGTCCGCCAGCTGCAGAGAGGCGGCGGCCAGCGGCATGCTGGTCCGCCGGGCATGCTGATGCATCTTCTCCAGCGTTTTTGCGCCAAGCCCGCGCTTGGGCTGGTTATAGATGCGCTCAAATGCCAGATCGTCTTGCGGTTGAGCTATCACGCGCAGGTAAGCCAGCGCGTCACGGATTTCGGCGCGTTCGTAAAAGCGAAAACCGCCGATGATGCGGTAATTGATCCCGATCTGGATGAACCGGTCTTCGAATTCGCGCGTCTGGTATTGCGCGCGGACAAGGATCGCCACCCGGTCCAGCGGCGCGCCTTCGCGCTCCAGCCGCTCGATCTCTTCGCCCACGCGCCGCGCTTCCTCCGGCGCGTCCCACACTCCGATCACGCGCAGCTTCTCGCCATGGTCATGCTCGGTCCACAGCGTCTTGTCATGGCGTTCGCTGTTGGCGCGGATCAGGCCCGATGCCGCGCCCAAAATATGCGGAGTGGAGCGATAGTTCTGCTCCAGCTTCACGACTTTTGCACCGGGAAAATCTTTCTCGAACTTCAGGATGTTCGCGACTTCCGCACCGCGCCACGAATAGATCGACTGGTCGTCATCCCCCACCACGCAGATATTCTTGTGCGATTGTGCGAGCAGCCGCAGCCACAGATACTGGACGGCGTTGGTATCCTGATATTCGTCGACGAGGATATATTTGAAGCGCCGCTGGTAATCTTCCAGCACTTCGCGGCGCGTGCGGAAGATGTTGAGCATATGCAGCATCAGATCGCCGAAATCGCAGGCGTTGAGTGCCTTCAGCCGGTCCTGATACAGCTGGTAGAACTGCTGCCCGCGGCCATTGGCATAGCTTTCGTTCTCGACCGCATCCAGATCGCCGGGATTGAGCCCGCGGTTCTTCCAGCGATCGATCAGCCCGGATAGCTGGCGTGCAGGCCAGCGCTTCTCATCGAGATCATTTTGCTGGATCAATTGCTTGAGCAAGCGCAACTGGTCATCAGGATCGATGATCGTGTAGTTGCTTTCCAGTCCCACCAACTCTGCGTGACGGCGCAGCATCTTCGCACAGACGGAATGGAAGGTGCCAAGCCATGGCATCCCTTCAACCGCCTGGCCCAGGTGCTGGCCCACACGCTCGCGCATTTCGCGCGCGGCCTTGTTGGTGAAGGTGACGCACAGGATCTGGCTGGGCCAGGCACGCCGGGTCGCTACCAGATGCGCCAACCGCGCTGTTAGTGCGGCAGTCTTGCCCGTTCCAGCGCCCGCCAGCATCAATACTGGCCCTTCGGTCGTCAGCACCGCCTCGCGCTGCGGCGAATTCAATCGCGCTGCATAGGGCGGCAATCCGGCATCGCTGGAAGGGGCAGGGAGGCTATTGGGATCAGACATTGCTATGTGAACAGGTAGAGAACGTTTGCGCGGCGGGCAAGGCTCAGCCGACAGCGGTCAACAAGGTAAGGCGTGCCTTGCCAACCTTGCGGTCAGCGACAACTTCCAACCCTTTCACGTCAACGCTTTCCTTGTCGGACGTTTCAACCGCAATCCATGTCGCTGGGCCGATCCAGCCCAGCCTCAGCAAACGGTCGAGCGCTACATTGGCGGCCCCGGTGCGATAGGGCGGGTCAAGCAGGATCAAGTCATAGGGTTCGTTGGCTGGCCCTAGCGACATGACCGAGCCAAGCTGTACGGTGCTGCGTTCGCGCGCACCCAGCGCCAGCACGTTGGCTTTGATCGCGTCAACTGCGGGCTTTTCCTGTTCCACGAACAGGCACTGCGCCGCGCCGCGCGAAAGGGCTTCCAGGCCTAGCGCGCCAGAGCCCGCAAACAGGTCAGCTACATGCAAATCCTCGAACGAGCCAAGCCGACTGGTCAGCATGCTAAACAGTGTTTCGCGCGTGCGATCTGCGGTTGGCCGTGTAGCGTCGCCCCGCGGGGCAATCAGCTTGCGCCCGCGCCATTCACCCGAAATGATCCTCATCTGCCAATGGCTCGCTTCATCTGGCTGCGGAAGCGCCCGAGCTCGTGTTTGCGAATTTCGCGCGCTGCGCCGCGTGGCAGGTCTTCGAGTTCAAACGGGCCGTAGGCAGTGCGGATAAGCCGGCTGACCTGAAGCCCAAGATGCTCAAGCACCTTGCGCACTTCGCGGTTCTTGCCTTCGGTAATGGTCAGCTCGATCCACTGGTTGCGCCCTGTGCGCCGCTCCAGATTGGCATCGATACTGCCGTAATGGACGCCATCGATCTCAATGCCGTCGATCAGTTCTTCCAGCATTTCCTGCGTCACATCGCCAAAGGTGCGTGCACGGTAAGTGCGCGGAATACCTGAAGACGGCAATTCCATCTGGCGCTTGAGTTCGCCGTCATTGGTGAGGAGCAACAATCCCTCTGTGTTGAGGTCAAGCCGTCCGATCGGCATCACACGCGGCGTCTTCTTGGGCAGCGCATTGCGCAAGGCGGTGTAGATCGTCGGTCGCCCCTTGGGATCGCTTTCCGCTGTGATCAGCCCGGTGGGCTTGTGAAAAGCAAACAGGCGCGTTGGTTCGGGCGCGGCGACCGGTTTGCCGTCCACTGTCACGCCCCTCAGGTCTTTCAGGATCGTTGCCGGGGTTTCCAGCACCAAGCCGTCAATCGCCACGCGCCCGTCGGCAATCATGCGCTCTACTTCGCGTCGGCTGGCCACGCCCGCACGGGCAAGCAGCTTTGCGATACGCTCGCCTTCCGGGCGATCAGGCGAGGGGGGAGGGGCCGTCGGCATATGGCCCGAACTACGCGGTCAGTTCACTTCACGCAACGCCTCATCCACTATCGTGTGGAAACGGTGAATTCCGCCTTCCAGCGTGCCGAGGGTCAGTTCGCTGATGGCGCCGGTTTCAAGCCCTTGCTGGCCCAGCTCGGCGGCGCGGAAATCTTCGCTCGCGAACACGCCGCCATCAAGCAGCGCCCAGCTGCGCTCCCAGTGATCGCGCGCCTTTTCAGTCGCGGGTTCTTCCGCGATCAGCATGAAATCCTCGACCAGCGTCAGATCATGCGCTTGCGGCATCAATACCATGACATTGAGATAATCGGGGCTGGGGATGATCACCGTTGCAGGCAACAACTGGTAGGCGAAGGTCACAACCTTTCGCATTGCAGCCATATCGGTCAGGTCAACGCCTTCCATCTCTTCCAGCCTGCCCACTGCTGCGCGCTGGTGCGGACCGATCTGGTCGCCGCTGGTCACACCATCCTTGAAGAACGGGCCAATGGTTTTCGCATGCAGCCGGGTGACATGGTAGCTTTCAAGGAACGCATCCATGATCAGCTTCCAATTGCCCTTCACTGTGTGTGTCTTGCGGCGGAACAGCACGAGGTCACTGGTGCCGAAAGTGTCCATATCCTCGCCCAGTTTGCGCGCATCGGTGAAATCCGCATTCTCGACCGGTGCAAACCAGATCAGTCCGCCTGCTTCGCAGCTAGGCAACTCGATCAGGCCCATATCGTCTTTGTCCATGCCCGGGAAGGTTTCCGGGCGGGGCAGAGCCAGCAGCTTGCCATCCAGCTTGTAGGTCCAAGCATGATAGGGGCACACCAGCCGTTTGGCGCATTGCACATCCTCACCTTCGACCAGCCGTGTGCCGCGGTGACGGCAGACGTTAAGGAACACGTGCACTTCGCCTTCGGCATCGCGGGTGATCAGCAGCGGTCGCCCGGTTGCGTCATGCGGCAGCGCCATCCCCGGATCGGGCAGAACCGCGCTGGGGCAAAGCACCTGCGGCAGCCGGTCAAACAGAGCTGCCTTTTCTCGTTTCCAATGATCCGGATCGGTATAGACGCTGGCGGGAACTTGCGTGATCCCGGTGGTTTCGCGCTGTTCGCCGCGCTCGATTGCACGCGCCAGCGCCAATTGCCCCTCTGTCGGGCGCAAAGGTGGTGATTTCGTTGTAGCCTCGTTCATCGGGCCGTTCCTATTCCTCTCATCCGCGACTAGTGTCGCACAAATTTGCGCAATCAGGAAGGACGCTAGGGAATGGCTGCTGCCACACCGGAAAAGAAGAGATCCTCGTGGCAGGTGCTGGGCCTTGCGCTGCGAAACCGCAAGACCGGCTTCATGCTGGTGTTCGGCTTTGCAAGCGGTCTACCGTTTGCACTGTTTCTGGGCACGCTGTTCGCCTGGCTGACCGAGGCTGAGGTAGAGCTGGAGACCATGGGCATCTTCTCGCTCATCGGTCTGGCATATGCGTTCCAGTTCCTGTGGTCGCCCCTGATCGACAAGGCTGACTTGCCCCTGCTTCGCAAGCTGGGCAAGCGCAAGCAATGGATCGTGCCAATGCAGGTTTTGCTGGGGACGATCCTCGTCACGCTAAGCTTGCTCGATCCGAAATCGCAGCTTGGCATGTTCTCGCTTCTCGCTGGTATGGGCGCCTTTGCCAGCGCGACACAGGATATCGCCATCAATGCCTGGCGCATCGATGTTGCTGATGAGGAAGCAACGCTCGATATCCTGTCGACCATCTACCAAATGGGGTATCGATTCAGTTCGCTGGTGGGCGGCGCATTGGGGCTGATCATTGCGGCCCGCATTGGCTGGCCTGAAACATATATGCTGATGGGTGCGATCCTGCTCGCAGCCGGCTTCATCGGCCTGTTCGCCCCCAACGGAGAAGGCGATGCTGCCGATACCATGGCTGCAAGCGATGCGCTGGTGCGCGAATTGCGCAAGGCCGGGGAACTCGCGCCACATATTCGCAATCGGGCGTTGGCAGTGGTCGGCCTGTTGTGGGCTGGAGCGATTGGCGTGGTTCTAACGTTCATGGTCATGTCGATGACATATGCGCCGGAAGACCGGCCTAACCCGACTCAGTTCACGCTCAACATCGGCCCCTGGATAATTGTCGCGACGATCATCCTGCCTGCTCTGATCGCCGGATGGCTGGCAAGTCAGAAAAGGCAGGGCAAGTATCTCCTGGAAGAAGATGCGCCGCCTTCCCGCGGTGCGGGCTTTGCGATGGACCATCTCTATCGCGCCCTGGTGTTGCCACTGGTGGAGTTTGTAGGCCGGATAGGCTGGAGCCTTGTCCTGATCCTGGCGGTGGTGCTGACCTATCGCATCTGTGATGCAATCTGGGGAACCTTCGCCTATCCGTTCTATTTGGGAGAGCTGGAATACACCAATGACGAGGTGGCATTCGCATCGAAGTTCTTTGGTGTGGGGGCAATCATCCTCGGCCTGGCGCTCGGTGGTTGGATGCTCACCGCGCTGGGCCGCATGTTCACGCTCATGATCGGCGGTCTGCTCGCTGCGCTTACCAATCTGCTTTACGCCGATCTTGCGATTGGCGGACACAATATGCAGTGGCTAAGCGATCTGGTAGGCTTCACCTGGTTGATCGAGCAGGTGCCGGTGATCGGCAGCGCAAAGCTGGCTAAGCTTACTATCACGATCGGCTTCGAGAATCTTGCGATCGGGATTGCGGGTGCGGCCTATATCGCATGGCTCAGTTCGATCGTGTCCAAAAAATTCAGCGCGGTGCAATATGCCTTGCTCTCTTCGCTCACATTGCTGGTCGGCACGCTCGGGCGCGGTGCGCTGGGTGAGATGATCGAGAATCAAGGCTATTTCGATGTTTTCGTATTAACGACCTACATCGGGCTTGCCGCTGTGGTTCTGGTCTGCATTGAGTGGTGGCGCGAGGCGCGTAGCGGCAAAGCTTCAGGCGTAGTGACGCCGGATGCGGTTGCTCAGCCAGCCGAGTAATCAGTCCGGCACCTCGTCGTTCAGCCGCAGCACGTCGCCAGCCAGGTAGAGCGAACCGGCGATCAGCACCGGAAAGTCGTCGGAAGGCAGATTGAGCAGCGCTTCCTCGACATCTCTGGCTGCCTTGGCTTGCGGGCCGAACGCTTCGACCGGATGGCTGTCATGGTTCGGCACGGACACAATAGTCAGCGAGCGGATGCGGTCGCCCAGCGGCGCGATGATCGCCCGCGGGTCCTTGTTGTCGAGCATGCCAAGGATGAGGTGCAGCTCTGTCCCCCCGAAATGTGCGCTCAGCATCGCCCCTGCGCTGGGGTTGTGTCCCCCGTCGAGCCAGACTTCGCGTTCGCCAACCAGTGGGCCTTCTCCAAGGCGATGCAGCCGCGCAGGCCAGTGGGCGCTGCGCAATCCGGCAGAGATCGCACTGTCTGACACCGGCAGTTCTTCCTGCGCATGCAGCATGGTGATCGCGAGGCCCGCATTCACCGCCTGATGCTGGCCGGGCAGTTTCGAAGGTTTCTCGTTTGCCGGACCAGCGATCACAAGCGGCGCGCCAACCCGGTCTGCAACCTCCCGGATCGCAGCGAATTCGATGTCAGGCTGGGCAATCGTCACCAGCGGCACACCCGGTTTCGCGATCCCTGCCTTCTCGAATGCGATCCGCGCCATCGGTTCTTGTGGAAGGCCGTCCTGTGGCGCGAGGAGGAAGCGCTCGTGATCGAGCCCAAGCGCGGCGATACCGCATGCCGCCAGCACATCTGGTGTCAACACATTGGTCGCATCGAACCGCCCGCCCATGCCGACTTCGACCACGCAGGCATCGGCAGGCGTGCGGCTGAAAGCCAGGAAGGCGGCTGCGATGGTGACTTCGAAGAAGCTAGGGGCCAGGTCTTCACCCGCATCCAACACTTCAGCGAGCGTCGCCGCGAGTTCCTCGTCGCTGATCAGCTCGCCCGCAATCCGCATGCGTTCGTTGTAGCGCACGAGGTGCGGCGAAGTCGTGACGTGAACCGTGTATCCTTGCGCCTCCAACATCGCGCGCAGGAAGGCGCAAGTCGATCCCTTGCCATTGGTCCCCGCGACATGGAACGTGGGCGGCAGCTTCAGATGCGGATCGTCTAGGCGCGCCAGCAGCTCGCGGATCGTTTCCAGCCCCAAGCGCCCTTGCGGCACGCTGAGCTTGGCGAGCCGATCCAACTGGGTCTGGACGCGCTGGTCGTCAGAGCGACCGAAATCGAGCACGCTGGTGCCTTACGCTGCCTTGCGCGGCTGCAGATAGCCGAGCAATGTCGCCAGCGTCTCCTTCAGGTCCGCACGGTGCACCACCATGTCGACCATGCCATGTTCGTGGAGATACTCCGCACGCTGGAACCCCTCGGGCAATTTCTCCCGAATCGTGTCCTGGATCACGCGCTGTCCGGCAAAGCCGATCAGGCATCCGGGCTCTGCGATATGGACATCGCCCAGCATTGCATAGCTTGCTGTCACACCGCCCGTAGTTGGGTCTGTCAGCACCACGATGTAGGGCAGGCCAGCCTCTTTCAGACGGCGCGTCATCACCGTCGCCTTCGGCATCTGCATCAGGCTGAGGATGCCTTCCTGCATGCGTGCACCGCCAGCTGCGGTCACCACGACATAGGCTGCGCGCCGCTCAAGCGCTTTCTCGGCACCTGCGACGAACGCCGCGCCTACCGCCATGCCCATCGATCCGCCCATGAAGCCGAAGTCCTGCACACCAACGACTGCAGCGCGCCCGTCAATCGTGCCCGACCCTACGCTGAAGGCATCGGCATGCGGCGATTTGGCGCGCGCGATCTTCAAGCGATCGGTGTACTTCTTGCTGTCCTTGAACTTGAGCGGGTCTTCCTTGACTTCAGGCTGAGGCAGCAATTCGAAGCCTTCGTCGAGCAACAGCGCCAGCCGCTGGTCTGCGCTGATCCGGCCATGATGGTCGCAGCGGGGGCAGACCCACAGATTGTCGGTGTATTCCTGCTCGAACAGCATCTCCGCGCAGGACGGGCATTTGACCCACAAGTCCTTCTCGCTGCTGCGCTTTTCGCCGAAGCCGATCGAATTGCGGACGCGTGTGAACCAGTTCATTTCGTATATCCTAGCGCGCGGTACGAACCGCTTCTGAAAGAGCTGAGGTCAGCTCCCTTAGCTTGGTTGGCGCATCTTTGCCAAATTTGCCGACCAGTTCGACCAGTGCCGAGCCGACGACCACGCCGTCTGCCACTCGCGCGATTTCGGCAGCCTGTTCGGGCGTGCGCACGCCAAAACCGACCGCGACCGGCAGATCGGTCGATTGCTTGATGCGGCTGACATTGGCTTCGATGCTTTCAATCGCCGCCTGCTGCTTGCCGGTAATGCCTGCGACCGAGACGTAATAGAGGAAGCCGCCCGAGCCCTCGAGCACAGCGGGCAAGCGCTTTGCATCGGTGGTGGGCGTGCTGAGCCGGATCGGTGCAATCCCGGCGCCGCGCAGCGCAGGGCCCAGTTCCTGATCTTCCTCGGGAGGGATGTCGACGCAGATCACCCCATCGACGCCGGCCCGCATGGCCGCATCTGCGAACCATTCTGGGCCGCGCCGGATCATAGGGTTGGCATAGCCCATCAGGACAAGTGGCACGTCCGGATGACGCGCGCGGAAGTCAGTTGCGATCTTGAGGACGTCAGCGGTTTTGGTTCCGGCGCCCAAGCTGCGCAGGTTCGCTTCCTGAATCGCGGGGCCATCGGCCATTGGATCAGTGAAGGGCATTCCCAGCTCGATCACATCCGCGCCGCCTTCGACTAGCGCATCGAGATTGGCCG
>JASBTD010000049.1 GCA_030148605.1 Erythrobacter sp.
GAGCGCGAAATATTCGATGAAGAAGTCCGCATCATACTTCAGGCTCTGCTGATAGAGCGCGTGCAGCATCGCATGGCCGGTGCGGTCTGCCGCGGCACAGGTGCGTTGCACCGGCGGGCCTTCGCCCATATTCTGCATGTGCCCGCCAAACGGGCGCTGGTAGATCGTGCCGTCTTCGTTGCGGCTAAACGGCACGCCCGCGTGCTCCAGCTCGTAGACTGCCGCCGGGGCTTCGCGCGCGAGATACTCGATCGCGTCCTGATCACCCAGCCAGTCTGCGCCCTTCACCGTGTCATACATATGCCATGACCAGTGATCGGGCGTATTGTTTCCGAGCGAGGCGGCAATCCCGCCCTGCGCCGCGACAGTGTGCGAACGCGTCGGGAAAACCTTGGTGATGTTCGCGGTCTTCAGCCCCGCTTCGGCGGCACCCATGGTGGCGCGCAGGCCAGAGCCGCCTGCCCCTACGACCACAACGTCATAAGTATGGTCGATAATCTTGTAAGCTGAGGTGTCGGCCATCAGGCGGCTCCTCCAAAGGCAAGGCTGGCAACAGAGAAAATGGCGAAGGCACTGCCGCCGATCACAGCGAGGTTGAGCGCCGCAAGCGTAGCAAACTTGGTGCCGGAATTATGGACGTAATCCTCGATCAGGACCTGCAGGCCAAGCCGCGCGTGCCAGAAGGTGCTGATCACCAGCAGGATCATGGCCGTGGCTGAAACCGGCTGCGCGAGCCATTTGGTGACTGTGCCATGGTCAAGGTCTGGCAGCCAGATGATGCTGCCCACCAGCCACACGCTCAGCACCAGATTGCCGATCGCGGTAAAGCGCTGCAGCAGCCAGTGATGCGCGCCTTCATGCGCAGAGCCGAGCCCGCGCACCTTCCCGAGTGAAGTTCCGTTACCCATGCGTTCGTTCTCTTACTTGTTGAGAATGAGGGCCCAGAAGCCCGCAGTCAGGAGAATGGCGATCAGCGGCGAAGCAATTGACCACATCTTGTTCGTGTCGAGCTCGTACCCAGCGCCGATATCGAGCACGAAGTGCCTGAGGCCGCTCATCAAATGCGTGAAGAACGCCCAGCTCAGGCCCACCAGCACGACATAACCCGGAATGCTGGTCATCAGCTCCTGAAAGGTTTCGTAATAGGCAGCGCCGCTTGCCAGCGCGCCCAGCCACCACACCAGCACGAACAGGCCGACCAGCGCCATTCCGTCGCCGGAAACACGGTGCAGAATGGATACCAGCATATGCGGGCCCCATTTCCAGATCTGCAAATGCGGTGAGAGCGGTCTGTTGTTCGCCATGATCAATCCGTCCGGTAATCGCTGTTGGCACTCCACTTAGCGTGCGCAGCGCGTGTGACAACCCGCCTTTCAATCAGTATCCCTCGACTTCGCTTGTAAAGTTTCGGATAGGGCATTGCATGGGACGCATTCTACTAACAGGCGCAAGCCGGGGAATAGGCGCCGCCGCGCGGGTAGCGCTGGAGCAACGCGGTGCACAGGTGATCGGTCAGGCCACCAGCGCTGTGGACGCATCAACCATCGCTGCGGACTTTTCAGAACCATCGGCCCCGCAAATGCTGTGGGAAGAGGCGCTGGACCGCGCGGACGGCGAAATTGACGTGCTGATCAATAACGCCGGCCTGTTCAGCGCGACTCCGCTCGATTCGTCCGACATCGAATGGCTCGACGGGTGGGAAGAGACCTTGCGGATCAACCTTACAGCTGCGGCGCAAATGAGCCGCTTTGCCGTGCGGCACTGGCAGGCGCGCGGCGTGTCGGGCCGGATTGTGCATGTCGCCAGCCGCGCCGGATATCGCGGCGATTCGCCTGCACACTGGCACTATGCCGCGGCCAAGGGCGGCATGCTGGCCATGCACAAGACGATTGCGCGCGGCTATGCGGCGGAGCGGATCGTCAGCTTCGCGATTACCCCGGGCTTCACTGACACCGCAATGGCGGGGGACTATCTCGAAAGCCGCGGCGGTGAAGGCCTGCTGCGCGATATCCCGCTGGGCCGCGTGGCAACGCCAGAGGAAATCGCGCGGATCATCGAGTTCTGCGCGCTCGACGCGCCTGAAAGCATGACCGGCGCGGTGATCGACGCCAATGGAGCAAGCTATGTTCGGTAAAATACTTCTTGCATCGTGCCTGCTGCTGGCGGGTTGCACGTCAAGTGTTGCGCAGCCGGCCACCGAAATCGCCACCCCAACCGCCAACCCGGGTAAGATCACGCAATTCGCATCCGAATGCGAAGATTGGGACGAATGGGAGAAACCCGCCTCTCCCTTCCGCATCCACGGAAATACCTATTACGTCGGGACATGCGGCATTGCCGCCATCCTGATCGCCGGCACAGACGGGCATGTGTTGATCGACAGCGGGACGGAGGCGGGCTCGCGGGTGGTCGAAAACAACATCATCGCCCTTGGCTTTGCGATCGAGGACATTGTGGCGATCCTGACCAGTCACGAACATTTCGATCATGTGGGCGGCATCGAGCGCTTGCAGAAAATGAGCGGTGCGACTGTCTATACCAGCGCCGAGGCCGCGCCTGTCTTGCGCACAGGCAAGGATAATCCGCGCGATCCGCAGGCCGGGCTGCACGATCCGATGACGCCGGTAACGGGCGAAATTCGCGCTGTTGCTGACGGTGAGGTGCTGAACGTCGGCAATACCAAGGTCACAGCCATCGCCACGCCGGGCCATACGCTTGGCGCAATGAGCTGGCGATGGGAAAGCTGCGCCGCGACAGATTGCCTTGAAATCGTCTACGCAGACAGCCTCAGCCCGATCAGCGCCGATGATTACCGGTTCACCGATCATCCCGAATATGTAGCCACCTTCCGCCAGGGGATTGCCCGCTTGCGCGCGATTGACGCAAGCGAATGTGATATGCTGCTGACCCCCCATCCTTCGGCCAGCAACATGCTCGCACGCGCAAGTGCGGGCACATTGCAAGGCGGATTGACCTGCGCGGAATACGCAAGCGCGGCCGAACGCCGCTTGGACGCGCGCCTCGCAAGGGAAGCTGCTGGCGAATGAGCGAAAGCTGGAAACTCTCTGCCTTCGCTCCAAAACCCGTGATCCAGCGCGCGCTGCTGGCGCATGACGAGATCGAGGATTGGGACTCGGACGTCGTCATCTCAGGCCGCGAAGTAGCCGAAGACCGTCCGCACGACTGGGTGCTCGAAGCATGGTATTCAGCCAAGCCCGGCAAGGCTGAAAAAAGGGCGGTCGCCGCCTTGTTTGACAAGATTGCGCCGATGTTTTCGGTCGAAAAGCTGCCGGATGAAGATTGGCTGACGCTCAGCCAGCAAGGTGTTGATCCGATCCGCGCTGGCCGCTTCCACATCCACACACCCGAACACGCGCCCGCAGCCGATGCAGTGAATTTTGCCATACCCGCCAGCCAGGCTTTCGGAACTGGCCAGCACGAGACCACCGCCGGATGCCTGGCAATGCTCGATGGCATGAAACAGCGCGGCATCATCGCGCGCAATATCGCCGATGTCGGCACCGGCACAGGCCTGCTCGCCTTCGCCGCGTTGCAGCTTTGGCCGCGCGCGCTGGCCACCGCTTCGGACATTGATGACGTGTGCGCTGAAGTCGTTGCGAGCAATTGCGCGCTCAACGGCGTGCGCGAAGGCGCAAGGCCCGGCGAGCTGACCATGGTGATCGCAGACGGCATGCAGCACCCGCTGCTGGACGCGCGCGGGCCCTATGACTTGCTGATCGCCAATATCCTGGCGGGCCCGCTGGTGGAGCTGGCGCCTGACTTTGCGAAATCGGTTGTGCCGGGCGGCAATCTGCTGCTTGCGGGGCTGCTGGAAACGCAGGAACCGCGCGTGCGCCGGGCCTACCGCAACAACGGCTTTCGCCTGGCGGCGCGCATGGTCAATGGAGACTGGTCAATATTGTGGCTGCGCAAACGGCGTATCTGATCTGGCTCAAGCGGCTGGTGCTATGGCCGCTGGCGGCGATAGCGGCCCTCGCCGCGGCGTTCTTCCTCTCCGCCTGGATCGGATCCGCCATTCCGCGCAACAGCGGCTGGCAGGAACCGGAACAGGGCGTGGAGATCATGATCGGCACCAACGGCGTGCACACTGAAATCGTCATGCCGCTGGTCACATCGCACAAGGATTGGCGCGAGGAATTCCCGGCAGGGGATTTGCTCGCCCCGGCACGGCTATACACGCATGTTGCCGTCAGCTGGGGCGAGAGAGAAGTCTTCCTCAACACGCCGCGGTGGCGCGATCTGACGCTTGCGACGGCTTTGGGCGCGGCGTGGAGCGGGGACAGCCTGCTGCATGTGTCGCATTATGTTCGCCCAGCCCCCTCGTCCGACTATCGGAATCTCACGATCACTCGCGAGCAATATGCGCTGCTGGTCGCGGAGATTGAAAAAGCGCTATTGCCCGGCGCGGAACGCACAAGCTTTCGCGGATATGGCGAGCATGACGTGTTCTACGATGCGCCCGGCACCTATCACCTGGGCAACACCTGCAACCAATGGACCAGCGACACACTGGCCGCTGCCGGAATCAAGACTGGTTGGTGGACACCGATGGCAGGCGGCGTGATGAAATGGGTGCCTGAGCCCGTAACGTATTAGCGCACGCGCGCCGGGGCCACGATCACCGCATTTGCCAGCAACAGATCCAGCCCGTCGAGATAGGCACGCGTCGCCGGATCATGCGCAAAGCCAATCGCCAGCCCTGCTCCATTGGGCTGCGCCAGCAGATAGGGCTTGAACGCCATCTGGCGGCGGTTTTCATCCCAAACATATCCGCTGGCAACCAGATCATTCGCCGCGGCAAAGCGCAGCACATTGATCCCGTCTGCACGGTCCAGCGGCGCATAGATGCGCGATCCGGTGGCGTTCACTATCGCGCCATCATCATAGCCTGCGGAAAGGAAGTTCTCGCGGTCTGCGACAGTTCGCACGAGCGCCCCCGGCAAAGTGTCAGGCAAGGCGTTCTCGTCACGGATTGCCGCGCGATATTCCGCTTCGCTGGTAATCTCTTGCGCTTCGGCCAATGGGCCTTCTTTCTCGCTTTTGCCCGGTTCGCGGCCCAGCGCAGCTTCACGTTTGACAGACAGCATTGGGCTTTCGCCGCTCGTTAGCAGATCCAGGCTGTCTCCGATGGCAATCACCACCCCGCCTTCCTGCGCGAACTCGCGGATGGTGTTGGCTCCGCCTTCGCCCAATGCGCTCGCAGGCTCGCCCTCGGGGATCAACAGGACATCATAGTCTTCCAGATCAAGCTCAGCGAAACGTCTCGTGCGAATTGGCGTGACTGGCACGCCCAGCCTTTGTTCGAGCACATAACGGAGCGCCCCGGCGCTGAGCGGTGAAATGCCGTCATCCCACGCCATCGCAACCTTCGGCATGGACAATCTGGCAAAAGAACTGCTGCCGAAATTCGGCCCGTCATCGACCCAGCTCGAAGAAAGCGCGACGGTATGCGCCCCGATCTCGCGGGCGATCTCCGCAAAACGCGCCATTTTCTCTGCACCGTTCGCTGCATTGCTGAAGACCACTGTGCCACGCGGGAAAGTGCGCGCACCGATGGTGAAAGCTTCGTCGGTAACGCGGCCAACAATCCCCTCGCGCAAAGCCAGCGCAACCAGCCGCGCTTGCCCGCTGTCTGTCCACGGCACAGCGACGCCAAAGCCGCCGTTGCCTTCACTCACAGCCGCAATGGGCGCTGTCGAAGCGAGCGGTTCACCGCTGACAGCGGCGTTGCAAAGCGCAACCTCTGTGCCCGCCATCATACCGACCGACCACGCCGTCACGTCATAAAGCTCATGCGGCAGATCTTCTGCGCGCCGGCGCTCTTGCTCGATCACGAATTCGCGCGGCAACGGCGTGTCCGCCTCCAGCAGGCTACGCACCAGGCGTGCCGCCGGTTGCGCACGGGGAACCGCGAGGTAACCTTGCGGGTAATTCTTGCCACACACGGTTGCAGCGCCATCACGGCGCAAAACCGTGATCCCCTGCGCAGCCAGGCGGCGGCCCAGCGCCTCTGCGTTCCAGCGCCGCGTGCCAAGGTCGATTACATAGGCTCCGCGCCCGCTTGCGCCATCGGCATTCGCTGCGCGCAGGGCCGCATAATCGCCCAGAAAACGGTCTGCGTTCTGTGCCACGGCTTCAGCGGTCGACAGGCTGGCAACGAAGTGGTTTCGCACGCCGTCGGCATAGGTCAGCAAGCTGCCGTCGCGGCGCTCGAACAAAAGCCCGCGCGCAGAGCCTTGCTCATAAGTGCTGCCAATCGCGCCTTGATGTGCGTTCCACGTATCACCGTAGCCGGGGTAGAACAGATCAAAGATCTCGCGGGTGAAATAGGGTTCGCCCATCCGGTCAAACCACATGGCATTGTTGCGGCCGATAACTTCATAAAGCTCCAGCTGGTTCGCGGTCAGGTTGGGGTTCACCGGATCTGCAGCAGGGCTGAAAAAATAGGTCTGATCCCCACCCATCTCGTGGATATCCTTTACCACGACCGGGCTCCATTCAAGGATCGCGGCAATCTTCCCGCGCGTTTCCGGTTGGCTCAGCGTGAACCAGTCGCGATTGAGATCAAACAGATAATGGTTAAAGCGCCCGCCTGGCCAAGGCTGGTCATGCTCGGCTGCCTGACGATCTGCCATTGGCTCGATACCGAGAGCGGCGCGGAAACTGTTGACGAAACGTGCGCGCCCATCGGGGTTCTGCGTGGGATCAAGGATAACGATGGTCTCGCGCATGATCTGGTCAACCCGCGCATCGCCTTGCGACGCGAGCAAGTGATAGGCCATCATCAGCGCCGCATCGCTTGAGCTGATCTCGTCACCATGCACGCCATATGCAAGCCAGGTAACCGGCAGCGCATTGCCATCGCTGGTCCGCCCGGCTGCAACATTGGCAAGGTCTGCCTTGATCGCATCAAGCCGCGCCATGTTTTCAGGCGCAGTCAGCACCAGATAATGCAGCGGGCGCCCCTCCCAACTGGTGGCGTATTGAACCAGCTTCGCACGCTCGGGCGCGGCCTCGGCCAGCGCGCGCAGATATGTCAGCATTTCTTCGGGCGATGTGATCCGCGCGCCCGGCGCATGGCCCACGGTTTCTGTCAGAGTCGGGATTTCGGGATCGGTTTGCCCTTCAACGAAAGATTGCGCCTGTGCCTGCATCGCGGCTGTTGCCAAAGCCGCAAATCCTGCAAGAATCGCGCTGAAGATCCTGCCCGTCATCCGAATACCCCGTGTATTTTGCTGGTGAACTCTGTTTGAATGCGCAGCCCTGCGCAAAGTGCCCCGCAAGGTCAATGGCATTGGTCGATTTTGATAATCACCTGGAAAGACTTTCCTCCAGCAGCTGCAATGCTGCGCGCGTGAACGCCTCCATATTGGCGATTCTCTCGTCGCTCTGCGTTTCCGTGATGCGGGTCACTTCGAGCCCGTCCGGGCCGACTATTGCAGCGCAGCTTCGCCCGGCAGGCGCGCCGCTGGGGTGGCTTGAACCACCGACAGAACCGCTTTCCGCAATGCCCCATTCGGCCTGGAAGTTATCGCGGATCGAACGCGCCTGGAGCAGTGCATAGTCTTCGCTCGCCCCGCGCATGCCCTTGTAGGCTTCGCGCGGCTGGGCAAACAGCACGTCTCGCGCGCGGAAGGAATAGACCACTCCGCCGCCAACGAAGAATTCCAGCGCACCGGGAACAGTCAGCAAGCTGGCCGCGATCAAGCCGCCGGTGGCGCCATCAGCGACGGCGATTTTCTCGCCGCGTTCGCGCAGCAGACCAGCGATGCGTAGCGCCTGCGGGTGGAGTTCAGCGAGGAGGCTCACCCCGCCGCCGCCACAATTTCCGCCCAGCCGGCTTCGTCGATCACTTCGATGCCAAGTTCCTGCGCTTTCTTCAGTTTGCTGCCCGCACCGGGACCGGCAACGAGCAGGTCGGTCTTGGCACTCACGCTGCCCGCGGCCTTTGCGCCCAGCCGTTCGGCCTGCGCCTTGGCTTCGTCACGGCTCATTGTCTCGAGCTTGCCGGTGAACACCACGGTCTTGCCCGCAACCGGGCTGTCGAGCGTTTCGACGATATAGGGTGGCGGGGTGACCAGACTGAGCAAGTCCTCCCACACGTCGACATTGTGCGGTTCGTGGAAGAAATCGCCCAGTGCTTCGACCACCGCGCCGCCCACGCCATCGATCGAAGTGATTTCGGCCAGCGCGTCTTCATCGCCTGCGCGCGCATTCTCTGCCGCTTCGCGCAGCGCAGGGAGCTCCTGGAAATTCTTCATCAAATCGCGCGCGGTCACTTCGCCGACATGGCGAATACCCAATCCGAACAGCAGCCGCGCGGCATCGGGCGCACGCTTGCTTTCCACAGAAGCCAACAGGTTTTCCACAGACTTGTCCTGCCACCCTTCAAGCGCCAAAATCGCGTCTTTCCGGTCCTTTAGCCGGAAGATATCCGCCGGGCTTTCCAGCCAGCCTAGCGCGAAGAACTGGTCGATCGTCTTCTCGCCCAGCCCCTCGATATCGAGCGCCTTGCGGCTGACGAAATGCTTCAAGCGTTCGGTGCGCTGCGCAGGGCAGATCAGCCCGCCAGTGCAGCGCACATCGACTTCACCCTCTTCGGACACGGCCTCGCTGCCGCATTCGGGACAGGCAGTGGGAAAGACATAGGGCTCGCGCTCGGCATCGGGCGTGAGATTGCGCACGACCTGCGGGATGACATCGCCTGCGCGCTGCACCACCACGCGGTCTCCAGGGCGCACGCCCAGCCGCGCAATTTCGTCGCGATTGTGCAGCGTGACATTGGTCACGGTCACCCCGCCCACCATCACCGGGGCGAGCCGCCCGACCGGCGTGAGCTTGCCCGTGCGGCCGACCTGGATATCGATCGCTTCCAGCGTCGTCTCGGCCTGTTCGGCAGGGAATTTGTGCGCCAGTGCCCAGCGCGGTGCCTTGGCGACAAAGCCCAGCCGCGCCTGCCAGTCGAGCCGGTCAACCTTGTAGACGACCCCATCGATTTCATAGGGCAGGTCAGGCCGCTGGCGCCCAATCTCGGCATAATGCGCCAGCATGTCCTCAACGCTATTGGTGACTGTCAGGAAGGGCGAGACCGGAAACCCCCAGGCTTCAATCTGCAGCATCACCGCGTGCTGCGTTTCCCCCGGAAGCTCACTCGCCGCGCCCCAGCCATAGGCCCAGAAGCGCAGGGGACGCCGCGCCGTCACGCTCGCATCCTTCTGCCGCAACGATCCCGCCGCCGCGTTGCGCGGGTTCGCGAACAATTTTGCGCCCTGCTCATGCTGCGCAGCATTGAGCGCAGCAAAGTCCTGTTTCGACATGTAAACTTCGCCGCGCACTTCGAACACTTCGGGCACATTGTGCCCGGCCAATTGCTGCGGGATATCGGCAATATGCGCGACATTGGCGGTTACATCTTCACCCACCTGCCCGTCGCCGCGGGTTGCCGCGCGCACCAGCTTGCCGTTCTCATAACGCAGCGAGCATGACAGCCCGTCAATCTTGTCTTCAGCAGTGATCGCAACCGGCTCATCGTCTGCGAGCGACAGGAACCGCCGCACCCGCGCGACCCATTCATGGATTTCCTCGTCCGAGAATCCGTTGTCGAGGCTCATCATGCGAACCTCATGCGTCACCTTGCCCAGCGGAGACGACGCTACCGCATGCCCGACCTTCTTCGAAGGCGAATCCTCTCGCACCAGATGCGGGAACGCTGCCTCCAGCTCGACATTGCGCCGCACCAGCGCGTCATATTCCTGGTCGGTAATCTCCGGATCGTCTTCGGCGTGATAGAGCCGGTCATGCCGCGCGATCGCCTTGGCCAGCCGCATCAGCTCATTCGCGGCATCGGCTTCGCTCATGTCCACAGGTGCGGTTTGATCGATTCCCATAGCTATTGCTATGCATGAGGCGCGGCGCGGGGAAAAGAGCCGCGTCATCGGGTCGCACATCTCTTGGGGGGAAACCGATGATTGACCGCTATTTGAAGATAGCCATCACAGCGAGCGTTGCGCTGATGGCTCTATTCTATGTCGCACATAATATTGCGAACTTGCAGCAAGCCTTCGACTTCTTTGTCTACACGACCAGTCACACCGATCAGGAAGCTTACCCGGTAACGCTTCTTCCGGTGCCGCCAAAATTCCTGATCGTGGTCGGGATGATTGTTGTGTTTTCACTGGAGTTCATCGCCGGGCTTGGAGGACTCTACGGAGCCTTCAAGCTGTGGAGCTTGCGATCCGCAACATCCGTTGACTTCGAAGCCGGGAAAAAATGGGCCAAGATCGCGATGGGCGCGGCGGTGATCAACTGGTGGGGATTGTTTCAAGGTGTAGCGATCGCGGGGTACCAGCTATGGCAAATGCCGCTCGGTCAGGGACCATTCGACGGATCCTGGGTCTACGGCGGAATGGCGATGATGACGCTTATTTATGTGAGTATGCGGGAGGATTAGGCCCGAAAACAGGTGGGGGACGGGCATTGGCCCTTTCGTCATTCCCGCGAACGCGGGAATCCATTACCTACCTGCCGATGCAAAGAGAATTCCAGCCAACAGTCTACCTGCTTGCTTCCGCCTACAACGGCACGCTCTATCTTGGCGTAACTTCACTCATGCTCCAGCGTATCGCGCAGCATCGCGACGGGAGCTTCGAAGGCTTCACCAAGCGGTACGGCGTGCACCGGCTCGTCTGGTTTGAACAGCATGCGACGATGGAACAAGCAATACTGCGCGAGAGGCAGATCAAGAAATGGCGGCGCGCGTGGAAGATCGAACTGATTGAAGAAGGAAATCCAGGCTGGCGTGATCTCGCAGTGGACTTTGGCTTCGAACCCTTGTGATTTGAGTGGATTCCCGCGTTCGCGGGAATGACGAAGTAAGTGCAGAGAAATCCGGTCGCTTGCGGAAACTCGGCGTCTAAACCCCCTCCAGCAACCGGTCCGCCTGCGCCCGTGCCTCGGGCGTAACCTCGGCACCGGATAGCATCCGTGCGATCTCTTCCTGCCGGCCTGCCGCGTCAAGCAACGCAACGCTGGTCTTGGTGACTGTGCCGGAGGACGACTTCGCGATCAGGTAATGCGTGCCACCCCGCGCCGCGACCTGCGGGCTGTGCGTGACGGCTAGCAATTGCCCGCCATCAGCCAGCCGCGCCAGCCGCTCGCCAATTGCGCTCGCCACCGCGCCGCCCACGCCCCGATCGATCTCGTCGAAGATCACCGTCGCCGCGCCGCCCTGTTCCGCCAGAGCCACTTTCAGAGCCAGGCTAAAGCGCGACAATTCGCCGCCCGAAGCGATCTTGTTCAATGGCGCGAAATCCGCGCCCGGATTGGTGGCGATCAGGAATTCAACGCTGTCGATCCCGCCGGGACCCCATTTGTCCCCGGGCAATTTGCCAACAGCGGTCAGGAAGCGCGCGGCATCCAGCTTGAGCGGGGCGAGTTCCGCCGCCACCGCCTTGTCCAGCTTCTTCGCCGCGGCAAGCCGCGCCTTGTGCACCGCCTCCGCCGTCTTGCTGTAAACCTCGCCTGCCTTGCGCGCGGCATCTTCCAGCGCGTCAAGCTCTGCCTCCCCGCCTTCGATTGCATCGAGCGCGCGGCGCATCTCGCGCATTCTGGCTGGCAATTCATCGACTTCGCAGCGATGCTTGCGGGCCAGCGCGCGCAGTTCGAACAGCCGCGTTTCTGCCGCATCCAGTTCCGCCGGATCATGCACCAGCGCCTCTGCCGCAGCGGCGAGCTTTTCCTCGGCCTCGTCAGCTTCGACCAGCGCGCGATCGAGCGCCGCCAGTGCTTCAGCCAGCAAGGGATGTTCGCCGCCGATCCTGTCCAGCCGCCGCGCCGCCACGCGCAAGCTTGCCAGCGGCGAATCCGATCCTTCCCAGATATGGCGCAGCTCCTCCAGATCACCGGCCAGCTTCTCGCCCTTCTGCATCGCCGCGCGGGTTTCAGCGAGCCGTGCTTCCTCGCCTGCTTGCGGTTCAAGCGCGGTCAGTTCGGCCAGATGCTCAATCAGCAAATCCTGATCGAGCTTGGCTTGCTCGACTTCAGCGCGCGCCGCTTCAAGCCGTTCTTCCGCTGCTCGCCAATCGCGCCAAGCACTCGCCAGCCCATCCACATCGGTTGCGGCATACCGATCAAGCAGGGCGCGATGCCCGCGCGGATTGACGAGCCCGCGATCGTCATGCTGGCCATGCAATTCGACCAGCGCACCCGCAATTTCGCGCAACAACGCGACGCCCACGGGCTGGTCATTGATGAATGCCTTGGACCCACCATCGGCCTTCAGCTGCCGCCGGATGATCAGCGGCTCGCCCGGTTCCAGCTCGATATCGGCATCGTCAAGCGCTTCGCTGATCGCTTCAGGCAATCTGGCGAATTCGAAACTGGCCGACACGCTCGCTTTGTCTGCGCCAGCGCGCACCAGACCGCTATCGGCCCGGTCGCCCAGCACCAGCCCCAGCGCATCAAGCAGGATCGACTTGCCCGCCCCGGTCTCGCCGGTCAGCACGCCCAGCCCGCGCCCGAAATCCAGGTCGAGCGCTTCGATAAGCACGATATTGCGGATCGAAAGCCGGGTCAGCATCGCCCGGTATTAGCTCAAGCGAATGGGCGCGTCACGCGGGGCGGCACGCAATCCCCACAATCAGCTGGCGGTTACACCCGGCGCATGGTCCTGAATCAGCTCATAGGCTTTCTCATACCACTCGCTGCCCGGATAGTTTGCGCCCAGCACCGCGGCATATTTCACCGCTTCGCTAGGCACGCCCAGCGCCAGGTTCGTCTCTGTCATGCGGTAGAGCGCTTCAGGCGCATGGCTGGTGGTGTCGAATTCGTCGACCACGTTGCGGAAGCGCAATTGCGCCGCCAGCCACATGCCCATCTTCTGGTAATGCCGCCCGATCGCCATTTCCTTGCCAGCCAGGTGATCATTGACCAGGTCCAGCTTCAGCCGCGCATCAGCGGCATATTCGCTGGTCGGGAAGCGCCGGTCCACCTCGCGCAGCGCCACTTGCGCCTGCCTGGTGATCGACTGGTCGCGCTGGATATCGCTGATCTGCTCGTAATAGCTCAGCCCGATCAGGTAATAGGCGTAAGGCGCGTCCTTGTTGCCCGGGTGGATCGAGAGGAACCGCCGCGCGCTGCCGATCGCCGCGTTGTAATCCTGCGCGACGTAATAGCTGAACGCGCTCATCAGCTGCGCCCGGCGCGCCCAGGGCGAATAGGGGTGCTGGCGCTCCACTTCGTCAAACAGCGCCGCGGCAAGCCGCGTATTGCCGCGATCGAGCCGCCGCTTGGCTTCGTTGTAGAGCGATTCCACATCGCGCGCGACATAGGCAATGTCGTCATTGCCGCCGCCACCGCCAGAGCCGCCTGCACAGCCAGCGGTTAGCAAAGTCGCCGCAGCCATCCCGGCGGCCAGAACAGGCTTGATCGTCACGCGTGTATCTCTCTTCATTGTGCAAGGGCCTATAACCAGCATGCTGCTGAACGCCAAGTGAAGTTGAGATTGTTTGTGTAGATAGCCTGGCCACCCGCGAGAGTCTTTTGTTTAGCCTCAAGCGCCGGCGCTCACATCCGTTCGCTTAGGCTTCCGCGCCACAAGGCGCGACGGGCAGTCGCCCTTTGGCTGCCGCGACCAAGATCATTCCCACATTTCCTACTTCGCGCTTTTCTGCTCCATACTTAACGGTTGCGCAGCAACCGCAAGGGCGACTGCCCGCCCGCAGCGACGCGATCTTTGATCGCATGAGCGAGGATATAGCGCCGCCGGATGGCGGTGCGGAACACAAGGACACATATGACGAGACGAACCGACCCCCGCGAAATCCGCTTGCCTGTGCCCGCGGGCGAGCTTCCCCCCTTCACCCCTGTCCCGCGCCAGACCCAGCGGCATGACGACTGGACTGACGAGCGCCAGCGCGAATTCATCGAAGCCCTCGCCGATACCGGCTCTGTCGCCGCCGCTTGCAAGGCCGCGAACATGAGCACGGTCGGCGCATACCAGCTGCGCCGCCAGCCGGGCGCGGACAGCTTTCGCAAGGCGTGGGAAGCCGCGCTCGCGCTGGGCGTGCAAAGAATAGAGGATGTCGCGATGGAACGCGCGCTCAACGGCGTGGAGCTGCCGGTCTATTCCTATGGCAAGCTCGTCGGCACGCGCATCAGCTATAATGACCGGTTGCTGATGTTCATGCTGAGGAACCGCGCGCCGCAGCGGTTTGCGGATGGCGGCCGGGCGAAGGGGCTGAGCGGGCTCGACCACACCACGCTGGAGCAGCACAAGCGCAAATGGCGCAAGGAATGGGAGCTGGAGCAACAGGCGAAGCACACCCAGGTTTCGACCGCCGAGGTGCGCGCGAGCATCGACAGGAAGGTCGAGGAAATCCGCCTGCGGGTGCAGCGCGAGCGCCAGCGCGAATGGGACGCGCTGTCAGACGAGACGCGCGCAGCGTGGGAGCGGTTTCAGGAGCTGAAGGAGCGGGATCAATCCGAGCAGCGCTTGCTCACTGGCGATGATCGGTCCGCGACCAGCGGACCGCAAGGGCGACTGCCCGCCCGCAGCGACGCGATCTTTGATCGCATGAGCGAGGATATCGCGCCGCCGGATGGCGGTGCGGAACACAAGGACACACCGAAGATCAGAACAGTGAAGGATGATGGGTGGGGTTAATACGGCAACGCCGTATATATTCTACTTGCACTAACTACGGCTCTGCCGTATTAGATCGCGATGCGTGATGCACCGATTCACACCGTGGTCGAGACCCGTGCCTTTACTTCACGCGCGAAGAAACTTGGCCTCTCTGCGGAGGAATTGGCGGCAATCTACGATCAATACGCCACCAATCCGCAAAATGGTGCGGTGGTGAGGCGGACAGGTGGGTTGCGCAAGGGCCGGATTGCAAAGGATGGAACAGGGAAAAGCGGTGGCTACCGCGTGTTCAGTTTTTTCGCGGACATGGACAATCCGGTGTTTCTGCTCTGGTTGCTCGACAAGAGTGATGATGACACGCTGACCGACGAACAGGAAAAAGCATTCAAGACGCTGACAACAGCGCTGAAGAAGGAGTTAAGGACATGAAGAACGAAGATTTCGAAGGCATCGCCGCAGGGCTGAAAGACGCGATCGCGTTTGTTCAGGGAGATGCGAACAAGGGCCGTGTCGTTGCTGGCCCCGATGTAAAGGCCATCCGTGCCAAGACGCGGCTAAGCCAGGCGAAATTCGCCGCGAAAATCCGCGTGCCCGTCGCCACCCTGCGCGACTGGGAGCAGAACCGGCGCTCGCCCGATGCTCCGGCGCGGACTTTATTGGGCATGCTCGATGTAGACCCGAAGGCGGCGTTGGAATTGATTGAGCGGGTGAATGACTGAACTGCTACTTCGGCCATCTCTTGGTCGCCCAATCTGCCAGTTTTCGGCAACGTTTAAGAATTTGCTCTCGTCCCCATGTCTCATGCTCATGCAAGAATCGTTTTGTTGTTACGAAAGCGGTCTCGTCTCCCAAAAGCTTCTTGGCATCAGCGAATGATTTTGCGTTCTTTGCAGAGTTCTCCTTATTAGAAAGCGGAACCAAATTTCCCCATAGGTGGACAACCTCGGAGTGGATGTCTTGAGATATCACGTTCTTCCACTCACCTTTCCATTCCTGAGGCATTACATGGTCGGTAGTAATCTTGGGGAGATATGAAAGCTGGGCAAATGTCTGCCCTTGTAAGTCAATCTCGTATGCCCAAAGCACGTATTTCTCGATCCGCTTTTTGTACAACGGTTTTGCCAGGATTCCTTCCACGACCTCGTCATCATCTGGAAAAGAGATAGTGCCAGTTTGAATATTCTTCTTCACAAGTTCCGGATCAGCCCCTGCATCTGCCCAGAGCTTTTTGAATATCGAATGCAATCCGGTCGGTTCCAAGCCTACAAAACCTCTCCTTACGAAGAAGGATTCGACCACATCGCAAACTGCAAGAGCATTCGACTCGTCGACAGCGCCCGCAGCGACGGACGAGATCAATTGCATGAAATATGGGTGAGATACTCCGGGTATTGGTACACGACGAAGAGCCGCTATCTTCTCCCATAGAGTATCCGAAAGTCCTTCCATGCGTATCCCTTGATCGAGAGCAAGGTAAGGGCCCTTCATTTGCTCGAGGGAAGCCACCACTGAGTCGGGATCAATCCCACCCAACTCAGACGATTCGCCCTCTGTCCCTGAACTAGGAGGAAGCGCAGTCCAGATTCTTCTCAAGTCGTGCAGAAGATTGTTTTTCTTTGCAGAGTTCAAATGCACCAGAGCATACGGAAAGAAAAACCGTCAATAACCTTCGCTCGCTCACTAGCTTTAAGGTCACTCAATTTGCTTTCAAACGATTTTTCGAACGGCTCCCATTTCTTGCTGTAAAGCTGTCGTGCCTTCTCATAACTTTCGGAAACAGTTTGGAATAGCTCATTTCTAACCAGATCAATAGTTCCGAGTGGTCGACCAGCAGTATTAAGACGGTCGAAGACTTCGTTGGCGTTGTGAGATTTGTCTAGAACAATCTGCACAACCTCCATTCTCTCTAGCAAAGTAGTGAAAAGCCGTTCCAACTCACATTCGCGATCCTCTTCAGATACTTGCGACAGAGTGCTCTCGAGCACCTCCGCAAAATAGAGAAACGCAAGGATCATCGGACCATCATTCATCCCCGTGTCCGGAAGAAGGTTTATCTGCAACCCGTCGATGCTCTTTATAACCTCATTGAAATTTGAATTATCCTGGAACGTCGGTATTAGTTTTGCATCCCCCTGCTCTGCAGATAGACTACTAGATAAGTATTGCTTAACAAGATCATTCGCTGTGTCTTTATATCCATTCCGATAAGCATAATCTACAATAGCACAAATGAATAAGTAGAATGTAGTTATCCGTTGCTGTCCATCAATTACAGTGTAGATTCTAGACCGCTTTGCGCTGCCCTCGCGTTCGATCTGAAGTACTATCGCTCCCAAGAAGGATATGTCGACTTCATCATCCAGTACGCTTGATAAGTCTTCCCAAAATTTCGACAGCTCAAGAGCTTCCGACCACTGATAGCGCCGCTGGAAGAGAGGCATTTGATAAATCGAACGATCATGTAGGAGCTCATGAATCGTTATAGCATTACTATCAGTTCCCATCTAACTAGCTCCAAATTCTCAACGACAACAGAAGGTATGGTCAAGAATACTCGGTAGCGCAAGCGATGCCCCACTTGCACAACACCTTCGTGCCTTTGTGTCCCTTCGACAGGCTCAGGACAGGCTTCGTGTGAGAAAAAATGGTGCCGACTACTCAGAGAAATAGCTGGATCCCGGATCAGGTCCGGGATGACGATTTAAGGTTGGAAGGTCCTAGGGTGCCCCTCCACCATCCTGCGGATGGTCCCCCTCCCCGGTCCGGGGAGGATTACTCTTCGCCCATGCGAAGAGCAGCGATGAAGGCCTCCTGAGGTATCGAGACGTTTCCATACTCTCTCATCCGCGCCTTACCCTTCTTCTGCTTTTCCAGCAGCTTTTTCTTGCGGGTAATGTCACCGCCATAGCATTTCGCCGTCACATCCTTGCGCAGCGCGGCGATGGTTTCGCGGGCGATGATCTTGCCGCCAATCGCCGCCTGGATCGGGATCTTGAACAAATGGCGCGGGATCAGGTCTTTCAGCCGTTCGCACATGCCGCGCCCGCGCTCTTCCGCAACGGAGCGGTGCACGATCAGCGATAGCGCATCGACCGGCTCTGCATTGACCAAGATATTCATCTTTACCAGATCGCCTTCGCGGCTGCCGATCTGTTCATAGTCAAAGCTGGCATAGCCTCTGGAGATCGATTTCAGCCGGTCATAGAAATCGAACACCACTTCATTGAGCGGCAGCTCGTATGTCACCTGCGCGCGGCCGCCGACATAGGTCAAGTCAGTCTGGATGCCGCGCCGGTCCTGACACAGCTTCAGGATCGCACCGAGATATTCATCGGGGGTGTAGATCACCGCCTTGATCCACGGTTCCTCGATCATGTCGATGCGGTTCACATCGGGCCAGTCGGCGGGGTTGTGGATCTCGATTGTCTTCGCGTCTTCATTCTTCGTGTGCGCCAGATGCACGCGGTAAACCACCGAAGGCGCGGTGGTGATCAGATCCAGATCGTATTCGCGGCTCAGGCGTTCCTGAATGATCTCCAGGTGCAACAGGCCGAGGAACCCGCAGCGAAAGCCGAAGCCGAGCGCGGCGCTGGATTCCATTTCATAGCTGAAGCTGGCGTCATTAAGCCGCAGTTTGCCGATGCTCTCGCGCAGTTTCTCGAAATCCGCCGCGTCGACCGGGAACAGGCCGCAGAACACCACCGGCTGCACTTCCTTATAGCCTTTCAGCGGGGCGGGCGCGCCGTTCTTCACCGTGGTGATGGTGTCACCCACGCGGGCCTGCTCCACCTCCTTGATCTGGGCGGTGATGAAGCCGATTTCGCCGGGGCCGATTTCAGGCAGATCGGTGCGTTTGGGGGTGAAGCAGCCGACCCGGTCAATCAGGTGCTGCGTGCCGCCTTGCATGAATTTGACGTTGAGCCCCTTGGTGATGACGCCGTCAATCACGCGCACCAGGATGACCACGCCGAGGTAGGGATCGTACCAGCTGTCAACGAGCGAGGCCTTGAGCGGGGCGTTGCGGTCCCCCTTGGGCGGGGGGATTTTGGCGACGATCGCTTCCAGCACGTCTTCAATGCCGATGCCGGATTTCGCGGATGTGAGCACGGCTTCGGATGCGTCGAGCCCGATGATGTCTTCGATTTCGGCGCGGACCTTGTCCGGCTCTGCGGCGGGCAAGTCGATCTTGTTGATGACAGGCACGATTTCGTGGTCATGCTCGATCGACTGGTAGACATTGGCGAGCGTTTGCGCCTCTACCCCTTGCGCTGCGTCGACGACGAGGAGCGCGCCTTCGCATGCGGCGAGGCTGCGGCTGACTTCGTAAGCGAAGTCGACATGGCCGGGCGTGTCCATCAGGTTGAGCTCGTAAGTCTCGCCGTCGGATGCGGTGTAGTTGAGGCGCACGGTCTGGGCCTTGATGGTGATGCCGCGCTCCTTCTCAATGTCCATATTATCAAGGACTTGCTCGGACATCTCGCGCTCGGTCAGCCCGCCGGTGAACTGGATCAGCCGGTCAGCCAACGTCGACTTGCCGTGGTCGATATGCGCGATGATCGAAAAGTTGCGTATCTTGGAGAGGTCAGTCATTTGCACGCGCCATTAGCGCCAAGCGATGCGCGTGTCAGCCTCAATATCGCTTAGTGTGCCTCGTATGATCCAACCGGTGCATATGTGAATTTGGGCACGGTTGTTTCAGTCTTCGGCATCCCGCCATGCATCGAGTTGTAATTACCGGGTGAAAGCGCCGCCAATGGCGCGCCAGCGGACGCAAGATCATAGGGCGAGACACGGTGGCGAGTGCACAGCCCCCCGGCACCGTCGTCAACCAGCGGAGTCTCGAATTCCAGCCCCTGCGTGTCACCTGCAGCGCGGATCACAGTCGCAACAGCCAGCTGCCCACCGCCCAGATCAACCACGAACTGAGTTGCTAGCGGCACATCGTCCAAACCCTGAATCAGTGCGCCTGTCTTGGAGAGATTGCGCAGCGTCACTTCGTAAGAATAATCCTCGTGGATTACATGGATTTTGCGCAGCACAGTGCGGCGCTTGGCACGCGCGGTGTGATGCGCGCTGGGTTCGATAGCCCAATTGCCTGTCGCAAGCTGCTGATGCACTTCTTCGCCCGAAACGGCTTCGGAGTAGACCGGCCCTTGCACACTGCCGATGCCCGCTTCCTTGACCGCGTTGTTCTGCGCCATTGATTCAATGCCGCATGCAATCGTGGTCATATCGAGCGCGCGGGCAAGCGCGACGACTGCCTTGATCAGGCCCAGCTCACGGCTCCCGGTATCCAGGCTGGTGGGACAGAAATTTTTGCCGATCTTGATTGAATCGAACGGTGCACGGCGCAGATAGTTGAGTGAAGAATAACCCGTACCGAACTCATCAAGCGTCAGCCGGACGCCGAGCTTGAACAGCGCGCCAAGCACTTTGTCCACGGCGTTGTTGTCTCCAAGGAAGACCGATTCCTTGACTTCAAGCTCCAACCTTGCAGGGTCGAGTTTAGTCTGCTTGAGCGCTTCGGACACGCTTTCGAGGAACCCTTCCGATGTGAATTGCTTGGTCGGCACGTTCACATTGACGCGCAGTTGGTCAGGCCATTTGCTTGCTTCCTCGCATGCTTGCCTGATTGCCCATTCGCCAACTTCAACAACCATGCTGGAGTTTTCGACGATCGACTGGAACTCGTCACAGTCGATTTCGCCACGCTGCGGATGATTCCAGCATATCTGTGCTTCAAGCGCGACAACGCGCTGGTTATCAAGCGCAACCACAGGCTGGTAGGTCAGGAACAACTGGTCTTCGCGCACCGCTTCTTGCAAATCGCCTTCTAGCCGGCGGCGGAAGATCGCTTCATTCGCGAGATCGCCTGAGTAGAAGCGGAACTGCCCTCGCCCGCCATTCTTGGCGGCGTAGAGCGCCAGATCGGCAGAGCGCACCACTTCCTCGCGCGTCACACCGTCATGCGGCGCGATGGCAATACCTACCGATGCGCCGATAACGCAGCGCCCCTCGTCAAGCGAGTAAGGCTGCGTAAGCATGGCAATGATCTTGTTGGCGATCTCGCCAAGTTCACCCCGGTCGTCGAGATCGGGCAGCATGACCTGGAACTCGTCACCGCCAAGCCGGCCAATTTCACAATCGCGCTCGACCGCGCGCTGCAACCGGCTCGCAACCTGTTTGAGCAGTTCATCGCCCGCCGCATGGCCAAGCGTGTCATTGACTTGCTTGAAGCGGTCCAGATCCAGCATCATGATCGCGCAATTGCGCTTGGCGGAACGGAATGCCGTAAGCGTTGTCTCGATCGTATGCGCCATGCGGTGACGGTTTGAAAGGCCGGTAAGCGAGTCAAACCGAGCCAGCCGCGCGGTTTCCTCTTCGCGGTGGTATTCTTCAGTGATATCCGAGCCTGTCCCCCGAAACCCTTCAAATGACCCATCGTCAGAAAAAGCCGGACGACCGGACAACCGGATTACGATTTCGCGCTTCGCACCTTCAGCCGAGACAGCAAAGCCCGAAAATGCCTTGCGCGCGCCAAGCTGCAGCGAGAGCGATTTCGAACGGCCTTCGCCGTCCTTCGAAACAAAAACGGAAGCGAGCGGCTTGCCAACCAAGTCACCAATTTCAAGCCCGGTGCGTTCGGCAATGGTTTCGCTAAGATAGGTGAGCGTGCCCTTGGCATCGGTTGACCAGAACCAGCCGAGCCCGGTCTGTTCAAGCTCGTCAAGCATGGAAAGCTTGTCTGCGTCAGACATGCTGGATGCGCCGCCGTCCGATCGACGACGGCTAGCAGCGGAGAAAATTCCTCCTGCGGATACACCTGACAGAATACCCTTCAAGGGCACGCTAGCGCTCTCCTAAACAGCCTCTGCTTCCCGATCCTCGGGAAACTATGAAATTTGTTGTAAAGCCGGTTGGTTATTTTTGTCCTAATGGACGGAGCCAGATCAGGGCTAAAAGCGGCTTACGCAGCGACTTCGCGATGCGCGATGTCTGCTTCCAAAAAGGCCTTAACTTTCGCCGATTTGATCTTGTTTCCGCCCATTGCGGAGTAGGCGTCTTCCGGCAGCGCCGCCAGTGGGCGGCCGGCGGCTTCGATCTGGTAAGGTGACACACGGTGCCGGGTGCACAGGCCATCGGAGCCATCGCTGATCAGAGCCGTTTCGAACTCGAGGCCCTGACTATATCCCTCCGAGCGGCGCACAGTAGCGACAGCCAGCTGCCCACCACCCAGGTCAAGCACGACGTCCGTACCTGTAGGCACATTGAGCAATCCATCCACCATCGCCCCGGTCTTCGACAGATTACGCAACAGAACGGTGTATCGGTGATCATCGTGGATTAATCCGATGCGGCGAAATTCCGTCCTGCGATCCGCACGATATTTTTCCGGCCCACGTGGTTCATAATTGAGCTGACCGGACTGCAAGCGCGCTAGCAGATCTTCGCCGGTGACCGCCCCGGAGAAGATCAATCCCTGAAGGTGGGACGCGCCCTTATCGCTCACCAGTTCAAGCTCATCCTGGGACTCGATGCCTTCGGCCACTGTGTCCATCCCGAGTGCGTGCGCAAGGCTCACCACAGTCGAGATAATTGCCGCATTGTTGTTGCCCGCTTCGGTCGAACCACGAACAAAGCATTGATCGATCTTGATTTTGTCGAAGGGCGCGTTTCGCAGGTAACCTAGCGAGCTATATCCGGTGCCGAAGTCGTCCAGCGATAGTCGGACTCCGAGCTTCTTCAGAGAATTGAAGATAGCCATTGTACCTTCGAAGTCGCCGACAAATACGCTCTCTGTGATTTCCAGCTCGATCTGCGAGGGATCCACCCCCGTTGACGAGAGAGCATTCTTTACAGTTTCGACGAAAACATCCGGCTCAAGCTGGACTGCCGAGACATTGATGGCCGCACGGATCTCGACCGGCCAGCTCTTCGCATCCTCGCAGACTTGCCGGATCGCCCAAGCCCCTATCTTGCGGATCAGGCCCGATTCTTCGGCGATCGGAATGAATTCACCAGGCGAAACCCAGCCGCGCCTCGGGTGTTCCCACCTTATCAATGCCTCGAAGCATTTGAGAGAATAGGTGCCAGCATCAACAATCGGCTGGTAGAACATCTTCAGTTCACCGCGTTCTTCCGCCCCGCGCAAGTCCGCTTCGAGACCGGCGCGCTCCTTCGCCCGAAGCTTCAGGTCGTTGGAATAAAAGCGATAGGTGCCTTTGCGGGTCCCCTTTGCAGCATAGAGGGCCATCTCGGCAGCATCGAGAAGTTCGCTGCTTTCCACGCCGTCATAGGGTGCAACTGCAATCCCGACAGAGGCCCCCACTTCTGCCTGCTTGCCGTCGATCGAATATGGTTGAGACAGCATTTGGCACAAGCGCTCACCATAGTCGCCAAGCACACCGCGATCGTCCTGGTCAGGCAAGACCACGAGATACTCGTCTCCGCCCAACCGCGCGACCGAACCTTTCTCGCCCGCGATCCGGCTGATCCGCCCGGCTGCCTGCCTCAGCAGTTCGTTCCCAGCACCCTGGCCGAGCAATTCATTGACTTGCTTGAAGCGATCAAGGTCTATCATCAAGATCGCACAGGTTTGTTTGGTGTTGCGAAAGACACGCAACATCTCCGTCAGTCGCTCGAGAATATGGGATCGATTGGCAAGACCGGTTATCGAGCATGAACGCGCCCTGCGATCCTGGCGAAGCTTGGCCTGTCGTTCGCTGGTAATGTCACGCGCGCTGCCGCGGTACCCTTGAAAGTTACCCTGATCGTCGAAGCAGGGTTGACCGGCAAGTTCCCACCATTGGTCACCAAAACCGCTTTCAATTCTCACGATATGGCCGGAGATCGCATTGCGTGCGGCGAGCAGGAATGACAGGGAGCGTCCACCGGCATTCTCGGCCTGATTGTCTTGGAGGAACAGCTGGCTGATCGGCGAACCAAGCACCTGTTCTTCTTTCCATTCGCCCGCTTCGATGGCTTCGCGCGACAGGTAATCCAGATTTCCGTGGGAATCGGTCGACCAGAAATAGCCCAGGCCGGCATTCTCGAAACTGTCGAGCATCTCGATCTTGGTTTTCGTGCGCACGCGTTTGGCTTGGCGAACTTTCGAGGTTGCGTTCGCCAACCATTGCAGTGGAGACTTCTTCGCGGCAGGACCCATGCTCCGTCCAGTAGTTCGGAAGTATTTCCAAACCTCTAATTGCGAACTTGGCCGCACGCGTCACCGGTGCATTTGCTTGCCAAACCGGCTGGAAAACGCCATGCTCGACGCCCATCTTTCGTGACCAGAATGGATCAGAGGACCGCATGTCGCAAGGCACCAAGCTCGAAAATGAAGCCGCACAATCCACCAACGCGCTAGGCCCGCTGATCGGCGTGGCACGCGAAGATCTGGTTGGCGCGGTTGCAATGCTGCTGCGCGAAAGTGCGTCTGACCCGAAGCGCTTGATGAAGCATGCCCAGTCTATGGGCGAAGACATGATCAAGATCATGACCGGCAAATCCGACATCGCGCCTGATCCAAAGGACAAGCGCTTCAAGGATCCGGCGTGGCAATATAACCCGTTCTTCCGTGCGGGTGCGCAATATTACCTCGCGATCCAGAAAGGGATGCACAACTGGCTGGAAGAGCTGGAGCTGGATGATTTGGAGCGTGACCGGGCCAATTTCATTTCCAACATCATCATCGACAGTCTGGCACCAACCAACACGCTGGTGGGCAATCCGATGGCGCAGAAGCAGCTGATCAACAGCGGCGGCCTGTCGTTGATCAAGGGTTTGCAGAACGCCTATAACGACATCGTTCATAACAAGGGCATGGTGAGCCAGGTCGACAAGCGGCCGTTCAAGCTGGGCGAGAATGTTGCCACGTCCAAGGGCTCGGTCGTGCACCGTACAGAAATGTACGAGCTGGTCCAATATGCCCCGACGACTGATGAAGTGCACGAGATCCCGCAGCTGACCATCCCGCCGCAGATCAACAAAATGTACATCAACGATCTCTCGCCAGAAAAATCGGTGGTGAAGTATCAGCTCGATAACGGCATCCAGACATTCATCATCTCATGGCGCAACCCCTCGAAAGAACAGGGCGTGTGGGACATGGCGGACTATGTCGATTCCTGCGTCGAAGCGATGCAGATCGTCAGCGAGATTACCGGTTCGAAGAAGGTCAATGTTTCCGCCGGTTGTTCGGGCGGGCAGACCGCCAGCGTGGTCGCTTCAAAGCTGGCAGCGGAGAAGAACGACCTGCTCGGTGCTTTGACGCTGATGGTATGCGTATTGCACCCCAAGCAGAACGATATCGAAGCCGGCTCGCTGGTGTCAGAAAACGGGATGAAGCTGGCCCGCCAGCGCGCGGCGAAGAAAGGCATCATCAAGGCAGATGATCTGGCGCGCGGCTTTGCTTGGCTGCGCCCCAATGATTTGATCTGGAACTATGTGATCAACAACTACCTGCTGGGCATGGACCCGCCGGCGTTTGACGTGCTGTTCTGGAATTCGGACGCGACCAATCTGTCTGCCAGCCTGATGGGCGATTTCCTGACCCTGTTCGAAACGCTCGCTTTCACCAAGAAGGGCGAAGTCGAGATGGCGGGGCACAAGATTGATCTGAGCAAGGTCAATTCGGACTTGTTCATCCTGGGCGGTGTGACAGATCACATCACGCCCTGGAAAGCGACCTATCGCTCGACGCAATTGTTCGGCGGCAAGGACATCACCTATGTCCTTTCGCAATCGGGGCATATGCAGGCGATCCTGAACCCGCCGGGCAATCCCAAAGCCAAATATTATGTCCAGAAGAAGAAAGGCAAATTGCCTGAAACCGCGGACCAGTGGCTGGAAGGGACTGAGGAAGTTGCTGGCAGCTGGTGGCCATACTGGATGGAATGGATGCAGCAGCGTTCCGGCAAGAAAGTGAAAGCCGCGAAAGAACTGGGGAATGCAGACTACAAACCACTGGACCCGGCCCCCGGTACATACGTAGTGGAAGAAAGATAGCCAGACCCCGTCCACGGGGCCGCAGGATAGGACCGAGATTTGGCCGACAAGCGCGAAGAGGTGCTCGACGAAGCCCTCGATGAAGCGATGCGCGATGCATCAATCACGATGGAAACCGTGGGCGGACGCAAGCTGCGCGTCGCCACGTGGCGGCTCGACAAGAAAAGCAAGCATCTGCCGATCCTGTTCTTCAACGGGATTGGCGCGAATATCGAAGCGGTTGCGCCGCTGGCAGAGGCCCTGCCCGATCGCGGCTTCATCATGTTCGACATGCCCGGCGTGGGCGGCTCGCCAGAGCCGGTGGTGCCTTACAACGCCTGGACCATGGCGTGGACGACCACCCAGTTGCTCGACAAGTTCGGGATTGACCAGGTTGACGTGATGGGCGTGAGCTGGGGCGGCGCGATGGCACAACATTTCGCGATCCAGCATCCCGGGCGCACACGGCGCTTAATCCTTGCTGCGACGAGCGCAGGCATGGTGATGATCCCCGGCAATGTGTCTTCGCTCAGCAAGATGGCCGATCCGCGGCGCTATATCGATGCGGCCTTCATGGAAGAGCATTTCCAGACGCTTTATGGCG
Source organism: Erythrobacter sp. (assembly GCA_030148605.1). Taxonomy (GTDB): domain Bacteria; phylum Pseudomonadota; class Alphaproteobacteria; order Sphingomonadales; family Sphingomonadaceae; genus Erythrobacter. The sequence goes on from JASBTD010000049.1 coordinate 26,256, forward strand.
GCGCTTTGGGCAAGGCGCTCAACAAGATGGAGCATATCCATCGGCTGAAGCCCCCTTCCCCGCGCGGCTATTTCTACCAGCTGCTGGCCATGCTGGGCTGGACGAGCGCGCCCATGCTGCCGTTCATGCGCAAGAAAACGCTGATCATGATGGGCGACGATGATCATATCGTGCCGCTGACCAATGGCTGGTTGCTCGAGAAGCTGATGCCAAACAGCGAGCTGCTGGTGCTGCGCGGTGGCGGGCATCTGTTCCTGCTGAGCCATAGCGATGAATGCGTTGAAGCCATGCAGCGTTTTCTGGACGAGCCCGAACAGGCAGAACCCAAACAAGCAGAGGAAGTCAAAGCGGCCTAACGCTTTGGCCGCATCGAGGGGGGAAACATCGACATGCGGCATATCGCGATCATCGGTTCAGGCCCGGCGGGTTATTACACCGCAGAAGCCGCGCAAAAGCGCTGGGGCGATGAGATCGAGGTCGACATCTTCGACATGCTGCCGGTGCCTTACGGGCTCATCCGCTTCGGGGTTGCGCCAGATCACCAATCGATCAAGGGCGTGTCGCGCCGCTATGAAAAGACAGCCTTGTCAGACAATGTCCGCTTTGTCGGCAATGTGAAGGTTGGCGAGGACATTTCCATCCCTGAACTGCAATCGCTTTACGATGCGGTGGTGATTGCGACCGGCGCGCCACATGATCGCAAACTGGGCCTGCCGGGTGAGGATCTCGCCAACATATTCGGCAGTGCCGAGTTCGTGGGATGGTACAATGGGCACCCGCAATTTGCCGGGCTTGATCCGGATCTGTCAGGCAAGCATGCCGTCGTCATCGGAATGGGCAATGTCGCGCTGGATATCGCCCGGATCCTTGCCAAGAGCGAAGCGGAATTTGAAGGGGCCGACATTGTATCGCACGCGCTGCAAAGCCTTCTGGCGTCGAACCTAAGTTCGATCACAATCCTTGGCAGGCGCGGCCCGCACCAGATCATGATGACGCCTAAGGAACTGGGCGAACTGGCGGCGCTGGAACGGGCCAGCCCGCGGGTTGATCGCGATGATCTGCCTGACGAGGAAGAAGACATGCTGCTTGAGCCAGGCCTGCGCAAATCGGTGAATCACTTGCGCAGTTTCGCAGCCATTCCAGAAAGCGTGCATGCGGAAAAACCGGTCGAGATCCATTTTGACATGTTTGCCAGCCCGACAGCTTTCGAAGGTGATGGCAAGGTTAGCCGGGTGAAGGTTGAGCGAACCGAAGTGCAGCAAGGCCGCGCAGTCGGAACTGGCGAGATCTACGACGTGCCAGCGGATATAGTCGTGAGCTGCATCGGCTACCGCTCCTCGCCCATTCCCGATGTTCCTTTCGATGAGCGCGCGGGCAAATTCGCCAATGATGAAGGGCGCATCTTGCCGGGCATCTATTGCGTGGGATGGGCGAAACGCGGCCCTTCCGGCACCATCGGAACCAATCGCCCCGATGGCTTTGGCGTGGTTGACCTGATCGCGGAAGATATCGACGCAGGCGTACTGGGCCGTGCGGACAAGAAGGGGCGCGAAGGCTTTGATGCCATCGCTGCACAACGCGGGATCGGCATCGTGACTTTCCGCGACTGGAAAAAGATCGAGGAAGCTGAGGAACGCGCCGCCCGCGAAGGCGCCCCGCGCGAGAAGTTCGTCGATATCGAAGCGATGATCAGAGCCGCGAACTAAGCCGCGGAGAGCCAGTCCTTCAGCGCTGCATTGACTTCATCCGGAATATCCTGCTGCACCCAATGCGAGGCGTGCGGATAGCGGCGTACCGTCAAATCATCGACATACTGGTCAGTGCCATCGAGGCAGGCAATGTCGATCGCCACATCCTGTTCACCCCAGATGATCAGCGTGGGCACATACACCTTGCCATCGCCGATCCGCCGCGCATCCGGCGTTTGCAGGAGCGAGCGATAATAGTTGAACATGGCGGTTAGCGCGCCGGGTTTCGCGGCGGCAATGCGGTATGGCTCGGTCTCTTCGCGCGTGAAGCGATCGCGATTGACAGAGGTCTCGCGAAACAGGCGGCCAATCGCCGCAGCTTCATTCTTGCCCAGCCGCATCTCTGGCAATTTGGGGAGCTGGAAGAAGAAGATATACCAGCTTTTCTTCAATTGCTTCCACGTCTTGAGCTCGCGCCGCGCGCACACCGGATGCGGCACATTCATGATCACCAGACGTGCGAGTGGACGCACCTTCTGGATCGCGAACTGCCAGGCGACAATCGCGCCCCAATCATGCGCGATCAGCGTTACTTCCTTCGCCCCGCTGGCATCGATCAACGCCGCGACATCGGCAGTCAGCTTGTCGAGCCGGTAGTCCTTCTTGTCCGGCGGACGGGTGGTGCCGCCGTATCCGCGCATATTGGGCGCCCAAACGCGGTAACCCATCTCTGCCAGCAAAGGCATCTGGTGCCGCCAGCTGTAATGCAGTTCGGGAAAGCCATGGAGGCAAAGCGCGAGATGCTCGCCCTCACCCGCGGTTGCGACTTCGAAAGTCAGCTCGCCCGCTTCGATCCATTCGATTGTGATCCCGCTATCGGGTGCGGGTTCCCAGCTTGCTTGCCTGTCCATTTCGCGAGCTTAGCATCAGGCGAATTGCTGTGCTATATCGGTTGCAAAGAGAAATGGAGAGGTTCTGATGGCAATGTTCGATCTGGTTATTCGCGGCGGCACGATTGTTGACGGCACGGGTGCAGAGCGGTTTACCGGCGATATCGCGGTAAAAGACGGGCTGATCGCGCAAGTGGGCGAAGTTACCGGCGATGCGGCGCAAGAAATCGATGCCAGCGGCATGGTCGTGACCCCCGGCTTCGTCGATATCCACACGCATTACGATGGCCAGGCGACTTGGGACCAGGAGATGGCGCCTTCCAGCTGGCACGGTGTGACCACAGTGGTGATGGGCAATTGCGGCGTAGGCTTTGCGCCTGCCAAGCCAGACAAGCACGAATGGCTGATCGGCCTGATGGAAGGTGTCGAGGATATTCCCGGCACTGCTCTTGCCGAAGGGATCAATTGGGAATGGGAGACCTTTCCCGAATATCTCGACGCGCTGGAGAAGCTGCCCCGCACCGTCGATATCGGCACTCATGTGCCGCATGGCGCAGTGCGCGCCTATGTGCTGGGCGAGCGAGAGCGACCGGGTGCTGTCCCGACCGAGCAAGACATCGCCGAAATGAGCAAGATCGTGGAGGAAGGCGTACGCGCAGGCGCGCTGGGCTTCTCGACATCGCGCACTGTGCTTCACCGCGATATCGATGGCGAAGTCGTGCCGGGCACTACCGCAACGGCAGAGGAACTGGTCGAAATCGGCCGCGCAATGGGCCGTGTGGGCCATGGCGTGTTCGAAATGGCGAGCGACATGATGCGCGAATGGGACGAATTTGGCTGGATGGGCCAGATGAGCCGCGAAACCGGCCTGCCCGTTACCTTCGCTGCGCTGCAGTCAATCGCCAAGGAGCTGCCACTGGAAGAGCAGATCTCCACCATGCGGGCGGAGAATGACAATGGCGCGAATATCGTCGCGCAGATCGCGCTGCGCGGCAACGGCATCGTGATGGCGTGGCAAGGCACGGTGCATCCCTTCCG
>JASBTD010000054.1 GCA_030148605.1 Erythrobacter sp.
TCACCTTTTACGATCGGCTTGTGGTTGGTCCGTACCCATGGAGTGAAGGCCGGATCGAATGTAAAATACTCCCCGTAGAGATGCCTTGCAGCGATCGGCTCACGACCCGCCAGCTGCTTTGCAACGACTTCGTCGAGAAACATACCACCCGGAAGTTCGTTGACCGATACGAGCCTGGTCCCAGGAAGCATGGCCATATCCGGCCGCGCCGCGTGATCATCCGTCCGTCGTGCGGCCAGCAAACTCGTTGGTGCCGTTTTTGCGTATTCCCCCAAGATCGCGCTGATGGCATTCCCGAAGATTGACTTGCCATTCGCCCCGAAGCCGACGCAGAAGACGATAATCTCTTCGGCGGTCTCGCCCGTAAGCGTCAGCCCAAGGAGTAACTGCACGGCTTCGATGGTCTTGACGTCGGGTGTTCCATCTTCGTTGACGAAGACTTCATCGAGAAATTGGCGCCACCGAGGGCAGTCAGCTGTCTTTTCGAAGCTTGCCGCGCAGCGGCGGGTGATCAGCACTTCGGGTTTGTTCGTCTGGAGCCACCCCATCCGCAGGTTCACCACGCCATTCTTGACGCCTAGCATGTCGGGATGCGCATCGAGTTGATCGGGGGTAGCGCCCATACCCGGCTCTGACGCTGCCAGTTTGAGCATTGCCTCCAGGCGTGAGCGCATCGACGCTTGTGTGGCCTCCCGGATTAACCGTTTCGCCTTGTCCTGGTCATCGCCCAGAAAACCTGCGGCGCGCTTCACCAGCTCCTTCGCAACTTCCTTCGCTGCCTCAAGCTCTTCCCCCTTTTCGCAACGGCGCCACCGTTTATGGCGCCAAATCAGCCAGTACCCCGCTTTGTGGACGAACAGCATCTTGCCTTGGAACATGCGGGCGAATGCCTTGGCATTCCTGACGTCGCCAGATAGGGTCCAGTCGACGATCGGCTGCACCTCCAGATCAGCGCAGGCCTTGGTGATAGTACGATGGCGGTAATCAGGCCGGTCTTGCCACTTTTCGCGTTGCGTGAGGCCGCTGCGGTTTATGACTGCTTCGGTGAGTGCGACTAACTCTTCGGGCGAAGTGACACGGTCAGTCAGGCTTTTGGCAATATATCCTGCCGTCGCGAGGTCAGCATCGCTCTGGCTTTCGTAGTGCCCGCCCCCGCGGCGTGCGCCGTCTTGATCGAAATCGCCTCTCCAGAGCAATGTGTGCTCCTTCTCCATTTCGGCGGCGACCTGCGCCACAATAAGCTGCTGACCATCGGTTAGATCAGCATCAGATACGGTTGAGAGTTCCGGTCGATAATGCTTCTGCCTGGTCGTTTGCTTGCCCAGTTTCGGGGGGAATGCTTGCTTCAGGGTCGCCACGCTATAGCGCGTACGCATCGCGACCACTTTGACCTCGGGGCAGAGAGCAGTGTCGATCATTCCGGCCTCCCGTCACGGTGCTTCATGTGGCAAAACCCAGGTAGCCGCAGAAGCCGTGACACATCGATTGCTGCCTTATCGGCACCCAGTTCCACGAGTTTCCGGTTGATCGCTTCTGCAGTCTCCAGATCCAGCGCTTCGCCTTCTTCGAGCAGCCAGTAGAAGTGCAGGTTTTTGGGGCCGCTAGTCTCGATTTCGAGGGTCGGCGGTAGCTTTTTGCGAATCGCGGCGAGCTTGTCATCGGATGTCCCGTCCATGTCGGCGTGAATGCCCCGGATTCGCGCTAGATTCTCTTTGCGGCGCTGCCCGTCGAACTCGTTCACCGCAATGAAGATACCGGCTCCGGCTTCGTTCGCCGTTTCAAGCTTGGGGAGGAGGGCTTCAACTTCTTTGCGCGACTTTTTGGGGTAGCGGCCCGACAAGGGGTCGGGTTTCAGTTTGGCAGCGCCCTTGGGCAGATCGGTGTAGGTCTCGATGTTAAACCGAGCCTCACCTCGGTGGTCGAGGAGATCGAGGAAGATGAGGGTGGGGTGGGTCACTAGTCCACCCTCCCCGTGATCAGGGCCTGCAGGCTAGCTGCGGGTATGAGAGTGCGCCCATCGACCTTTACCGTTTCAAGACAGCCCCTGGAAATGAGGCTGTAGATCTTCGTCCGACTTAAGCCAGTCGCTGCGCATGCGTCGTTTACGTTGTAACTGATCGTATCACGAGGGCCGTATTGCATGTTATCTTCCAATCCAAAATGGGACTGGGAAGATTGTCAGTTGGGCAGTGCGCCGAAACAACAGGGTCTATTCGGCGCAAGTTTCTTCCTCGTGCTAATCGCGAAAAAGGCGATCAAGGCTTTTGCCGGTAACCGCCTCGCCACGCCGGTGAAATCCTTGGGAGTTTAGCGCTCGAGCGACTTTCCTACAGGCTGCAATGCGGGATTTTATGCCGTGGTCTTTCTGGTACGCCAGAATAGCGACCTTGAGGGCTTCGTCCTGCTTCCTTTGCTGAGCAGATAGGCTTGCATTTGAGCCATGACTGTAGGCCGTCAGGACTTCGTGCGTAAGCCCTTTGTCCAAGTCGCAAAGTGCATCGATTAGCTCCATTAGAATTTCTGTCGCAGGGTGCTCCAGTTCAACCGCAGTGCCGTCCTTCAGTGTCGATAGTGGCGAGCACATGGTGTCGGTAAGGTTGCTCCGGACGATGTTAAGCAAGTCGATTACGTCCCGGCGCTTTAAGCCATCGTGCTCGGCACCGCCGAAGCGTTCATTCAGCTTCTCTAAAAGCCGACCCTGTGGGGCGACTGCGGGGCGGCCAACGCCCTTCATAGCGCTAACTTTTCGAGGGCAGTAACCGCAGCATCGGAAACGAGATGGCCATAATGCCGCTCAATCATTTCCACACTGGTTCCAGAGATTTGGGCGATGGTCAGCAACGGCAGTCCGTCCTGGACTAGGTCGGTTATGACACTGTGTCGTAGGGTGTAAGCGCATGTCTCGCGCGGCAGCCCCGCAGTATATGCCGCCTCTGCGATGGGGATCTTCCAGCTGTTACGATCCCATGCTTTGCCATTGCTTCGCATAAACATGGGAGCGCCAGGCAGCTTGTCTTCTGATTGCGCGGTCATCAGGTCAGCCACAGCCTGCGGCACCACAAACTTCCTCGGCTTGCCGTTCTTGTCATGGCCAACCGCCAACTCCCGTGTGGTCGCGTTGAAATTCCGAACGATAAGTTTGGCCATGGCCCCAGGGCGCAGCGGTAGTAGGCAAAGTGCCTGAAAAAAGGGCCGGTCCTTCGCCGGGACGGCATCAAGAAGTGCGCGGCGTTGCGGCCGCGGCAAATATAGATCACGGCGGCCATCGGCATTTGGAACCGCTTTCAATGCCGCCTGCCAGTCGGCATCCGTGTTTGGCTTACCGGGCGCCAGGACCTTGTTGAGAGCGGCCCGAAGCACAGCCATATCACGGTTGACACTTGCAGGGCTCCGCGCACGTGTGAGCGGCGGCTCTTGGCCACGCTTCCCGATCACTGCTGGCTTTTCCTCGAGCCACTTCCGCCATTCCAGTAGGTGTCGGCGACGCAATTTGTCGAGCTTCACTTTAGCGAGATCGTGCGAGTAGACGTGCCGCTCGAAACGTGATCCGGCTTCTGGTTTGGCGGCTGCATACTCACGGCATGCATCTCCGACTGTCTCGAGCTTCATGTCGACGAGCCCGCCACCTTCCACTTCGATGGCGAAATCTTCTGCGGCACTCTTGGCCAGTGCATACCGCTCATTGCCCTTCGCCTCGGCCAGTGAACCTAGACTTCTGCGCCGATAACCGCGCGACTGCTCCTCATAGGCTCGCGCAACCCAAGTCCCATCACCGCCGCTCACGGAGGGGCAATATCCAAGGAAGCGGCCGGGACTAAGGCGCTGCCAATGTGGCTCCGCGTTCGGCTTGGGCTTCAGGCGTTCTCGATCTTTTACGCGGCTCAAATCCATGCTGCACCCTGACCTTGGACCTGGACAAGAACGTCGCCCAGAAAATTCCCGTAAAACCATATGGGACAGCTACGAACAAAATACAACGCCTTCACAATGTCTTCTGACACAATGGGACACTATGGGATAGCTTTACCCTGCCCTCCGAAGGCAGAGGTCACAGGTTCGAATCCTGTCGGGTGCGCCAGTCTCTTGCAGCTCCAATCAGCGGTTAGCCAATCATGGGCGCGGGGCAATAGCGCTTCAGATAATCGCCATGGCCGGGCATGTGCTGGACCACAAAGCGGATCGACTTTTCCATCTCGTCGAGCTCCTTGCGTGTCTTGGCCGGGTTGAGCGTATCTGCCATCGCATTGTGCCCGCCCATGGCGACGCCCTGCCCCATCATCACGGCTGCCCAGCTGGTTTCCGTGAACAACTCGTCTTCTTCACGGAAGATCTGTCCGTTGCGCTTGAACAGCTCGATCTTCTCGGTGAGCGTGTCGGGCACGCTCATTGTCCGGCAGTAATTCCAGAATTCGGAATCATCACGGCTGGTCGCGTTGTAATGCAGGATGAGGAAATCGCGGATTCGCGTGTATTCTTTCAGCGTCAGGCGGTTGAAGGCATCCTCTTGGGTCTGCGTGATTCCATTGAGCGAAAGAACCGAGATGAGCTTGTTGATACCAGTGTTGATCAAGTGAATTGACGTCGATTCGAGGGGTTCCATGAACCCGGCCGACAGTCCAAGCGCGACTACGTTCTTGTTCCAGAATTTCTTTCTGTGACCGGTGACGAAGCGCAAGAGGTTGGGATCGGCAGTGGGCTTGCCAGCCAGATTGCCCACCAGAATATCGTGCGCTTCATCGTCACTCATGAACTGGCTGCAATAGACATGACCATTGCCGTTGCGGTGCTGCAGCGGGACCTGCCATTGCCACCCTGCCGGGTGAGCGGTGGCTCGGGTATAGGGCGGCGGCGGGCTGCCATCATCGCGATTGCACGGCAGAGCAACTGCGCGGTCGCACGGTAGCCAGTGCGTCCAGTCCTCATATCCTGTTTTCAGCGCCTGCTCGATCAGCAGGCCGCGAAAGCCCGAGCAATCGATAAACAGGTCGCCAGCAAATTGCTTGCCGTCCTCGAGAGTTACCGAAGAAACAAAGCCGCTCTCCGGATCCAGCGAAACATCGGCAATGCGGCCTTCCTGGCGGACAACCCCTCTTTGTTCGGCATATTTCCTCAGGAAGCGAGCATAGCGGCCTGCGTCGAGATGATAAGCATAGTTGACCGGCGGCAAGTCATCGCGGGCGTAATCTTCCGTTCGGGCGAACTTCCCGAAATGCGCGGCCATGGTCTCCAGATTGAAAACCTGGATGGGCCGGTTGTCGCCGGACTCGCGGAACTTGTGCCACACGTGGTGGAATGACACCCCGCCCATCTGGTAGCCATAGGCACCAAAAGGGTGGATGTAGCTTTCGCCGACATTGCCCCAGTTCACAAACTGGATGCCGAGCTTGAAGCTGCCTTGCGACGCTGCGAGCATCTCGCGTTCGTCCACGCCCAGCAGTTGGTTGAACTCGACGAAGGGCGGAATGGTCGCTTCGCCGACACCCACAGTGCCGATCGCTTCCGATTCGATCAGCGTGATGTCGACCTTGTTGCCATCGCGCAGTCGCGAGAGCACTGCTGCTGCCATCCAGCCTGCGGTGCCACCACCCACGATGACGATGTGCTCAATCGGCTTGTTGCGACTCATCCCTCACCCTCTACCTTGGTTCTGGCCGTCGGGCCAGTTGCATGAATGCCACGCTCGAGCGGAAAGGGGAAGGGCATTTTGTGAACGTTCATTTTTTGCTTGTGAACGCTAACAATGTTGGATAGATGCGAGCTTGAAAAAAGAGGGCTGCGAGTCCTTTTTCTGAAACCTGGGAGGGTAACTTGTCTCTGAATACGACCTTTGAGTCGGCGACTTCACGCCGCTTTCTTGCACTGAGCACCGCATCGAGCACCGCATCGAGCATCGCATTGTCGGCAATGATGGCGACTCCTGCAATCGCGCAGGACGCTGGAACGGATGATGCCGAGCCAGCTGCGGAAGAAGAAAACGTAATCGTCGTCACCGGCTTCCGCGCCGCACTGGAAAATGCGCAGAACATCAAGCGCGATGCCGACACTTTTGTCGATGCCATCACCGCAGAAGATATCGGCGCTCTCCCTGATCGTTCGGTAGCTGAGGCGCTGCAGCGCGTTCCCGGCGTCAACATTGGCCGCTTCGAGAAGACGACTGACCCTGACCGTTTCTCGGTCGAGGGCACTGGCGTTATCATCCGTGGCCTGCCGTTCGTTCGTTCTGAACTGAATGGGCGTGACATCTTCTCCGCTACCGGAGGCCGCGTGTTGAGCTTCAATGACGTTTCGCCCGAGCTGCTCGGCCGCGTCGAAGTGTTCAAGAACGTGACGGCCGACATGGTTGAAGGCGGCATCGCCGGCACCGTGAACCTCGTAACCCGCAAGCCGCTCGACAATCCTGGCTTCAATATCGCAGGCACCGTTGGTGCCAATTATGGCGACATGGCTGAAGAATGGTCGCCGGAATTCTCGGTTCTCGCATCGACCTCGGTTGACACCGACGCCGGCTCGCTTGGTTTCCAGCTTGGCTATGCCAAGTCGGAGCTGGTCAGCCGCACTGACGCCTCGCAGCTGACAGACCCCTGCTACCGTGCCGATACACTTGATGGTCCATGCTTCCGTACAAGAGCGGTTGGCTCCGGCGGGTTTGGCGACCCCACTGGGCTTGATGAAGCCAATTTCCCGCCTGCCGGGACCGTTGTCACGCCTAAGGGTGCCGGTGTGCGCACAACCCGGCTTGAGCGTGATCGCGAAGCGTGGTCTGCTGTTCTGCAGTACGAAAATCCCACAGGCGACTTTGGCTTCAGCTTCGAATGGCTGCGTTCGGACACCTCGTTCGAAACGGACGAGTACGCCATCCTGGCGCTGGTAAACAATGATGCAGCCTTCCCCGTTCCGGCGGCCGGCAGCACTTGGCAATATGACAGCAACGGGGTGTTCCAATCCGGAGTACTCACTCAGACAACAGGCGACTCGGGCTTCTCGCCTTGGGGTGGACTCCCGACCGAACTGCTTCGGTTCGGCCGACTCACCGACTCGACGACTGAGGATTTCTCGTTCGATGTCGACTGGAATGTCACGGATCGCCTGCGCGTCAACTTTGAAGCGCAGCGAATTCAATCGGACCTGTCGCAGGATGCCGCCATCGGTGTGATGAACACGTTCTCTGATATTCGCATTGATGCGAGCGGAGAAACGCCGCAAGTCGAATTCATTGCGAATAATGGGGCTCCGTCAGACCTGTTCAGCAACCCGGCATACACCTATTTCTGGTTCTTGCTCGATTCGAAGGCGCGCAATGAGGGTGAGCTCGACAGCCTGCGTTTCGATGCCGAATATGACATCAGCGACGATGGCTTTTTCAAGTCTGCGCGCTTTGGTGCGCGATGGGCAGAGCGTGACCGCGTTACCCGTGACACCAATTTCCAGAACTGGGGATCGCTCGGTGCGCCATGGACCGGTCGCAACGGCCAGTGGGGCGCGACCGGGGGCTTTTATGCGCCTGGCGGTGGCGCCTATCCGACAGATTTTCCGGACGCGACAACCTTCTCCAATCCATTTGGTGACGGCTTCCAGCGCGGCAACGCGCCCACGCCGATACCGAACGGGGCTGGATGGTTCTTCGGCGGCGACGATCTGATTGGTGAATACCTCTCCGGCCTCACAACTCGTCAGGGTCAAGAGATTGCAAACTTCAGCTTCCCTAACACGATTGGCGAAACTTGGACGCCGTTGGGTGACTTTACTGACGGTCAGATCTCTGATGTCATCGAAGAAACGAAGGCGGCCTATGCCCGGATCGACTTTGGCCATGATTTCAGCAACGGCTGGAATGTCGAAGGCAACTTTGGTGTTCGCTATGTTGAAACCGAGGTGATCAGCGACGGCAACCTAACCTTCCCGCGTCCTTCGGACTTTTCAGATGGCGTGGTTCCTGGACAACCAGCGGATGGCATCTTGCAGGTGAATGAACTCGAATTTGCTTGTGCGAATAATCCCAACCCGAATGCTGTAATTGCCTATTGCAGCCTCTCCGATGCTCGTTTGGCGGAGTTCGCCGCGGCGATCACCGGCAATCAGATCATCGACGACCGCGCGATCAAGTTCGATCACTGGCTGCCCAGCTTCAATGCAAAGTTGGACATCGGCAACGGACTTCTGTTCCGCGTCGCTGTTTCTAAGGGCATTTCGCGGCCTGACCTGGCTCTGTTCCGCGCTGGCGGGCAGATCGTTGACAATACCGGAGACTTGCTTGCGGATGGCACGCTGGAAACCGGTCCGCTTTTCCAGATCTCGACGGGCAACCGCAATGTTCGCGCAACCGAATCGTGGAACTATGACCTGTCGGCCGAATGGTATTTTGATGATGTTGGCTCGCTCACGCTCTCCGGCTTTATCAAGGACATCAAGGGCATTGTCTCCAGCGGTGTCAATGTAGTCGACTATCCAAGCGGCAACGGTGATGTTCCGGTCGAAGTCAACGGCCCGAGTAACGAACTGGGCGGCACGCTGAAGGGCTTCGAAATCGCCTATCAGCAGACTTATGACTTCTTGCCAGGCCTGCTCAGCGGGTTGGGATCCCAGTTGACATATACCTATGTCGATGCTGGCGATTTCACTAACTCAGACTTGCTGCAGAACCGCGGTTCGTTCGCCTCGATCCAACCATTGCAGGGTGTTTCGAAACACACGGTCAACGCTGTTCTGTTCTACGAAAAGGGACCGTTTGCCGCTCGCACCGCCTATAACTGGCGCTCTGACTTCCTGATCACCCCGCGCGATGACATCTTCCCGTTCTCGCCGATCTGGCAGGAATCAACCGGTCAGCTTGATGCGTCGATCTTCTACGCGGTGACCGATCAGATCAAGCTTGGCGTGCAAGGCGTTAACTTGCTCGACGAAGTGACGCGGACGACGCAGGTGGTTGACTTCGATGGCACTCGCATCACCCGTTCGGCATTCCGCAATGACCGTCGCTTCAGCTTCATTGCCCGGTTCGACTTCTAAGTCCGATTGACCAGCAATGTGAATTGGACGGGCTCCTGCGCTGATTGGTGCGGGGGCCCGTCTCGATTTGGGCCTACCAATTTGCAGACGATCCCGATAAGGGGCTGGCCTGCAAGAAAGGCTCTGAGGGGGGCGAATAGCAATGGCTAGACGGCGTCAGGCTGTCACAATCAGGCATGTGGCCGAGGATGCAGGGGTTTCCCTGCAAACCGTAAGCCGTGTCATCAACAAGGAACCCAATGTTCGCCCCGCGATGAAAGAGCGGGTGCAGGCTTCGATCGACAGGCTCGGCTACGTGCCGTCAATCGCCGCACAACGCATGAGCGGCTCGCGTTCCTACCTGATCCTTGCGATCAATGACCGCGAAAAGACCATTGCGGAATGGCGTGGTCGCAGCGGCACGGACTGGGTTGACCAGATGTTGCTCGGCGGGATGCTGACTTGCGACGAGCATGGCTATCGCATGATGGTTGAGCTGGTCGATACGCATAGCGATCATGTCGAGCGAGAGCTCAGCGCCACCATTGCCGCGCTGCAGCCTGACGGCGTGATCCTGACTCCGCCGCACTCGGAAAACCCGCTGATCACTGGCCTGCTGGCAAAACGCCATATTCCTTTCGCGCGGATCGGTTCGCTTGATCCCGGCCCCGGTATTCGCCTGACAATGGACGATGAGCATTCGGCGGCAATGGCAACCGAGAAGCTTGTCAGCCTTGGTCATCGCAGGATCGGCTTTATCGCCGGGCCGGATGATTACAGTCTAAGTGGCTGGCGCGTGACAGGGTGGCGGGCGGCAATGGAATTTGCCGGATTGCCCACCGATGGCTTGTGCGAAAAGGGCGACTTCGGCTTCGAAACAGGGCTCGAGGCAGCCAACAAGCTTCTTGACCTGGAAGATCGCCCCACCGCTATCATCGCGAGCAGCGATCAGATGACACTGGCTGTTCTTGAAGCGGCGCGTGATCGCAACCTCAAGGTGCCGCAAGACCTTTCAGTTATCAGCTTCGACAACACGCCGGTTGTACGATTTACCGATCCGCCCTTGACGGCGGTTGACCAACCGATTGCAGAGACAATCTCGCGGGCAGTCGAGCTATTGATCATGGCGCCCAAATCGCCCTTGCCGCTTGAACCGATCAATGTCCAAGGCCAGCTGATCGAGCGAGGTTCGATCGGGCCAGCCCCGGGCGCAAATGACGCCTGAGGAGAGTTCCTCTCCACCGCGCCAACCGCTGTGGTTTCTTCTGTTGCTTGCCTTGGCCGCAGCTGGCGGCGCGGTCGCGTACGTCCCGTTCCTGACTGTCCTGCTACCCGTCAAAATCGCGCAGCTGACAGGCAGCGATGATGTCGCTTCGCTCGCCTATGCAACCTTTGCAGGGGCCATCATCGCAAGCTTTGCCAATATCGGGTTCGGCTGGTTGAGCGACAGGTACGGCGGACGTTGGCCATGGATCGCGGGCGGGCTCGTGATTTCATGCACACTGCTGATTGGTATCGGTCAGGCGCAGTCGGTCAATGTCCTGATCGCACTGATCATGGCCTGGCAGCTTGGCTTGAACATGATGCTGGGCCCGCTCGCAGCCTGGGCGGGGGACTGCGTTCCCGATGAACAGAAGGGATTGCTGGGTGGGCTTTTTGCTTTCGCGCCTGCGCTGGGCGCACTCGCCGGGGCGATCATAACAATTCCCGGCCTTGCCGATGGAGCCACGCGTCTGGTGATCGTCGCCGCGCTGGTGGTGTTCATGGTATCGCCGATCCTGCTGATTGGCCGGGGACATGAACTGCCTCAGCTCATGCAACCGCGAGGCCCGATGGATGAAGCAGAGCCTGCCCCGTGGCGATCGCAATCGGCGGTCGTGCGCATGTGGATTGCGCGGCTGCTGGTACAAATCGCCGAAGCTGCGCTGTTTGCCTTCCTGCTTTTCTGGCTCCGCTCACTCTCGCCCGGCTATGGCGAGAACAACGCGGCCCGCATCTTCAGCATGGTGCTTGCGATTGCTGTTCCACTGGCGCTTTTGGCGGGCCGCTGGTCAGACAAGCAGGACAGGCCGATCCTGCCACTGGCGCTTGCGGCCTCGCTGTCGTGCGCAGGCCTCATCATCATGGCGCTGGCAGCCACGATAACCGCGGCAATCGCGGGTTACCTCGTCTTCGGCATCGCATCGATCCTGTTCCTGTCGCTCCATTCGAGCCAGACTCTGAGAGTCCTGCCAAAGCCGCAGAACCGTGGTCGCGATCTGGGGCTGTTCAATCTCACCAACACGGTGCCATCGCTGATCATTCCCTGGCTCACGCTTTCGCTTGTGCCTTTGTTCGGCTTCAGCGGGCTGTTCTGGCTGCTCGCCGCATTGTGCGCTGCTGCGAGCGCGCTTCTTTTCGCCATCTCGCGCCGGATTTAGGCGCTTGCATTTTCGCTTGGGGCATGCCAATCGTGAAAATTGAGAACGTTCTCAAAAAACGTTCCCATTTCGAGAAGCATCCTTCGGGAGGGGATGAAAATGCGTGTTTCCATGCTCGCTCTTGCAGCGGCATTTACTCTGAGCGGTTGCGCCGCAATGCCTGGCGCCGAAACTGCTCCGATCGCCAGCGAACCGGTTGCTGCCAATGCGTCTGAAGCGCAGATCGCGGATCTCGTTGCGCGTATGAGCCTTGAGCGCAAGATTGCGCAGCTGATCCAGCCGCAGATCAATTCTTTTACAGCTGAAGACATGGAGCGTTATCGCTTCGGCAGCTACCTGAATGGCGGCAATGGCGGCCCATATGGCGATGAGTTTGCGCACGCATCCGAATGGCTGCGCCACGCAGATGAAATGTATGATGCGTCAGTCAAGCCGCTGCCCAATGGCGAGCGGGCAATCCCCACCATGTGGGGCACTGACGCGGTGCACGGGCATTCGAATATCGTAGGTGCCACGCTCTTCCCTCATAATATCGCGCTTGGCGCGGCGGGCGATGCTGACCTCGTGCGCCGGATCGGCCATGCCACTGCGATCGAGATCGAAGTGACCGGCATTGACTGGAACTTCTCGCCGACTGTGGCGGTCGCGCGCGATGACCGTTGGGGCCGGACCTACGAAAGCTATTCGGAAGATCCCGATCTGGTCGCGAAACTGGGCGCGGCGCTGGTCGAAGGCCAGCAAGGCACGCCGGGCAGCGAAGACTATCTTGGCGATGGTCGCGTAATTGCCACTGCCAAGCACTTCTTTGGAGATGGCGGCACAGAGCAAGGTGTCGACCAGGGTGATGTCAATGGTGATATCAGCGCCTTGATCGACTTGCACGGGCGCCCCTATCCGGCGGCGATTGATGCGGGTGTTGAAGCGGTGATGGCCAGCTTCAACTCGATCAATGGCCGCAAGATGCACGGCAACAAGCCACTGCTGACAGATGTTCTGCGCGGCGACATGGGCTTTGACGGGCTTGTCGTGGGAGATTGGAACGGTCACGGCCAGATCAAGGGCTGCACAGTGACTGACTGCCCGCAATCGCTGATGGCCGGGCTCGACATCTATATGGTTCCCGATGACTGGAAAGCGCTGATGGAATCGCTCATTGCGCAGGTCAGGGATGGCACGATCCCCATGGCGCGTGTCGATGAAGCGGTTACCCGTGTGCTGCGTGTAAAGCAGCGTGCCGGATTGCTTGGCCCTGATGCCAAGCGGCCCTCGGAGCGTGGATACGCGGGGCGGTATGAATTGCTTGCTTCGCCTGAGCATCGCGCGCTGGCGCGCGAAGCGGTGGCGCGCTCGCAAGTGGTGCTGAAGAATGATGGCGTGCTGCCGCTCAAACCGGGTGCGAATGTGCTGGTTGCAGGCACGGCAGCCGATGACATTGGCCAGGCCTCTGGCGGCTGGACGCTGGAATGGCAAGGCGGCCGCAAGGACCAGTTGCCGCGCGAGCGCTTCCCCAATGCCAGCTCGATCTGGGACGGGATCAAGCAGAATGTCACGGCTGCTGGCGGCACTGCCACCCTAGCTGAAGATGGTACGTTCGAAGCTCGCCCCGATGTTGCTGTGGTGGTCTTTGGTGAACGCCCCTATGCCGAATTCGCCGGCGACCAGCGCGATCTGGTGTTCCGCGACGAAGAAGGCCTCAAGCTGCTGCGCAGCTATCGCGAGCAAGGCATCCCCACGGTTGCTGTGTTCCTTTCCGGCCGCCCCATGTGGATGAACCGCGAGCTTAACGCTGCGAATGCATTTGTCGCGTCCTGGCTGCCGGGCAGCGAAGGCGCGGGTGTGGCGGACGTGCTGACTGGCAAGCGTGATGCAACGGGCCGCCTGTCCTTCTCATGGCCGGCCAAATGTGAAGGCCAGCCGGTGAACTCGCCTGCCGGGGCGTTGTTCGCATTTGGTTATGGCCGCAGCCTTTCCGACACGTCGCCGCTTGCCGAACTTAGCGAAGACTGCGCGGCACTGGCGGCCAATGATAGCGCGAACATGTTCGGCTCGGGCCGGTTGGGTTCGGGCACCAGCGCCTTTGTCGGCCGTCTTGACGGGACCGGCATCGAAGAGCTGATGCCCAATATGCGTGGCGACACCAATGGTGCCGGGGTCGTGCTGCGCGGCTATGACCGCGACGCACAAGAGGACTCGCGCGAAATCAGCATGCCTCAAGGCTCCTACTTCGGGGTAGTCCAATCGAGCGACACAGGCGGCGCATATCGCATCGCCTATGAAGTCGTCACGCGGCCGAGCGGTGCGATCCGCTTGCGCTCTGGCGATTCCGAGCTCGATGTGACCGCGCAATTCGAGCTCGCGCAGGCCAAGGGCTGGCGCGAGATGGTGATCAGCGAGGCTTGCCTTGCTGACGTCGGGCCGCGCCTCAGCTTCGAAGCCGAAGGTGAAGTCACTTTCCGTATTTCCAGCATCAAACGCGAAGATCTGACGGAAGGAATCGAGTGTTCGTTCTGAGTTGAGCGGGCATTTGAAATCGTATGCGGCTGGACAGGCGAAAAAGCGCCGCTAGTCTGCAACTTAAGGGTCAGCGACCGGCGTGGCTGGTCGCATGGGGGAGGAAAATCCGGTGACGCTCGAAACGATCGATATCGTTATCATCGCAGGCTATGCGATCGCACTCTTGGGGATCGCACTGTTTGTCAGTCGCGAGCCCAAAGGCCATGACAAGAATACGGAGGATTACTTCCTTGCCGGGCGCGCCTTGCCCTGGTGGGCGATCGGGGCCTCGCTGATCGCGTCCAATATCTCGGCTGAACAGATCATTGGCCAATCGGGCCAAGGCTATGCCGTCGGTATTGCGATCGCGGCATACGAATGGCAGGCGGCGATTGTCCTGATCATCGTCGCCAAATACTTCCTGCCGATTTTCCTGAAGCGCAAGATTTACACCATGCCGCAGTTCCTCGATCAGCGGTATGGTCATGGCGTGAAGACGCTGATGAGCTTCTTCTGGGTCGCGCTTTACACAGCTGTGAATCTTACAACAGTGTTGTGGCTGGGCGGTTTGGCAGTCACATCATTAACCGGTTGGGGCGTTATGACAGCAATGGCTGCACTTGCCGGATTTGCCGCGCTCTATTCGCTCTATGGCGGGCTGAAGGCAGTGGCACTGACCGACATCATCCAAGTCGTGATCCTTATCCTTGGCGGACTTGGGATCACCTGGATTGCGCTCGACGCACTACCGGCGGAGGGTCCCCTGGGTGGGCTTAGCATGCTGATGCGGGAAATGCCGGGCCACTTCGAGATGATCTTGGATGAAAGCAATCCGGCCTATTCGGACTTGCCGGGCATCTGGACACTGCTGGGCGGTTTGTGGGTGCTGCATTTCAGCTATTGGGGTTTCAACCAGTATATCATCCAGCGCGCGCTGGGTGCAGAGAACCTGGGTGAAGCGCAGAAGGGTCTGGCCTTTGCTGCATTGCTCAAGATCCTGGTGCCGTTCATTGTTGTGATACCGGGTATCGCAGCGGTTATTCTGGCGCAACAAGGCATGCTTGATGGCGCGGCTTTGGCAGAGAAATCGGATCGCACCTATGGTGAGCTGATGAGTTTCGCCCCGGCTGGCCTGCGCGGACTGGTCTTCGCAGCGCTGATCGCAGCGGTCGTCAGTTCGCTGGCTTCCATGATGAACTCGATTTCGACCATCTTCACGATGGACCTTTATCGCAGCTGGAAGCCTGACATGGGCGAGCATCATTATGTGACTGTTGGCCGTGTTGCAGCATTCTCGGCCATGATCATCGCGCTGTTCCTGGCCCGTCCGTTCATCGGTGGTTTTGAGAGCGGTTTCCAGACAGTTCAGGAATACACCGGCTTTATCGCGCCTGGCATTGTGGTCGTGTTCCTGCTTGGCTTCTTCGACAAGAAGATGAATGCCGCAGGTGCTTTCACCGCGCTGCTGGGTTCGCTTGCTGTCAATGTAGCGCTCAAGTTCGGCATGCCGGACGTGCCCTTCATCATCCGTATCTGGGGCGTGTTCATGCTCTCGATCGTGGCAGCAGCCGTTGTCTCGCGCATGACTGCTCCGCCTGAAGAAGAGCAGACTGTGAAGCTGGGTGATATCGCCTTTGCAACGACCATGTTGTTCAATACGCTGGCGATGCTGACCATTGCGATCCTCATCGGGCTTTACGTGGTCCTGTGGTGAGAATTTTTCAGCTGGCGCTCTGGGGGGAGCGCTAGCACAACTGACGCCGGAGCCGCTGGGGGGTGGCTCCGGCGTTTTTGTTGGAAGGTCTGATCTTGGTTGCGGCAGCCAAAGGCCGACGGGCGGTCGCCCTCTGACTGCCGTGACTGGCCGGAAGGCGGACCTTAACTCACAAACCCTTCGCTGAGGAACTTTAGCGCACATCCGGCCAGCATCGCAGTGCCTTTGGGCAGCGCATTCTCGTCCACATGCATGCGCGGGCTATGGATTGCGCAGCAGCTGCGCCAATCCTCGCCTTCATTGGCAACGCCCAGGAAAAACATCGCGCCGGGCACTTTCTCCAGCAGATAAGCGAAATCTTCTGCGCCCATGATCGGGTCTGCCAGATCGCGCCATCCTTCATCGCCCCCGATCTCGGTCGCCACCGCCTTGCCCAGTTCCACTGCGCGCGGGTCGCAGATTGTGACGGGAAAGCCTTCGACGATTTCAACGTCTGCGGCGAGACCGTGTGCAGCGGCGACATTCCTGGCTGTCTCTGCAATCAGCTCGCGCGCCTTGATCCGGTGCTGCGGGCTCAAGGTACGTATCGTGCCGTTCAGCGTCGCGCTGTCAGGGATCACATTGAAAGTGGTGCCGGCGTGGATCTGAGTAACAGTTACCACCACCGCGCTTGCGGCGTTGAAGCGGCGAGTCACCATCGCTTGCACCGCGCTCACGATTGCCGCTGCCCCCGGGATCGGGTCTACACAGTCATGCGGCATCGAAGCATGACCGCCCTGCCCTGTTACCGTGATCGTGAACTGGTCAGCCGCCGCCAGCAGCGGGCCGGGCCTTCCCGCCAGCACGCCGAAGGGCGCATTGGGCATGATGTGCAGCGCAAAGGCGGCATCGGGCAAGGGATCGATCAACCCGTCTTCCAACATGAAACGCGCGCCATGATATCCTTCTTCGCCTGGCTGGAACATGAAGTCGATCGTCCCTTCGATCTCGTCCCGTTTGGCGCAGAGCAATCGCGCGGCACCGGCCAGCATCGCAGTGTGGGTATCATGCCCGCAGGCATGCATGCGCCCTTCGATGGTCGATGCGAAGTCGAGGTTCGTCTTCTCGTCCATTGGCAGCGCATCCATATCACCGCGCAGCAATACGCGGCGGCCCGGCCTGGCGCCTTCAAGCGTTGCGACCTGGCCGGTGGTGGAAGTGCCTTCGCGCCAGGTCAGCGGCAAGTCGGCAAGGGCTTCGCGCACCTTGGCCATGGTCTTGGGCGTGTGCAGGCCGAGCTCCGGCTCGGCATGGATGGCGCGGCGCAGAGCGACAATCCCGTCGCTTAGGCTTTTGGCGGAATCGAGCAGTTTTTCTGTCAGCATGCCTTGCAATTTAGCTGAAACATCGCGGCTTGGTAGTGCAAATACGCGCGGCGATGAGCGATGTAAGCGGGCCACGGGTGCGCGGCCTTTGTTGCATGGGGCAAGAAAACCCTAGTGAAAGCACATGGTTTACCGCTACACGGCCATTGCGATGTCCGGACCGATCCACGAATTCTCGCATTTGCCGCGCAAGGGGCAATCGAGCGCTGCGCGCAAGCGGCGCGCTGCGAAGCGGGCGGAGAACGCGCCGCCGACAGTGGGTGTGATCTACAATCCGCGCAGCCATCGCAACCGCGGCAAGGATCTGGACAGCCGCGTTGCGCCCGAAGTGATCGTTTCGCAGCCGCGTGACCGGGCGCATTTGCCAGTCGCGCTGGCGCAATTGGCGGAGCGCGGGATTGATCTGCTGGTGATCAATGGCGGCGATGGCACAGTGCGCGATGTACTGACGCATTGTGACGAGATCTTCGGCGATGACTGGCCAGCGATCGCCGTGCTGCCCAAAGGCAAGACCAATGCGCTGGCAGTCGATCTTGATGCCCCGCAGGACTGGACCCTTCAGCAAGCAATCGATGCATTCGAAAACGGGCGGCGGATCGTGCGTTGTCCGCTCGCGATCACCTCGCTTGATAATCCTGAATCGCGCGTGCTGGGTTTCATCCTGGGAGCCGGCGCTTTCACGCTGGGCACGCGCGCAGGCCAGAGCGCGCACAAGCTGGGCGCCTTCAACAGCATTGCGGTTGCTGTCACGACCTTATGGGGGGTCCTGCAGATCCTGTTCGGCACTCGCCGAAATCCATGGAGGCGCGGAGTGGAACTGGATTTGCGGCTGGGTGAAAACCGCGCGGCATTCCAGCACAGCGGCAAGGGCGATCCGGCGCGGCGGCAATTCCTGCTGGTCTCGACGCTCGAGCGTTTCCCTGCCGGGCTCAAACCGTTTGGAGCCTTGCGTCACGGGATCAAGCTTGCCGTGCTTGACCAACTCAGCCGCTTGGCGACGATGATGATCCCGGTTGTCATGCTGGGGTGGACCAGTCCCAAGCTGCGCGATCGCGGCTTCCATCAGGTCAGCGCGCCACAATTCGAGATGGAGCTCGGCGACCAGTTCATTCTTGACGGTGAGGCCTTCCCGCCGGGCCATTACCGGGTCGAGCCGGGCCCCGAGCTTGAATTCGTCGCGCCTTAGAAAGCTGAGCCTATGACCGGGCTTGCACAGCGCATTGCCGAAAAATCCGCTGCTGAAGTTGATCCGGCCATTCGCAGCTTCGCAGAGCTGCTGGCGCACGAATGCGACGCCTCCTCTGTCCTGTTCTACGGTTCCAATTTGCGCACCGGCTCGCTTGAGGGTGTGCTCGACTTTTATGTCCTGCTGCCCGGCCCTCAGCGCGAGAAGATCTGGCCACGTGTCAGCTACAGGGAATGGGAACATGCGGGGCAGGTCTTGCGCGCCAAGATTGCGACGATGTCTCTATCCACCTTTGCGGCGGCAGCGCGCGGGGAATTGCGCGACACCACGATCTGGGCGCGCTTTGTTCAGCCCAGCGCGTTGATCTGGCAGCGCGACGATTCAGCCCGCGACGCGACGCTTTCCGCACTCGGCGACGCGGCCAGAACAGCAGCCCGGCTGGCGGTTGCGCTGGGGCCCGCCAAAGGCACGCCAGAAGATTATTGGCGCGCGCTGTTCCAGGCGACTTATCAGGCCGAGTTCCGGGTGGAGAAGCCGGGCCGCGAAGACAGTATCCTGTCTGTCAATGCGGCACATTTCGACGGTCTATTGCCGCTCGCGCTCAAGGCACAGGACATTACCGTGGCTCGCGATGGCGATATGCTTGAGCCGCAGATGTCAGCCAATGCGCGCAAAGATATCCTGCAATGGTGGCGCAGACGGCGCCGCTTGGGGAAGCCGCACAATGTCCTGCGATTGCTCAAGGCCAGCACGACTTTCGAGGGTGCAGCGCGCTATGCCGCGTGGAAGATTGAACGGCATACCGGCGTTCCGGTCAACGTTACGCCGTGGCGCGAGAAGCACCCGGTGCTGGCCGCTCCGGCGGTGCTGTTTGACGTGTGGCGTAAACAGCGACGCAGCTGACCGCGTCGTAAAGCATGGCGCCGTTTACATATAGCGCATGCGGATATTGATCGAAGTCACGCCTTCGCTCACTTCAAAGGCTGTCTTCTTGTAGCTCGGCTTGCCCAGATTGAAGATATTGATCGACGGGTTGTTCGACATTGCCCCGCCATCCTGCGAGATTTCCGTCTTGCCATTGCCATTGGTGTCATGGCGCACGGCGATGCCATAAGTCCCACTGGCAGGAACCGGCATGCAAAAGGTCATCGTGCCTTCGCGCGCAGGCATTTCGATGCGGTTGAGCCAGCGGCCTTTCTCAAGCCAGTCTGACTTGATCCCGCGATAGCTTTGCACGCGCACAATGCCGTCAGACGATTTCACTCCGCTTACTGTTACACGCACTGCAGGCCCGCTGCCGGGCGCGCACAGGCGCATGTTGTTGCGGATTTCCTGGCGAAAGGAGACCGCGCTCGTGCCCTCATTCGCCCAGGCAATAGCGCCTGCTGGCGCCAGAATGAGCGCAGCGGCGGCAAGGCCTTGAGAGAGGTAAAGTGATCGTTTCATGTCATCCGGTTCAATAATGTGCAACGCGCTCAAGCCAAGCCTTCGCGCTCAATTTGATCGCTTAAATGCCGTGTGCGGCCTGAATTATCGCTGAATTGCAGGACTGGCCATGCTTAATGATGCGTGTGGAAAAGGCTCCAGCGAATCTTGTCCCCGAGTCACGCAAAAGTTTACTGCAAGGCAACGCGCGCACCCGGATCCACGCATGCCAGCACCGCTGATTTCTCCTTCGATACTTTCCGCCGATTTTGCCCGGCTGGGCGAAGAAGTGCGTGCGGTTGACGCAGCCGGTGCGGACTGGATCCACATCGATGTGATGGATGGCCATTTCGTGCCTAATCTCACCATCGGGCCTGATGTCGTGAAAGCGCTGCGTCCACATTCGGACAAGACGTTTGACGTGCATCTGATGATTTCGCCGGTCGATCCCTATCTCGAAGCCTTTGCAGAGGCTGGCGCTGATATCATCACTGTCCATCCTGAGGCAGGCCCGCATGTTCATCGCACGCTTCAGGCGATCCGCGGTTTGGGCAAAAGGGCGGGCGCAGTGCTAAATCCGGGCACGCCGGTAGATGTGCTCGACAATCTGATGGACCTTGTCGATCTGGTGCTGGTGATGAGCGTTAATCCCGGCTTCGGTGGGCAAAGCTTCATCTATTCGCAGCTCGACAAGATCGCTAAGATTCGCACCATGATCGATGCGACCGGGCGAGACATCTATCTCGAGGTCGATGGCGGGGTCAATCCTGAAACTGCGAAGCTGTGTGTCGATGCGGGTGCAGACGTGCTGGTGGCAGGTTCTGCGACGTTCAAGGGCGGGCCCGATCACTATGCCGCCAACATCGCCGCGCTGAAGGGTGAAGGCTGATGGACGCGCTTCTTTCCGGCCAGGGCAATCACGAGCCCAGCGAACGCACTGAAGAAGACCTGTTCGGGGAAGTTCCGCAAAGGGACAAGGCGGTGCCGCTCAAGTCAGGTGACACCTCGCAGCCACTCGAAGCGATGCCGCAGGAACAGGCCGCAGAGGCTGACTTGCCCCCTGCGCGCTCGCTGGTGCTTAGCGATTTTGTGCCGCCCAAGGCCGATTTCAGCGAGAAGCTGGTCCGTATTGCCTATCGACTGGGCGTGAGCGGTTCGACGCTCACCGCGCCGTTCCGCAAACCGGTGCGCCCGCGTCTGCTCGCAACGGTCGACACACCACTTTCAGGTGACCGGATGGCCGGGATGGCGATCCGGGCGGGCCATTTCGTGATTCAGGGTGCAAAAGCCCCGATCGCCGAAGTCGACTATGCTTCCTCTTCGCGGATGACTCCGCCGTTCGAGCGGGTGATTCACGGCTTCAGCTGGCTGCGCGATTTGTCTGCAGCCGGGCAGCGCGAGCAATGCGTTGAGACTGCTGAGCGGATCGCCAAGCGCTGGCTCGACGCCAATCCCAAGCCGGGCAAATGCGCCGCATGGCAAGTCGAATATGCCGCGCAGCGTCTGATGGCCTGGCTGGTGCATGCGCCGCTGGTGCTGTCTGGTCAGGACGAGAAGCTGCGCCCGCGCATGCTGTCGGCGATTGACGATACCGCGCGCTGGCTCGACCGCGAAGTGCGCCGCACATCCGATCCACTCGGTGCAGTGCTGGGCTGGGGCGCGCTGACCGCCGCCGGATTGCTGATGCCGCAGGGCAAGCCGCGGCGGCTCTATGGCGAAGCAGGCTTGATCGCCGCGCTGGGTGAGCTGGTGGGTGAGGATGGCGGCGCATTGTCGCGCAGCCCGCTCGCACAGATCGATGTTATCGCCATGCTGACGGACCTTGAAGCCTGCTACAAGGCGACAGACCGTGATCTACCCGCTTCGCTTGGGCTGATGCGTGAGCTGCTGGTGCCGCCGCTGCTCGCAATGCGGCACGGCGACGGCGGGCTGGGCAGCTGGCAAGGCAATGGCGCGACGCGCGCAGACCGGATCGCGGCCTTGATCGATGCCAGCGGGGTGCGCACGCGCCCGCTCAAGGAAGTGCGCCATTGGGGCTATCACCGCCTCGCCGGCGGCAAGACCGTGGTGCAGATGGATGCAGCTCCACCGCCACGCGCGCGCCACGCGCGCTTCGGTTGCGCCTCTACACTGGCCTTCGAAATGTCCGATGGCGTGCTCCGATTGATCGTCAATTGCGGCGGCGCGGCGCTTGCTGGCGGGCAAGTCCCCGCGCGGATCGAACAGGGCCTGCGCGCCACCGCGGCGCATTCCACACTGGTGCTGGACAATGCCAATTCCACCGCTGTCCTGCTTGGCGGCAAGCTCGGCAAGGGTGTCGATCAGGTCGAGGTTGAGCGCAGCGATATCCAGCGCGCAGGCGGCGATGTGCAGCGGATCGAAGCAAGCCACGATGGCTATGCGCAGCGCTATGGCTTGATCCATCGCCGTATCCTGATGCTGCGCGGCGATGGCACCGAACTGCGCGGTGAAGACATATTGCTTCCTCCGGCGAAGAAGGGGCAGCGCGGCAAGGTGAGCTTTGCAATCCGCTTCCATCTGGGGCGCGGGGTGGAAGCGCGGCTCTCCGAAGATATGCGCGGTGCAAGCCTGATGCTGCCTGACGGAGCGCTTTGGCAATTCCGCCTGGGCGGCAATGACACTGGCGCGAATGTCGGGCTCGAAGAAAGCATGTGGGTTGACGGAGACGGCCGCCCGCATGCAATCGAACAATTGGTGATCCAGGGGATGGCATCGCGCGGCGGGGGGCAATTCTCCTGGCTGCTCAAGAAAATGGGGTGAATTCCTAAGTGACGGATGTGACGATCAAACGGGCGCTGCTGTCAGTGTCCGATAAGGCCGGATTGGTTGAATTGGGCCAAGCGCTCAGCGCGCGCGGCGTGGAGCTGGTTTCGACCGGCGGTACCGCCAAGGCCCTGCGCGATGCCGGGCTCGAGGTGCGCGATACCTCCGAGCTGACCGGCTTGCCCGAAATGATGGATGGTCGGGTTAAAACACTCCACCCCAAGGTGCATGGCGGATTGCTGGCTGTGCGCGACAATCCGGAACATGCTTCGGCGATGGAAGAGCACGAAATTGGCGCGATCGACCTGGTCGTGGTCAATCTCTATCCCTTCGAAGCGACGGTGATGCGCGGTGCGGAGCGGGACGAGATTATCGAGAATATCGATATCGGCGGGCCCAGCATGGTTCGCTCATCAGCAAAAAATCACCAATTCGTCACTATTGTAACCGATCCGGGCGATTACGCCGAGTTGCTGGGTGAATTGGAAACGAATGGCGGGGCCACCACGCTGGATTTCCGCAAACGCTGCGCAGCCAAGGCATTTGCTGCGACCGCTGCCTATGACAGCATGATAAGCCAGTGGTTCGGCTTTGCCGACCAGCAACAGCTGTTCCCCGATTTCCTTGCAGTAAATGGCAAGGCGCCGACCGTGCTGCGCTATGGCGAGAACCCGCATCAGCAAGCCGCGCTTTATACGCCCGTCGGCCCGCACGGACGTGGCATCGCTCAGGCCGAGCAGTTGCAAGGCAAGGAGCTGAGTTACAACAATTACAACGATGCTGATGCCGCGCTGGAACTGTGCGCCGAGTTCGGCGGGCAAGATCCGGCGGTAGTGATCGTCAAGCACGCCAATCCTTGCGGCGTGGCGCAAGCGGGGTCGCTGGTCGAGGCTTGGGAAGCGGCACTGCAATGCGACAGCGTCTCTGCCTTTGGCGGGATTGTAGCGGTCAACCAGGAACTGGATGGTGCCACAGCGGAAGAGATCGCGAAGATTTTCACCGAAGTGGTGATCGCGCCTTCCGTTACGGACGAGGCGCGCGAGATTTTCGCGAAGAAGAAGAACCTGCGGCTGCTGACAGTGGGCGAGCTGCCCGATCCGCGCCGCGGCGGTCTGGCAGTGAAGCCGATCACCGGCGGCTTGCTGGTCCAGTCACGCGACAATGGCGCGATTACGGAAGCTGACCTCAAACTTGTGACCAAGCGCGCGCCTACCGAGCAGGAACTGAAGGATTGCCTGTTCGCATGGACAGTCGCGCGGCATGTGAAGTCGAACGCGATTGTTTACGCAAAGGATGGCGCGACGGCGGGTATTGGCGCAGGTCAGATGAACCGGCGTGACTCTTCGCGTATCGCCGCAACGAAAGCGGCGGAAGCGGCAGAGACCTATGGCTGGGAAAGCCCGCGCACGGTTGGAAGCGCAGTCGCATCCGATGCCTTCTTCCCCTTTGCCGACGGCCTGTTGGCCGCTGCCGAAGCGGGCGCAACGGCTATTATTCAGCCGGGCGGCTCGATGCGCGATCAAGAGGTCATCGACGCAGCCGATGAAGCAGGCCTTGCGATGGTCTTCACCGGGATGCGGCACTTCCGGCATTAAGTCCGTCCTACCGCTTTGCTACTTGAGGACGTGATGTCTTGCGAGCGCGCATCCACGCGTTCGCATCCACGCGCTCATCCTGCCGAGCTGTAACCACAGCCCGTCGCAGCGCGAATGGACATAGGATGATGACCGTGTTCACCGCCCGGCAACCAATTGAGGTTAACACACCTCTGAACACAGAGATTGATTCGAGTCGCGAGCATTCACCCCATGGGCCTTTTCAAACCCGATCTTTACCGCAACTTTGGCATCGGCTTCCTGATCGGGGCCCTGCTGGTCGGTGCGAGCCTCGCGCCCAATCTCACGACCGATATTGCCAGCCCGGCGCTGGCAGCTCCGGCGGACGAGCCGAGCCAGGGCGAGTCCTTACCCGCAAATTGATGCGCATGCGCATGGCCATCTTCGCTGGGCTCGGCGCCTTGGTGTTGAGCGGATGCACGGTCGCGTCTGCTGCCACGGAAAAGACCGTCGAAGCGCCCGAGGCTCTCGTCAAGGCGCAGGAGCCTGACAAGCTGCGTGTCGCGATATTTGCCGGCGGATGCTTCTGGGGCGTTGAAGGCGTGTTCAGCCATGTCAAAGGCGTGAAGGCCGCAGTTTCCGGCTATCATGGGGGGCGCGAGGGGTCAGCAACTTACCGCCAGGTGGTGACCGGCTTTACCGATCATGCCGAAAGCGTGCGCATCGTTTATGATCCAGCCGAAGTGCGCTATGACGAGTTACTGCAGATTCTCTTCTCTGTCGTAACCGATCCCACCTTGCTCAACCGCCAAGGCCCCGATGTCGGCGCGCATTATCGCAGCGCCATCGTGCCGATGAACAGGGAGCAGGCGCGGGTCGCGCGCGCCTATCTGAAGCAACTCGAGGATTCGAATGTTTGGGGTGCGCCGGTCGTCACTGCGATCGAGCCATACAAGGCGTTCTACCAGGCGGAGGGGTATCATCAGGACTTCATGCTGAAGAACCCCGAGCACGGCTATATCGTGCGCTGGGACAAGCCCAAGGTCGAAGCCTTGCAGAAGCTCTATCCAGAGCATTACCGCGCCAGCTTCCTGCGCGATCACACCGGCGAGTGATCCCGTAACCGGGGGAGTGGCGCAAACCGCTGCTGCGCCCTATATAGCTGCGCATGGCAAGCCATTCACACGCTCATCATGAACATTCAGGCCCCAGCCTGATCGACGCCGCGCGCGACGCCCTTGTTGACGCAGGCGAACAATGGACCGGCATGCGCGAAAGCGTGTTTGCCGAATTGGCGCGGCACGAATGCCCGGTGTCCGCCTATGACATTGCTGACAATCTCTCGCGCGATCGCGGCAAACGGGTGGCACCCAACAGCGTCTATCGCATTCTCGACCTGTTCGTAGCGAACAATCTGGCGCTGAGAGTCGAAAGCTCGAACGCCTTCCTCGCTAACACGCACCCAGGTTGCGAGCACGATTGCATCTTCTTGGTGTGCGATGATTGCGGTGAAGCCACGCATATAGACGATGACGAGACGTCACAGCGCGTGCGCAATCTGGCCAAATCCATGGCCTTCCAGGCGCGCCGCCCGATCATTGAAGTTCGCGGGATTTGCGGCAGCTGCAAAGGCTGATTTTCACTGGAAGCCTTTGAACTGGCGCAATTTGCGCGAGATCAAGCGTTCATCGACAGTTGCTGAAATCGCGTGTAAGCCTTCGAGTCATGAATACCCCACCTGAAACACCCTTGCTCGACAAGGTGAATTACCCGGCTGACCTGCGCCAGCTGGACAAGAACGATTTGCGCCAGCTTTCGGATGAATTGCGCGCTGAAATGATCGATGCTGTCAGCACCTCCGGCGGCCATCTGGGCTCTGGCCTGGGCGTGGTCGAGCTGACTGTGGCGATCCATTATGTGTTCAACACGCCGGAAGACAAGCTGGTGTGGGACGTGGGGCACCAATGCTATCCGCACAAGATCATCACGGGCCGCCGTGACCGGATCCGCACGCTGCGCCAGGGCGGCGGCCTCAGCGGTTTCACCAAGCGAGCCGAGAGCGAATATGATCCTTTCGGTGCAGCGCATAGCTCGACTTCGATTTCGGCGGCGCTGGGCTTTGCCATGGCCAACAAGCTCAATGACAGGCCGGGGCGCGGGATTGCCGTGATCGGCGATGGCGCATTGAGCGCGGGCATGGCCTATGAAGCGATGAACAATGCCGAACAGGCGGGCAACCGGCTGGTCGTAATCCTGAATGACAATGACATGTCGATCGCGCCGCCTGTGGGCGGGCTGTCGGCCTATCTCGCGCGCATGGTTTCCTCCAGCGAGTATCTCGGCTTGCGCTCGCTCGCATCGAAAGTGACCGCCAAGATGTCACGCCGGGTGCACAAGGCGGTCGAGAAGGCAGAGGAATTCACGCGCGGCATGGTGACCGGCGGGACGCTGTTCGAAGAGCTGGGCTTTTACTATGTCGGCCCGATTGACGGGCATAATCTGGATCACCTGATCCCGGTGCTGGAGAATGTCCGCGATAGCGAACAAGGGCCGGTGCTGATCCATGTCGTGACGACCAAGGGCAAGGGTTACGAGCCAGCGGAAAACAGCGACGACAAATATCACGGCGTGCCCAAGTTTGATGTGGTGACCGGCGAAAAGGCGAAGTCCAAGGCTGGCCCGCCTGCTTACCAGAATGTGTTCGGCGATACGCTGGCCAAGCTGGCTGAGACTGACACACGCATCTGCGCGATTACCGCTGCCATGCCTTCGGGCACGGGGGTTGACCGTTTTGCCAAGGCGCATCCGGAGCGCGCTTTTGACGTCGGCATTGCCGAGCAGCACGGCGTGACCTTTGCCGCTGGCCTTGCCGCACAAGGCATGCGACCGTTCGCCGCGATCTATTCGACTTTCCTGCAGCGCGCCTATGACCAGGTGGTGCATGATGTCGCGATCCAGAACCTGCCGGTGCGCTTCGCGATTGACCGGGCCGGGCTGGTCGGCGCGGATGGTTGCACGCACGCCGGCGCGTTTGACATCACCTATCTCGCCACGCTGCCGAACATGGTGGTGATGGCCGCGGCAGACGAGGCTGAGCTGGTCCATATGACCTACACCGCCGCGGAATATGATGAAGGCCCGATCGCCTTCCGCTATCCGCGCGGCAATGGCGTGGGTGTGGAACTGCCCGAGAGCCCGCAGAAGCTGGAAATCGGCAAGGGGCGGTTTGTGCGCGAAGGGTCCAAAGTTGCGATCCTGTCACTCGGCGCGCGTTTGGCCGAAGCGCTCAAGGCGGCGGATACGCTGGAGGCCAAGGGGCTTTCGACCACGGTCGCGGACCTGCGCTTTGCCAAGCCGCTCGACACCGACCTGATCGAGAAGCTGATGCGCAGCCACGAAGTGGTGGTGACAGTCGAGGAAGGTGCGATCGGTGGGCTCGGCGCGCATGTGCTGACCTTTGCCAGCGACGAAGGCCTGACTGACAACGGCCTCAAGGTTCGCACCATGCGCCTGCCCGATATCTTCCAGGACCAGGACGATCCGCAGAAGCAGTATGACGAAGCGGGGCTTAACGCGCCCGATATCGTCGCCACCGTGCTGCGCGCGCTGCGGCACAACTCCGCAGGCGTGGAAGAGGCGCGGGCTTAAGGTCAGGGCCGTGCTGAAAATCGAAACAACCGGCCACATCACCACGCTCACCATCGACCGGGCGGAGAGCATGAATCCGCTCGGCGCGAAGGGCGATGGAGATGCCTTTGCTGATGCCTGCAAGGCGATCAATGCCGATCTCGATATTCGCTGCGTCATCCTGACCGGTGCGGGCCGCGCATTCAGCGCGGGCGGCGATATCAAGGCAATGAAAGCGCGTTCGGGCAGTTTCGGCGGTACTCCGCCGGGCATTTCGGACAGCTATCGCGACAATATCCACCGCATGCTGCGTGCGCTTTATGGGTTGCGCGTGCCGCTGATCTCCGCAGTCAACGGCCCGGCGATCGGGCTTGGCTGCGATGTCGCGTGCCTGGGTGATATCCGTATCGCGTCAGAGAAAGCAAAATTCGGGGTGACTTTCCTTAAGCTCGGGCTGATCCCGGGCGATGGCGGCACATGGATCCTGCCGCGCATCATCGGGGAAGCGCGTGCATCAGAGCTGTTCTACACCGGCGAGGTGATTGATGCGCAAACCGCGCTCGAATGGGGCCTGGTCAGCCAGGTGGTTCCGCAAGAGGGCTTGCTGGATGAGGCTCGGGCGCTCGCAGCCAAAGTGGCTGCCATGCCGCCACATGCACTGCGCCATGCCAAGAACCTGATGCGGCAAGGGCGCGAAGTCAGCTATGACACAGCGCTGGAGCTTGCCGCCAATGCGCAGGCGCTGATGCATCTGACCGATGATCACATGGAAGGCGTTGACGCGCTGATTGAAAAGCGCAGCGCGCATTTCAAAGGTGAATAGGATCGGGGCCTAGGCTTCAGGCAGCGGCTGGACCACTTCCTCGCTGACATAGATGATCGCGGGCGGTGCGGGTTCGATTTCCTGTTCGGGCGCTTCAGCTTCAACCGGAGCGGTTTCAACCGGCGGAGTCACCTCTGGCGCATCGATTCCCAACAGCGCATCGATGCTGCATTCGCGCGGCGGCGGACGGTTCTTGAGAGCGGCGATATCTGCCTCGCGCAGGCACAAATAGCTTTCGCGCATGGCGAAATAGGGATCGTCGCTATTGGCGATTTGCTCAAGCCGCTCGTCAAACTCGATCCGATACTCGAGCGAATTCACTGCGAAGGCCGGGATTGCGTAATAGGGTGTGTTGAAGGGCTTGCCGATCGCAAACGGCAGGATCGACTGGTCGACACCTGTTCCCAAGAGATCGCGCAGTGAAGTTGCACCTATCAACGGCACCACCAAGAACGGCCCTGGCCCGACTCCATAATAGCCCAGTGTATTGCCGAAGCCGTTGCGACGATAAGGCAGGTTGAACGGCTTCTTCTTCGCTACATCGACCAGCCCGCCCACGCCCACGGTGGTGTTGATGGCAAAGCGCCCCAGCGTCTCAAACGCCTTGCCGGGCTTCAGCTGAAGCAGGTAATTGAGCGCGTTGACCGGTTCCATCAGATTGCGGAAGAAATTCCGCAAGCCTTTGCGCACCGGGCTTGGCAGCTCTTCCTCGTAAGCACCTGCGATCGGCTTGACCAGCGCCTGGTCAACATCCTGCGTCAGTTTGAAAGTCGTCTCGTTGAGATTGACCAGCGGGTCCTTTTGCCGTGTCTCGCTGTCACCGGTCACAACAATTACATTGCCGCTGGGCTGGCGCGGTTCTGAGCTATCGCTTTCAACCGGCAGTGCTTGCTCTTCGGCGGGTGGCTCAACTGGCTGCGTGTCCTCCGCCGCCTGATCGGCGGCCTGCTGCGCGGCGTGCATCGCCGCTGGCATGTCAACGGCCACCGCCAAGGGCGCAGAAGACGCCATTAGAGCAGCTGATGCCAGTGAGATTGCCATGCGTTACCTTCCCGCGCTTGAGCCAACACAGTGCATGTTGTTGTGGCTCAAGACAAATAAAAGGTTACTGTTGGCCTTTACATGCGACGGCAAGTCGCATCGCGCCACACCGTTTGGCCTTTGAGATATATGGCGAATTTTCGCCTTGGAACGCTTAGAACCAGCGCCACACACCCGCGGGAATGCCGCCAAGCGGCATATGCAGCCAACTGAGCGCCAGCCATGCGGCGAGCCCGATCGCCCAGCACAACAGCCCGGCGGTAAACAGCGCGCCCCAGCGCGGCCAGAAGCTCGTCTTGCTTTCCCACGCGGCCCAGGCATCGCCCATCAGGTTTTCTTTCTTGCGATCCTGCATATGCGCGCCAACCAGTGCGAGGAAACCCATGGCGAGCGCGGTGATCACACTGCGCCAGTTCGCCATCAGCACGACATGCGACAGCGCCCAAAGGCCGATTGCCCACATCATCGGATGGCGGGTGACTTTGAAAACGCCCTTTGGTTCCGCGCGCGCCTGCGTTTCAGCGGCTGGCGTAGGCAAGGCGGGGTTGCCTGCAAAAGACCCGGCTAACATCACCAGCGCCGGCAGCGTGAGAATTGTCGCGATGATCCAGCCGATCTCGCCTGATCCACTCAGGTCTGCTGAAGGTGCAGCTTTGTACGCCAGATAGACCCAGAGCAGTGTTGCTGCGCTGACCAGCGAGTAGACAGCGCTGAAACCGCCTTCCTTCAACAGCTTGACCATGGGAGCGCGCAAGGGATGCGACATCGCAAAATGCGATCCCACAAACGCGATATTCGCAGCGACGAGTTCAACCAGCGCACTATTCACGAGCATACCCCCCAATTGCCGGGATTTGGCCACAGCTTTGCGCAAATGGCAAGCCAGAGCCTCGAAAGCGCGGGGGATGCGCGGTGGCTGAACCTACCAGTCGTAAGCCTTGGGCAAGTCGCTTTCGTCGAGATCACGATAGCGATCACGCAGCCGTGTCTGGTGGTTCTCAAGCGGTTGCTCGATCCCGTCGATAAACACCCGTACCGGAGCGCTTGAGACTTCGAGCGGGTCACCATCCCAGACCACGACATCGCCTGCGGCACCTGCCTTTAGCTCGCCAATCTGCCCCGCCATGCCCATGGCCGCCGCCGGCCGCGAGCTGATTGTGGCGAAGGCTTCGCCCCATGAAAGCCCGGTTGCACCGGGCATGCGGGACAGTGCGACCAGATTGCCGACATATTGCGTGAACATATGCGTGAAGCGGGCAGACGATGCGTTGAAAGTGACCTTGACGCCTGCCGCGCGCATTCGCCCGATATTGCTTTGCGAGGCCGCCAGTTGCTCGAACCGTTCGGGCAGGCTTTGCAGGCTTTCAGCAATCACCGGAATGCCTGCGCGCGCAATCTCATCGGCTACCAACCAGCCCTCAGTCGCGCCAACCAGAACCAGCTTGATCCGCGGAAATTCCTGCGCAAGTGCGATCACCGCCCGGATATCGGACGCGCGATGCGCTTGCACCAGCAGCTGCTGGCGGCCTGCCACGACGGGCCCAAGCGCTTCCGCATCAGCGCGGTTCAGCAGATTGTCTTCCCCGCTCCAGCGCCCTTCGGCAAAATCGCGCGCTTCGCGCAGGGCATTGCGCAATTCGACGTGGCTGGCCGTGCGGCTGCCCCCGGCGATATCCGCACCTCTTTCAGCGAGCGTCACCATCTGGAATGCGCGCGCCTTCATCACCGGCTCGCTATCTGCGCCGGTGTCTATGATCGCGCCCTGGCCCGCGAAGATGGAGTTTGACGGGCTTGGAGCGACCACTGCACGCGTGATGCCATTGCCGCGCGCGACCAGTATGTGCTGTGACACCGGATTGATTGCCGGGGTCACGTCAAGCGCTGCGTTGAACCGCGCCTTGCTGGCGCTGATGTCATTGCTCGACTGCACCCCGCTGACATCGGCAAGGCCGATGTCTGTCACTGCAGCGACGAGACCCGGGGTAACCCATGTGCCAACACCGTCATGAGTCGGCACCCCGGCGGGGATGGCAATGCCCGCTCCCACAGCTGCAATTTTGCCGCCGCGCACCAGCACTGTCGCATTCTGGATCGGTTCGCTGCCGTCGCCTGTGGCAACGGTGGCATTGGTGATGGCAAAATCCTGCGCGGTTGCAGGCTGGGCCAGCAATGCAAGCGGTGCGGCGGCAAAGGCGAGATAGCGCATCATTTCACATCTCCTTCGCCTGGCTGGCCAAGCTCGAAATCGCTTACTGGCCGCCGCTTGGGATCCATCGCATCGAACAGCAGCGCGCCATCGACCCACACTTTCTCTGGTCGCGAATAGACGCTCAAGGGATCACCGTTCCACAACACGACATCGGCCATCTTGCCCGGTTCCAGGCTGCCGGTCATTGTGTCGATGCCCATCGCCTTGGCTGCGTTGAGCGTGATCCAGCGGATCACTTCGCCATCGGGGATTTCGATGCCCAGCCTTGCGCCTGCGGCCTGCGCCTTGGCCGCTTCCTGGTTCAAGCGCTGGATATCCTGGTCACTGTCAGAATGGATCACCACGCATGCGCCGGCTTGCTGCAGCAAGGCCGCGTTTTCAGGGATCGCGTCATAGCTTTCCATCTTGAAGCCATACCAGTCTGCCCAGATCGCGCTGCACACGCCGTTTTCGCGCAGCAAGTCGCCGATCTTGTAGCTTTCGACTGCGTGGTGGAAGGCAGTGACGCGGTATCCAATCTCTTTCGCCATATCCATCACCAGCGCCATTTCATCGGCGCGGTAGCAGTGGTTGTGGACCAGGATCTCTCCATCAAGCACGCCCACCATGGTTTCCTTGGCAAGATTGCGCTTGCGATCCTCGTCATCGCGATAGGCGATCGCATCCAGCCAGTTCTGCCGGTTGACGGCGAAATTGCCCATCCGGGTCGAAGGCTTGGTATTGCGCCCGCCATAGACGCGCTTGGGGTTTTCACCGCAAGCCATCTTCATGCCATACGGCGCGCCGGGGAACTTCATGCCCTGGACAGTACGCGAATAGACATTCTTGAGAGTGACCGAACGCCCGCCGACAAGGTTGGCGGAACCGGGCAGGATCTGCAACGATGTGACACCGCCATTGGCTAGCGCGCGGCTGAACCCCGGGTCTTGCGGCCAGACAGAATGTTCGGCCCAGACATCGGGCGTGGTGGGAGAGGTCGCTTCATTGCCGTCCGAATGCGCGGGCACTGACGGTGAAGGATAGTCGCCCAAGTGCGAATGGATATCGATCACGCCCGGGGTCACATATTTGCCGGTGCCATCGAACACTGCGATGTCCGCCGGGATTGGCGTGTCCGGGCCACCTACGGCAACGATCTCACCGCCACTGAAGAACACCACGCCATTGTCGATCTGCTCGCCTGTTCCAGTGAAGATGGTTGCGCCCACCAATGCCGTCGGCACGCCGGGATAGGGGCGATAGGTTGACGGGTAAGGGTCCTTGTTGAATTCGCCTGGTGAACTGGTTGCCTTGCTGTCGGCGCCTGTCTCGGCAATCGCTTGACTGCTGCCGGTGGTGGCGCATGCGGCGAGCGCGAGCGCGCCCCCCACACTCGCGAATACTCGCTTCATATGTGGCATGTGCGTCCCTTCATCAATGCCCCTGCGGGCAAGCAAAAAGGGGGCGCAATGCCTGCGCCCCCAAATCATCGCCGCTTACGCGCCTGAACGCGTTGTCGGATGGATACCACCTTCCTGCGCTTCCAGGCCGGCTTCCGCTGCGCCTTCGAGCCCTTCGTCGTCTTTCAGCGTGTCCAAGTGCATCAGTTTCTTGATCAGCGGGCTGATCACGATCACGCCGACGCCCACGCCAACTGTGATCCAGCCAATCTGGCTGTAAACTGCGAGCACGGTTTCCTTTGCTGCACCCTCACCAGATGCCGCTTCAGAGCCGGTTGCCGCGGCAATAAGGCCAGCCACGAAGTTGCCGGTGGCAGAAGCGAAGAACCATGTGCCCATGATAAGCGATGCCATGTGCGCCGGAGCCAGCCGGTTCATAGCCGACAGGCCTACGGGAGAGAGGCAAAGCTCGCCAGTGGTGTGGAGCAGGTAGATCAGGAAGATGAAGATGACTGGAGTCATGTTCTCCATGCCAACCGCATTCGCACCGAATACCAGCACCAGGAAACCTGCGCCCAGCTGGATCAGCGCAAGGCCAAACTTTGCCGGGGTCGAAGGCTCGAGTCCCTTTTTGCCAAGCCAGGTCCAAAGCCCGGCGAAGAACGGCGCGAGCATGATGATGTAGATCGGGTTGATCGACTGGAAGATCGACGCCGAAACGCCCTGCCGATCAACATAGCGATCCGTAAACAGGTTGAGCGAAGAACCTGCTTGCTCGAACAGTGCCCAGAACAGGATCGAACCGATGATGAGGAACATCGCCGCAAAGATGCGGTCCCGGTCATGTCCGCCCATCTTGATTGCCTGCCAGATAACATAGGCGACCAGCAATGCACCAAACACACCAAGGATTGTTCCGACAACGGCCTGATTCTGGACCAGCCACCAGGTTACACCGACGGCCGCGAAGCCGACAATGTACAGGAACCACTCGAACTTGATGCCCATATAAGGTGCTTCGAGCTTCTCCGGCACAGTGCTTTCGCCCTTGCCCAGAAGCAGCGGTTTGAAGATGATGAAGACGATCAGGCCCAGCAGCATGCCGATGCCCGCTGCGCCAAAGCCATAGGCCCAGCCATAGGTCTGGCCCAGATAGCCTGCGATGATCGTGCCGACAGCCGCACCGACGTTAATCCCCATGTAGAAGATCGTGTAAGCACCGTCGCGGCGGATATCGGTGCGCGGATAAAGCTGGCCCACGATCACGGAGATATTCGCTTTGAGGAAGCCCGAACCGACGATGATGAAGGCCAGTGCAGCCCAGAACACGTCGATCATCGGGTTGTTCTGGCCTAGCGAACCTTCGCCTTCGAAGGCCATCAGGAAGTGGCCGATCGTCAAGAGCACCGCGCCGAACAGCACCGCCTTGCGTTGCCCCAGGTAACGGTCAGCGAGATAGCCGCCAAGCACCGGCGCGATATAGACCAGCGCGGTATAGGCGCCGTAGATGACAGAGGCTTTCTCGTCATTGAAGAGCCAGTGCTGCGTCAGGTAGAAGATCAGCAGCGCGCGCATGCCGTAATAGGAAAAGCGTTCCCACATCTCGGCAAAGAACAGCACGAACAGCCCCTTGGGGTGCCCGGCGAATTCTGCATTCTTCGATGTTACGATGGTTGCGCCACCAATCAGCAGCAGCACCAGAAATGTTGCAGCGATGGCAACGATGATTTCTTCAAGCGTCACGAACGACCCTCCCCGTGAAGTCCATTTTTTGCCCGCGGTCCCGCCGAGCCAATCGCCGGGCACCCTAACGGCTCAATCGGCCATGTGAAGCATTAGTTGCAGGCGAAACCGCTTTCTTGCCCCTCACTCGGGAACTTGACGCGCATGACTGTGTTATGGCACTGAGGCACTGATCGCGAGGAAACCATGAGCCAAAGCCGACCTGTCTACCTGAAACTGCGCGACCAGATCGCTGCTGCCATTATCGAAGGCCGCTATGCCGAAGGCGAAATGCTGCCATCGGTGCGCGCGCTGGCTGCGGAGGAAGGCGCAAACCCTCTCACCGTCGCCAAGGCATACCAGCAGTTCCAGAATGATGGCCTGGTAGAGGTGCAGCGCGGTGTTGGAATGTATGTGGTTGAAGGCGCTGCGGATCGCCTGCGTAGCCGCGAGCGCGAGCAGTTTTTGCGCGAAGAATGGCCGGAAATCCGCGGCCGGATTGCGCGGCTCGGCATCGATCTTTCCGAACTAACTGAAAAAGCTTGAGAATTTCTCAAGAGCAGCGCCTGTCGCTTTCGTCCTGCATACCTGATTGGGTGGCTTGCGATTGACGCAAGTGTCTGGCACCATGCATTTAGTTTCGACGATGCGCTCTGGTTGCGGCAGCGTCGCAATTCTGTCGATGGAATTGCCATCGGCAAGAAGCCGCAGGTCAGCGGCCATTCGGGAGGAAGACATGATCAGGTCCGAACTGCTGCAAGCGCTTCACAGGGACAATCCGGAGCTGCGCGCCGAAGAAGTCGAGCAAGTGGTCGACATCTTTTTTGACGAAATCACAGAGCGGCTGTGCGATGGCGGCCGCGTGGAATTACGCGGGTTTGGCGCATTTTCGACCCGCGAACGGGAAGCCCGGCAGGGCCGCAATCCGCGCACCGGTGAAACAGTGGAAGTGCCGGCCAAGCGTGTGCCTTACTTCAAACCGGGCAAGGAAATGCGCAAGCGCATCAACGACGCTTGATTGACCTGCGAGTCGAGGCTCGCAGCAAAACCGGGAATTTTCCTTCAAACAAGCATGTTTGCCGCGTTGCCGTGCGTGCTACGCGGCGCTAGAGCCTGTGCGCCTTGCGGGTGTGGCGGAATGGTAGACGCCGGGGACTTAAAATCCCCTGATCCTATAGATCGTGTGGGTTCGAGTCCCACCACCCGCACCAGCCTGCTTCCGTGATAATACTCCGGCCGCGCGGTTAGCTCCGTTTTAACCCCTATTGAGGCATGCCGGTTTCCTAAGGCACAGCTGGCCTAGGAGTAGTGGCGGCCAGCAAGGGTGGTAACAGGCGGGGTTTGGCATAATGGAGCATGTGGCATTCGGGCCAGCCATGGATGAGGGGGAAGGGTGCGAACAGCGCGGCGCGAAGCGCTATTCCCTGCTGATCCGTCCGGCCAAACTGTCCTGCTCGCAAGGCGAATTCGTCTGTGTGCTGCGCGATGTGTCGCGCAGCGGGGTTAGCGCGCGCCTGTTCCATGACCTGCCCAATTGCACCGAATTCGAGCTCGAGCTTCAAAGCGGTCAACGTTACCCGATGCGGCGCATGTGGTCACGCGCGCCTGAAGCGGGGTTCGAATTCCATCGCGATGTCGATGTGAGCAAGATCATCGCCGAGGTCGGGGCGCATCCCAAGCGCGGCCTGCGCCTGGCGCTGGAATTTCCGATCGATATCACCGTTTCGGGAGTGCGTTCGACGGCGCTGGTGGAAAACATCTCTCAGCAAGGCGCGCGGATCCATTGCGATCAGCTGCTGGCACTGGACCAGAGTCTGGTGATCGAAGCACCTGGGCTGCGCCACACACGCGCAAAGGTGCGTTGGCGCCATGATGCACAATATGGCGTTGTGTTCGATGACACCTATTCGCTGCGGGATTTTGCCCAGATATGCGCGCGCTTGCAGGCACCGGGTTTGATCGCGGATTAGCCGCCAGAATCATCTGCAGCGCTTACCAGCCGTTAACCAATTTCCTTCACTCACCCGCATGAAACCGTTAACGGGGGAATAGATGGAACAGCATGGTGCCTCAAGCCATGGCGCAATTGATGTCGACGTGGCAATCATCGGTGCAGGCCCGGCCGGTCTCACCGCCGGCTATTTGTTGACCAAGCAAGGCAAGTCAGTCGCGATCATAGAGAAAGACGCGACCTATGTCGGCGGGATCAGCCGCACGGTGGAGCATGAAGGCTACCGCTTCGACATTGGCGGGCATCGCTTCTTCTCGAAAAGCCAGCAGGTTGTTGACCTGTGGAACGAGATTTTGCCTGATGATTTCATCCAGCGCCCGCGGATGAGCCGCATCTATTACGAAGGCAAATTCTACAGCTATCCGCTGCGCGCCTTTGAAGCGCTGTGGAACCTCGGCTTCCTGCGCTCGACCGCCTGTATGCTCAGCTATCTGCGCTACAAGCTGTTCCCGATCCGCGATGTGAAAAGCTTTGAAGACTGGACCACC
Organism: Erythrobacter sp.; assembly: GCA_030148605.1. Lineage (GTDB taxonomy): Bacteria > Pseudomonadota > Alphaproteobacteria > Sphingomonadales > Sphingomonadaceae > Erythrobacter. The sequence continues at coordinate 37,228 of JASBTD010000054.1, forward strand.
AATCAGTTCGGCAAGAAGCTCTATTCGATCTTCTTCAAGACCTATACCGAAAAGGTCTGGGGCATGCCCTGCGACGAGATGAGCGCCGATTGGGCCGCCCAGCGCATCAAGGGCCTTTCGCTGTGGAATGCCGTGACTGACGGGCTCAAGCGCTCGCTCGGCCTCAACAAGAAACCCAATGACGGGCAGGAAGTGAAAACCCTGCTTGAGACATTCCGCTATCCGCGGCTTGGCCCCGGCATGATG
>JASBTD010000060.1 GCA_030148605.1 Erythrobacter sp.
GGGGCAAGTCTTGAGCCCGAACTTCTTGGCCGCTTCCTTGGCTTCGGCAATCTGGCGGGTTGCGCCAGCTGGCACGGCATTGAGCACGACATAGGCCGGCTTGCCCGCAAATTCGATCATTTCAGCGACAGCTTCAAGCGCATGCAAGTCGAAGGCGCGCGGGCGTGATGGGATCAGCACCAGGTCTGCTGCCTTGATCGCTTCCCGCATCGCCGCTTCGGCATGCGGCGGAGTGTCAATCACCACCACTTCAACTTCGTCTTGCTTGTGCGCGCGTTCGATCGTCTTGGCGAGCCGGGCAGGGGGGCTGGTGACGACCAGCGGATAGAAATCGCCGCGCCAGTCACTCCAGGCCGCAGCGGTCGCCTGTGGATCGGTGTCGATCACGCAGGCAGGCTGCTTCGCCTGCGTTGCGCTGGCGGCGAGATGCAAGGCGATGGTGGTCTTTCCAGACCCGCCCTTCTGGCTGATGATGGCGATAGTTGGCATGGCTCAGCCCTCAAATTGCTGCACTGCACAATGAGTATCGTAATTTGAGGGTGAACGCGAGAGTGGAATCCCCCTTGTTGGGGACAATCGTGTTTACTGATCCAGGAAGGAACGCATCTTGCGGCTGCGGCTCGGGTGCTTGAGCTTGCGCAGGGCCTTTGCTTCGATCTGACGGATACGTTCGCGGGTTACCGAGAACTGCTGACCCACTTCTTCCAGAGTATGATCGGTGTTCATGCCGATGCCGAAGCGCATGCGCAGCACGCGTTCTTCGCGCGGGGTGAGGCTGGCGAGCACGCGCGTGACCGTTTCCTTCAGGTTCGCCTGAATCGCGGCATCAACCGGGATGATCGCGTTCTTGTCTTCAATGAAGTCACCCAGATGCGAATCTTCCTCGTCACCGATTGGTGTCTCGAGGCTGATCGGCTCCTTGGCGATTTTCATCACCTTGCGAACCTTTTCCAGCGGCATGGAAAGACGCGCTGCCATTTCTTCCGGGGTCGGCTCGCGGCCTTCCTCGTGCAGGAATTGACGGCTCGTGCGCACCAGCTTGTTGATCGTTTCGATCATATGCACCGGGATGCGGATCGTGCGCGCCTGATCGGCGATCGAGCGGGTGATCGCCTGCCGGATCCACCATGTGGCGTAAGTGCTGAACTTGTAACCGCGGCGGTATTCGAACTTGTCGACCGCCTTCATCAAGCCGATGTTGCCTTCCTGAATCAGGTCGAGGAATTGCAACCCGCGATTGGTGTATTTCTTGGCAATAGAGATCACCAGGCGAAGGTTGGCTTCCACCATTTCCTTCTTCGCGATGCGCGCTTCACGCTCGCCTTTTTGCACCATGTTCACGATGCGGCGCAGTTCGGGCAGCGCCATGCCGGTCTGGCTTGCGATATCGGCGATTTCCGCGCGGATACGCTCGATCGCATCGGCTTCCTTCTCAGCGAAGGCAGCCCATTTCTTGTCCTTTATCGCGAATTCCTTGATCCACGCGTCGTCCATCTCATTGCCGACATAGGCTTTGAGGAAGTCGATCCGCTTCACCTTGTGGCGTTCTGCAAGGCGCAACATCTGGCCGCCCAGTGCCGTGAGGCGGCGGTTGAAGGCATAAAGATTGTCGACCAGGAATTCGATCTTGGTCGCGTGGAACTGCATCGATTCCACTTCGCCGGTCAGCTCTTCACCAAGCTTTTCGTATTTGGTTTCCTTCGCCTTCGGGAATTCCTTGCCCGCAGCGAGCGTTTCGACGCGCTCAGCCTGAAGCTTTTCGAATGTCTTGAAGGTCTTGGTGATACGCGCAAAGCGCTCGATCGCTTCGGGCTTTAGCGCAGCTTCCATCTGCGCGAGCGACATGGTGTTGTCTTCATCATCGTCGTCATCGCGCTTCTTGCTGCCGCCTTCTTCATCGCCGTCTTCCGACTCTTCGCCATTATCTTCGTCATCGTCTTCGTCATCATCGTCAACGATGGTCGGGCCGGCGGTCTCTTCGGAAATTTCGCCGTCGTCATCATCTTCTGCGCCATCGGCGAGTTTTTCAGCCGGCGGCTCTTTTGAAAGCATGGCGTCAAGATCCAGGATCTCGCGCAGCTGCATCTCTTCATTATTCAGCGCTTCGGACCACTGGATGATCGCGTGGAAAGTGATCGGGCTTTCGCAAAGCCCCATGATCATCATGTCGCGGCCAGCTTCGATGCGCTTGGCAATCGCGATTTCGCCTTCGCGGCTGAGCAGCTCGACCGCGCCCATTTCGCGCAGGTACATGCGCACCGGATCGTCAGTCCGGTCACCGGTGGTCGTCTTCTTCGCAGCCGCAGCGGTCTTGGTGTCTTTCTTGGCGCCTTTCTTGGCACCTTCATCGACTTCCATTTCCTCGACTTCAGCGTCTTGCTCGGCCTCGGCCTCGGCTTCCTCGTCATTCTCGACGATCTGCACGCCCATTTCGGACAGCGCGGTCTGGATATCCTCGATCTGGTCAGGGCTCATCTCACCTGAAGGCAAGGCTTCGTTGAGCTCGTCATAGGTGACGTAGCCCTTTTTCTTCGCCTTGGTGATGAGCTTCCGGATAGAAGCTTCGTTCAAATCGATCAGCGGAGCATCATCATCTTTGTTCTTTGCTGCGCTTTTTGTCTTTGACGCCATAGGTCTGTGTCAGTCCGTTTCCAGGTCGGAGAGCGGCTCATCCACCGCCTCGCGAGAAATTTCCGTATCCGCTGCGATTGCAGCCTTTTTTCGCCCGAAGTCTTTCAAGCGGTCATTCAAATTCGAGAGACGATCGCGAAGCCTTGATTGCTCGGCGAAGGCACCTTCAGGGTCCTCTTCAAAACGCGCTTTGGCGGCATCCAATGCCGCCATGAGCGCTGGCCGTTCAACCAGCAACGAAACCGCTTCAGCCAATTCCTCGCGCGCATCTACCGGGTCGGTGCTTTCTCTGAGGAAAGCGTAGCGTCTGTTATCCGGTGGGGCGGGAAAGCCTCGCTCGCCTGATATGGCGATCTGCCCCTGCGAATCAAGCGTTTCTGACAGTTCGAGCAAGCTTTCGACAGTTTCGCTTGCCTGCGGGTCCAGTTGCGCGAGCCTGCCCAGCGCTTCTGTGTGCCGCACGATCTCCTGCGGAAAGCGCAGCAAGCCGTGGATCACCGCGCGGAAAAGTTCGTTCCTTGCGCCCCCGCCCAGCGCTCTGCGCAAACGCGCCAGAGCATCGCCGGAAAGCTTTGCCGGAGGCTGCCAGGATGGGCGCTTGCCGCCTTGCCAATTGCGCTGACAGTTACCCTGTTCCCGCGGAGGGAAGGCAAAGTTCGAAAACCGCTCCAGCAATTCGCGCCGGTAGAGCGCGCGGATATCGGGATGCTGGATCGCGTCGGTGTGTTCGATCAGCCGCGCCTTGAGGCCCGCTTTGTCTTCGGGCGTGCGCAATTCCTGCGCATCGCGCTCGAATGTCCACAATGTATCGAGCAGGCTGGCAGGATCGGCGAGGATACGTTCCATCGCGGCTTTGCCGCGCTGCCTGATCAGATCATCAGGGTCGAGCCCGGTGGGCAGCCGCACAATGTTAAGGCTTTTGCCCGGTTGCAGCATGGGGAGCGCACGGCCAATGGCGCGCATCGCGGCGCGCTGGCCCGCGGCATCGCCATCGAAGCAGAGGATCGGGGCATCAACCATCCGCCACAGCATGGTCAGCTGGTTCTCGGTCAGCGCGGTACCCAGCGGCGCGACCGCGTCGGCAATCCCCGCATTGGCCAGCGCAATCACATCCATATAGCCTTCGACCACCACCATGCGATTGGTCTGGCGGCTTGCAGGCCCGGCGCGGTGCAAATTGTAGAGCGTGCGCCCCTTGTCGAACAAAGGCGTGTCGGGCGAGTTCAAATATTTCGCCACACCCTCTCGGTTCTCGAGAATACGCCCGCCGAATGCGATCACGCGGCCGCGCGCATCCTGGATCGGCAGCATCAACCGGTCGCGAAAGCGGTCATAGGGCGGTTTGTCATCGACGTTTATCTGCATGCCGCTTTCGACCAGCATACTCTCTTCGAATTCTGAGAGCGCACCCTTCAAGGCAACCTTGCTGTCCGGCGCAAAGCCGAACCCGAATTCCTCAACGATCCGGCGGCTGAACCCGCGGCTGCGCAAATATTCGCGGGCTTGCTCGCCATCCGGTCCATGCAGGTTGGCGACAAACCATTTCTGCGCCGCTTCGGTCACATCGATCAGGCTGGCGCGACGCTCCGCCTTCTGCGCCGCGACCGGATCGGGGCGAGGGACCTCCATCCCGGCCTGCTGAGCCAGCTCTTTCACGGCATCCATGAACTGCATGCCGCGCTGGTCGGTCATCCAGCGGATCACATCGCCATGCGCACCGCAGCCAAAGCAGTGGTAGAAACCCTTTTCATCATTGACGGTAAAGCTGGGCGATTTCTCGTTATGGAACGGGCAGCAGGCTTTCCACTCGCGCCCCGCGCGCTGGAGCTTGGTCGTGCGCATGATGACGCTCGAAAGCGTCACGCGCGCGCGCAATTCATCCAGCCATTGGGGACTCAACATATATGGGTGTTACCATCCTGTCCGCTCGTGTCGAGTGAACGGTGCAGGCCAGTTGGTGACAGGCTTGTGGACTAGCTCAGGCTTGCCTTCACCAGCCCGCTCGCGAGGCCCATATCCAGCTCTGCGCCGTGGCGTTTCTTCAGCTCCCCCATCACGCGGCCCATATCCTTGATCGATTCGGCGCCAACATCGGCCTTCACCTGCTCAATCGCGGCCTTGGTTGCGGCTTCGTCCATCATCGCGGGCAGGAATTCCTCGATCACAGCCAGCTCGGCCTTTTCCGCATCGGCCAGCTCTTGCCGCCCGCCATCCTCATACATCTGGATCGATTCGCGGCGCTGCTTGGCCATCTTCTGCAGCACTTCCGTCACCAGCTCGTCATCGGCCACTTCCTTGGCCGAAGTGCGCATTTCGATGTCGCGATCCTTGATCTTCGCCCCGATCAGGCGCAGCGCAGCGGTACGCTCCTTCTCGCCTGCTTTCATGGCGGTGATGGTGGCGGCCTTGATGTCATCGCGCAGCATTTTGAGGTCTTTCTTGTGGATGGTTTCGAATGCACGGGCAGATAGCCCAAATTACACTGCACAGATAGGTTGACGGAGTTGATACTCAAGCCTAGCGGATGGGTCTTAGCGACATCGCCGGAAAACCTGTAACTCGGAGAGCCCAAAATGGCTTCTGCTGCCTCTCGTCCTGCGCAACCCAAAGACGCGACAGGAGTCTTGGTTCTGGCCGATGGTTCGGTGATCTGGGGCAGGGGCTTTGGCGCCGCGGGCGATGCGGTGGGCGAGGTGTGCTTCAACACCGCGATGACCGGCTATCAGGAAGTGATGACCGATCCCAGCTACGCCGCGCAAATCGTCACATTCACTTTCCCGCATATCGGCAATGTCGGCGCGAATCCCGAAGATATCGAGAGCCGGGTAGAGGGTGCGGTCGGCTGCGTGGTGCGCGAGGATGTGACGCAGCCATCGAACTTCCGCAGCCTTCAGGGTTTCACCGAATGGATGGAAGCCAATGGCAAGATCGGCCTTTCGGGCGTCGATACCCGCGCGCTGACGCGGCGGATCAGGCTGGCGGGCGCGCCCAATGCGGTGATTGCCCATTCGCCGGATGGCAAGTTTGATATTCCCGCGCTGCTGAAGCGCGCGCAGGAATGGGCCGGGCTTGAAGGGATGGACCTGGCGCAGGTCGTCACCCGCGCAGGGCAGGAGGATTGGCGCGGCAGCTATTGGCGGTTGGGTGAGGGGTATCAAACTGACACCGTTCACCCTGAGCCTGTCGAAGGGTTGCACTTCACTTCATCCGACAGTGCAGAAGAGAAAGACAGTGCTTCGACAAGCTCAGCACGAACGGATTTGGATAAACCTCACGTCGTCGCGATCGATTACGGTGCGAAGGACAATATCTTCCGCAATCTGGTGCGGGCAGGGGCGAAGGTAACGGTGGTTCCGGCCAAAACCTCGCTGGAGGATGTGCTGGCGCTGAAGCCCGATGGCGTGTTCCTGTCGAACGGGCCGGGCGATCCGGCGGCGACGGGCGAATATGCGGTGCCGGTGATCAAGGGGCTTCTTGAACGCGACATTCCGCTGTTCGGGATTTGTCTCGGCCACCAGATGCTGGCGCTGGCAGCGGGCGCAAAGACCGTGAAGATGCACCAGGGCCATCGCGGCGCGAACCATCCGGTGCAGCGCGTGGGCGCAGGCTGGGGTGACAGCGAAACACTGGTCGAGATTACCAGCATGAACCACGGGTTTGCGGTGGATGCAGACAGCCTGCCGCCCAATGTCGAACAGACGCATGTCAGCCTGTTCGATGGCTCCAACTGCGGCATCTCGATCAAGGGCAAGCAGGCCTTCGGCGTGCAGTACCACCCCGAGGCGAGCCCCGGCCCGCAGGACAGCTTCTACCTGTTCGAGAAATTCGTGGGGATGCTGGGGTGATAAAGCATGACTTAGCGAAGAAGATGATCCTGCGCGCGACATATGAAGCGTTGGTGTTTGATTCTGAGTACGAAACCTTTGACGTTGAGGTAATTCACAAGCGGGTAAGTGACTATTTTTCAGCAGGATATGTACGGCGTGTGTTGAATATACTGGCCGAAGACGGCCTAATCTCCGTAGATCAATACGACGAATATTCGTCCCCACATTATACTGTCAGCGACACCGGAATCGTTGAAGCTGAAAGCTTGCAGTCGACGCGCAATATGGCAGCCTCAGTTGGCCGGAGCGATATTGAACAAGTCGCTGTTCCGGCTTCGGACAGAATTGTCTCGAGCCAAGATAACAGCATCGCACTCGACGAGATCAGAGAGGAACTAGATCAACTCAGATCGCTCGTATCCAAAGACAACACGATTGGTGATCAATTGGGCGACGAGAAAGAGATCGTCCAAGATGAGCTGAGCCACGCAGTAGCAGTAATTGAGAAGCCAAAATTTCGGTTGGCTAGCTTGATCGGATGGTTAGTGCCTGTGCTGCGTTTTCTATCAAAACGTTTTGCTGGCAGTGCAGTGGATGAAGTTGCCGCCAAGCTTGTTGGTCTACTAGAAAAGTTGCTTTAAATGCCAAAAAGAACCGACATCTCCTCGATCCTCGTTATCGGCGCTGGCCCGATCATTATCGGCCAGGCGTGCGAGTTCGACTATTCCGGCACGCAAGCGATCAAGGCTCTGAAGGAAGAGGGCTATCGCGTCATCCTGGTCAATTCGAACCCGGCCACGATCATGACCGATCCCGAGTTTGCGGACGCGACCTACATCGAGCCGATCACGCCCGAAATCGTCGAGAAGATCATCGCCAAGGAACGGCCCGATGCGGTGCTGCCGACCATGGGCGGGCAGACCGCGCTGAACTGCGCGCTGTCGCTCAACAAGATGGGCGTGCTGGAGAAATACGGCGTCCAGATGATCGGCGCCGATGCCGAAGCCATCGACAAGGCCGAGGACCGCCAGAAATTCCGCGAGGCGATGGACAAGATCGGCCTCGAAAGCGCGCGCAGCGGCATTGCGCATTCGCTGGACGATGCGGTGAAGGTGCTGGAGACCACCGGTCTTCCCGCGATCATCCGCCCCAGCTTCACCTTGGGCGGCACCGGCGGCGGCATTGCCTATAACAAGGCCGAGTTTGAACGGATTGTCCGCGAAGGGCTGGATGCGTCGCCCACCAATGAAGTGCTGATCGAAGAATCGCTGCTGGGGTGGAAAGAGTATGAGATGGAGGTCGTGCGCGACCGCCATGACAATTGCATCATCATCTGCTCGATCGAGAATGTCGATCCGATGGGCGTGCACACCGGTGACAGCATCACGGTTGCGCCGGCGCTGACGCTGACCGACAAGGAATACCAGATCATGCGCACCGCGTCGTTGAACGTGCTGCGCGAGATCGGCGTCGAAACCGGCGGCTCGAACGTGCAGTTCGCGGTCAATCCGGCGGATGGTCGCTTGATCGTGATCGAGATGAACCCGCGCGTTTCGCGTTCGTCTGCTTTGGCTTCCAAAGCGACCGGTTTTCCGATTGCGCGCGTCGCAGCCAAGCTGGCAGTGGGCTACACGCTCGACGAGATTACCAACGAGATCACCGGCGCTACTCCGGCATCGTTCGAGCCTACTATCGATTACGTTGTTACCAAGATCCCGCGCTTTGCATTCGAGAAGTTCAAGGGCGCCAAGCCAGAGCTGGCAACTGCGATGAAATCGGTCGGCGAAGTGATGGCGATTGGCCGTAACTTCCAGGAATCGATGCAGAAGGCGCTGCGCGGGCTGGAAACGGGTTTGGACGGGTTCAACCGTGTCCCTGCGCTGGAAAATGTCTCGCGCGAAGTGCTGACAGCGGCGCTTTCGAAACGCACGCCCGACCGCTTGCTTAATGTCGGGCAGGCTTTCCGTGCGGGCATGACGGTGGAGGAAATCCACGCGGTAACTTCCTACGATCCGTGGTTCCTGCGCCAGATCGAAGAGATCATCGCGACGGAGAAACAGATTTCGGCCGATGGCTTACCGCGCGATGCTGCGGAACTGCGCAAGCTGAAATCGATGGGTTTTTCCGACAAACGGCTCGCGACTTTGGCAGTCCGTTCAGTTGGTGTGGCTGGCGGGCTGGGCGAGACGCAGGCGAAGCGTTCGGGCCTGCTGCACGATGCGCTGCAAGCCATGGCGGGCGCTACCAGCGAAGACGAAGTGCGCAAGCTGCGCGAAAAGCTGGGCGTGCGCCCCGTGTTCAAGCGGATCGATAGCTGCGCCGCCGAATTCGAAGCGATCACGCCGTATATGTACTCGACCTATGAGGCGCCGACTTTCGGTGAGCCGGAATGCGAGGCCGACCCGTCCGATCGCAAGAAGGTGGTCATCCTTGGCGGCGGCCCCAACCGGATCGGGCAGGGGATTGAGTTCGACTATTGCTGTGTTCACGCCTGCTTTGCGCTGGAGGAAGCGGGCTATGAAACGATCATGGTCAATTGCAATCCGGAAACGGTTTCGACTGACTATGACACGTCTGACCGGCTTTATTTTGAGCCACTGACAGCGGAAGATGTGCTGGAAATCCTGCGCGTCGAAATGTCGAAGGGGGAGCTGGCCGGTGTAATCGTGCAGTTCGGCGGGCAAACACCGCTGAAACTGGCGCAGGCGCTCGAAGATGCAGGGGTTCCCATCCTTGGCACATCGCCCGATGCGATTGACCTGGCTGAAGATCGCGAACGCTTCGCCAAGCTCGTCAATCAGCTCAAGCTCAAGCAGCCCGACAATGGCATTGCCTATAGCCGCGATGAAGCCGCCGCAGTTGCTGCGCGGATCGGCTATCCCGTTCTGTTGCGCCCGTCATACGTGCTGGGTGGCCGGGCGATGGAAATCGTCGACAGCGAAGCGCAGCTGGATGACTATATCCGCACCGCGGTGAACGTCTCCGGCGACAGCCCGGTTCTGGTTGACCAGTATCTGCGCGACGCGGTCGAATGCGATGTCGATGCGCTATGCGATGGCAAGGAAGTGCGCATCGCGGGCGTGATGCAGCATATCGAGGAAGCAGGTGTGCACTCGGGCGATAGCGCCTGCACATTGCCGCCATATTCGCTGCCTAGAGAAATCATAGAAGAGATGGAACGGCAGGCCGAAGCGCTGGCCAAGGCGCTCAATGTCGTGGGCCTGATGAATGTCCAGTTCGCGGTGAAAGATGGCGAGGTATATCTGATCGAAGTGAACCCGCGCGCATCGCGCACGGTGCCCTTCGTCGCCAAGGCGATCGGCCAGCCAGTCGCCAAGATCGCCGCGCGGGTGATGGCGGGCGAACCACTGTCCAACTTCGAACCGTTCAAGCGCGACTTGCCGTATATGGCAGTGAAGGAAGCAGTGTTCCCGTTCAGCCGTTTCCCCGGCGCGGACCCGATCCTGTCTCCGGAAATGAAATCGACCGGCGAAGTGATGGGCATCGACACCAGCTTCGAAGCGGCCTTCCACAAGTCGCAGCTCGCCGCCGGCATGAAGCTGCCGACTGGCGGCACGCTGTTCGTTTCCGTGAAGGACAGTGACAAGGCGCATATCGTACCGGCGGTGAGATCGCTGATCGAACAGGGCTTTGATGTGATCGCAACCGGCGGCACGCAGAGCTATCTCAGCGACCAAGGTCTGGCGGTTGAGCGGATCAACAAGGTTGCGGAAGGTCAGCCGCACGTGGTCGACAAGATCATCGATGGCGATGTCGACCTGATCTTCAACACGACCGAAGGTTGGCAGTCTTTGCTCGACTCCAAATCGATCCGTGCATCGGCGCTTGAAGCGAAGTTGCCATATTACACAACAGCGGCGGCATCACTTGCAGTAGCGAACGCAATTCGTGCAGTTAATGCAACTGATCTTGAAGTCCGCTCGTTGCAAGACTATTATAGCTAGCGAAACTTAGTTCTTCCCCCACATTTCCACCGTGTCCAAGCCGCCTCGGCAGAAGCGGCCACGTTTGAAATGACTGCAATTTCAGTGGGTTGAACGCTGAAGGAAAGACTGGATGGCTACGATGGAAAAAGTTCCGATGCTGGCAGAAGGCTATGAGCAGCTAACCGCTGATCTCAAAGTCCTGCGTGCGGAACGTCCGAAAATTGTCGACGCGATCGAGGAAGCCCGTGCGCATGGTGACCTTTCGGAAAATGCCGAATATCACGCCGCGAAAGAGCGCCAGGGCCAGGTCGAAGCGCAGATCGCTGAACTGGAAGACAAGGTCAGCCGCGCGCAGATCATCGATCCGGCCACGCTGTCTGGCGACAAGGTGGTTTTCGGTGCGACTGTCACCCTGCTTGATGAAGACGACAAGCCGGTGAAGTATCAGATTGTTGGCCAGACCGAAGCGGACGCAAATCGTGGCCGCATTTCCTACAACTCGCCGATTGCGCGTGCGCTGATCGGCAAGGAAGTGGGCGAAGAGGTCGAAGTGACGGTCCCCTCTGGCGACAAGTTCTACCTGGTCGACAAGATCGAATTCATCTGATGTGACGTGTTTTCCTGCGAAAGCAGGATTCCCAGTCGAACGAGCGCTTGTTTCCGCAGGAGCTCACGTCAGCGATTTCTCCATCGCATAATTATGGATCGGGACCTCGCGCCCCTCGTGCGCGATGGTGAAGTCGCACTTGTGCGTGACGGAGTATCCGGCGCGTTCGAATGCCGGGCGGGCCAGTTCGCTCGCTTCGGTGTAGAGCTTTGCGCAGCCCCAGTCGCGCGCCTGATCTTCAGCCGCCTCCAGCAAGAGATTGGCCAAGCCGCGCCGCGTGTGATCCGGGTGGCAATAGAGATGGTCAAGATGACCATCCGGCTCGAGCAGCGCATAGGCCACCGCCATGTCTTGCTCATCCGCCGCGACGAATATCCAATGCCCTTGTGACACGCGTTCATGGATGCGCTTTTCAGCTGCCGGTGATCGCGCAGCCCATGCGGCAACCTGCTCAGGCGAGTAGCTATGCGCCCCCACCACGCGAACTGCCTCGGCGAATATCTCGCTCAGGCGCGCGGCATCGCTGCTCCGGAACGGGCGTAAGGTGTAAGGCATTGGGGGAGGGATCAGATGTCTGGTTCGAGCAGCTTGTGGATGTGCACTACCACATACTTCATTTCAGCATCGTCGACTGTGCGCTGAGCCTGAGCACGCCACGCCTCAACCGCATCGTCATAGCTGCTGAATACACCCACCACATGAATGCTTTCCGGGTCCTGGAATTCGTGCGAGCGGGGATCTTTCACGCGCCCGCCCATAACCAGGTGAAGGCGCTGTTTTGTTTCGAGTTCAGCCATGGTTGGTCCTGTAATTCGTGATTTGCTGGAATCCTGCCGCGCCACATAGCCAAGGGCGCGTCAGAGGCAAGACCGGATTACTCCGCAGTTTTATCTTGCCCGATTAGTTCCTGCGTTTTTGCAATCTCGGCTTCGGTCTTGTGTTGCGCCTTTTCGTACATGGCGATGGCGAAGCCGATCGCCGCATCGGTCGCGAGGCGCCCCAGCAGCCCGCTTTTCGCGGCAGCTTTTCGGCCCTGACGCGTCATCGCGCCAATCGCCAGTCCCAGTGCCACTGCACCGCCGATCACGACCCATGGATTTTGCTTGGCGTAATCGACCGCGGCGCTTGCGGCCTCTGCCGCGATATCCTCTGGCGATCGATCGCCAAATCTGCTCCGCGCAGCTTCGATCTTGCCTTTGAGCACTTCACGCCGTTCCTCACGCGTCATCGCTATGCTCCTCGATTAATTCTGCCTCGTCGGCTGTGTCGTCATCGTTCAGGGACTTTAACAGATCCACGAGTGGCTTCCACGCGACTGCGGCGGTGACCACGCCTGCAAAAGCCAGCAGCGGACCGCGGTTATCTTGCGCGGCCTTCCCGGTTTTGCCAAGAAATTCAGCCGCATCATCACCGATCTTGTCAGCCAACTTCTCGCCAATGCGTTGGCCCGAAACGCCCTGGCGTATCCGTGCGATCTGAGCCGTGATAATCGAACGGGCGGCATTGCGAATGGCCCGATCTTCGTTCAGCTGGCGCTTGAGGTCACTCATTTCGAAGCCTCGCCATCGTCACCCTGAGAGTCAAAGGCCTCGCCGATTTCGCGGGTCGAAATCTGCAATCGCCTCAGCAGCAGAAATGCACCGAGCATGAGCACGCCAACAACGATTGCCGTCGCGCCAAAAGCGGTGACATAGGGGGTGAGTGCAATGACCAGTCCAACCACAAGCGCAATCAGCGCCAGATGGACAAAAGCCAGCGCAAATATACCGGACAGAAGGGCCGATTTGCTGCGATTGGCAGCGAAGGCAAGGCGCGTTTTCTGAAAGCCGATTTCAGCTTCAATCAGCGTCTTGCCGTCTTCAACCAGAGCGGCAACATCAGCCGCCAGCGAGCTGCCATCAGGCGCAGGTTCATTGTCGCCGCGAACTGCAGCGTCAATCTCGTCTTCCAGATCGACCGGGCTTGGTGCAGCCCGATCCTCGTCACCCATGGTCAGCCCCTCTGCTCAGTTCGCCTTGGGTCAGCGGCGAAACATGCGTGCTACCAGGAAGCCGAGAACTGCGGCAATGCCAACAGCCGTGCCGGGGCTCTTGCGCACGAATTCACGCGCATCTTCGCCAATTTCCTCAACGCTCTTGGAATCGAGCTTGGCCGATGCTTCCTGCAGGCTACGCGATGCCTTGCGGGCATAATCGCCATACTGCTCGCCGACTTTATCGTCGATCTGGGTCGCGGTATCGCCAACGATCTTGCCGAGCGAAGAAATCGCATCGCTTGCGCGTGCCTTGCCTTCAACCGCCAGATCGCCAGCCTTGGTCTTCAGTTCACCGCCGTAATTCTTTGCTTCTGCCACGAGATCGGTTCCTTTTTCACGGGCCTGTTCACGATAGGCACCGGCACGAACGCCAGCCTCTGCCTTCAGTGCCGCTGCACCGGCACGCGCTTCATCAAGCGCGGCGTTGAAGCGTGACTTGGCTTCCGCTGTGTTGTCTGCGGGTGCCTTTGCCTTGGTCGCCTTCTTGGCGGTGGTTTTCTTGGGGGTCTTGCTTTTGGTCGTCTCTGCCATGATCCGTCCTTTGCCTTGTAATTCGCCTATATCCGGCAAGAATACGTTTGCCGAACTCATTTATAAAGCAACGCAGCTTGCGCGGCGATGTTCCGACGCATAGAGCCGGTGCTACCCCAGATATGGGGGTGTCTTACTCAATTACAACAGTCCAATACAGGAGCCATTCCATGACCGCCATCATCGACATTCATGGCCGCGAAGTCCTTGATAGCCGAGGCAATCCGACTGTGGAAGTCGATGTGTTGCTGGAAGATGGCAGCTTCGGGCGCGCGGCGGTGCCTTCGGGTGCATCAACAGGCGCGCATGAGGCGGTGGAACTGCGCGACGGGGACAAGTCCCGCTACAAGGGCAAGGGCGTGTTGAAGGCTGTTGAAGCAGTAAATACCGAGATCGCGGATACGGTGCTGGGCCTCGACGCTGAAGACCAGCGCGATATCGACCTTGCCATGATCGAGCTCGATGGCACGCCGAACAAGGGTCGCATCGGTGCGAACGCCATCCTTGGCACAAGCCTGGCCGTGGCCAAGGCCGCTGCGAATGCGCGCGGCCTGCCGCTTTATTCCTATCTTGGCGGTGTCGCGGCGCATGTCCTGCCGGTGCCGATGATGAACATCATCAATGGCGGCGAACATGCCGACAATCCGATCGACATCCAGGAATTTATGATCATGCCGGTGGGCGCGGACTCGCTGGCTGAAGCGGTGCGTTGGGGTTCGGAAATCTTCCACACGCTGAAGGCAGGGCTTTCGGAAAAGGGGCTTTCGACTGCAGTAGGTGACGAAGGCGGCTTTGCGCCCGATCTGGCCAGCACGCGTGCTGCGCTCGATTTCATCATGGCGTCGATTGAAAAGGCGGGTTTCAAGCCGGGTAGCGAAGTTGCGCTGGCGCTCGATTGCGCGTCGACCGAATTGTATGCCGACGGCCGCTATGACATGGCGGGCGAGGGGACGTCTCTCTCCAGCGAGGAAATGGCTGAATATCTTGCTGCGCTGTGCAAGGATTATCCGATCCGCTCGATCGAAGACGGGATGGGCGAGGATGACCTAGAAGGCTGGAAAATCCTGACGGACAAGGTCGGCGGGACGGTCCAACTGGTGGGTGATGATCTGTTCGTGACCAACCCTGAGCGCTTGTCGATGGGGATCGGGAAGGGGCTTGCCAATTCGCTGCTGGTGAAAGTCAACCAGATCGGTTCGCTCACGGAAACGCTCGCTGCGGTAGAGATGGCGCATCGCGCGGGCTATACGTCCGTAATGAGCCACCGCTCTGGCGAGACAGAAGACTCGACCATCGCCGACCTCGCGGTTGCGACCAATTGCGGCCAGATCAAGACCGGCTCGCTCGCACGGTCTGACAGGCTGGCGAAATACAACCAGCTGATCCGTATCGAGGAAGAGCTGGGCGTAAACGCAGTCTATGCAGGGGCAAACTGCTTCGGGCGGCTTGCCGGTTAAGCGCCAAAGCGCTGTTGCAGATCGTATAGCGCCAGCGCGGCCTTGGCCGCTTCGCCGCCCTTGTCCTTTTGCGCAGGATCAGCGCGGACAAGCGCTTGTTGTTCGTTCTCCACCGTCAGAATGCCATTGCCAATGGCGATCCCGTCCATGGTCAGCGCCATGATCGCGCGCGCGCTTTCACCAGCAACGATCTCGAAGTGATAGGTTTCGCCGCGGATCACCACGCCGATGGCAACAAAGCCGTCATACTGGTCGCTTTCCATTGCCAGCGCGATCGCTCCGGGAATTTCCAGCGCGCCGGGCACTGTCAGAACCTCAGCCTCGTGCCCTTCCGCTTCCAGTGCTGCCTTGGCGCCAGCGATCAGCATATCATTGAGGTGCCCATAGAATCGGGCTTCGACTATCAGGAAACGGGCCATCAGTTTACTCCGGGATCGGTTTGTGATCGACAATATTGAGGCCATAGCCTTCGATTGCCACCACATTGGGCTGTGAATTGCTGAGAAGGATCATGTCATGGATCTTGAGATCGGCCAGGATTTGCGACCCGATCCCGACATTGCGAATTTCGTCTTCCTCGCTGTAGCTGCCTGTCGCCGGGCGATCACGAAGGATCACGATAACGCCTGACCCATGCTCACCCACTGCCATCATGGAGCGCTGCAGAGTGCGTTTGCGCGCGCCAGGTTGGCCCAGCACATCGTCGAGAACAGAGATCGGATGCACGCGGGCGAGGGTGGGTTCCCCCGGCACCACATGGCCTTTCTGCAGGACCAGCGCTTCGCTGCCGTCAACGGTGTTGCGGTAAGTGATCAGCCGCCATTGGCCGCCGTAGTCAGATTCGAAGCTGCGCTCGCTGACGCGTTCGACCAGATGGTCATTGCGACGGCGATATTCGATCAGATCGCGGATTGTGCCGATCTTGAGGTCGTGCTTGCGCGCGAACGCCACCAGATCATCGAGCCGCGCCATGCTGCCGTCATCGTTCATGATTTCGCAGATCACGCCTGAGGGATTGAGCCCGGCAAGACGTGAAATATCCACCGCTGCTTCGGTATGGCCCGCGCGCACAAGCACACCGCCATCGCGCGCTGTCAGCGGGAAAACATGGCCGGGTGTGACAATGTCATCCGGGCCTTTAGTCGAATCGATCGCGACAGAGACCGTGCGCGCACGGTCAGCGGCAGAGATGCCGGTTGTCACGCCTTCCTTAGCTTCGATCGAGGTCGTGAAGGCCGTCTGCATGCTTTCCGTATGATTGCGGCTCATCGGCTCAAGTCCCAGCGCCTCAACGCGGCGACGGCTCAGCGCAAGGCAGATCAGTCCGCGCCCATGCGTTGCCATGAAGTTTATAGCATTGGGGGTCGCCATTTGCGCGGGGATGATCAGATCGCCTTCATTCTCGCGATCTTCATCATCGACCAGGATATACATCCGGCCGTTGCGCGCCTCATCGATGATTTCTTCGATGCCGACCAGCACAGGGCGCTCGTCATTCTGGTCGAGAAAGCTTTCCAGCTTGGCGAGCGTTTCTGCGGTGGGATTCCAGTCGCTATCCGTGCAATCACGCAGAGTGTTTGCGTGCAGACCCGATGCGCGGGCCAATCCTGCTTTGGTCAGTTCGCCGGATGATACAAGATCGCGAACGCGTGTGATAATCGATGTGCTCATGCCTCACCGATATCACATTATGATGTGAAATCAAGCTATCACAAGCGCCAAAAACTGCATCAATTCACATCGCGATGTGATACTGTGCAAGGCTATCAAGCGTTCTGCTGCGGTGGGAATGGTATGGTGGA
>JASBTD010000064.1 GCA_030148605.1 Erythrobacter sp.
GAATGGGACGAATTTGGCTGGATGGGCCAGATGAGCCGCGAAACCGGCCTGCCCGTTACCTTCGCTGCGCTGCAGTCAATCGCCAAGGAGCTGCCACTGGAAGAGCAGATATCCACCATGCGGGCCGAGAATGACAATGGCGCCAATATCGTCGCGCAGATCGCGCTGCGCGGCAACGGCATCGTGATGGCGTGGCAAGGCACGGTGCATCCCTTCCGCTTGAAGCCGAGCTGGAAAGAGATCGAGGAACTGCCTTGGGAAGAGCAGAAAGCAAAGCTGCTCGATCCCGAATTCAAGGCGAAACTGATCGCCGAACAGCATGATTTTTCCGAAGTTAACCAGGATATCATGGGTCTGATCATGGTGGTCTGCGGCGGATGGAACATGCAGTTCGAGATGGACCCCGATTTCAACTACGAACCGACTGCGGCGGAAAGCATTATGGAGCGGGCCAAGGCCGCCGGCATGTCAGGCGATGAATACGCCTATGAGCTGCTGTGCCGCGATGATTGCAAGGGCTTCATCTACCTGCCGATCCTGAATTATGCTGACGGGAATCTCGACTTCCTGATGGATCTGCAGCAGTCAGACGACACAGTGAATTCGCTGTCGGATGGCGGCGCGCATTGCGGCACCATCTGTGACGCGGCATCGCCCACCTTCATGCTGCAGCACTGGGTTCGCGATCGCTCGCGCGGCACCATCAGCCTGGAAAATGCGATCAAGCGCCAGTGCCAGGATACAGCGCGGCTTTACGGGCTGGAAGATCGCGGCGTGATCGCGCCGGGCTATCTGGCGGACCTGAACGTGATCGATATGGACAAGCTCAAGCTGGGCAAGCCCTGGCTCGCGTTTGACTTGCCCGCAGGCGGGAAGCGCTTGCTGCAAAAGGCGGAAGGCTATGTCGCGACAATCAAGAACGGACAGGTGACTTTCCGCGATGGCAAATGGACCGGCGAAACACCGGGCGGCCTGATCCGCGGGCCGCAGCGTGCCGAACTGGCAGAAGCGGCGGAGTAATATCCGCCGCCGCCACCGCCTTCTAAGGCTCAATCACGATACCCTTGGCCGGATCAACACTGCCGCCGACCATGGCGACATACGTCTGCCGCGCGGCTTCAAGCCCGGCATGCTTCTCTATCTCGACCGAACCTTCCACGGTTTGGAGGAAGCTGCGCCATGAAGCTGCGGTCAGTTCGCCTGCCTTTTGCGGCCCGTGCTCCTTGTAAAAGGTGACCATGTGATCAGGCGCGAAGAACAGCGTTGGCGTCGGCCCGGGCAGGTTCTCGCCGCCACCCATGCCGCCACCGCGTTCTTCGATATGCGTCGCCCCGACAAGGCAGGAATATTTCAGGTTCTGCCCCAAATGCTCATGGATCTGCTTGAGCAGACCGGCGTTGCCGGCGAAATCGACAGAAACGCTGGGCCTGATCGATAGCCCGCCCACTTCGCGATAGGCATAGACCGCATCATAGAGCCCGGTTCCTTCGACAAATTCGATATTACCGGGCGATGTCAGGCCGATACGCTTGATGGACGGCGAAGTCTCCTTGGCGACGCTCGCCAGCCCCATCGCGGTTTTCGATGACGCGCTGGTCAGGATCACCCGCTCCGCGCCGAACCAGCCTTCATTGCGCATGAAATATTCGATCAGGAAGCCGGTCTTGAACAGCGGGCCGAAGATCATCCGCTCGGATTCGTGGGCCGGATCATGCTCGGGATCGGCATTCAGCCGCGCATACTGGTTGTAGATTGGCGGCAGCGGCTGGCGATGCTCGGTCACGTCAGTGAAGCCATGTGCAGAGACCTTGCCCGGCACCACGTCCAGATGGCTTGCCATCGGCAAATAGCCATAGACCCGCTCACCAACCGCGATCTCATCCGAATTGCTCTCGATCACCTGGGCATGGCCCCACATCGGCACGATGCCAAAGCCCTCTGGCGCGGGGAAGAACTTCCAGTAGCCGAAGCTTTCACCGGCCACGGCATAGGTGATGTTGTTCGAGGTGACTGAGAAGCTTTCGATCTTCAGCCGCACCGCGCCATCGGCCAGCTCGGCGTCAGGTATGTCTACCAACTCGGCTGAAGCCAGATCATCGCGGCGGACATGGACTTGCAGGGTCATTGGCAGCTCTCCTCTTTCAACCAGCCTAGCCGATCATTTCTCGCTTTCCCAGCGCGTTGCGACAACGCTCGGGCGATGTTCGGTTATGGCCATCCAGGCTGACAGTTGCGGGCATTGGGCGATGCCCACTTCGCCTTGCGGCGTCATCTGCACTCCGCGAAGCACGCAGTACATGAACACATCTGCCAGATCGAACGCACCCGCGGTCCATGCGCCATCCGTGGCGATCTCCGCATCGCAGAATGCGAGCGCGCGGGAGATATTGGGCAGCGCGCGATCGACCTTCTCCCGATCAAGCTCTGCCCCCATATAGCGGTGCATGATCCACGGCATCACCAGCCCGTGCTCGAACAGCGGGAAGAGATAATTGTTCGCGATGGCGATCCAGCGATCCATCCCCGCGCGCGCGGCAGGGTCTGTCGGCTGCAGCGCGCCACCATTATGCGCATTGTCGAGATATTGCGTGATGCTGACGCTTTCGAAAAGCTCCAGCCCGTCAACCTCGACCACCGGCACTTTGCCAAACGGATGGCGATTCTGCGGCGAATGTGCGGGCGTGGCGACGGTTTCGTGGCTGAGCCCCGCTTCCTGACAGGTGATCTCGACGATCCGCGTATAGGTCGAAATGACCGTGCCGAAGATACGGACTTCGGCTGGCATCGCCCTACACCCGCATTGGCATCAGCACATAGAGCGCAGGCGACTTGTCGTCCTTGCGGATCAGCGTGGGTGCACCCGCATCGGCCAGGTGCAATTCCACTGTGTCGCTGTCGATCTGGCTGAGAATATCCTTCAGGTAATTGGCGTTGAAGCCGATTTCCAGATCGCCGGAATTGTAATCCGCTGCCAGCTCTTCCGCGGCGGTGCCATTGTCAGGCGATGTGACGGAGAGCGTGACCTTGTCATTGTCCAGGCTCATCTTAACCGCGCGGGTTTTCTCCGTCGCAATTGTCGCAACGCGATCAACACCTTCGAAGAAACTCTTGGGATCAAGTTTCAACAACTTGTCATTGCCCGTCGGGATCACGCGGCTGTAATCGGGGAAGGTTCCGTCGATCAGCTTGCTGGTCAGCACAACGCCGCCTTCGCCGCCCAGAGTGAAGCGGATTTTGCTGGCGGAAAGGTCGATCTGGACATTGCCGTCCAGTGCCTCTTCCAGCAGCTTGCGCAGCTCGGCCACGGCTTTGCGGGGCACGATTACGTCCGGCATGCCCTCCGCCCCATCAGGGCGCGCAATGGTAAAGCGCGCCAGGCGGTGGCCGTCAGTCGCCGCCGCTTTCAGCACCGGCTGGTCATCATCCGTTACGTGCAGGAAAATGCCGTTCAAGTAGTAGCGGGTTTCCTCGGTCGAAATGGCAAACCGCGTGCGGTCGATTAGCTCGGCGAGCTGTTTGGCCGGGATTTCAAAGCTGGTCGGCAAATCACCTTCGACGATCACAGGGAAATCGTCGCGCGGCAATGTAGGCAGCTTGAACCGGCTGCGCCCGGCCTTGATATCCATGCGGTTGTCTGCGGTTTCCAGGCTCACCTGGCTGCCCTCTGGCAATTTGCGGGCAATATCGAACAGCAAGTGCGCGGAGACTGTAATCGCACCGGGGCTTTCGACCGAAGCAGCGGCCATGTTCTCGACCACTTGCAGGTCAAGGTCAGTCGCCATCACCTTCAGCATGCCGCCGTCGCTGGCTTCGATCAGCACGTTTGACAGGATCGGAATGGTATTGCGGCGCTCCACCACCGACTGAACGTGTGAGAGACAACGCAGCAGCGTCGCGCGTTCGATTGTGGCCTTCATCGGTCCTTCTCAACCCCTTGATGTGCGCAGCGGGCCGGAATCGCCCCACCAGCGCCGGAAATGTCACATGACCTTAGCGCACCATGCCAAACCGGCAAGTTCGCATGGATTTCTGGCCCGATTCCTTGGGGAAAAAGGGGAAGAATCTTCGCCTTGCAGCGTGATTCCTATCCCAGCATCGCCATGCCGCCGTTCACATGCATGGTTTCGCCAGTGATATAGCCTGCTTCTCGGCTCGCCAGAAACGCGACAGCGGCGCCGATATCCTCACCCTCGCCCATCCGGCCCATCGGAATGCGCGCATTGAGCGCATCCTTCTGCGCATCGGGCAGTTCGGCAGTCATGGCCGTGCGGATGAACCCGGGCGCAACGCAATTGGCGGTGATACCGCGGCTCGCGACCTCCTGGGCAAAGCTCTTGGTCATGCCGACAATACCCGCTTTCGCAGCAGCATAGTTCATCTGCCCGGGGTTACCCGTTGCCCCGACCACGCTGGTGATCGAGATGATTCTGCCAAAGCGGTTCTTCATCATTGGGCGAGCGGCAGCGCGCATCAGGCGGAAGGTCGATTCCAGGTTGATGCGGATCACATCGTTCCATTCCTCATCCTTCATCCGCATGGCCA
The DNA here is from genome assembly GCA_030148605.1 of Erythrobacter sp. Lineage (GTDB taxonomy): Bacteria > Pseudomonadota > Alphaproteobacteria > Sphingomonadales > Sphingomonadaceae > Erythrobacter. The sequence goes on from JASBTD010000064.1 coordinate 4,543, forward strand.
GATTGTCTCGCGTGATCCCGGCATTGTTGACGAGGATATCGATACCGCCCAGCGTATCGACAGTGGCGGGGATCAGTTCCTCCACCTGAACCGTGTCAGACAGGTTGCAGGTGATCTCCACATGCGCGCCGGCATCGTGCTTGTACTTATCGTTCAACTCTTCGCGGAAAGCCCGCAGCTTGGCCGCGTTCGAACCCGAGATTGCGAGGCGCGCACCTTGCGAAGCAAGCGCATGGCAGATCGCTGAACCGATCCCGCCACTGGCTCCGGTGACCAATGCATTCATGCCTTTAAGTGAGAACATCAGAGGGTCTCCTTCGCGAAATTCTCGATATCTTCCATAGTGATAAGGCTCACTGTTGAGGCTTCCTTGTCGATCCGGCCAACCATCGGGCCCAGCACCTTGCCGCCCAGTTCGACGAATTGCCCCACGCCATCTGCACGCATCGCCAGCACGCTTTCGCGCCAGCGCACTCGACCTGTAACCTGTTCCACCAGCAAGCGCTGCTCTTCGGCCGGATCGGTAACCTTCGCCGCAGTGACATTGGCATAGACCGGCAAGCTGAAGGCGCTTGGCGGAGTTTCTGCCAGCGCCTCTGCCATGCGGTCAGCCGCCGGCTGCATCAGCGAGCAGTGAAACGGCGCGGACACCGGCAAGGCAATGCCGCGCTTGATCCCGTGATCCTTGACCAGTTCGATCGCGCGATCGATCGCGGATTTGTGCCCGCTGATCACGACCTGCGTCGGGTCATTGTCATTGGCGACTTCGCACACGTCACCTTGCGCCGCTGCTTCGGCAAGCGCGCTGGCCTTATCGATATCCGCGCCGAGCAGAGCCGCCATCGCTCCTTCCCCCACAGGCACCGCTGCCTGCATCGCTTGTCCGCGCAGTTTCAGGAGCCGTGCTGTATCTGCCAGCGAGAATGCGCCCACGGCACAAAGCGCGGAATATTCACCCAGCGAGTGGCCTGCGACGCAGGCGCCCTTATCCGCCAGCGATATGCCAAATTCGCGCTCGAGCACGCGCAACGTGGCAATGGCATTGGCCATGATCGCTGGTTGCGCATTCTCCGTCAGCGTCAGCTGGTCTTCCGGCCCATCGCGCATGATTGCCGAGAGTTTCTGCGACAGCGCTTCGTCGACTTCCTCGAAAACCTCGCGTGCCGCAGCGCTGGCGTCGGCGAGCTCTGCCCCCATGCCCACCTTCTGGCTGCCTTGCCCTGGAAAGATAAACGCCCGCATAAATGTCTCCTCCGATGGGCCGCGCGCCTAGCTACTGGTCGAGGGGCTGGCAAGGCCGAACGGCACGATCCGGTTCTCTGCCGTATGTCCGATTTCGGCTCGCCCTAGGTAAGGAATGCCCGCTCTTGCACACCAGAATTTGGCAATATCTTCAGCTTCTTGTCCGAATTCGCGGTCGTTCTCCGGCACGTCAGTGATGCTGCCCAATCTGAGGCCGGCAATCCGCGGCAAAGCATTGACAATGTGGAAAAACAGCCGGTCGACCGAATAGAGATGTTCGCTCACTTCCTCGACCATCACGACATGCCCGTCGAGCCTGGGCATCAGCGGCGTACCGATGATCATCGCCAGCGTGATCAAGTTGAACGCGACCGCCGGCGTTTGTCCGTCAAGGCTGGGCTCAAGCCCGCTGCCATCGCCCGAGAACCAGCGCAGCACACGGCGCACCGCTTCGCGCCCCGTTTCGCTGCGCGCGCTGACCGGCATCGAACCATGCACCGGTTGCCCGATCCCGTTGCGATAAAATGCCGCGAGCAAATAACCCATGTCCGAAAAGCCGACATAGGTCTTCTCTCGCGCCGCTTCGTTCATTCGGCTGACCGCCGCTTCGGCAATCCGGTTCGAGCCATAGCCGCCCTTGGCAAACCACACGGCGTCATATTGCGGGTCATTCGCGAGTTCGACCAAGGCTTCGAGCCGTTCGATATCGCTACCGGCAAAATGTCCGGCGCTCAGGAAGCATTGCTCGTGGAAATGGATCGAATGCTGCGGGAACTCTTCGTCCACCAGCGCACTGGCAGCCTCGGCATGCTCGCGGGTGATTGCAGTGGCAGGTGCACAGACAGCAATTCTGGTCATGAGACCTCAATATCAGTTACTTCACAAATTGTGAGTCCCCGCGTAGGCGGGGACCTCCATCAATCGGGCAGAACCTGTGGATCGAGGTTCCTGCCTTCGCAGGAACGCACACTTTTCCAATGAGCGAATTCCCCACCTATGACGAGCTGCTGCAGCGTCCGTTCTTCTTCTGCGGCATCGGCGGATCGGGCATGTTGCCTCTTGCGCAGATCCTGGCTGGGCAAGGTGCGAGCATTTCCGGATCGGACCGCAGCCGCGACCAGGGCCGCACGCCGGAGAAATTCGCCGCGCTCGAAGCTCAAGGCTTCGCGCTGTTCCCGCAGGACGGCAGCGGAATCACTTCAAAGGACCAGATCCTCGTCGCCTCCGCCGCGGTGGAAGACACTGTGCCGGAAATGGTGCGCGCGAAGGAGCTTGGCTGCCTCAAGCTGACTCGCGCGGAGCTGAATTCGATCCTGTTCAACACCAGCGGCGCGGGGATCGCGATTGCCGGGACCAGCGGCAAATCGACTGTCACCGGCATGCTGGGCTGGATCATGCAGTTCGCCGGGCGCGAGCCCACGATCATGAATGGCGCGGTGATGAAGAACTTCGTCACCGAAGACCACCCGATTGCCAGCGCGGTAGTGGGCGGGCGCAGCATCTATGTGAGCGAAGTTGACGAAAGCGACGGCTCGATCGCGCTTTATCGGCCCGCGGTGGGCGTGCTGCTGAATGTGTCGCTCGACCACAAGAGTATGGACGAGTTGCGCGTGCTATTCGCGGAGTATCTCGGCCGCAGCCGGATCGCTGCGATCAATGCCGACGATGCCGAGGCGCTGGCGCTGCTGCCGCACGCCAAGGAAGTGATCACTTTCGGGATCGAGCAGGAAAAGGCGCAGATCGGAATCGTGCAGGGCAGCATCGCCGATGGCCCGATCCGGCAGGCGGCGGTGGTAGTCGATCGCCATGATGACAGCGAGCATCCGCTCGTGCTGAACATGCCGGGGCGGCACAATATCTCGAACGCCCTCGCCGCGATTGCCGGGGCGGCGTGCGCAGGCGTGCCGGTGAGCGTGGCTGTGGAAGCGCTGGCGAGCTTTGCTGGGCTGGCGCGGCGGTTCGATATCGTTGGCACTTCGCCCGGCGGCGTAACTGTGATCGACGACTTCGGCCACAATCCGGAGAAATGCGCCGCCACGCTGCGCACACTCAAATCCTCGCCCGGACGCGTGATCGCGTTCTTCCAGCCGCATGGCTATGGCCCGTTGCGCCAGATGGGCAAGGAATTGGCGGAAACCTTCGCGCGAGAACTCGACGCAAACGACATCACGATCATGTGCGACCCGGTCTATTTCGGGGGTACAGTCGACCGCAGCGAAGGGACCGAGCGGATCATCGCGATGATCGAAGCGGCTGGCGGACGCGCTGAGTATATCGCTTCACGCGAACATTGCGGCGCGCGGATCGTAGAACTGGCTCAGCCCGGAGACCGCATCGTGGTGATGGGCGCGCGTGACGACACGCTGACGACCTTCGCAAAATCGATCATGGAGAGAATGTCGTGACTCCCTATCAGAAGGGTTGGATCGTAGTACTGATCCGAGTTGTGCTTTTCATCGGGCTTCTTGTGGCCCTGATATCTGGTGTGCCGCTCGCTTTGGACTTTTGGGTCTTTGTTGTTCTCTTTGTCTTTGCTTTGGGCGCAATATTCATAGCTCCTGAGTTTGCGAAGTGCCCCAAGTGTGGGGTCCATGTGGCTGGCCGCTTTGCAAATACGACGAGTGTTTTCGATTTTGACTTTGATGGAATCCTTCCTTCCGAGATCTGTAGTGGTTGCGGCAAAGATCTGACCAAGTAGGTAGCTACTCAAAATCGATCATGGAGCAGATCAACGCGCGCAGCTAACCGTGCATGCATGAGCCCACGCGACTTCTCCCTCGACACCCTGTTCCGCGCCAATGCGCTGCGGCTGGCTAGCCGCGAAGCCACTGTCGACAACATCCAGCGGCTGACCTGGGCCGAGCTTGACAGGCGGGTCGAGAACCTCGCGCATTGGCTGCTGGCGCAAGGTATCACCTCGGGTGACCGCGTCGCGCTGCTGCTGACCGATGGCACGCCCTTCGTCACCACACTGCTCGCCTGCGGACGGATCGGTGCGATTGCGGTGCTGCTCAACTGGCGGCTTGCCCCTGCTGAAATCGGCTGGATCATGGGCAATGCCGAGCCGAGCCTGACTTTCGCTAATCCGCGCTTCAAGCAACTGCTCAGCGAAGCCGAGGCAGGCGAAGTGGTGCTGGTTGATGAGTGGCACGATCCGCAGGGCGCGTTCGAAGGCGTTGTCTCCAATGATCAGCCGCGCAAGCCGCTGCCCGAACTTGAACCAGACCGCCCGCTCTACATGATGTACACCAGCGGCACGACCGGGCGGCCCAAGGGCTGCTTGCAAGCCTCCAGCGCGGTTGCGACCTCCGCGCTTGGCATGTGCACGCGGCGCGGCTGGACCGATCAGGAGCGGCTGCTCTCCGTCAATCCGCTGTTCCACGTTGTCGGCATGCAGCAGGTGGCAGCGATGATCGCTTGCGGCGGCACGATGGTGTTCGCGCAGCGCGACGACGATGCAGCGGCCATGCTCGATCTACTCCACCGTGAAGCTTGCACCACCACCAGCGCATTCCCGCAAATTCTGCTGCCGTGGCGCGGAATGGAGCCGCTGCGCGATGGCGCAATCCCGCTCACCAATTACACCGGCGGCGCGGGACCGGGCTTTGTGCCGCTGTATGAGTTCCTCGGGCAGGAATGGGATTGCCACGTGGTGGGTGGCTATGGCCAGACCGAGATTTGCGGCTTTGCCACGGCAATCGACTATGCCGACATGCGCGAGCATTCACGCGCGATCGGCTGGGCCATGCCGCATGTCGAATTCACCATTCTCGATCCGGACGGCAATCAGCTTCCGCCCGGCGAGGAAGGCGAAATCTGCATGCGCGGGCCATCAGTCATGCTCGGCTACTGGCGCAACCCTGAGGCGACCGAAGCCGCGCTCGGCCATGGCTGGCTGCGCAGCGGAGACCTCGGCACGATGGATAAGCACGGCCTCGTCTATCTGCTCGGCCGCTCGAAAGAGCTGATCAAGACCGGCGGCGAGAATGTCTATCCTGCCGAAGTCGATGCGGTGTTCCAGACGATGCCCGAAGTCGCCGATGCGGGATGCTGCGGCGTGCCCGATGCGCAATGGGGCGAAGCGGTGAAGGCCTTTGTGGTGCTGAAACCCGGCATGGAGCTGACCCGCGAGGAAATCACCGCACGTTTCAAAGGCCAGATCGCGGGATACAAGCGCCCGCGCTATGTCGAATTCGTCGATCAGCTGCCGCGCGATATGCTGGGCAAATTGCAGCGGCTGGAGCTGAGCCAGCGGCCGGTTACGCCGGATCAGGCGGCTTAGGCCCCCAGCGCTTTCCTGCCCTCTTCCTCGCGGGCAAAGGCACGTTGATAGGCTTCGCGCGCAGTCAATCGCTCGCGATAAGCTTTGAGGCTGTCCGGCACGCCTTCATCCAGCCCCACGCTCTCCGCCAGCACCAAGGCGTAGCCGCAGCAGATATCCGCCACAGTAAAACGGTCCGCGCACAGGAATTCGCGACCCTCCAGCCGCTGCTCCAGCTTCACCAGCCGCTTCCAGAACCACTTGGCATAGGCCTCGCCTGCCTCTGACCAGCCCTTCTCTTTCTCGAAGATGGCAAAGCGCATGAAGACCGTCTGCGGAAAAGTGATCGTCGCATCTGCGTGATAGGTGAAATCGCAATATTGCGCGTAGTCGGGCTCGCCCGGCGCGATCACCAGCGGTGATGGCCCATCCTTGCTCGCAAGGTAATGCGCAATGGCGCAGCTTTCCGTCATTGTCGCATCACCATCGACCAGCATCGGCACAGTGCCGAGCGGATTGATCTGGAGATATTCAGGCGCGAGATAGCGCGGCGGAAACGGCAGCACTTTCAGGTCGATATCGACGCCTGCTTCCTCGGCGGCCCAGGTTGCGCGAAGCCCGCGCGAACGCGCACAGGTGTATAGGATCGGTTTGCTCATGCGAGCGTCTTAATGCGCTTCGTCCGCGCCGAAACCCAGCACTTTATGCAGGACCACCGCGATAATCGCGCCCAGCACCAACCCGAAGATCGCGGACACACCGGCATAGGTCAGCCAGCCGAATACGCCGCTGAGCGCGCCGGTCATGCCCGCCACCGCATGTTCAGCGCCATGCGCAAGGTCGCTCAGCAAGTGGAAGCCAACCTCGTGCGTGCCGTGGAGGATAATCCCTCCGCCAACCCACAGCATGGCGATGGTACCAATGAATGACAGCGCCACCAGTAGTTTGGGCATGGCATGAAGCAGCATCTGCCCGATTCGCTTTGCAGCGCCATTTTCCCGCTGAACCAGATGAAGCCCGACATCGTCCATCTTCACGATCAGTGCGACAGATCCGTACACCACCACAGTGATTGCTATCCCGACTACCGCCAATGCTACCGCGCGAATCCAGAAACTGTCGCTGATAGTCGCGATCTCATTGAGCGAGATCGCCATGATCTCTGCAGACAGGATCAAATCGGTGCGGATCGCGCCATTGATGCGCTGTTTCTCGAACTGCGCAGGATCCTCGATCGGGTCTTCAAGCGTCTTTCCGTGATGTTCGCCGCCCAGCTTCTCCATCACCTTTTCCGCGCCTTCGTAGCAAAGGTAGGCCCCGCCCAGCATCAGGATGAAGATGATCGCTTGCGGCAGGAACCAGCTTAATAGCAGCGCACCGGGCAACAATAATAACAGCTTGTTCTTCAAGCTGCCCTTGGTGATGCTCCAGATGATTGGCAGCTCGCGCGCAGGTGATAGGCCCGTAACGTAGCTTGGTGTAACCGCCGCATCGTCGATTACCACGCCTGCCGCCTTGGTACCGGCCTTGCCGGCCGCAACGCTGACATCGTCGATCGAAGCTGCCGCTGCGCGGGCAATGATCGACACATCGTCCAGCAATGCCATCAAACCACCTGGCACAGCACGCCTCCCTATACTGCTTCGACGCTTGCACTGCCCTTGCTTTTGCGCCTTCGCAAGGCTTGCATTCACGGTGAAAACCGTTATGTGCGCGCAACCCTTGCGTCGGAACCGCCGCCGTCAGGGATTTGAAGAGAGCCGGAGGGGCCCCGTCATTCGGACGGATCAGCCAGCGATCGGCATAGAGTGAAAGGAAGCAAGATGGCTCTTTACGAGCATATCTTCCTCGCGCGTCAGGACCTGAGCCAGGCTCAAGTCGATGCGCTGGCGGCCACGGCGACCGAAATCGTCGAACAGAACGAAGGCAAGGTTACAAAGACTGAAACCTGGGGCCTCAAATCCCTCGCCTACAAGATTGACCGCAACCGCAAGGCACATTTCGTGCTGCTCAATATCGATGCCCCGGGCAGCGTTGTTGAAGAACTGGAGCGTCAGACCCGCATCAATGAAGACGTGATCCGTTACATGACGATCCGCGTTGACGAGCACGAAGATGGCCCGTCTGTGATGATGCGCAAGAATGACCGCGAGCGTAAGCGTCGCTCTGACCGTGAGGAGCGCGACTGATGGCACGTCCTTTCTTCCGCCGCCGCAAGAGCTGCCCCTTCGCCGCGAAAAACGCGCCGAAGATCGATTACAAAGACGTTCGCCTGCTGCAGGGCTTCATGTCCGAGCGTGGCAAGATCGTTCCTAGCCGCATCACTGCCGTAAGCGCAAAGAAGCAGCGTGAACTCGCCAAGGCGATCAAGCGCGCGCGCCACATCGGCCTGCTGCCCTACATCGTGAAGTAAGAGGAGAAGAAACATGGATATCATTCTCCTCGAACGTATCGAGAAGCTGGGCACGATCGGTGACGTCGTAACTGTGAAAGACGGTTACGCACGCAACTTCCTGCTCCCGCAGAAGAAGGCATTGCGCGCCAACGAAGCCAACAAGAAGGTTTTCGAAGCGAACCGCGAACGCCTGGAAAAGGAAAACGCAGAGAAGCGCGCTGAAGCTGAAAAGCTGGGCGAAAAGGTTGCAGGCGCAGAAGTCGTCCTGATCCGTGCTTCGTCAAACGCTGGTCAGCTTTACGGCTCGGTCAACGTGCGTGACATGGTTGCCGGCCTTAACGCGCAAGGCCATGAGATCGACAAGAAGCAGGTTATCATGGGCGCACCGATCAAGATGATCGGCATGCACGATGTAACCGTTGCCCTGCACCCGGAAGTTCACGTCATCGTGAAGGCCAATGTCGCCCGTTCGGATGACGAAGCCGAACTGCAAAGCCAGGGTGTAGACGTTCTCGCTCAGCTGTTTGAAGAAGAGCAGAAGGAACTGGAAGAAGCTGCGGCTGCAAACCGCATCGATCCCAACCTTGAGCCGGGCGAAATCCCGACTGAAATGCTCGAAGAAGCTGCGATCGAAAACATCGAATCCGCTGAAGAAGCAATGAACGATGAAATCGTTGCTACCGATGCTGAAGAAGCACCGGCTGAAGAGAAAAAGGAAGACGAAGCCTGATCGGGTTTTGCTTCTTGACGCAAAGGGGCGCGGCCGAAAGGTCGCGCCTTTTTTGTAAGAAGGACCGGCGTTTATGCGCAAGCCTGTCCTTGAAACGAAAAACAATAACAATAAGGATGTTCGTATGACCCCAATTTCGCAAATTCTTGAACAATTGCAGCAGACCTATGACGAAGCGGTATCAGCGCTTCGTGAAGACGTGATCGCCTTTGGCCGCGATGGCACTGTGCCGCCTCAGCGCAAGCGCGAAGATGGCAGCTATGCCTATCCCCAGCTGACACTGCATTATTCGGGAGCAAGCGAAATCAAGGATCGCAGCCGCGCCTTCGGGCGGCTCGAAGTGCCAGGGACATATACCACCACTGTCACGCGCCCAGACCTGTTTGCAGGCTATCTCGCCGAACAGCTCAATCTGATCGCAGCGGAATATGACATCGAAGTCGAAGTTGGCAAATCGCGCCAGGAAATACCCTTTCCCTATGTGCTCGATGGCGAAGCAGGCGCCGCCATGGTCGGGATCGCGCCGCAGGATATTGCGCAGCACTTCCCCTCAACCGATCTTTCGCTGATCGGAGACGAGCTGGCAGACGGGATCGAGTTTCACGAGAACGAAGCCATGCCGTTGTCGCTGTTTGACGGGCTGCGCACGGATTATTCGCTTGCCCGCCTTGCGCATTACACTGGCACGCGGGTTGAGGATTTTCAGGACTTCATCCTGTTCACCAACTATCACCGCTATGTCGATGAATTCGTCAATTGGGGTGCGCAGCAGATCTGCAACAAGGAAGATGGTAGCGGATACACTTCGCTGAAGGGCGCGGCAGGGCTCGACATCGACGAATGCACGGACAATGCGCAGGCGCAGCTCAATGATACCGCCTGGCGCAAGCACCAGATGCCCGCCTATCACCTGATCCGCGAGGACGGGAAAGGGATCACGCTGGTCAATATCGGCGTGGGGCCATCGAATGCGAAGACCATCTGTGACCACTTGGCCGTGCTGCGCCCGCACGCATGGATGATGATCGGCCACTGCGGTGGCGTCCGCTCGAGCCAGAAGATCGGGGACTTCGTGCTCGCCCACGCCTATCTACGCGATGACCACGTGCTTGATGGCGTGTTGCCGCCTGAAATCCCGATCCCGCCAATCGCCGAAGTGCAACAGGCGCTCGCCGCAGCTGCCGAGGAAGTATCGGGCGTGCAAGGTGCGAATCTCAAGCAGCGCATGCGCACCGGCACTGTCGTCACCACCGATGACCGCAATTGGGAACTGCACTATTCCAGCTCGGCCAAGCGTTTTTCGCACAGCCGCGCGATTGCCGTCGAAATGGAAAGCGCCACTATCGCTGCGCAGGGCTATCGCTTCCGCGTGCCATATGGCACGCTGCTGTGCGTTTCAGACAAGCCGCTGCACGGCGAGATCAAGCTGCCGGGCCAGGCGAACAAGTTCTACGAAGAAGCTATCGCCGCGCATTTGCAGATCGGGCTGGAAGCTTGCAAGCGGCTGCGTGACGAAGGCGACCGGCTCCACAGCCGCAAATTGCGCGCCTTTAACGAGCCGCCATTCCGGTGAGCGAAACAGCATCTCTCTCGCGCTCGATTGCGGGCCGCGTCGCCATCGTCACCGGCGCTGCCAGCGGTATGGGCCGCGCTACGGCAAAGCTGTTTGCCGCAGAAGGCGCAAAGGTTGCCGTTACCGATCTGGATCAGGCGGCCTGCGAAGCGGTGGCGCGCGAATGCGGGCTCAATGCGCGCCCCTATGCGCTTGATGTCAGCGATCCAGACGCGATCACGCGCGTGGTGGACCAGATTGCCGAGGATTTCGGCGGGATCGATATCCTCGTCAACAATGCCGGCGTGTCGAGCTTCTGCGCGCTGGATGACGAGGCCTACGAGGATATCTGGGCCCGCGCGCTGGCTGTGATGCTCACCGCGCAACAGCGGATGGTGCGCGCCGCCCTGCCCCATTTGCGCCAGAGCGATGCCGCCCGGATCGTCAATATCGCTTCTACAGAAGGGCTAGGCGCGACCCCGGGCGATACACCTTATGTCGCCGCGAAAACCGGCGTGACGGGCCTGACGCGTGGGCTCGCGGTCGACCTTGGCCCCGAAGGCATCACCTGCAACTGCATCTGCCCCGGCCCGATCCGCACCGCGATGACGGACAAGGTGCCAGACGAGCACAAGGTGATCTTCGCCAAGCGCCGCACCGCGCTAAAGCGCTATGGCGAACCAGAGGAAGTCGCGCATATCGCGCTGTCGCTGGTGCTACCCGCCGCAAGCTATATCACCGGCGCGGTGATCCCGGTCGATGGAGGGCTGATGGCGAGGAATGCTTAAGGTCTGAATGTGGGGTGGTTAGCTGACGTTAGGCGCCTTCAGACATGGCAATGCATTGGCGAATGTAGTCTGCCTGATTTGATGTAAGAGTCTGCGGCGATGAAACAGTGATGCGTCGCCTTCCGGCATCATCTTTAATCGCGACTGTGATCCCGTCGATGGTCTTCAGCACGCGCTGCGGCGTTCCTTCTTCATCAGGGAAGAAGCGAGGGAATGCAGATTCATAATTCTGGCTGATGCAGGTTGCCAGCAGATCGACCGACGCGCTTGATTCGAAGTGGGTGCTTATTGCGTCCGCCTCGGGTCCATTACATGCCGAGAGCACGAGCGCACCGACGAGAACAAGATTTCCGCTCCACATGTTACCAGTCTAGCGCCACCTGCAATGTCCGCAAATGAGTCGTTAGCGGAATCTCACCCTTTCCCCTTCGTCTTGGTCTTTCCGACCTTGGCGTTGTCTTCCATGAACTTGATGATCATTCCCGCAATGTCCTTGCCGGTCGCTTTCTCAATCCCTTCAAGCCCCGGTGAGCTGTTCACTTCCATGATCACCGGGCCGTGATTTGATCGCAGCATATCAACGCCGCACACGTTGAGGCCCATCCGGCGTGCCGCTCCCACGGCGGTTGCACGTTCTGCCGGGGTGATCTTTACGATTTCCGCGCTACCCCCGCGATGCAGGTTCGAACGGAAATCATCTGCCGCGCCGGTACGCTTCATCGCCGCGACCACCTTGCCACCCACCACCAGCGCGCGGATATCGGTGCCGCCTGCTTCCTTGATGAATTCCTGCACCAGAATGTTCACATTGGCGCCGCGAAACGCCTCGATCACAGACTTCGCGCTGCTCATCGTTTCCGCGAGCACCACACCGATGCCCTGTGTCCCTTCGAGCAGTTTGATCACCACCGGCGGGCCTTTCACCGCCTTGATGATTTCCTCTGCCTGCTTGGGATCATTGGCATAGGCCGTAAGCGGCAGGCCCAACCCATGCTTGGCCAGGATCTGCATGCTGCGCAGCTTGTCACGGCTGCGCCCGATCGCCACGCTTTCATTAAGCGGCCAGCAGCCGCGCATTTCGAACTGGCGCAGGATCGCAAGGCCATAATTTGTGATCGAGGCCCCGATGCGCGGGATCACTGCGTCATATCCCACTGCAGGCTTTCCCTCATAGAACACCTGCGGTCGGTGACTGGCGATATGCACCGTGCACCTGAGTGTGTTGAGAATATCGATCTCGTGACCGCGCTCTTCAGCTGCCTCCACCAGTCGCTGGTGCGAGTAGAGCTTCGGATTGCGCGCCAGCATGGCGATTTTCATGGGATTATCCTTGGGATTTGAGTTGTTTGCGTTCTTGCCGGGTCGATTGAAGCCATGACCGGCCGGGATCGACCAGAAACCGGCTGCGCAAGGCAGTTCGACCGATCAGGATCGGGAATTTCATGTCTGACCTGTCAGCCAAGCTGAATTCGGCGCGGAAACTGTGTTCGCCGATCTGCAGCCGGGTCTTGATGATGAAACGGTCCTGCCCTTCCCCGTTCGAACTTGTGATGATGCGGCGATCGGCGCGCGGCACCTCGCAGCTTACCGGTTCGCTGCGCCCTTCGCCCAGATCGAGCAAAAAGCGGACCCAGCGTTGTCCGTCGCGATCGAACCGTTCGATCCCTGTCGCGTGGAGCGACGATGTGCGCGCGCCGGTGTCGATCTTGGCCGGGATGCGCGCATCGAACAGGTCTGGCAGCGCGACCATCTCGCGCCACCCCACCAGCTCTGTCGGAGGCTCTTTCCTGCTCAATCGGTGATAGCCATGCCATCGCCGCCGCCGCTGCCGGGCAAGCGGCGTAACACCTTGCCGGTAGCAAAATCGATTTCTGCTACTGTGTTAGCGCGGGTTTCTGCGATATAAACGCGCGAACCATCAGGCGAGAACAGGATTGTCACCTGGAAACGATCCTCTGCCTCTTCGCGGCTGGAAACTGCTATGCGGCGCACCGCCTCGAGTGTGGAGGTGTCGATTACTGTCAGCCCGCCGTCCGCCAGATCACTGGTCACGGCATAATCCCCTTGCGGGCGCACCACGATCCGCAGCGGGAAATCGCCCGTCGCGACTTCGCCGCGAATTTTCAGCGACTGCGGATCCAGCGCAAAGGCCTTGTCTGATCCGCGGGCAGACACCCACAAAGTCTCTCCATCGGGGCTAAGGGCAATGCCTTCTGGCTCTTCGCCAACCTCGATCGAGCGCGGGGCGCGCCGTGTCTTAAGATCAACCAGAGTGACTGTGCGCGAGCCCAGATCTGTGGTCCACGCAGTGTTTCCGTTTGGCGCAACAGCGACCATATGCGTGCCGCGCTGGCCCGTAGAATATTCGAAGATCTCAGCCATCCCCATGGGGTCACTGATCCAGAAGATCGATTGGCGCCCTTCGGCTGTTGCATAGAGATCGCCATTGGGATGCCACACGATCCCGTGCGGGCGGGCATTCTCACCCAGTTCGACGCTCCTCACTTTGCCGAGATCGCTTGTGCGGAATATGTCGACTGAGGTGCCGCCATAGCATGCCAAGGCCACAAACTTATCATTCGGCGACGTTGCGAGTTCATGCGGGTTGGCGCAGCTAGCAACCTGCGCCACTTCCTCGCCACTCGAGAGATCAACTTTGGACAGCGTATTCGCAAACTTTCCTGCAACGAACAGAGCGCCTTTTGCCTCGGTCGAAGCTGCTGACGCCCCTTGGTCCGCCGCATTTTCTGGGACCGGAACGCAGGCCGCCATCGCAAGGCTGCAGACCATCATGAAGAGTCGGTTCGGATTTTCTGGCCGCATTATTCCCATTCGCAATCGCATTCCAAGCATCACATTAGACTATCCTTTGCCGCGCTCCTAAACGGTTTCCGGATAGCGAGCAAAAAATTTCATTTGTAACCGGAACCAACCCCGCGAGCCGATGTTATACCATCACGGGCCGGGCCCCTCTGGCGTGCAAACCGAAAATGCACGTGATGTCGGACCGTATCGACTTAGGTCGAGTGGTGGTCCGGCATGCGATCACCTCCACCAAAGTCGTTTGCGATCATCAATCCCTCCCGTTTGGGGGCAAAAAGACTTTTTGGAGAAAACAATGCGCAAGATTGTGATGTTTCCCGCGATTGCTGCGGCAAGCCTTGCTGTTGCTGCCTGTGGTGGCGAAGCAGCCACTGAAACCGCTGATACCGGTGTCGCACCGATCACCGCTGAAGATGTAGCCGCCGCCCAGCAAGGCTGGGGCGAAGGCATCGTCAACATCGGCAAGGTCTTCACCGAGGAAGGCGATTTCCGCCAGGCCGCGACTGACCACATCAACACCTTCTACGCCTATGAAGACGGTGAAGAAATCCTGTTCAAGCCAACACTGGCTGCAGAAGACCAGTTCCGCGGCACCTTTGACGAAGCACTGAGCTATTTCATCGGCACTGAAGGCACCGAAGATGGCGGTTTCGCCATCAAGCCATGGACCGCCGTTCGCTGGGAAAACGAAGGCACCGTTATTGATGATGACGGCAGCACCGCGATGGCGATGGGCAATTACTATTTCACTGACACCGATGGCAATGACACCAAGGTGGAATACACATTCGGCTACACCCGCAATGACGCGGGCGATCTGGTGATCAACCTGCACCACTCGTCGCTGCCGTTCAGCGCCGAATAACCGCATTCAGCGAGGCCGCTTCCCGCAAGCGGCAAAAGAAAACCCCCGCGGCACATCGGTGCGGCGGGGGTTATTCTTGAGGCGGGGCAATTACCAGCCTTGCGGTTGGCCCTTGTTCTGCTCGTCCAGCCATGCTTTCAGCGGGGCAAAATATTCCATCAGCGCCTTGCCGCTCATCTGGCGTTCGCCGGTGAAGGCTTCAAGCGCGTCAGGCCATGGCTTCGACGCACCCATTTCCAGCATCGCGTTCAGATTCTTGCCGACTTCCTCATTGCCATAGAAGCTGCAGCGGTGCAGCGGCCCTTCCCAACCGGCCTGGTCACAAGCCGCCTTGTAGAACTGGAACTGCAGGATGTGGGCAAGGAAATAGCGGGTGTAAGGCACATTGCCCGGCACGTGATATTTCGCGCCCGGATCAAACGCTTCGGGGCCGCGTTCTACCGGCGGAACAATGCCCTGATACTGATAGCGCAGGCTGGTCCACGCTTCGTTGTAATCCTGTGGCGCGACC
>JASBTD010000006.1 GCA_030148605.1 Erythrobacter sp.
TCTCGGCCGAACGCTCGGCACAGACGAGCTCGATCAGCACCGGGTCGGGGCCGGAGTGGTCGAGGATGGCCTTAGTCAGATCAGCGGTGTTCGCGCCCGCCTCCGCTTCCTTAAGCACGCCAATGATCTGTTCCTCGGTAAACCTTATTCTCTTCATCTTGTCCGTCCGTCCATCTGTCAGGGCCGGAATCTAATCCAACTTGGAGGAAGATCAGGCGGGTACGTCAGTTGCTCAAATCACGTTCAGAGAAGGTTCGTACGGGCCGTGAAGTTGCTCCGTCTCCGGTTCGGGGAAGCTACCGCAAATCTTACATACGATGCTCGCGGTCGCACCTGGATTGACAGAAGCTGGGCCAAGAGCCCACAGTCTGCATTGCAGATTGTGCACACATCAACGGGGAGTGGTTTCCTGAAAGGAGCGAACCCTTCTCGACAACTATTGCGATGCCCGCGCTTCGCTCAAGCAGTTTCGCGAACGACCAGATGAGGGGGAAGGACGAGGCTTTCCGTATCTTCGCCTCCCAATCGCCGTAGCAGCAAGTCCACAAGGCCCTTTGCACCAGCAGCGATATCTTGCCTTACTGTCGTGAGAGGTGGCGCAGTCTGGCTTGAAATCGGAAGGTCGTCGAAGCCGACTACCTTCAACTGGCGCGGCACCTCGATACCGCGCTCCCGAAGTTCTTTGAGGCAGGTGACGGCGATCGTATCGGTTGCGGCAAAGATTCCGTCGACCCTGCCTTCGATCTGCTGCAAATGCTTTGCGATTTCCTCGCCGGCGCGATCGGGCGAAAGATGCGTTGTAAGCGCTCTGATGGGTACGCCCAATTTCCCGGCGACTTCTTTTGCCCCAGCGAAGCGCGCGGCAAACTCTATCGGTTGGGTATCACCCAGGAACGCGAGGTTCTTTGCGCCCGACGCGATCAGCCTCTCGGCGGCGAGCTTTCCGCCCAAGCGGTTGTCGGAACCGACAACGCAATGCCTCTGGCCCTCCTGATGATTGCCCCAGACCACCATCGGAAGATAGCCATCTGCAACGTCTTCAATCCTTTCGAACTGGTCAGACTGGCCGATCACGATTACGCCATCGACCATGCCTGAGCCGATGAACCGGTCGAGCCAATCTTCATCCTGAGCAGGAATGACACGCCTCAGCATGAGATCATACCCCTTCTCGGTCAGTTCGTCTGCCAGATAGCCGAGCAAGGTCATGAAGAAGGTGTCGGAGATCTGTTGCCTCACGTCATGCCCGAGCGGGATCGCAACGCCGATAACACCTGTTTTCTGTCTCCGCAGCTTGCTTGCGATCTGGTTCGGGCGGAACCCATGCTCGCGCGCAATCGCCTCGATTTTCTCTCGCGTTTTCGTGTTTACGAGACTGTTCCCGGCAAGCGCCCGCGAAGCAGTGCCCGGCGAGACACCCGCAATCTTGGCGAGGTCTGCAAGAGTGCGGACTCTGGTCACGCTTTCTTCTTCATCTCGGGTGTTCGTGTCAGCCATCAATACCCCTCAGCTCGCCAGCGCTTCTTGTTCACGCGGAACCCTGTGGCCCGCGTCTACAAAAAGGGTCGCGATCGCACCAAAGATCATCAGCGCCCCGCCCAGCATCAATACATTGCGCGGGTCACCGCCCAGCAAGGGGTTGTATATCAGCGGCATGGTCAGTGTCTGGAAAAGCATGGGAATGACGATGAACATGTTGAAGATACCCATGTAGATCCCGTTGCGTTCCGCCGGAATGGAATCGGCCAGCATCACATAGGTGTTTCCCATCATCCCGGCCCAGCCAATACCAATGCCAAGCATGAGCGCGAAGAGCGCAGGCGCTGTCTCTACACCGGGGATAAGCACCATGGCTACGCCGGATGCCGTCAGGCAGATTGCGTGCACAAATCGTGCGCCCAGCTTCGCCACGATCGGGATCAGCATCAGCGCCGCTGCGAACGCGATAAAGTTGTACAGTGCGCCCGCCTGCTGCGTGGTGAGCGTCGCTTCGCGGAACGCCGCGCTGGACGGATCGGAAGTGTCGTAGATCGAACGACCCACCGCAAAGGTAATGTACTGCCAATATGCGAACATCGCGTACCATTGGCACAACATCGCAAGCGCGAGCTGGCGCATCGGTTTCGGCATATCGCGGATCGCATCGACGATTTCCGCGAACGTGTCTTTCACCGTCAACGGTTTCTTTTCCAGGACTGCCCTCTCAACCTCGGTCATTGGCAGTTCGGGAACGCGCCAGACCGACCAGACGATTGTCGAAATCGACAGTATCGCTCCGATGATGAAGGCGATGCGAACGATCACCGGGATGCCATTGTCGTCGAGTAAATCCTGGGCGACGAAGGCTGTCAGCAGGGTTGGGGCGAGATAGGACAGCGTCTGAGCCAGCCCAGTAAAAGCACTTTGCGTCAGGAAACCGATTGATCTCTGGTCTGGCAAAAGGCGATCTGCAATATAAGCGCGATAAGGCTCCATTGTGATGTTGTTGCCAGCATCAAGGATCCAGAGCAGCGACGCGGCCATCCAGAGCGTGGATGAATACGGCATCAAGAACAGGCTTATCGTGCAAATAATTGCGCCGATGAGGAAATAGGGTGTCCGTCGCCCGAAACGCGTGTTGGTGCGATCACTCATCGCCCCTACAATCGGCTGGATAATAAGGCCGGTCATGGGGCCCGCAAGCCAGAGGAGCGGCATGGTCGCTTCGTCGGCACCGAGAAATCCGTAGATCGGCCCCATATTGGCCTGTTGCAGTCCGAAACTGAATTGCAGGCCAAAGAAGCCGATGTTCATTTCGATGATTCGCAGCAAAGAAAGCCGTGGTTTTACCGCGGTTTGCATAATCTCAAGTCCTCTCGCTCGCCGTTATGTTGCCGGCGTTGTGGCACTTGCGTGACACAGGTTGCGCAAAATTGCAATCGTTTGCAATTTTGCTGTTGCAATCGATTGCAATCGAGTTATCCCATACAGCGAATCGCGCAGGATGGTGCGAACAAATAGGAGAGTTTGCCATGAAGTTTTGTCACGCCTTGGCCTTCGGCGTCGCGCTGAGCGCCTTTTCCACCCCCGCTTTCGCGCAGGATCAGGAAGCTGGTTCTGATGAAGTTACTGACGAAGGCAACGAGATTATCGTTACAGCCGTTGCGCGCGGCCAGAACCGGCTTGAGAGCTCGGTCTCGGTCAGCACGGTCGGAGCCGAACAGATTGCCGATCTTGCTCCGCCTTCCTCCGCAGACCTCATTCGCCAGATTCCGGGTATTCGCTCGGAAGCATCCGGTGGTGAAGGTAATGCCAACATTGCCGTGCGCGGCCTGCCCGTTTCAACCGGCGGTGCACGGTATATCCAGTTGCAGGAAGACGGACTGCCCGTTCTCGAGTTTGGCGACATCATCTTTGGCAACGCCGACAACTTCCTTCGTGCGGACCGCAATGTCGCGCGGGTCGAGGCGGTTCGCGGTGGCTCGGCATCCACATTCGCCTCGAACGCCCCGGGTGGTGTGATCAACTTTATCTCGAAGACTGGCCAGCGCGAAGGCGGTGCGATCCACGGTACTATCGGTCTCGACTTCGAGACCTACCGTGTTGATTTCGATTATGGCGCGCCGATCGCCGAAGACCTCTACTTCCATGTCGGTGGGTTCTATCGCACCGGCGAGGGGCCGCGCGACATTGGCTACAATGGCTACGACGGCGGTCAGATCAAGGCCAACATCACGAAAGAATTTGATGGTGGATATGTTCGTTTCCACGGCAAGTTCCTTGACGACAGTACGCCAACAATCCTGCCGCAACCGGTCTCCGTCGGTGGCACAGATAGCGACCCTGACTATAACGCGATCCCCGGCTTCGATCCGCGCACGGACTCGCTCTACAGCCCGTTCATCACAACGATCACGACCCTCGACGGCGGCAACAATCCGACGACCTATAATTTCCGTGATGGCCTTTCGGTCGAATCGCAGGCGTTTGGCGTTGAAGCCGAAGTGGACGTTGGCTCGGGTTGGACGCTGACCAACCGCTTCCGTTACGCCAACAATTCAGGCAGCTTCGTTTCGCCCTTCCCGGCAGGGGCAGGCGCAGCTCAGGATATTGCCGAAGGTATCGGTGGTGCAGGGTCGAGCATCGTCTTCGCAACCGGCCCGAACACCGGAGCGACCGCAGACGCAGCCAGTATCGGTGGCAATGGCTTGCTGGCAAATATCGTGAACTTCAACGTCCGGTTGAATAGTCTCGATAACGTCACCAACGATTTCCGCATCACCAAGGATTTCGACTTTGGCGGCGGTTCGGCAACATTCACATCTGGCTTCTATCTGTCGCGTCAGGATGTTGACACCGACTGGCTCTGGACTTCGCACGTCCAGACTGTTCAGGGTGATGGACAATCCGTGCTTGTGGACATTGTCGATGCAGACGGAAACACAGTCACTCAGAACGGTGTCGTCGGTTTTGGTGCCAGTTTCTTCGGCAATTGCTGCCGCCGCAATTACGATGTGGCTTACAGCACCTATGCCCCGTTCGCATCGCTCGCCCTTGAGTTCGACCGTCTGACGCTCGATGCCAGCATCCGCTATGACTATGGCGATGCCAATGGCACGATCACCGGCGATGGCCCTACCATCGATTTCGATTTCGATAATGACGGCAACATCAGCCCCGCCGAAGCGCAGACCAGCATTCTTCCGCTCGGCAGCCCAAGCCCGGTTAATTATGACTTCGACTATTTCTCGTGGTCGCTTGGCGCAAACTATCTGCTGACTTACGATCTGGGCATTTTCGCCCGTTATAGCCAGGGTGGGCGCCACACTGCTGACCGCAGCCTGTTCTCACCAGCGGTCAGCACCGTCGACGGCGGACTTCCCGGCGGCGATGACGGGGTGATCGCAGACGTTACCCAGCTGGAACTGGGCCTGAAGTACCAGGGAAGCGGACTGTCGATCTACGCCACCGGCTTCTACGCCGAAACGAGCGAAACCAATGTCGAAATCGCGCCACTGGTTCTGACCGACACAGAATACGAGGCCTATGGTATCGAGCTTGAGGGTTCGTACTCAACCGGACCGTTCACGTTGAGCGCCGGTGCAACCTGGACCGATGCCGAAATCAAGGACTCGCTCAACACAGCGGTCATCGGCAACACACCGCGTCGTCAGGCCGATTTCGTCTATCAGGCGACGGCTCAATATGACGACGGGTTCTTCAAGGCGGGCGCCAATCTGATTGGCACCACGGACAGCTTCACGCAGGATAACAACCAGCTCAAGCTCCCTGCATATGCGCAGGTCAATGCGTATCTCGCTGTTCGCCCAGTCGACCGGGTCGAAGTGGCGCTCAATGCCACCAACCTGTTCAACAGCGAAGGTTACACCGAGGCAGAAGAAGGATCGATCCCGGCCAACGGCATCGTACGGGCGCGTTCAATCGCAGGCCGCACGATCGCTGCGTCGGTACGTTTCGAATTCTGATACGATGGATAGGGGCCGACCAAGTATTATGCCGCTGGTCGGCCCTTACCTTTTCCAAAGATTTGCTTAGGGTGTCGGCATGACGACTGCCTGGACTGCTGACTGTGTGCGCAAGATCGATGCCTCACACATTCCGCGCATTCCAATCATCAAAGAGGATGTTCCCAGAACCCTCGATACTGGACGCGTCTATTGGGATATGTGGCCGATTCAGGATCGGGACGGCTTTGTAGCGTCAATCCGCGGGCGCGAACTGTGGATGGCCCTGTCCGCTCCTGATCGCGGCGATCCCGGCCTGCGCCACTTCGAGGCTAAAATTCGCCTTATCGAGCGGCAGTCAGGAAATTGGATCGATCTCGGCGATGCGTTGCCCCATTTCGCCGTAGATTATGAGCGTGAGTGGGCGGGTTCTGCGGTCACAGATGGCGAAGGCGTGACCCTTTATTTCACGGCCGCAGGGACCGATCAGCGTTCTGGAGGCTACCAACAGCGCCTCGTTGAATCTCATGCAATTATCGGTCCCGATGGGCTGCCAGACGGATGGAACGAGCCCTGCGGCTCAATCAAGGAATTTGCGCCCGAATATATGCTGGCAGACGCGCACGAAGGGGAGGCAGGCAAGATCAAGGCGTTCCGTGATCCGGCCTATTTTCGCGATCCTGCCGACGGGCAAGAGTATTTGATCTTCACTGCATCTCTTGCCGGTGCAGGCAGCGAATACAACGGCGCGGTCGGTATTGCCCGGTTGACCGACGATGGGTGGAAGTTGTTGCCACCTTTGATCCATGCCGACGGTGTCAACAACGAGCTGGAACGAGCGCATGTCGTCTACCACAAAGGTTTCTACTACGCGTTTTGGGCAACCCAGAGTTCGACATTCGCACCTGACTTTAGCCACGCGCCAAACGGACTGTATGGCATGGTTTCCGACAGCTTGTTGGGTGAATACCGTCCCCTCAACGGAACGGGCCTGGTGCTCGCCAATCCCGATGTCGAACCTCTTCAAAGCTACAGCTGGTTCGTCACACGCGAGCTTCTTGTCTCAAGCTTTGTCGATTTCCATGGACTTCAGGGCCAGCAAGTCCCCGAAGATGTTGCCGAGGCCAACCAATATTTCGGAGGTGTGCCTGCACCGCTCCTTAAGCTCGTGATTGATGGGGATCGCTGCGAGCTGGCGGAGCCAGCGTTCGCATGAACTCCGTAACACAGTCCTTGTTGGGTGGTGTCGAGGCTGGGGGAACCAAGTTCGTGCTTGCTGTCGGCCATTCACCAACCGAGATCGTCGCGCAGCATGAGATACCTACACGCGATCCCGACACTACGCTGGCTCAGGCATGCGAGTGGCTGGAGCATCAGGGTGCGATCAGAGCGATTGGAATCGCCAGCTTTGGTCCCGTCGAACTTGATCGTTCATCGCCGCTTTGGGGTCACATTACCAACACCCCCAAGCTAGGTTGGACGAATTGCGATGTGGCCGGGTACTTTGCCGAGCGATTCAAGGTGCCAATCGGCTTCGATACGGATGTGAACGGAGCCGCGCTCGCCGAATACAGTCATGGCGCAGGTCAAACCGCCGCATCGCTGGCTTACATTACCGTGGGTACAGGTATCGGCGGAGGCCTGGTGCTCGGCGGAAAGGCTGTGCATGGAGCTGCGCATCCGGAGATGGGACATATCTTCCCACGCCGTCATCCCCGAGATCCTCATTTCGAAGGAATCTGCCCGCATCATGGAGATTGCCTGGAAGGATTGGCGAGCGGTCCCGCTATCAAGGCGCGTTGGGGGAAGTCTCTATCCGAACTGCCAACGGATCACGTCGCGCATGAGATTATAGCCGATTATCTGGCGCAGCTTGCTCTATCGCTCATCGCCATGACTTCGGTCGAAATTATCGTCTTGGGCGGGGGTGTCATGAAAACCGAAGGATTGCTTGGGCGCGTTCGGCAAAGAACATCGGAACTGGGTGCAGGATATTTTCCAGGTGGGTTGAAGCACAAGATAGTCGCTCCAGGCTTTGGCGGCCATGCAGGTCTGGCAGGAGCGTTAATGCTCGCGTTCTTCCAATAATGTCCGGTTTTAGGGTTCCTGTGCCGCCTATACAACGTCCGAAATTAAGACGGAAGCCATTCTCCGCGAAACTCGCTTCTGTTAGCAGTTTGCGATCTGCGATCTGTAAAAATAACTCTATATCATATAGATAATTGGCGATGCAGGCCTAGTTGCCGAGCTTGCTAAATAGCAGGCCCTACAATTTCTCCGAACTGCTCCTGCGTCAACACGCGCTGGGCGCGTTGAAGGAAGGCGTTTGTCCATTTCGGCCCGGCTGACAGCAAGCGCGCCATTTCTTCACGCGCGGCAGGTTTTGCAAGCACAAGTGGTGCGAGCTCGGCCAAATCCTCTTCTGAACCGGCCAAGGCCCAGATTGCCGCAAGCCTTCGGGCGGCTTCGCGGTCATCGCCCGCGCTGAGCGCCAGCCGAAGCATCGTCTCTTGCGCTTGCCGATCGCGCCAGCCGCGCCGCGCGGATTGCTGGATCGTGACGAGGCCTGCACTCGTATCGCCCGCTTTTGCTCGTGCGGCTGCGAGCAGAGACAAATGCTCTGCCGGAACGGGGCGGCGTTGGACGAGCTTGCGGGCCTGAGCCAGTGCCTTTTCAGCTGGCCCGATATCGTTCAACCATATGCTGGACATGGGATTGGCCACGGCGGTGTTCGTTTCAGCTGTTTACTGGATTCGCGGCTGGCGACGTTAGGGCGCATGGCCTTGTGGCGCGTTCGTGCGCGGCATGGACCTCTGCCAGGATGCGCGCGATCCTGGCTGCAGCCTTTCCATCGCCAAACGGATTGCAGGCCTTGGCCATCGCCGCATAGCTTGCGTCGCAATCAAGCAGCTGCGTTGCGCGCGCCACAATCGAGTTTCGGTTTGCGCCGACCAGCAACGCCGTTCCTGCTTCGATGGCTTCCGGCCGCTCGGTTTCATTGCGCATGACCAGCACGGGTTTGCCCAAACTTGGCGCTTCCTCTTGTATTCCGCCGCTATCTGTCAGGATCAGGTCACTGATCTCCATCAGCCTGACGAAGCTGACATAGTCGAGCGGATCGATCAGCGCGATATTCGCATGTCCGTTGAGCTCACGCAGCATCAGATCGCGAACGCCGGGATTGGGGTGGAGCGGAAACGCGATCGCGACGTCACTACGATCGGAGAGCTCTCTGATCGCACCGGCGATTTCACGCATGCCTTCACCGAAGTTCTCACGCCTGTGTGCGGTGACGCAGATCAGGCGTTTGCCGTCAAAGCGCTTGCGCAATTTTTCAATTTCCCAGGCGAGACTGGGCGTGCGGGCAATCCGGTCCCGTGTCGCAAGCAGGGCATCGATCGCGGTGTTGCCAGTGACGTGGATCGCCGACGGGGAGACATTCTCGCGCCGCAGCGCGCGTGCCGCGCGTTCGGTCGGAGCAAAATGCAAATCGGCAATGGCGCCCGTTACCTTGCGATTCACCTCTTCCGGCCACGGCGAGTAGATATTCCCGCTACGGAGTCCGGCCTCGACATGCCCGACCGGAATCCTGCGGAAATAGCACGCCATTGTCGCCATCGAAGTTGTCAGCGTGTCGCCATGAACCAGCACACGATCCGGCATCAAATCATCAAGCGCTGTGGTGAATCCAGTCAGGATGCGGGCGGCCAGCGCATCAAGGCCTTGAGCCTGTTGCATGAGGTCCAGATCGATGTCCGGTTCGATTTCAGCGAGTGCGAGCACCTGATCCAGCAGCTCTCTATGTTGCGCGGTGACAATCACGCTGGTGCGGATTGCCCGGTTGCGGCGCAGTTCGCGGATCACCGGGAACATCTTGATCGCTTCCGGCCTCGTGCCGAATGTGACCGCGATATGCGGGCGCGGGTCACTCGAATCCCTGAACGCTACGTGGCGCTGGCCAAGCGCCGTTGCGGCGTGCAGCTTGCCAAGGCCGCGACGATCAAAGCGGCCATCAGGCGTCACCTCCTTGTGACCTCCGGCCGAGGCTTCGGATCAAGTGTCGCTGGCTGAAGGCCGCCCAAAGCCGCCCATCAGCACGCGCTGCGCCGATAATCTCGTCGAGACCTGGCTCAACAACTGGCGAGCGGCCTTCATTAATGGCTTGGACCTTCGAATGATTGGTATCAATACCAATCACACGGTGGCCCTGATTAGCGAGGCATCCGGCCGTAACGCTGCCGATATGGCCCAATCCCAGAACAGCAATATTCATTTCGCGCCTCCGTATGCGGAAGGCGCAGGAGAGAACATGGAATATAAGTGCGGATTATTACCCGTCTGACACGCTGGAAACCCCCTGCGACACCGAATTTTTATTATTTTTTTGAAGTAATACATAGAACATAAATTCCAGGCAACCGCAAATGTTTGGGCGAGCTTTCCGCCAAGGAAAATCTTGCCAGCAAGACCCTATCGCGCCATGCAATTTGGCGCGATGAGGAGAGAGATAATGTCCCCAACAAATGGACCGTTGACCGGACTTAAGGTTGTCGAATTTATCGGGATCGGCCCGGGCCCGCATGTTGCGATGCTGCTGGCTGATCTTGGCGCTGAAGTTGTCAGGATAGAGCGGCAAGGCGGGCAGATCACCAACCCGGTGGTCGAGCGGGCGCGGCACAGGGTAGCGGTCGATGTGAAATCGGAGGAGGGTCGGCAGTTCTGCCGCGACGCGGCAACGCATGCCGATGTGCTGATCGAGGGGTTTCGCCCGGGTGTGATGGAGCGGCTTGGGCTTGGCCCGGACGAGCTGCTCGCGCTCAACGAGCGGCTGGTTTATGCCCGCATGACCGGGTGGGGGCAGGATGGACCGATGGCGCATGCCGCCGGCCATGACATCAACTATATCGCGATCACCGGTGCGCTATCCGCAGTCGGCAAAGCAGGCGAAACGGCCACACCGCCGCAGAACCTTGTCGGCGACTTCGGCGGCGGCTCGATGTATTGCGCCTTCGGTATCCTCGCTGCGCTCTATGAGCGCGAGCGTTCCGGCAAAGGCCAAGTGGTTGATGCGGCTATCGTTGATGGCGCGACCAGCCTGATGAGCTTTTTCTTCGGTGTGCGCACGCGACCGTACCTCACCACTGATCGCGGCCAGGGCATGCTCAGCGGCGCGGCCCATTTCTATCGCTGCTATGAATGTGCGGACGGCAAGGAAGTGTCCGTGGGTGCGATCGAGCCGCAATTCTACGCCGAACTGCTCGAAAAGGCTGATGCACCGGCCGAGCTGCGTGAGGGGCAAATGGATCCGCGCAATTGGGATGACTACACCGGCAAGCTGGCGGCGCTGTTCAAGACCAAGACACAGGCCGAATGGTGCGAATTGCTGGAAGGCAGTGATGCGTGTTTCGCACCTGTCTTGCCGCTCGATGAAGCACGCGATCATCCTCATTTGAAAGCGCGCGGCGCCTATGAGGAGCGCGATGGCATCTGGCACACCGCGCCTGCCCCGCGATTTAGCCGCACGCCGGGAACTATCCGCGATAGCGCGGAAGACGGTGCGGACGTGGTCGCTCGCTGGCAGCAGGAAGGTTAGGCAGCATGGCGGGCAAGTATTTCGACGAATGGCAGGTGGGTGAACGGATCGCGCATGAGATCCATCGCACTGTGACAGAGACCGACAATCTGCTGTTTTCGACCATGACGCATAACCCGCAGCCACTGCACCTGGATGTGGAAGCGGCCAAGGCAAGCGGATTTGGGCAGATCCTCGTCAATTCGACTTTCACATTCTCGCTACTGGTCGGGCTGTCCGTTGGTGACACCACGCTGGGCACTCTGGTCGCCAATCTGGGCTTCGACAAAGTCACAACGCCCAAGCCGGTTTTCATCGGCGATACGCTGAGGGCGGAAAGCGAAATCAAGGAATTGCGGGAAAGCAAATCGCGACCCGAAGCGGGAATCGTGACCTTCCTGCACGAGATGCTCAACCAGCGTGATGAAGTGGTCTGTCGCTGCGAACGCTCAGCGCTGCTTCTGCGGAAGCCCGACTGACGTTACGGAATAGCGGCAGTCAAACCTGTGCCTTGACGCATGCCCCTCGATCAGCGCACATTTGTGCTCTTGGAGAGGGAGAGGGGTATGCGCCACAAGATCGGGCAATGGCTTTTGCTGGGGGCAGCATCGCTTGCATTGGCGAGTTGCGGAGCGTCAGTAAGCGAAGAGCAAAGCGGAAACGGCGAAGGGACGATCGAGCTAGCTGAGTTCCCTGACCGGCCCTATTGGGGTGACACGCACCTCCACACGGATAATTCGATCGATGCATTCGGCTTCGGCGTGCGCTTGGGCGCGGAAGAGGCTTTGCGGTTCGCGCGCGGCGAAGAAGTGACTTCTACCACCGGTACCAAGGCCAAGCTTGCGCGCCCGCTCGACTTCCTCGTCATTTCGGATCACTCGGACGGGCTTGGGTCGACACGCCGGCTGTATGATGCACCGCGCATGCTGATTCAGGACGAGACGCTGCTGCGCTGGCATGACATGATGCATGAAAGCCCTCAGCAATCGCAGCGCGCCGTGGCTGAAATCATCGACGGCGCAGCGCGCGGTACTTTGCCTGAAGCATTGCTCGATCAGGCCGCAGCAGAAGAAAACACCCGCGACATCTGGACCGCGCATCTCGATACGCTCGACCGCTATAACGAGCCGGGCAAATTCACTGCCTTTGCCGGGTTCGAATATACCTTGATGCCCGGGGGCAACAATCTGCACCGCGTAGTAATGTTTCGCGACGGCAGCGCGCGAACC
Organism: Erythrobacter sp.; assembly: GCA_030148605.1. GTDB lineage: Bacteria > Pseudomonadota > Alphaproteobacteria > Sphingomonadales > Sphingomonadaceae > Erythrobacter. The sequence continues at coordinate 12,246 of JASBTD010000006.1, forward strand.
AAGACAGTGATTCCCTATCCGGGTCTCGACACAGGCGTTGAAGGGCTGTGGGACTACATGGAAGCCTATGCCGCTGCCACGGGTGGTGAAGCGCTGGCAATTCCGCACAACTCCAATGTCTCGAACGGCATGATGTTCGAGCTGACCGGGCCTGAAGGCGGCGCGATGACCGCTGAATATGCACGCAAGCGCGCCAAGGCAGAGCCGGTAGTCGAAGTCACACAGATCAAGGGGGATAGCGAAACGCATTCGTTCCTTTCGCCAAATGACGAGTTTGCCGGTTTCGGCGATCTGGGCTGGGAGCTTGGCAACCTCTCAATGACGATAAAGTCGACGCCAGACATGTATGCTGGCAGCTATATTCGCGAAGCATTGAAGCGCGGGATATCGATCGAAGAGCGGCTGGGTGTAAATCCCTACCAGTTCGGCCTGATCGGCTCGACGGACAGCCACACCTCGCTTGCAACCGGCGATGAAGACAATTTCTTCGGCAAGCATACCGGCAGCGAGCCTGCGATAACCAACCGTGCCCTCAACGGGCAGAATCTCGGCACCAATGCAGAGCGGTTCGGCTGGCACTATCTCGCAGGCGGCTATGCAGCTGCCTGGGCGCGCGGAAATACGCGGGCGGAAATCTTCGATGCGTTCAAGCGCCGCGAAGTCTACGCCACTACCGGCCCGCGCATGACACTGCGCATATTTGGCGGCTTCGATTTCACCGAAGCCGATTGGAACGGTGACTGGGTCCGCGCAGGCTATTCTCGCGGCGTGCCAATGGGCGGCGAGCTTGCCGATGGCGGCAAGGCACCGACCTTCTTGATATCCGCGCTCAAGGATCCGGACGGGGCCAATCTTGACCGGGTACAGGTTGTGAAGGGCTGGATCGACGCCTCGGGCGAGATGCAGGAACGCGTTTACGATGTCGTATGGAGCGACATGGATTCGCGCCGCATGCGTGGCGGCAAGGTTCCGGCGGTGGGCGACACAGTTGACCGCGCGACTGCGACTTACACCAATGATATCGGCACGGCGGAACTGCGCAGCGTGTGGACCGACCCGGATTATCGCGAGGGCCAACGCGCGTTTTACTATGTGCGTGTGCTGGAAATCCCTACGCCGCGCTGGACGCTTTATGATGCGGTGCGCTTCGGCATCACTTTGCCCGATGCGGCCATGGCTGACGCGGTGGCTCAGGAACGCGCCTATAGCTCGCCGATCTGGCTCAAGCCTGCCCGATAGGAGGAGCTGTGAATCTTCCGGATTGGACGCGCGAACCGCTGGTCCATTTCCTTGTCGCCGGGGCGCTGATCTTCGGGCTGTTTTCGCTGCAAGGTGAAGAAGTCGATCCGGCAAGCCGGACGATCGATGTAGACCGCGAAACGCAAGCGCAGATCGCGCTCGGGTTCGAGCGGCTAATGAGCCGTCCGCCAACCGACGCCGAGCTTGATGGGCAGATCGAACGCTACGTGCGCGAAGAAGTGCTCTACCGCGAAGCCTTGCGGCTGGGACTGGATGCCGATGACGCGATTGTGCGGCGGCGGCTGGCGCAAAAGATGGATATGTTGGCTGGCGCGCGCGCTGAGACCGAGCAGCCATCTGAGGAGACCTTGCAGCAATGGCTGGCCCAGAACCCTGAACGGTTTGCGAGTGATACGCGCTATTCGCTCGACCAGCTGTGGTTTGCAGAGGAATCCTCAGCGACTGCAGCACAAAGCAGACTGGCGCGTACCGAGGATTGGCAACCCCTGGGAGAGCGGATCAGCCTGCCAGCCTCGCTGGAGAATGAGCCGCGCGATGAAGTGCTGGACAGGTTTGGCGTACAGTTCGCCGCCGCGATTGATGAGCTTGAAGCTGGTGATACCTGGCAAGGGCCGGTCGCATCCGGCCTGGGCTGGCATCTCGTCCGCTTGCGAGGGAAAACTGCGAGCTCGGTTCCGCCGCTCAGCGAAATTCGCGAGGATGTGGAAAATGATTGGCGCAGCAAGACAATCGATCAGCGGCGCGAGGATGCCTATCAGGTGTTGCGCGAAGCCTATACTGTCACGATTGATCGATGATCCGGCTGTTCCTCGCGCTATTTCTGGTTGGGCTGATTGCCGCTCCTGCGCAAGCAGATGAAGTACGTCCGGCGTCGATAGATTTCACTGAAAGAGCACCGGGTGAATGGTCGCTCGCATGGAAGCAACCGGTTGCCTCTGCGCGGCAGATTGAGCTGATTGTCCCGGTTATTCCCGACAATTGCGAGATGATTGGCGAGCCGCACCGCTCGCTTGGTGCAGCAGCTTTCCTGGGGAATGCTGAGGTGCGCTGCAGCGGCGATGTTGCCGGTAAGACAATCGGCTTACCGCAATTGGCCGGGATGGCTGATGCGCTGGTCCGCGTAGCTCCCTTGGACCGGGAAGTGCAAAGTCATCGGCTTACAGCCAGCCAGCCTTTGGCACAGATCATCGCGCGGCCTGATCGCTGGCAAGTGCTGCGCAGTTATTTCGTGATCGGCACCGAGCATATCCTGATGGGTTGGGACCATCTGTTGTTTGTGATCGCGCTTGTCCTGTTGGTCGCAGGCGGCTGGAACGTGGTCAAAGCGGCGACGGCTTTCACTATCGCGCATTCGATCACGCTGGTTGCAACGACGCTGGGCTATGCCGGCCTGCCTCAACGCCCGGTCGAAGCGTTGATCGCGCTGTCGATTGTATTCCTGGCGGTGGAGCTCGCCCGCAGCGATCGGGAGACCTGGACGCGCCGCTGGCCCTGGATCGTCGCATTCGGTTTCGGTCTGCTGCACGGCTTTGGATTTGCCGGGGCATTGCGCGAGATTGGCTTGCCGGAAGGCGAAGTTCCTGCAGCCTTGCTGGCCTTCAATCTGGGCGTTGAAGCCGGGCAATTGCTAGTGATCGCAGCGGTAATTGCCCTGCGTGCAATTATACAGCGACTGGCCCCGAATGTAGAAGCCCCGGCACTCAAACTCGCGACTTATGCGATCGGCATTACCGCAGCCTATTGGCTGGTCGACCGCGTCATCGCTTGACTGTCACCGCCCAGTGCCTGCCACAGGATAACGCGCGCGCGGCGCGCTTGCCCAATTGCTGCAGCTGCGCGTTCTCCACTGGCATCGGCCGCCCGCCGCGCTTCAAGCACGGTAAGGAAGTCCGCCAGCCCTGCGCGATAGCGTGTCTCCGCCAGTGAAGCCGCGCGTTCCAACTCGGCGTTTTCACGCGCCGCGGCATCAGCTTGTGCGTCAGCTGCGGCGACCAGTCCATAGGCGCTTTCCGCTTCGCCCAGAGCATTGAAAACTGCGCCGCGATAGGCTGCAAACGCGGCCTTTTTTCCTGCTGCAGCGCCGTCAATCTGCGCCTGGATGCGCCCGAAATCGAGTAGCGGTGCAGCGATGCCGCCACCAGCTGAGTAGACTTCGGAACCGTCATCGAACAGCTCGCTGAAATCGAACGCAAGCAATCCAAGGGCCGCTGAGAGGGTCAAGCGAGGAAATCGCTGACGCGCAGCCGCTGCAAGATCGGCGTCGGCGGCGGCCAGTTCAGCCGCTGCGGCTCGGATATCGGGCCTTGCCGTCAGGAGCGTGGATGGCATCGTTGTTGGTGCGGCGGGAAGTCCCAATTCGTCGTGCTCTTGGATCAGTATCTGGCCGATCAATACCGGCTGCTGGCCAGTGAGAGACACAAGCCGCCCGACGATCTGAGCGCGTTCGCTTCCCAGCGCTGCGAGGCGAGACCGGCTTTGGCTGGCCGCAGCTTCTGCACGCACGCGATCAAACCCGGGCGCAAGGCCTGCATCTTCGCGCTTTCCGACAAGTTCAGCCAGGCGTTCAGCGGCGTCAAGGTCTTGCAACAAGGCCGTTTGACGCGCGTGATTGGTTCGCCAGTCGACCACTGCGCCGGCTATCTCCGCGATCAATGCTGTGCGTACCGCTGCGGCATTTGCGTTCGCTGCATCGACGCGAGCTGATGCCGCTCGCTCGCTCGCCTTCAGACGGCCAAAGATATCCAGCTCCCAGCTGGCTGTGAGATTGGCAGAATATCCGGTCTGCTCTGTATCGAACGGCAAGGCATCTGATACACCGCCACCAAACTGCGCGGGATTGCTGCGCCGGAATTCGATCCCGGCATCTGCCCCGATCACAGGCAGCCGCGCTGCACCTGCGCCGCGTGCGGCAGCTCTGGCCGCTTCCACTCGCGCCAGCGCTTCAGCCAGGCTGGGCGCATCTTGCATTGCCAGCTGCATAAGGGTTGAGAAGGCAGGATCGCTTTGAGGAAGCAGCGAAGCCAGCTGTGTGGTTTCCGCTTCGCTAGGGCCGAACACAAATTCGTCGCCAAGTTCCGGCGCTGGCGTAGCGATTTCCGGGGGCGGACCCGCGACGCAAGCGGCGAGCGCCAGACTGGCCGCGAGAGCGAAAGGGGCTTTGCGGTTCATTCTTCCAGCGCCTCTGACGCAGGAATAAAGGCATCGACCTGCTGACCCACGCGGAAAGTGATTCGCGCTTCTTCAGGCAAGGCATAGATGATCTGCAGCACGCGCACGTCAACGCGTTCAGCCGCTGAATTGGTCAGCGATCGTTTGGGCACAACCAGTGGCTCTGCGCGCACGAAGCTCGCTTCAAAGCGTTGGTCAGCCGCGCCGCGAGGGGAAACGACTGCCGGCTTGCCCATGGCAACGCGCGTCGCTTCGTCTTCATCGATATCGATGCGGATATGCAGCGGGCGCGTTTCTCCCATGCGGATAAAGGGTTCGCTGTTTCCACCCATGGTCGACACGAATTCGCCGGGGCGGATATTCACTGCCAGCACTTCTCCCGCCATCGGCGCGCGGATCACCAGCCGCTCGATCTCGGTGCGTGCGCTGTTCGCCATGGCTTGAGCAGCCGCAAGCCGCGCGCGAGCCAGCTCGAGCCGTGACGCCGCCGCAGATGCTTCGCCTTCAGCACGGATCACTTCGCTGCGACTGACAGCAGCGGGATCTTCAATCGCAGCATAGAGATCGAGTTGTTGCTGTGCTGTATTGCGCGCGGTTTGCGCTTCAGCGATGGCGGCACGGGCTTCCGCAATAGCGGCATTGGCTTCCTGCAACCGCGCGTGGGCAGCGCGGCTATCGACCAGGAACAGTGGTTCGCCTTTCTCGACGAAATCGCCCGGCGCAACACGCAGGTCGGTAACCAGCCCGGCAAGCGCGGTACCGATATCGATGATTTCGCTTGATGGTTCGACCACGCCCGCGCCGGCAACGCGCGGTGAATTGGCCAGTTCACCGGTCGCGCTCAGCGGAGTTTCTTCCGGCTCCACCAACTCGCGATCGGGCAGGCTGTTCCAGATGAAGAAGACAGCCAGAATCAGCGCCAGTATGGCTATGATCGGCAGTATCTTGCGTGAAAAGCTGATATTTTCTGGGAGGAGTGACATATCAGTGGTCCTTCGGCATCTCTGTGCCGTCGTGCGTTATGCGACCGTCCTCAAGCACGAGAATGCGGTCTGCGAGGTCGAAAATTCTGTTGTCGTGAGTCACGATGATGCAGGCGCGATCTGCCGACACGGCAACGTCACGGAGCAGGTCCATCACGCGGCGACCGGAATTTGCATCCAGCGCGGCGGTCGGTTCATCGCATACCACCAGACGCGGCTCATGCACCAATGCGCGAGCGATCGCGACACGCTGCTGCTGCCCGCCGGAAAGCTGGTTCGGCAGCTTGCCAGCCTGATCCGCAATATTGAGCTTTTCCAGCATGGCGACGGCTTTTTCGCGCGCTTCAAGCCTGTCCATGCCGCGGGCGATCAGCGGTACAGCCGCGTTGGAAGCTGCATCGATCGAAGGGATGAGGTTATACTGCTGGAAGATGAAGCCGATGTTGTCCAAGCGGAAATTCACTAGCTCTGTGTCATCGAGATCGTAGATCTGCGTTCCGAACACGCGGACATCCCCCTCGGTCGGATAGAGGATGCCGCACATGATCGATATCAGCGTGGTTTTCCCTGACCCGCTTTCGCCGACGAGATAGGTCATCTTCCCGGGCTCGATATCGACGTTGATATCGTGCAGCACACGGATGGTTTGCTGTCCGGTCTGGAAGTCACGCGAGATATTGCGCGCGCAAATGGCAGCATTGGGGTCACATCCCCCGATAGCGCGGGTGTCGAGCATCATCTGAACACCGCCGCCGGTTCTGTCTTCAGGACGCTGCGCAAGCTGAGCCAGCCTGTGATGGCCAGGATCACGACCACTGCACCAAGGCTGATCAATGGAATCTGCCAGGGGATGTAAAAGCCCTTGAAGAAGGGATTGCCGGAAAAGGCCCACATGAACCAGACCGTGCCCAACACGCCCAGAGCATAGCCGATAAAGCCCACCAGCCCTGCCTGCGCGATGACCATTCTGCGGATCTTCGTATTGGTTACGCCGATCGCCTTTAGCGCACCGAACTGTTTGATGTTGTCGCGGATGAAAAGGCTGAAGGTGAGGCCGACAATTGCGACCCCCACGATAAAGCCGAGCACGACAGTGATCCCGAAGTTGGTCGGGATACCGGTATTCTGGATGATAAAGTCCACACCATCGCGTGCAAAATCGTCACGCGTTCTGGCGCGCAGGCCTGTGCGTTCCTCAATTCTCGATACCAGCTCTTCTGGCGTGATCCCGTCTGCCGCGCCTACCAGCACAAAGCTCATCCGGTTGCGCGTTCCCGGTACGTAGTTTAGCGCCTGGCTGTATTTGGTGTAGAGGACAACCTGGCTGGTGAAACTGGGGATCGAGTCCGCAATTCCGCGAATGACGGCTCGCTGGTCGTTCAGTTCCAGCCGCTGGCCGATCGGGTCTTCGCCATTCGCGAACATATTGGTGATGCCGACATCGTCGATAATCACAGTGTCGGGCTGTGAAAGAACTTCGGGCGTGCCTTCGATCAGGCGCTTGGGGAGGCCGATCGACGTGGCATCATCAACCCCGATGATACCCACGCCTTCCAGATCGCCGCTTTGCGTCCGGACCGATGCGACTGCTCGCAAATGGGGCACCGCCCATTCGACTCCCGGTACCGCGCGCACCTGGTCGAGCGCAGTCGATGGCATGGCGTAGTTGACATCGGTGGTGCGGCTGACCGGATCCATGACCCAGACATCCGCTGTCGGGACATTGTAGACACCGCTTGCGCCGCGCTCGACCAGATTGACGAAGATCGTCAATTGCTGCGTGATCAGCAGCGTCGAAAACGCAATGCCGAACAGCAGGCCATAAAACTTGGTCTTGTCGCCAGTGAGCATGCGGATGGCGATCCACAGCATGAGGAACCCCTGGATTTGAATTGCGACTCTGTCGGACTTGCCGAATCGCTTCGGATAGCCCATTAGTGAACGGTAGCGTTTAATTGAACGGGAGCGTTCAGATTGTCAACCAGCGATGAACCGAACGGTTCCCGGGCCAGCGAAGATTCTTTGCCCAAGGGGCGGGGGCGGCCGGTTGACAGTGCCAAGCGGGCTGCGATCGTCAAGGCGGCATCAGACGCATTTTTTGACGTTGGTTATGCAGCTACTTCGATCGAGCAGATTGCCGCCGATGCCGGGGTCTCCAAGGTAACAATCTACAATCAGTTTGGTGACAAGCGCGCGCTTTTCGCCGCTGCCGTAGAGCGCGAATGCGAGAAGATGCGCGGGCATTTCTCGATCGATGCCGTTTCAGCCCATAGCAGTATCCGCGAACGCCTGTTGACGATTGGCAAGGCCATGTTCGCTTTTCTTTCGCGCCCGGAGATGATCCAGTTCGAACGCCGGATCGCCGCGGAAACCGAGCATGAGCCCGAGATCGGGCGTGCTTTCCTTGAAGCGGGTCCGTGGCGCATGAAAGCGGCGTTTTCTGCCTTTCTTGCGCATGCCTGCACGCGCGGCGAGCTGTCGATCAGTGATACAGAGCTTGCCGCTGAGCAGTTCGTGTCGATGTGCAAGGGGATGGGCGATCTGGAACGACGCTTCGGCTCGCTGCCGACTCAAGCTGACACGCAGAAACGCATCGCGAGCGCGGTCGACGTGTTCTTGAAGGCTTATGCGGTTGAATAGGTTGTGATTATCAGCATTCGCTGACTGTCAGGTGGGTAGCTTGGGCGAATTGGTACCGTGACCTCGATCTCTGTCATCGAAAATGACACTTTCTTCGGACTCATGCGTTATCTTGCCATTCACCCGGTCCCGCCTACATTAGGTGGCACGAAAGGAACTTTTGTCCGATGAGCGACCAGAACGATCCACGCGACTCAAATGGCGGTCAGGGCCCTGAAGGCCCCAACCCGATGATCAAGACCTTGATGATCTGGGGCGGTGTTTTCATGGCACTGCTGCTGACTGTGTCGATGTTCGGCAACGCCACGCAAACGCCCAGCACGCAGATCCGCTATTCGGATTTCCGCGAGAAGGTGGCGGAAGGTTCTGTGCAGGAAGTGCAGATCGCGCCGGACAAGATTACCGGCGTGATGAAGAATGACACCACATTCTCGACTGTGCCGGTTCCTGGCGATGGCGGTCTGTATCAATTGCTTGAAGAAAATGGCGTCGAGTATTCTGGCCAGGCTGCGGAAGAGCCCAACCTGCTGCTCTATATCCTGATCCAGTCGCTTCCTTTCATTCTGATCCTCGGCATCGCTTTCTTTGCGCTGCGCCAGGTGCAGAAAGGCGGCGGTGGCGGCGCCATGGGCTTCGGCAAGTCCAAGGCCAAGCTGCTGACTGAGCGCCAGGGCCGCGTCACGTTTGAAGATGTCGCCGGGATCGATGAAGCCCGCGAAGAGCTGGAAGAAATCGTCGAATTCCTCAAGGATCCGCATCGCTTCTCCAAGCTGGGCGGCCAGATTCCCAAGGGTGCGCTGCTGGTCGGCTCGCCGGGTACCGGTAAGACGCTGCTTGCCCGCGCAATCGCTGGCGAAGCGGGCGTGCCGTTCTTCACCATTTCAGGCTCGGACTTTGTCGAGATGTTCGTTGGCGTTGGCGCCAGCCGCGTGCGCGACATGTTCGAACAAGCAAAGAAAAATGCGCCATGCATCGTCTTCATAGACGAGATTGACGCAGTTGGCCGTTCGCGTGGCCATGGGCTGGGCAATTCGAACGACGAGCGCGAGCAAACGCTGAACCAGCTGCTGGTCGAGATGGATGGCTTCGAAGCGAACGAAGGCATCATCATCATCGCCGCGACCAACCGCCCTGACGTGCTTGACCCCGCGCTGCTGCGCCCGGGTCGCTTTGACCGCCAGGTAGTGGTGCCGATCCCCGATATTGACGGGCGCGAGAAGATCCTGGGCGTGCATATGAAGAAAGTGCCGCTGGCACCTGACGTGAACCCGCGCACGATCGCGCGCGGCACGCCGGGCTTTTCCGGTGCAGACTTGGCGAACCTGGTCAATGAAGCCGCGCTGCTGGCTGCACGGCGCAACAAGCGCCTGGTCGCCATGCAGGAGTTCGAAGACGCCAAGGACAAGGTCATGATGGGTAGTGAGCGCCGCTCCATGGTCATGACCGATGACGAGAAGAAGATGACGGCCTATCACGAAGCCGGCCACGCGCTGGTCAGCCTGAATGAACCGGCATCAGACCCGATCCACAAAGCCACGATTATCCCGCGCGGTCGCGCGCTGGGCATGGTGATGCGCCTGCCGGAGCGGGACAATTACTCCTATCACCGCGACAAGATGCATGCGAACCTTGCTGTTGCCATGGGTGGCCGCGTGGCTGAAGAGATTATCTTCGGCCATGACAAGGTCTCTTCCGGCGCCTCAAGCGATATCCAGTATGCGACTGATCTCGCACGCAACATGGTCACCAAATGGGGCATGTCGGACAAGCTTGGCCCGCTGCAATACGAAGCGAGCCAGGAAGGCTATCTTGGCATGGGCCAGACTGCGCGGACAATGTCTGGAGCCGATACCAACAAGCTGATCGATGCTGAAATCAAGGCGCTGGTTGAAGGTGGATTGAAACGCGCAACCGACATCCTCACCAAGCAGGAAGACAAGCTCCATCTTCTGGCGCAAGCCATGCTGGAATACGAAACGCTGACCGGTGACGAAATCGACCAGCTGATGAAGGACGGAAAGATTGACCGGCCTGAACAGCCAAGCGGCCCGGCAGCGGTGCAGCCGGTTAGCGGTTCTGCTGTACCCAAGGCGGGCAAGAAGTTCGGAGGCGCTGCACCGGAAGGCGCCTGACTCCGCTTACAACCGAATTGAAATGGAAGGCGTCCGGAGTATCTTCGGGCGCCTTTTGCTTGGATCAGAACGCCCCCAGGATGAGCAGTAGCTGGAAGAAGACCAGCAACACGACCAGGATGAAGACATGCACCACCAACAGCCTCCAGATCGCGCCAAAGCGCGACAGATCATAGGCGTATTTCAGATGTTTATAGAGATGGAGCGGGGGCAGCACCGCTAACGCCAGGAACACCCAACCACCGCCTATTCCCGCTGCAGTCAGCAAGGACAGGACGATAAACAGAAGCGACACGAATGTAATCGAGTACGTCACGAATATAGCGTGATCATAGGCTTTGAAACGCCGCTTCCACGCGAATAGAAGCCACACGAACGGAATCGAAAGCGGGATCAACAGCCAGCTGAATTTGTAGGCATTGGTCTGCATCTTGTAGAGCATGAGGCCCGGATTGGTTCGCCACTTGTCGAGCGCATCATCAATCCAGTCCACGCCAGACTTGCCGATGGTCATTCGCGCCGTTGCATCTTCAGCAAGCGAGACCATTGCCTTGTTCCCGGCATTTTCCTGCGGATCCCCTGCGCTTGGCTGAATGGCGGATTCGGTTCCGAGGGGGAGATTATCCAGCGCTCTGGCTCCCTCTTCGAAATTGGCAATGCGCCGATCCAACCGTCCGAGTTGTTCATTCAGTTGCGGCAGATTTTCAGCGAGCGTGGGATCGCTTTGCGCTGCCTCGATCTGCTCGACAACTTCCGCTCGTTCTTCCCGGGCTTTCGCCATATCAGCGGCAATGTCAGCACGCGCTGCATCAACATTCCAGACCTGGCTGGGGTCATCAATTTCCAGATCCGACGCAGACAAACCCAGAACCTGAAACACAGCGAACATCAGGAACACGCTGAACAGGAACATTGCCATGGGGCTGACAAAGCGCGCCCGCTCGCCTTCAATATAGCGCCGCGTCAGCTTCCCCGGCTTGAAAACAAGCATCGGCAGAGTCCGCCACACCTTGCCGTCTAGGTGCAAGGCGCCGTGCAGCAAATCGTGCAGGAATGCCCCGATCGTGCGGTGCAGGTGCGCTTTCTGCCTGCATGCGTGGCAATGTTCGCCAACCAGTTCGGTGCCGCAATTGAGGCATTGGCCTTCAGCAAAGTGGCCTTGCTTGACCGGATTGCCTTCCTTGTCAGTCAGCGCGCCAGCCTTGCCGCTAACAGCCTTTGCGAACAGCCCGCCTTCTGCCGCTGTGCCGATTGCGTCGCCAAAATCGCTCATCAGTCCCCTGCCTCTGTGTCGATTGCCGAGGCAGGATAGTCAGGTTTCGCGCAAACAAAAAGGCCGCCCGGTAAGGGGCGGCCTCTTGCTTGTGATCAATTGCCTTCGATCAACCGTCGAAATCGGCACCGATCGAAGTCGAACGGGTTGGAGCCGAAGCTGTGATCCGCAGCGCTTCTGCCGACTGGCTGAGCGAACCGATTTCATCCGCATCGTCTTCATCATCGGGCAGGATCTTCTGCAGATTGGTGACGACTGCTTCGTGCAGTTCTTTCGGCTTGATCGTCTGCTCGGCGATTTCGCGCAGGGCAACAACCGGGTTCTTGTCACGATCACGATCAATGGTCAGTTCAGCACCGCCGGAAATCTCGCGCGCACGCTGGGCAGCCAGCAGGACGAGATCGAAACGGTTGGGAACCTTGTCTACGCAATCTTCAACGGTAACGCGTGCCATGAAGGCCTCTCATGCAAATAGGTTTGCGGGAAAGCGCGGCAGATAGGTGGCGCAGGCGCGCGAGTCAAGAAATTGCAGTGTGCCGAGAGCTTCCCTAAAGCGCGCGGATGGCTGAACCCGATGGCACTTTGACCAAGCCCGATCTGCAGGTGACCTATTCCGATCCGGAACCATTCACCGTGCAATCAGGCGAGCATGATTTTCGTTTCCATTTTTCCGGAGACGATCGCTTCGGTTCGCTGATCGAATTGATCGATGGTGCGCAGGAGTCCCTGCAGCTGTGTTTCTACATGTTCCAGCCCGATCATGCAGGCACGAAGGTGAGAGGCGCATTGATCCGCGCGGCGCAGCGCGGCGTGAGCGTGCATCTGATCATAGACGCTTTTGGCAGTGACGCGCCGGAAGGCTTCTTTGCGCCAATCGTCCGCGCGGGAGGAAAGGTCAGCGTATTCCTGCCACGCTGGAATGTCCGCTATCTGATCCGCAACCATCAGAAGTTCGTCATCATCGACAGGAAACGCGTGATGACCGGCGGGTTCAATGTGTCTGACCACTATTTCGCCAGCCCGCAGGAGAACGGCTGGGCTGATCTGGGCGTGACCGTGTCAGGCCCGATTGTTGCGCGTTTCATCGCGTGGTTTGAAGAGCTGGAGGCCTGGGTGAACCAGAAGGGATCGCAGTTCTTTGCGATCCGCCGGATGGTGCGCGACTGGGAAGAAGGGGAGGGCAGTGTCCAGCTGCTGCTTGGCGGGCCGACCCGGATCACCAGCGCCTGGGCGCGCCGCGTCAAGCTCGACATTGCACGCGGTTCGCGGCTTGACCTGGTGATGGCCTATTTTTCGCCGCCGCGCAGCATCAGGCGGCTGATCCGCAAGCTCTCGCGCAAGAACAGCGCAAAGCTGGTGATGGCAGGCAAGTCTGACAATACGACGACGATCGGGGCCTCGCGCGCGCTTTATGGCGCGCTGCTGCGCGATGATGTGGAGATATACGAATTCGATGCCTGCAAGCTCCACACCAAGCTGCTGGTGATCGATGATGTGACCTATTTCGGCAGCGCGAATTTTGATCTGCGTTCGATCCGCTTGAACCTTGAGCTGATGGTGCGGGTGGAAGATGCCGAGCTGGCTGAACGCATGCGTCAGGCCATCGCGCATATGGCAGCGGCCGGAACGCCGATCACGCGCGAATGGCATCGGCGCAATGCGACATTGGTCAACCGCATTCGCTGGCGGCTGTCATGGTTTATGGTGTCAGTGCTCGATTACACGGTCACGCGACGGCTCAATCTTGGCCTTTAGGGTCAGGACCCCGGCACTCACTCCAAGCCGTAATCCGAATAATCGCGGATATTGGGCGACGTGAACTTGGTGATCTCGCTCTGGAAATGCAGCGGCACATTGCCGGTCGAGCCATGGCGCTGCTTCGCCACGATCAGAGTCGCGCGGTTCTTGAGCTCGAGATAGCGTTCTTCCCAGATGCGGTACTTCTCGGTCTCTTCCGCTGATGTGGTTTCGCTGGGCATGTCTGGCCGCGAAGCTTCGTGATAATAGTCCGCGCGATAGATGAACCACACCATATCGGCGTCCTGCTCGATCGAGCCCGATTCGCGCAGGTCCGACAATTGCGGGCGCTTGTCTTCGCGTTGCTCTACCGCACGGCTGAGCTGCGACAGCGCGATCACCGGCACGCTGAGTTCCTTCGCCAGCGTCTTCAAGCCGCGGCTGATTTCCGAGATTTCATTCACGCGGTTGTCATTGGCGCGGCCACTGCCTTGCAGCAGCTGGAGATAGTCGACCACGATCAGGCCGATATCGTGCCGCCGCTTCAATCGCCGCGCGCGGGTGCGCAGTGCGGCAATCGTCAGCGCGGGCGTGTCATCGATAAAGAGCGGCAGTTCGGCCAGGCGCTGGCTGGCAAAGGACAGTTTCTGAAACTCGTCGCGCGTCAGCTTGCCGCTGCGCAGCGCTTCCGAACTGATCTCCGCCTGCTCTGCCAGAATACGCGTGGCGAGCTGGTCCGCGCTCATTTCCAGGCTGAAGAAAGCGACCGGCGCGCCATAGTTGAATTCGCCGCCGTCGCGCTGCCATTCGAGATGTTCCTGCGCGCAATTGAAGGCGATGTTGGTCGCCAGCGATGTCTTGCCCATGCCCGGACGCCCAGCAAGGATGATCAAGTCCGAGTTGTGCAGGCCTGAAGTCTTGCGGTCGATCACATCCAGACCAGTGGTCTTGCCGGACAAGCCGCCGCCCGAATTCATAGCGGCTTCGGCCATCTTGATCGCCGTCATCGCCGCGCTGCGGAAGCTTTCCGCTTCGCTGCCTGTGGCGGCGCCCTCGGCCACTTGGTAAAGATCGGCTTCGGCTTGCGCGATCCGGTCCATCGGGGAGACTTCGTCGCTGGTATCAAGCGCGCCTTCGACAAGGACCCGCCCCACGCTTACCAGCTCGCGCAGCAGGGCCAGATCATAGATCTGTTGCGCCAGTTCGCCCGCGGCCAGCAAGCCCATGCCGTCTTGCGTCAATTGCGCAAGATAGCTGGTGCCGCCCAGCTCGGCCAAGGCACCATCGCTTTCGAAATAGGGCTTGAGCGTTACCGGGCTTGCAGTGGCATTGCGTTCGATCAGCTTGAGGATGCGCTCATAGATGCGCTGGTGCAGCGGTTCGAAGAAATGATCCGCGCGCAGCGGCGTGCGCAATTCCTCGATCACGCGATTGTCGATCAGGACGGCACCCAGGAAAGCCGCTTCGGCTTCGATATTGGATGGCAAGCGCCGCCCGCCGGCTTCGCTTGTATCCTCTCTGACAATCACATCGGTATCTGGCATGCGGCCCTTTTGCGCATCAGCGTGGAGCCAGCGCAAGGGCAAATGCTGGCAAAATTGACGCAGCAGCTTGTGGATAGCGGGGATGGCTGATCGAAATGCTTGAAACTTGTGTGCTGCATCTGCGAAAGCGCCTGACACTATGGCTGGCAACGCTCCCGATTCCGCAGCGGATTACCGCATTGCGCATGTCGAGCTGGATGAAGAGACGATCATCTGGCGCAATGCCGATGTGGAGCAGGAACGCCGAGTCGCGATTTACGACCTGCTCGAAGAGAACAGCTTCAAGCCGCTGCGCTGTGTCGAGCGCGGGGCGAATGGCCCCTATCGCTTGCGCCTGTCAGTGCAGGACGGGCGGCTGGCGATGGAAATCCGCGACGAGAATGATGCAGCGCTTGAAACCCTGCTGATCGGCCTTGCGCGGTTCCGCCGCCCGATCCGCGAATATTTCGCAATCTGCGACAGCTATTATCAGGCGATTCGCAAGGCGACCCCGACTGAAATCGAGACCATCGATATGGCGCGGCGCGGCATTCACAATCAGGCGGCTGAGCTGCTGGTAGAGCGGCTGGCAGGCAAGATCGAAACTGATTTCGCCACTGCGCGCCGGCTCTTCACGCTGATCTGCGTGCTGCATATCAAGGGTTGACCGGCAGGGATGGTGCGCAAACGCAAAGCGGCAGGCAAGGGTTGGCGGCTTTATATCCTCGGCACCATCGCGCTTGCCTTGCTTGGCTGGCTGGCGTGGTATTGGTGGGACTTGCAGCAATGGGCTCCGCCGGAATCTGACTATCCGGAGCAAGGTGCTGCGCTCAGCGAACGGCAGGGCCTCGTGAACTTCAACACAGCCCGCGCGCTGGGTGCTAGCTTCGTCTATCTCGAAGCGAGCGGGGGCGCGAGCGAGCAGGATTCGCGTTTCGGCCGCAATCTGGCCGCTGCCCGGCGCGCCAATTTGCTGGTCGGCGCAGTGCACCGGTTTGATCCTTGCGCCGGGGCAGACGCACAATCGGCCAATTTCGTTACCATGGTGCCGCGTGATGACAGCTTGCTGCCACCGGCAGTCGCGTTGGACTTCACCGCCGATAGCTGCCCAGAGCGTGTCAGCGACGCAGCGGTTGAAAGCGAGCTTCTGACCTTCATCAACCAGGTAGAGATGCACGCGGGCAAGCCGGTGATCCTGAAGCTGTCCGAAGCGTTTGAAGCGCGCTATGCTGTTGCGATGAAGCTTGAGCGGGACCTGTGGCTTAGCCGCGACCGGTTCGTTCCGCGCTATGGACAGCGACCATGGCTCTTGTGGAGTGCAAATCAGGCGCGAATGAGCGAAATGGCGCCTGAGCCGGTTGAATGGGTAGTTGTGCAGCCATAACGGGGCAGCGTGAAGGGAATTGGCGATGAGCGAAGACAATAATCGTGACAGCCTGATCGCGGCGGCCAAGCGCGCGATGGACAATTCCTATTCGCCTTACTCCAAGTTTCGCGTCGGCGCGGCGCTGCGTTTTGCTGATGGCACTGTCGTGACCGGCACGAATATCGAGAATGCGAGCTACGGCCTTACGCTCTGTGCGGAAACCGTTGCCGTGGCGAAGGCGATGGATGACGGGCACCGCGGCGGCTTGGAAGAAGTCGCAGTAATCGGCGATACAGATGGACCAGTCACGCCATGCGGGCGTTGCCGCCAGGTGCTGAATGAAATGGCCGAACTGGGCGAGACAGACCCGATTGTGTGGTGCGCGGGCGACGGCGAAGTCGTGCAGACCCGATTGTCAGACCTGCTGCCGCGCGCCTTTGGCCCGGCCAGCCTCGGCTAGCGATCCAGCCATTCCAGCAGCGCAGCCAGGCAGTCGCGGGCCAGCAGCTTGCACCGCTCAGGTGACCAGCCCTGTTCCGGCTCGGGCGCGTCAGCCAGATCCTTGTAAGGCATTTCCAGCGTCATCGCGGTGCATTGAAACCGATAGGCGAGCTGGTTGGTGCACATAGACAGATTGGCCTTGCCTGCCGGTGCCTTGGGATAGCCGAGCTTGGTCTGGAAATCGGGCGTGCGGCGATCCAGAATCGCTTCATAGCGATCATAGCCCGCCTGATGCTCGTCCGTCAGGCCGGGGATGCCGTTATAGCCTGCCAGGAACACCGCCGGAATGGCTTCATCGCCATGCACATCCATCGCGAAGTCGCAGCCGGTCTGGTCCATGTAATTGCGGATCGCGAGCACTTCTGGCGATTTCTCAGCCGAAGGATTGTCCCATTCGCGGTTGAGATTGGTGCCCACCGCATTGGTGCGCAGGTGGCCGCGGCGCGACCCGTCTGGATTGCAATTGGGCACAATGTGAAAACGGCAACGTTTGCGCAACTCGCGTGCGACCGGATCAGCCGGATCAGTCAGGCATTCCAGCGCGCCTTCGACCCACCATTCGGCCTGCGTTTCGCCGGGGTGCTGGCGCGCGGTGATCCAGATCTGCGTTTCGCCTTCACCCAGCTCAAGGCAGTCGAGCGGCTGTCCATCGAGCGTGGCGCCCAACCTAAGCAGCTCGACCCCTTCGCTGGCGGCGGCTTCTGATACCAGATCGTGGTGCCGTTCCATCGAATAGGGCGCGAAATAGGCGAACCAGGCGATATTGCTGGCCGGTGTGTAAGTGATCGTGAGCGTGCCATTATCTTCGTTCTTGTCGAAGCTGCTGGCAGCGCGCGCCCAATATTCGCGGTCTTCAGACACGCAGACGTCGTAGTCAGGCCAACCGCCGGTGTAAGCTGAATCGTTCAGTCCGGTGATCTTCAGCGTCAGCTCTTCGCCCGCCCCGCCTGAAACGCGAAAATGGAACCACTGGGCAAACTCGCTCAGATTGTCCTTGCGCAGCGCAAGCCTGGCAGTGTTGCCGTCAATCGACAGGACTTCGATATTGCCGCTGTCGAAATTGGCATCGATGGCGATGTCAGTCACTCGGTTACCTCGATCTCGATTGTTTCGCCGCTATCGCCGGGAAAGCCCCGGAACAGCGCTTCGGCCACCACCTGTGCGTTGCGTTCGGCTTGGGCAAGATCGGACTTGGGCGAAACTGTGAATTGCGCGCGGCCTTCCCACACGGCCTGCCCGCTTGCCTTGTCGCGCAGCATCACGCGCATTTCCGTGCCCAGCCGTTCACTGGATCCGCCGCCACCCAGATTGATGCCGATGCCAAGGCCCACGCCTGAGCCATAGGAGCCGGTTGAACCGCCTACGCCCACGCTTACCGGCCCTCTGCGCGCACCGTCACTTGCGATCCGGTAGCGATCGAGGCTGACTTCGGCGACCAGTTGCGCATCGCCGCTGCTCGCTTCGCCAAAGCCCAATTGCGCGAGTTCAGCCGCGACAGCCGCCTTGTATGGCGCAAGCTCCAGCGTGTCTTCCTTGCTGCCCGGCGCGCTGGCCACGAACACAGTGCCGCGCTGCACGCCAGCCAGCGCTTCGGTATCGTGAAAGCGGGTCACTTCAACCGGGCTTGGCGCGGGAATAGACGCGCAAGCTGCGAGCGTGCCTGCGGCTGCCATGGCGAACAGGAATTTTTGTTGGCTGGTCATGTTTCTCGTCCTCTTCTCGATTCTAGCGGTGGGCGGCACCATTGGCCAGCGTGCTGCGACGGCGCATACGAATTGACACGCGAAAATGGGCTTGTGCGGTTAATTTTATGCGCACTGATGCGTGGAACTTGCTAACGGCGCGGCATGTTGGATGAAAAACGCGTTCCCGTGCTTGTAACCGGTGGTGCCGGATATATCGGCAGCCATGCAGTGCTGGCGCTGGTCGATGCCGGTTGGCAAGTTGCTGTAATTGATAATCTTTCGACCGGATTCCCGTTCGCTGTGCCGGATGGAGTGGCGTTTTACGAAGGCGATATCGCAGACACGGATCTGCTCGCGCGGATATTCGCCGAGCAAGGCACTGGGGCGATCATGCACTTCGCCGGATCGATCATCGTGCCCGAGTCGGTCGAGAACCCGCTCAAATATTATGACAACAACACCGCCAAGAGCCGCACGCTGATCGAAGCTGCGCTCGTGGGCGGTGTAAAGCATCTGATCTTCTCTTCGACCGCCACGGTTTACGGCGAGCCAGAGGTCAAGCCGCTGACAGAGGATGACCCGCTGCAGCCAGTCAATCCCTATGGGATGAGCAAGCTTATGACCGAGCGTATCCTCGCCGATGTCAGCAAGGCGCATCCGCTGAATCACTGCGTGCTGCGATACTTCAATGTGTGCGGCGCTGATCCGCAAGGGCGCAGTGGCCAGTCGACCGAAGGTGCGACTCACTTGATCAAGGTTGCGGTGGAGGCTGTGCTGGGCAAGCGTGACCATGTCGCGGTGTTCGGCGATGATTACCCGACACCCGATGGCACGGGCATGCGCGACTATATCCATGTCAGCGATCTGGCATCCGCGCATGTCCTTGCGCTTGAAGCGCTGATTGATGATCCGGATCGATCGATGACGATGAATGTCGGCTATGGCCGGGGCTTCTCCGTGCTTGAAGTGCTCGATGCCGTCGATCGCGTGACCAACCAGCCTGTCGAGCGCCGCCAGATGCCGCGCCGCGCAGGCGATGTGGCCTCGCTGGTCTCCGATCCATCGCTGGTGCGGGCAACGATCCCCTGGCAGCCGCAATATGATGACCTTGATACCATCATTACTCACGCCTTGCAGTGGGAGCGGAAACTGTCCGACCTCCGCGGAGGCGCTTGACCCGAATCTCATCCCGCGCTAACGGGCCGCAACGAATTGGCCGCGTCGGGGGCATCTCCGGCGCGTTTACTTTTGGAAGTTAGAACCATGAAGATCCGCAACAGCCTCAAGTCGCTGAAGAACCGTCACCGCGATTGCCGCGTTATTCGCCGCCGCGGACGGACCTATGTCATCAACAAGACCAACCGTCGCTTCAAGGCTCGCCAGGGCTAATTGCTGCGTTTGGCCGGTCGCATCTGTGACCGTGCATCATCACCGGCCCGCCTCCACACAGGAGCGCGGGCCGTTGCTGTTTTAAGGAGCGAGAAGGGTGGACAGGCCGGTAGAGGCGGTGGTGTTCGATGTAGGGCGGGTGATCGTCCAGTGGAACCTGCGGTATCTGTTCGAGAGGTTGATAGACGATCCGGAAGAGCTCGAATGGTTCTGCACCAATGTTGTCACCGAAGAATGGCATTTCCAGCACGACGCCGGGCGTCCGCTTGACGAGATGGTGCCAGAGCGAAAGGCGCAGTTTCCGGACCATGCGCATTTGATCGAGGCCTATCGCCATCGCTTTCTTGAAACCGTGCCGGGGCCAGTGCCGGGGACCATCGAACTGATCGAGCAACTGGCGGGAAGGGGTCATCCGCTTTTTGCGATCACCAATTTCGGGGCAGAGTTATGGGAGCAGTTTCGCCCGACTCAACCGGTGCTTGCGCATTTCCGCGATATCGTTGTTTCAGGTGCGGAAAAGCTTGCCAAGCCCGATCCGGCCATATTCGAGCTGGCCGCTGAGCGGTTCGGCTTCGCGCCGGAGGCGATGCTGTTCATCGATGACAACGCAGCAAATGTGGCCGCGGCCAGCGCGCTTGGCTGGCATGTGCACCATTTCCATACAGCGGATGCGTTGGCTGCTGACCTGAGTTCGCGCAACCTGATCTAGTGCACGCCAATGGAAAGCCCCCGGTGC
Source organism: Erythrobacter sp. (assembly GCA_030148605.1). GTDB lineage: Bacteria > Pseudomonadota > Alphaproteobacteria > Sphingomonadales > Sphingomonadaceae > Erythrobacter. Next base: position 32,639 of record JASBTD010000006.1, read on the forward strand.
GGGGACACCGGGGGCCTTGGGGATTGCCGGGCTAATGGAGAGGAACCCGACAGGAGGGGGGTAAGATCAGTTGCCGTTGCACTTCGCCAGTTTTTCGTCAGCCAGCTCCTCGCCCTTGGCAGTGAAGCTTTCGACTTCGCCGAATTCGCGGGCAAGGCTGCGGCAGATGCGCAGCGGACGCGACGTGCCTTTGCCGGCGCGGCAGGTTGTGCCTTCGCAATACCAGGCGACACCGCCTGCTACAGTGCGGCTTTCGCTCGCAGGTGCAGCCAGTTCCGCGACGTAATAGGGGCCACTGCTTTGCGCGAGTGCGGGAGCAGGGGCAGTAAGCACGCCGAAGGAAATGCCGGTATAGGCAAGGGCAAGCGCCATAGCGCCCAAGCGGCTGAAACGGGGGAGGGAGAGGTTCATCGTCAGGTCCTTTCTTCGAAGGTCGGATTTCTTGGCATAAGGTTTCGAATCAAAACCAGTTGCGAATCACTACCTATTGGATTAGGTTTTAAGTTGCAACCAAAAACTGAAATTTTTTTGGGGCTGATTTGCGAGCCATCCAATTGGCCGCTAAATAGGTTGCAGGAAGAGGACTGATTTATGGGCGATTTGAGAGAACCACTGCGCGATCTGATCGAGTGCGGTCTGCCGCAAGCGCTTGAAGTTATGGGCGAACGCTGGTCATTCATGATCCTGCGCGCCAGCTTCAATGGCGTGCATCATTTCGAAGAGTTCCTTAGCGAACTGGGGATTGCCCGCAATATCCTCTCGAATCGGCTCGCCAAACTGGTCGAGCACGGGATTCTCAAACGCGAACCCTGCGCGGATGATCGCCGCAAGATCGAATATCGTTTGACGGAAAAGGGTTTTGACTTGCTTCCCGCGATGCTCGCGCTTCGTCAATGGGGCCAAAAATATGGCGCTGAAGTGGAAGAGAACCCTGTCCTGGTTGACGAACGTGACCGTATGCCGATCGGCCCGGTTTCCATTCTCGCGCATGATGGCCGCATCCTGACGCATGAAGACCTGTGGCTGACCATGCGGCACAATGTCGGCAAACGGCCCGAGGACCCGGGCTTCGTTTTCCTGGACGGATCAACGCCTGACGCGATTGCCGCGCGCGAAAGTGCGAAGAAAGCGGCCGCTTCAGCGTAGCCTTCTCAAGCCCGCGGTGCCTGCCGCCGGTAGCTGAGCGCTTCGGCGATATGGATACGCTGCACCTGCCGCGCGCCAGCCAGATCGGCGATCGTGCGCGCCACGCGCAGCATCCGCGTATAGCCGCGCGCGGATAGTCGCATGGCATCGGCAGCTTGCAGCAGCAGTTTCTGCCCCGCTTCATCGGGCCTGGCCCATTTTTCCAAAGCTTCGCCATTGAGCTCGGCATTGCTGCGCGCGCCGGTCTCTTGCGCGCGCGCTGTCTGCACCTCGCGAGCATGCGCAACTCGCGCGGCGACTTCGGCAGATCCCTCTGCGGGTGGCGGCAGCGCCATATCCGCCGCGCTCACCGGATCGACTTCGACATGCAGGTCAATCCGTTCAAGCATCGGGCCGGACACCTTGCTCTGATAGTCTGCGGCACAACGCGGCGCGCGCGAGCATGCCAGCGCGGGATCGCCCAGATGCCCGCAGCGGCACGGGTTCATCGCTGCGATCAGTTGCACCCGCGCAGGAAAGGTCACATGCGCATTGGCGCGCGCGATATCGACGCTGCCGGTTTCCAGCGGTTGCCGCAGCGAATCGAGCACCGGGCGCTGGAATTCAGGCAATTCATCCAGGAACAGCACTCCCAGATGCGCCAGGCTGACTTCACCGGGGCGCACTTTCAGCCCGCCGCCAGTCAGCGCCGCCATGCTCGCGGAATGATGCGGCGCGCGAAACGGCCTTGCGCGGCTGATCCGCCCGCCTTCCAGCGTTCCAGCGACCGAGGCGACCATCGACACTTCCAGCGCTTCATTGGGGGTGAGCTCAGGCAGTATCCCCGGCAGGCAGCTTGCGAGCAGGCTCTTGCCCGCGCCCGGCGGGCCGATCATCAAGAGGTTGTGCCCGCCGGCAGCGGCGATCTCCAGCGCGCGCTTGGCAGTTTCCTGACCTTTGACTTGCTTCAAATCTGCCGCTGGCGGGGCAAGTTCAACTTCGCCGCGCGGGGGCTCGGCCAAGGCCTGCGTGCCTTTCAGATGGTTGAGCAGGCTGACGAGATTGGGCGCCGCCAGCACCGGAACACCGCTCGCCCATCTCGCCTCGGAACCTTGCGCAGCAGGGCAGATCAGGCCGGTTTCCGCTTCGCTGGCATGCAGCGCCGCCAGAAGCACTCCGGGCGAAGGCACAATCCGTCCGTCGAGCGCCAGCTCCCCAACTGCGATCCAGTCTCCCAATTGTTCGGCATCGGTCACGCCCATCGCGGCGAGCAAGGCCAAGGCAATCGGCAGGTCGTAATGCGAGCCGTCCTTGGGCAAGTCTGCCGGCGAAAGATTGATAGTGATCCGCTTGGGTGGAAGCGCCAGCCCCATGGCTGCCAGCGCGGATTGCACCCGCTCGCGGCTTTCGCTCACCGCCTTGTCTGGCAAGCCGACAATGCCAAAGCGGGGAAGCCCCGGCGCTACTTGGCATTGTACTTCGACATTTCGTGCATCCAACCCCAAATATGCGACTGTTTTGACTAAAGCGACCACTGGCGACCCTTTTTATTCCAGGGAATTGGAAATCTAGTGGCTGTTTTTACTACGAATGTCGAGGGTGGAGCGCGGCCCTGCGAATAGCGCGGAATGCACCCGGATATCTTGACTCATTGTCCGGCTTGGCTTAACGGGCCGCGGCAATGGCGGTCGCCTGTCGCAGGCGGCCATTTTTATTGGTGCGTTGCTAGCACTCAAGTTTGAATTCGAGGACGATATGAAGCGGACTTTTCAGCCAAGCAATCTCGTGCGCGCACGCCGCCACGGTTTCTTTGCGCGCAAGGCGACCCCGGGTGGTCGCAAGGTCCTGCGTGCGCGCCGCAAGCGCGGCCGCAAGAACCTTTGCGCGTAATTTGATGGCGTCGAATCGGGCCTGACCAAAAGTCAGACCCTGCGCCCGGCACCGGCCCGCTTCCCTTTCCGACCGCCCATGGGATTATCCTGCTTGGGTGGCCGGGAGGGGAAGCGGGCCGGAACCGCTTCCGGCGGACCGGAATTTCCCCTATCGACACATTGCCATGCCGCCGGAAATCAACGTTCTTACCCGCCGCGCGGATTTTCTTGCCGCCAACCGGGGCCTGCGCGTGGCACGCCCGGGTTTCGTGCTGTTGGCACATCCCAATCAGGGCCAGGGCAAGCGCTATGGCATCACCGTTACCAAGAAAATCGGCAATGCCGTGGTGCGCAACCGAATCAAGCGGCGCTTCCGCGAATTGCTGCGCGCGGCCTTGCCAGACATGGGCCTGCCCGATCACGATCATGTGCTGATTGCGCGCGAGGGCGCGATTGAGCGTAACTTTGCCGCGCTGGAACGCGAACTGGCAGAGGCGCTGGACCGCGCCGCTCAAGGCAAGGGCGATCCGCCCCGGCGCCGACCGCGCCGCGGCAATCGGCACAGGGGATCCAAATGAAGCATGTTTTCATCTTTATCGCGCGGCTGTGGCAATGGGGGCCGAGCCGGATTCTGCCACCGACATGCCGCTATGCGCCATCATGCAGCGAGTATGCAGTCCAATCGCTGAAAAAATATGGTGCGATCAAGGGTGGATGGATGGCGATTAAGCGGCTAATGCGCTGCCACCCATGGGGTGGGCATGGGTATGACCCTGTGCCCTAGCATCCCCAGCTGTAATACATATATAATACACTCTTGAGTTTCACCGGCACGGGATTTCACCTTGGACAACCAGCGTAATCTATTGCTCGCGGTAGCGCTTTCCGGCCTGCTTATTCTGGGCTGGGACATGGCGATGCGGTATTTCTATCCGCAGGCTTCGCTCAGCGCGCAAGCGGAAGTAAGCGAAACCAGCAGCGTTGAAGCAGCTGCTCCAAGCGCTGCACCCGGTGTTATCGATGGAAACGCCGCGGGCGCCGATGCCCCGGTTGATCTGGCGACAGCGCTTGCCGCGCCGGAGCGTGTGCGGATCGATGCGCCGCGGGTTGAAGGATCGATCAATCTGGTTGGTGCGCGGCTCGACGATATCGAGCTCAAGGACCACCGCGAGACTGTTGACGAGGATAGCGGGCCGGTGCAGCTGTTTGCGCCGCAAGGCACGCCGCAACAGTATTTCGCGCAGTTCGGCTGGGTGGGTGAAGGTGTGGCGCTGCCAAGTGCGGACACCGTGTGGCAGGCCTCTGGCGAGGTTCTGTCTCCGGATAGCCCGGTCACACTGACGCATGACAATGGTGAAGGCCAGCTCTTCACGATTCAGCTCTCGATCGACGAGAACTACATGATCAGCGCCGAGCAGAGCGTTGCCAATAGCGGCGCCGGGCCGATTGTGGTGCGCGCATTCGGCTTGCTCAACCGTAATGAAGCGGGCGCATCGGTGGACCAGTGGATTGTCCATTCAGGCCCGATGGGAGCGTTTGGCGAAACCATCGAATACGGCCCGGATTATGACGATCTGGCGGAGGAAGGCACCTTCACGCCTGAAGGCGGCGCGCCAGACTGGCTGGGCTTTTCCGACATCTATTGGCTTGGCGCGCTGATTCCGGGGCAAGACCAGGATGCGACGCCGGGTTTCCGGTCGCTGGGCGAAGGCATTTACCGGGCTGACCTGATCTACGCCCCGGTCACAGTGCCTGCGGGCGGCAGCGCCTCAAGCAGCACCAGATTGTTCGCAGGGGCCAAGGAAAGCGCGCTGCTTGACCAGTATCGTGACGATCTGGGGATCGAGAATTTCGGCAAGGCGATCGACTGGGGCTGGTACGAATGGTTCGTGAAGCCGATGGTCTGGCTGCTACGCACGCTGTACGAATTCCTCGGCAACTTCGGGGTTGCGATCATCGCGCTTACTGTGATCATTCGCGGTTTGCTGTTCCCGATCGCGCAAAAGCAGTTCGCCAGCATGGCGGCGATGAAAGCGGTCCAGCCGAAGATGAAAGCGATCCAGGAACGCTACAAGGATGACAAGCAGCGCCAGCAGCAGGAGATCATGAAGCTCTACAAGGATGAGGGGGTCAACCCGCTCGCCGGTTGCTTGCCGCTGCTGATCCAGATCCCGATTTTCTTTGCGCTGTACAAGGCGCTGATCCTGGCGATCGAAATGCGCCACAAGCCCTTCGTGCTGTGGATCGAAGACCTGTCTGCACCCGATCCGGCGAAGATCCTCAACCTGTTCGGCCTGCTGCCGTTTGACCCGCCGGGTTTCCTTGGCATCGGCATCCTCGCAGTCTTGCTGGGCGTGACGATGTGGGCGACTTTCCGCCTCAATCCGACTGCGATGGATCCGGTCCAGCAACAGATATTCCAGTTCATGCCCTGGGTGCTGATGTTCGTGATGGCGCCGTTTGCAGCCGGCTTGCTGCTTTACTGGGTTACTTCGAACATCCTTACGCTGGCACAGCAAAGCTATCTCTACTCGAAGCACCCGCAATTGCGCGCGGCGGCTGACAAGCAGAAAGCCGATCAGGAACGATCCAAGGCGCGAGAGAAATAACCAGCGCCAGGGTCGGAATCTCCGTTCGTCCTGAGCTTGTCGAAGGGCGGGCAAAATGGGACACGGGCTTCGACAGGCTCAGCCCGAACGGAATTCGGTATGGATGAAGAAAAAGAGCAGGAATATCGCGAGAAGGCAGCGGCAAGGCTGTTTTCCGGTCGCGTCGAATTCCTGCTGTCTGCGCCGGAGCTGAAGTTCCTGCCTGAACCGACTGTGCCGGAGATCGCCTTTTGCGGACGCTCGAATGTCGGCAAGAGCTCACTTTTGAACGCGCTGACCGGGCGCAAGGCGATTGCACGTGCTTCGGTTACACCGGGACGCACGCAGGAACTGAACTTCTTCGAAGTGGGCGAACCCACGCTGTTCCGGCTGGTCGACATGCCGGGCTATGGCTTCGCCAAGGCTCCGCCCAAAGTGGTGGAGAAATGGAAGCGGCTGGTGCGCGACTATTTGCGCGGGCGGCAAGTGCTGCATCGCAACCTTGTGCTGGTTGATAGCAGGCACGGTCTAAAAGATGTCGACCGCGAGATGATGAAGATGCTTGATGAAGCCGCCGTGGGCTATCGCGTTGTGCTGACCAAGGCAGACAAGATCAAGAAGTCAGAGCTCGACAAGACTGTCGCGGCGGTGGCTGCCGAAGCGAAGAAGCACGTTGCAGCCTATCCCGAAATCCACGTTACCAGCGCCGAGAAAGGCATGGGGATCGCCGCGCTGCGCGCTGCGGTGATCGAGGATGCTCTGGGTGCCGGTTGGGCTGACGCTTAAGTCGCGAACAGCATCGCATCGTCGGCAAACGCTTTGAACTCCAGCGCATTGCCGGCGGGATCGCGGAAAAACATCGTCGCTTGCTCGCCCGGTTGCCCCTTGAAGCGGATCGTCGGTTCGATCACGAACTCTGTCCCCGCTGCATGCAAGCGGTCCGCCAGCGCCTGCCAGTCTTCCATCGTCAGCACGATGCCGAAATGCGGCACCGGCACGCCGTGGCCATCGACATGATTGCTGGCCCGGTCTCCAACCTGCCCGGGGGCAAGATGTGTCACGATCTGGTGCCCGTAGAAATTAAAGTCGATCCACTCGTCTGAACTGCGGCCTTCCGCGCAGCCCATCACCCCGCCATAGAAGGCGCGCGCCGCGGCCAGGTCATCGACGGGAAAGGCCAGGTGGAACGGGCGCAAGCTCATGGCCTGCGTATACACCCGGCCATTGCAATGCGGAAGCGCCCGATTGGCTTTAAAAACTGAAACCGGCTGCAATCCCGAAAGACGTTTCGCTCAAGTGGATGTCGGCTTCCCCGCCGCCGAAATTCGCCGGGATCGAACCTTCGCCCCGCACCGTGTTGCGCGGCGCGTGCATGGCATAGGCAGTCAGCTCCAGATTGGAGCGTGTCTTGATCGTTGCGCCGGCGGTGAAATGTTCTTTCACAACGCCGGGAGCGAGGATGTTGAGCAAGGTCTCCGATTGCGGAACAGGGTTGCCGCCAATGCTGTAGCCAGCCCGCAGGGTCAGCCGGTCATTTGCCTGATAGACTGCGCCAAACTTGCCGACGGTGATATCCTGCCAGCCAAAGCCGGGTGCATCATCTGCGCCGAAGGGAAAACCCTGGAACAATGGCGCCAGCGCATTGCCGACTGATTGCACGTCTGAATACTGGATATGCTTTACGTCTGCAGCGATCGTCAGCTTGTCGTTCGCTTTCACTGCGATCCCGCCTCCGAATGAGGCTGGCACGTCAAAGCCGCCTTGCTCGGCGAACAGGCCCGAATATTTGTCGAACTTGCCTGACCAGATTTTCGATTTGTAGAACGCGCCGATGCTCACGCGATCGGTGATCCGGCCAAGATAGCCAATTTGCACACCGCCGCCGAAGGCCACGCTGGTGCCGCGATCGCTGAAATTCCCGGGCTGGGCCGAAGCAGCGGCGAAAGGCGTGATGCCATGCGCGCGAAAACCCTGGACCAGCCCGATGGCGGATATGCCGATCGAATGGCCCGGCGCGATGCGCGTTGCAATCGTGGGTGTGATAAAGACCTGTTTCAGATCAACACCGGCCTTGCCTGTTCCGCCCAGGCTGGCGAACGGGTTCTGGTCATAGCTCGTGTTCATCCCGCCGTGCGCATAGATCGCGATACCTGCGGAGACATTGTCGGACAGTGGGCGGACATAGCCGAATTCGGGCATGACAAAGGGGTTTGCGCCATTGCCATCATAATCGCCGTCAAGCCCGGCGGCATTGCCGCTGATGCTGGCTCCGCGGCGGGGGATGAAGATGTCGAACCCGCCATCGATGCGGTGGCCAAGCTCGGTCGCGGCAGCCGGATTGGCTGCGATCGACAAGGCATCCTGCGGCAATGCAATGGCAACGCCGCCGGTCCCTTTCGCCGAAGCGCCCACACCAGGGAGGAAGTATCCGTCGGTCGCCTGCGCGGCAGGCGCAAACATGAATGCAGCGAGCGGCAGCGCGACAAGGTGCGGCAGGCGGCGATTGGTTGAGAGAGGCATTGCGGCTCCGATATTCTGACATTTTCTGGTCTTGTTCGGGCAGCCCAGATAAGCGCCGGCTTCCTGAAAAACAGGCACAATGCATTTCCGGTTGCGAAGAAAAACTAAGTGCTGCGACCCGCAAGGTCACCGATGGCATTGTTCAGGCTCGACTTCGCTTTCCTGAACTCCTAGGTGGGGGCAAGCAGGTGGAGCACGCACAATGAAGCTGATTATCGGCAACAAGAATTATTCCAGCTGGTCGCTGCGCGGCTGGCTAGCGGCCAAGCAATCCGGGTTACACTTTGACGAGATCATCGTGCCACTGTTCGGCGAGGAATGGCAGCAACGCAAGATCAACGAAGATACCGGAATGATGCCATCGCACGGGCGCGTGCCGATCCTGTGGGATGGCGACAATGTCGTGTGGGACAGCCTGGCGATCATGGAATATCTTGCCGACAAGGTCGGGCGGGAACGCTTCTGGCCCAAGGATGAAAGCGCGCGCGGGATGGCGCGTTCGATCGTTGCGGAAATGCATTCTTCCTTCGGCTCGCTGCGTCAGGAACTGCCCATGAACGTCCGCCGCCGTGTGGGCATCGACAGCGTATCGGATGAGACCAAGCAGGACATCGTACGGGTGCTCTCGCTCTGGGCAGAGGCGCGCTCGCGCCATGGCAGTGGCGGCCCGTTCCTGTTCGGAACCTATGGCGCTGCGGATATCTTCTATGCCCCTGTCGTGTCACGTTTCATCACTTATGGCATCGCCGTGCCGGGATTTGCCCAGGCCTATATGGAAGCCATCTGGGAACATGACTGGACGCAAGAATGGATTACCGCTTCCGAAAATGAAGAGTGGGTAATCGAACAGTTCGAGAGCGTTGCCTGATGCTGCCGCGGATTTTCGGCTGCCTGCTCGGCGGGTTGGCGGTGCTTGTCATACCGGCCAAGGCGCAAGCCTGGGGGTTTTACGCCCATGGTGTCACCGCGCAGGTGGCCATGGCCAATATCAGCCCGGCAGATCGCGCCCGGGTCTATGCCTTGATGCGCGAAGCGGACGAACTGGGTACGCCTGAATGCCCGATCACGACTGTCGAGCAGCTCGCCACCTGGGCCGATTGCGTGCGCAACACCCGCTGGCGCTGGGGACACACGTCGCCGTGGCACTATCGCACGACACCGATCTGCGAGGACTATGACCCTTGGGCGAATTGCTTTGGCGGCAATTGCGTGACCGGCCAGATTGTCCGCAACCACCGCTTGCTGGCCGATGAAAGCCTGCCCGCGCATATCCGCCTTGAAGCGCTTGCCTTCATGATCCATTTCGCAGGGGACATTCACATGCCGCTCCATTCCGGCGACAGAGATGATCGCGGCGGCAATGATCGTGTGACCGATTATGGCATCGTGCCTGACCGGAACCTGCATTCGATCTGGGACAGTCCGCTGGCAGAGCGCGCGATCACGACCGGGCCGGATCGGGTCATCCGGCGCTATACGGCAGATGAGCGCGCCGAGCTGGGCGGAGGAGCGCCTGAAGACTGGGGTCGCGAAAGCTGGCAGATTGCGCGCGATTTTGTCTATCCGACTGCCTTTGACCGCGAAGCTTGCGGGCCGGAATTGCCGCATGAAGCGGCGCTGACGCAGGAAGATATCGTCGAAGCTGTGCCGGTTGCGCGCCGCCGTGTGCAGCAAGCGGGCATCCGTATCGCCGAATTGCTGGAAAGCGCATTTGCGCCCGGGCCGTTGCCCGAGTCGGAGAGAGAGCGGAGATGAGCCAGGCATTCGAAAACGCGCTGAAGCTGATCGCTGCTGAAAGCGTAACGCCTGCAACAGGCGAGGTCTTTGACGTGCTCGAAGCCATGCTCGCGCCGCTTGGCTTTGACGTGCATCGCTTCACGCGCGGCGACGGCGAAGATGGCAGCGACGAAGCGCCGGTAGAGAACCTGTTCGCGATCCGGCGCGGGCCCGAAGGCTCGAAACATTTCGCCTTCGCCGGGCATCTGGATGTCGTGCCACCGGGTGAAGGGTGGGCCAGCGCGCCGTTTCAACCGGAAGTGCGCGGCGAGCTGCTCTACGGGCGCGGCGCGGTCGACATGAAAGGCGCGATCGCTTGCATGGTCGCCGCGGTTGCCGAAGTGCCGGCGGATGCCGGGACCATCAGTTTCATCATCACTGGCGATGAAGAAGGCCCTGCGCTGCACGGCACCCGCGCCTTGATCGATTACATGCAGGCTGAAGGCATCCAGCCGGACCTGTGCCTGGTTGGTGAGCCGACCAGCGTCAACCAGCTGGGCGATATGATGAAGATCGGGCGGCGCGGCTCAGTCAATATCTGGCTGGAAGTCGACGGCACGCAAGGCCATGTCGCTTACCCGCATCTGGCGGACAATCCGGTGCCGCGCATGGTCGCAATGCTGAGCGATCTCAATAATCTGCACCTCGATGACGGGACAGATTGGTTCCAGCCATCGAACCTTGAGATTACCGAGATCGACATTGCCAACCGCGCGCATAATGTGATCCCGGCGAAGGCCAAGGCGCGCATTTCGATCCGTTTCAATGACCAGCATTCAGGCGCATCGCTGTCACGCCAAGTGGTCGAAATCGCGGAAAAGCACGGCGGCGTGGCGCGCCCGGTGATTTCTGGCGAGCCATTCCTCACCCCGCCCGGAGAATTCTCGCAGATTATCTCTGATGCGGTTGAAGCGGAGACTGGCCTCAAACCCGAAGCTTCGACCACTGGCGGCACGTCTGACGCGCGGTTCCTGCGCGCTGTGTGCCCGGTGATCGAGTTCGGCCTGTGCAATGCGACGATGCACAAGCGCGACGAAGCAGTGGCTGTGGCCGATCTCGACAGCTTGGCACGCATCTATAGCCGCATTGCATCGGCAGCGCTCAACAGTTGACTGTTCATCGCGTCATTGCGAGCGTAGCGAAGCAATCCAGACAAAGGTTCGATGGATCGCCGCGTCGCCAGATGGCTCCTCGCGATGACGAATTAGACAGGGAAGCGAGAAGAATATGAAAGCCTGGTTTGCAATTCCATTGTGGCAACGCGTTATCGGCGCATTGATTCTGGGTATCCTGACCGGGTGGTTGTGGGGGCCGGGTGCGGAAAGCATCAAGATCATCGGCGATGTTTTCGTTGCCTTCATCAAGATGCTGGTCGTCCCGCTGATTTTCTTCAGCCTTGTGGCAGGCGTGGCCAGCATCGGCGATCTGCGCAAGTTGGGCAGTGTTGGCTGGCGCGCGCTTCTCCTGTTTGTCGTGACTGGCCAGATGGCGGTGTGGCTTGGCCTGGGACTTGGAACTTTCGTCCAGCCAGGGGCGGGCGTAGACACCTCGGCGATCGAGATGGGCGCTGTGCCTCAGCCCAATGACACGACCTGGCGCGAGATGGTGCTGGGCATGGTCCCGCAAAGCCCGGTGCAAGTGATGGCAGATGTCAACGTGCTGCCGCTGATCATCTTTTCGCTGCTGCTTGGCATCGGCATATTGATGGCGAAGGAAGACGGCGAACCGGTTCAGCGCATTTTCGATTCGGGCGCAGTGATCATGCAGAAAGTCACCATGGTGGTGATGGAACTCACCCCGTTCGGTGTCTTCGCGTTGATGGCATGGGTGGCCGGCACGCTGGGGCTTGATGCGCTGGGCGCGCTCGGCAAGCTGGTGTTCCTGAACTACCTTGGCTGCTTGCTGATCATCGGTGTGATCTATTCCTCGATGATCAAGTTCATCGCGCGCTTGCCAGTGGTGGATTTCTTCCGCGGCATTATCGACGCCATCGCGGTCAGCTATTCAACCGCAAGCTCGAACGCGACGCTGCCGGTTACGCTGCGCTGCGCAGAGCGCAACCTCGGCATCAGCAATTCGGTGGCCAGTTTCGTGATCTCGCTCGGTGCCACGATCAACATGAATGGCACTGCGATGTATCTCGGCCTGGCGACTCTGTTCGGCGCGCAGATCTTTGGCGTCGATCTTAGCTGGGGCGATTATTTCCTGATCTCGATCCTCGGCACGCTCGGTGCGATTGGCGCGGCCGGTATTCCAGGTGCAGGGCTGATCATGATGGCGCTGGTGTTCGGCGCGGTTGGCGTGCCGCTGGAAACCATCGCGTTCGTAGCGGGTGTCGACCGGATCATGGACATGATGCGCACGACCACCAATGTCAGCGGTGACGCAGCGGTGGCGACCACTGTTGCAGCGCTGACAAACGAGATCGACCGGGCCGAAATGATCAGCGCGGACGATGTCTGAAGCCTGGGCAGGGCCGGGCTAGTCTTCCGGCGTTGACTCCGCTTCCTCGGTCTTGACCTCTTCAGTCGCCTCCGCGGAAGGCATCTGATCCTTGCGGCAATTGCGCGTGCAGACAGCGCCCGCCGCCGGATTCAGCCTGCCGCTGACGCGGATCGTCGCACCGTTTCTGAGCGTATAGGCGGGCGCATCGGTTCCTTCCAAAGCGTCGCCTTCGGGCAGCGCTTGTGTCTGGAGTTGTGACTGGGCTTGCGGAGACTGCCTTCGGGGAACACCGCGCGGCTGCACTCTGATCGCGCTGCCGGACCGCCGCATTGCTCCGGATATGGCGGAGCCCAGCCCTCTTGCAGCGCGCGCCTGAGGCGCGCCGGTGCCAGTCGTGATAATTGCGGTTTCAGCTGCGGCTTGTGCAGCAGCTGGCGCGGAGATCCCGGCTGAAGCTGCAGCAGCTGCCAGCGCGATCAAAATGCGCGCGCTCACTCTTGCTCGTCCTCGACATATTCGACCGGGATAAAGTCACCCAATCCGCAACCAGCGCCGCGGCGCAGGTCTCCGCCCACGGTTTCCAGCACATAGATAATGTCCGTGTTGCACAGGCGCGAAAGCGAGGTTTCGTAAGTGAAAGCCTCTTCGAAACCCAGCCTCGGGCATTTGGCGGGCAAGGTGTTGCGATAGACCTTTCCACCATTCATCTCGAAGTCGATCGTGCGGTCATCGTGCACTCTGGATGTGCGGATCCGGGTGATAGAGATGCAGCTTTCCGCTTCCCCTGCCACGCGGACCGGTGGGCCGTCGGTTACGAATTCCTCATCGGATTGGACCGGTGCGCAAGCGAGTGCCAGAAACGGCAAGCCGATCATCAGATATGTACGGGTCATGGCAATATTCCTCTCACACTCCCGCTCCGCGTCAGGCGTCAGCTCTTGGTTTTGCCCCTCGATGCCGGCACTTGTAGCACTTTTTTGCGGAAACTGCACAGGTCAACCACCGGGCAGCGCCAGCACTCAGGCGTGCGTGCCTTGCAAATATAGCGGCCATGCAGGATCAGCCAGTGGTGCGCATGCAGGCGAAACGGCCCGGGCACGCGCTTTTCCAGCTTGGCTTCGACCTGCTCGGGCGTCTTGCCCTTGGCTAGGCCGGTGCGGTTGCCAACGCGCAGGATATGCGTGTCGACTGCGAAAGTTTCCTGTTTGAACCAGCAGTTGAGGACTACATTCGCTGTCTTGCGGCCTACGCCGGGTAGCCGCACCAAGTCTTCGCGCGTGTCAGGCACCTCTCCGCCATATTCATCGATCAGCAGCCGGGACAGCGCGATCACGTTCTTCGCCTTGGAGTTGAACAGGCCGATTGTCTTGATGTGCTCGATCAGGCCGTCCAGGCCCAGATCCAGCATTTGCTCAGGCGTTTTGACTTTCGCAAACAGCGCGCGCGTTGCCTTGTTCACCCCGACATCGGTCGCCTGCGCGGACAGCGCGACCGCCACCACCAGCTGATAGGCGTTGCCATATTCCAGCTCGGTCTCGGGCTCGGGGTTGTCCTCGGCCAAGCGGCGGAAGAATTCGAAGATCTGGTCCTTGGTCATGGGTTTAGCTCGTCAATCCTGATCCGACCAATGCCACCATGAAGCCAATTACGGCACCCATCGCCGGAGACCAGTCCCCCGGTTCCTTTGCCTCAGGCGCGATGTCTTCAAACACCAGGTACAGGATTCCGCCGCCAAAAAATGTCATCAAGGTGCCTAGTGCCGCATCGTCGAACGAAAAGGCGAGATACCCCATATAGGCAGCTGCGGGCCCAACAAGCACACACAGCGACATCAGCTGCAGAATATGCGCGCGGATAAAACCCGCGTGGCTTTTGCGCACTTCGCGATAGGCGTTGAAACCTTCAGGCAGGTTCTGCGCCGTCATCACAGCGGTCAGGAAAATGGCCAGAGGAAAGTCCTGCGAAATCACCGCGCCGACAACGATCGCTTCAGGGATGAAGTCTAGATTCAGTGCAACAAGCTGGCTTGCCGGCGTGCCTGAACGTTGCAAGGCGCGGTCGACCAGCATGGCGACACCGCCGCCTGCTAGAAAGGTCAGCGCGGCAAGCCACAAGGGCTGTGTTTCGAGCCCGTGCGGCACCAGTAACAGTCCCACGGCACCGATCAGCGCACCTCCACCGAAGGCGATGATGCCGTTCTTCCATTTTACGCTAAGCCATCCGCCTGCGGCCTCATCCAGATGCGCGAGAACGGCACCGGAAAACGCGCTGACCCCCGCTAGTCCGGTTAGTAATAGCGCCCAGAAAAGTGCCGGTTCCAAGCTATCCTGGCCTTATTGACATGTGACGTGATGCTGATGCGTCAAAGCCCTAGCACCTGCGCCATGGTGTAACGTCCCGGCTGCCTGCCGATCAGCCATTCTGCCGCCTTCACTGCGCCGTTGGCAAAGATCATCCGGTTTTCGGCCAGGTGCGAGAGCGTGATTCGTTCTTCGCTTCCGGCAAAGATCACGCTGTGATCGCCTGCGACTGTGCCGCCGCGCAGCGCAGCAAAGCCGATCGCGCCATCTGCCCGCGCGCCGGTATGCCCATCGCGCCCGCTTTCGCTATGGCTCGCAAGGTCTATCCCGCGCCCTTCGGCAGCTGCTTCGCCGAGCAATTTGGCGGTGCCAGACGGTGCATCCACCTTCATCCGGTGGTGCATTTCGACGATTTCGATATCCCAGTCCGTTCCTAGCTTGCTCGCCGCTTCGCGGACCAGATGCGCCAGCAGCGTCACACCGAGCGATGTGTTTCCGGTTTGCAGGATCGCCACCGCGCGCGCGGCATTGTCGATTGCTGTGTGGTGCGTATTGGTCAGGCCGGTCGTACCGATAATGATCGGAACACCAGCGCCGATGGCCGCGTGCAGATTGTTTTCCAATGCG
Source organism: Erythrobacter sp. (assembly GCA_030148605.1). GTDB lineage: Bacteria > Pseudomonadota > Alphaproteobacteria > Sphingomonadales > Sphingomonadaceae > Erythrobacter. Next base: position 47,891 of record JASBTD010000006.1, read on the forward strand.
GAGGGAGCGGAAAAGTCTATCAACACATCGCTGCGATCGGCCAGCTGCGCTACATCGTCACCGGCGTCCACCCCGCCTGCCACTTGATGGCCAGCTTCGGCGATTGCTGCGGCAAGCGCCTGCCCCATGCGCCCCTTGTGTCCTATGATTCCGAATTGTGCCATAATTGCCCTCAAGCAAGCCGTCACCCTGAACTCGTTTCAGGGTCCATTTCCCATTTGCGATGTGTGCTCTGTGGGGCAGGATGGATGCTGAAACAAGTTCAGCATGACGAGAAAGAGAAAATGGGCAAGAAACGAAACATCGTCATTCTCACCGGCGCGGGAATCAGCGCGGAAAGCGGGATCGATACTTTCCGTGATGCAGGCGGCTTGTGGGAACAGCACAGGGTGGAAGACGTCGCCACGCCAGAAGGTTTCGCGCGCGACCCCGATCTTGTCCTTGGCTTTTACGATATGCGGCGCGAAGCGCTGAGCAAGGTTCAGCCCAATGCCGCGCATGAAGCGCTGGCTCGGCTTGACGAGGGATGGGGCGGGGATCTGCTGATCGTGACGCAGAATGTCGATGATCTGCACGAACGCGGCGGAGCCAAGCGGGTTCTGCATATGCATGGCGAATTGAAGAGCGCGCTATGCCTCTCATGCGAAATGCGCTCGCCGTGGGATGCGCCGATGTCGGGCAGACCGCCGTGCCCGATCTGCCGGGCGCCTTCGCTGCGCCCCGACGTCGTGTGGTTTGGCGAGATGCCTTACCAGATGGAACGGATCTATGCCGCGCTGCGCAGCGCAGACCTGTTTGTCAGCATCGGCACATCAGGCGCGGTTTATCCTGCGGCGGGCTTTGTGCGCGACGCGCGCGACCTGGGCGTGCACACGCTCGAGCTCAACCTCGAACGGAGCGAAGGATCGCACTGGTTTCACGAATCGCGCCAGGGGCCGGCAGGCGAGCTCGTGCCTGCTTGGGTGGATGAGATGCTGGGTTAGCAGCAAAGCAAGGTGCGCACCGATTGAGCTTTACGCAAACCGAAAATGCGGCGAAGGTATGCTTTGAGCGCGCGCATTCGCCTGATTGACCGGACAAATCCGGCAGGGCTGCCCGCGTCCGGGGAGAGAAATTGATGGCGCAAGCGTCGGTGCAGGCACCGCCACAGGCTCAGGCCGCATCCGAGGGTTTTGGCACACCGGGCTACCGCGCCTATGTGCTTGGCGCGCTGCTGGTGGTCTACATCTTCAATTTCATTGACCGGACCATCGTCAATATCCTGACTGAGCCGATCAAGCTCAGCTTCGGCCTTGAAGACTGGCAAATGGGCTTGCTTGGCGGCCCTGCCTTTGCGGTGCTCTATACGTTTCTCGGCATACCAATCGCGCGCGGGGCAGAGCGATACAACCGGGTGATCATCATCGCACTGGCGGTGGCTGTGTGGAGCCTGTTCACCGCATTATGCGGCTTTGCGACATCATTCCTGATGCTGTTCCTGTTCCGCGTGGGGGTGAGCATCGGCGAGGCGGGTTGCACGCCGCCGGCACAATCGCTGATCGCAGACTATTTCAAGCCTTCCAAACGCGCCACCGCTGTGTCGATCTACGCGCTGGGCGTGCCGCTGGGCGGGATGCTGGCTTCTATCTTCGGCGGGCAGCTGGCCGGGCTGGACGGGGCGGAATTCGGCGCATGGGTAGAGGCGATGGGGATAGGCTTCCTGTTTGGCAGCCTCGATTGGTCGCAGGTAGAGGGCTGGCGCATTGCTTTCATCGTTGTCGGTGTGCCAGGCGTTCTGCTTGCGCTCGTCGTGTGGCGCACGATCTCAGAGCCGCCGCGCGGCTACACCGATCCGGCGGCGCTGCAAGGGCTAGAAAAAGCCAGCTTTGGCGAGGCTCTGGCCGTGCTGAAGACTAAGCCCGCCTATTGGCACGTGGTGACCGGCGCGATGCTGGCATCCTTCGTCGGTTACGGGGTGGGGCAATTCACGACATCATTCCTGATCCGCACGCATGGCCTGTCGATCGAAGACGCGTCGCTGCTGTTCGGGATTATCCTGGGCGTGATGGCCGCGATCGGCGTGTTTGCCTCTGGCTGGCTGGCCGACAAGATGGCGCAGCGGCATCCCAATGCGCTTTCGTGGTTGCCTGCGGTGGGGATGGGGCTGTCTGTGCCATTCTACGCTTTCGGCTTCCTTGCCGACAGCCTGTGGCTGGCCATGCCCGCGCTGATGATTGCCGCGATGATCCACTATTTCTACCTGGGGCCTATGTATGCAGTGTCAGGCGGCGTGGTCGACAGCCGGATGCGCGCGACAGCCGTGGCAATCACGCTGTTTGTCGTGAATCTGCTGGGATACGGGCTTGGCCCGCCATTGATCGGGATCCTCTCGACCTTCCTCAAGACTGTGTTCCTTGAAGGGTACGGCCTCGGCCTGACACTTGAAGCGTGCCAGCCGCTGATCACGCTTGCACCCGATGCGAAGGCAGCATTGGCGGGGGCTGACCTGCAAAACCTTACGGCTTGCAGCGATGCCGAAGCGCGCGGCTTGCAATGGTCGATCGTGATCTTCATCTGCGGCTATGGCTGGGCGGCGCTGCATTACTTGCTGGCGGGCCGCACTCTGCAGCGTGATATGGTGGCGAATAGCGCGGGCTAGTTCAGGCGCGACAGGTCTTGCAGTCCGGATCCTTCGCGATTGTCAGCGTCCGCATGCCGGGCTTCATCCCGTCCAGAATATGGAGCTTGCCAAACTGCGGATCGCCAAATGCGCTTACGCCTTCTAGCAGCACGCGCACGGCCTGCATCGCGCCGAAGGTGCCGGCCCATCCCGCCATCGCGCCCAGCATGCCGTCTTCCGCGCAAGTGTCGCAGTCTTCCGCATCGAAAGCATCGCCAACAAAGCAGCGATAGCAGGGTTGATCTGCCATGTGCCCGGCGAAGGCGCCAATCTGGCCCTGGAAGCGGCCGACTGCAGCTGAAAGCAGCGGCACACCGGCAGCGACACAGGCATCCGACACCGCAAGGCGCGTCGCGAAATTGTCCGTTCCGTCCAGCACCAGGTCCGCGCCGGAAACAAGCGCAGAGGCATTGCCCGGCGTGATCCGCGCGTCGCTGATGTCGACATTGAGCGCTTCGTCAAAATTGGCCAGCCAGCGACGCGCGCTGGTGGCCTTGCCATGGCCCACATCGCGGGTGGTGAAGATTGTCTGGCGCTGCAAGTTGCTGGCATCGACAACATCATCATCGACCAGAGTGAAGCGCCCGATTCCCGCGGCGGCGAGATATTGCAAGGCAGGCGAACCGATCCCGCCAAGGCCGACCATCACCACATGCTTTTGCGCCAGTGCAACCTGGCCCGCGCCGCCAATCTCAGGCAGCACGATATGGCGCGCAAAACGGTCCAGTCGCTGTGGAGAAAGCGGTGAAGCACTCATGGGACAAGCTGTTTACAGCCTGTGCACTGCCTGTCGATAGAGCTGTGCATAGCTCTGTCGATCAGTCTGTACGCTGTGTGTTGAAATTTCGTGCGAATTAACTTTCAAGCTGCCGCAAAAGGCTGCGCACATCGCCATCCATATCGGCATCGCGCTTGCGCAGATCTTCGATCAACCGCACCGCGTGAATAACCGTGGAATGGTCACGCCCGCCGAACTTGCGCCCGATTTCGGGGTAGCTGCGCGGGGTCAGCACCTTGGCCAGATACATCGCCACCTGACGCGGGCGCACGACCGCACGCGCGCGGCGCTTGGATGACATTTCGCTACGGTCGATGCGGTAGAACTGGCACACGGTGCGCTGGATTTCGTCGATGGTGATCCGGCGGCGGTTGGCTGAGAGGATATCGGTCAGCTGCTCTTCCGCCAGATTGAGCGAAACTTCCTGACCCGTCAGCTGCGCATAGGCGATCAGCTTGTTGAGGCCACCCACCAGTTCGCGCACATTGCGCGTGATGGTGCGGGCAAGAAAATCGATCACATCATCCGGCACATCGAGCGGCGCAAAACGCGTAAGTTTCGATTCGAGGATCGAACGGCGCAATTCGATATCGGCAGCCTGAATGTCTGCCACCAGGCCCATCGACAAGCGTGAAAGCAGGCGCGGTTCAACCCCGTCCAATGCCTGCGGGGCGCGATCAGCTGCAAAGACCAGCCGCTTGCCTTCCGCCAGCAGCGCATCGATCGTGTAAAGCAGTTCTTCCTGCGCGCTCGCCTTGCCAATGATGAACTGGATATCATCGACCAACAGCAGGTCGAAGCTGCGCAGGCGCGCCTTGAATTCGATCATCTGGTTGGCTTTGAGCGCCTGGACGAATTCGACCATGAAACGTTCAGCGCTGCAATAGAAGATGCGCGCGCGCGGGTGTGCGGAAAGATAGGCGTGGCCGATGGCGTGCAACAGGTGCGTCTTGCCTTGGCCGGTCGCGCCCTTGAGATAGAGCGGCGAGAATTGCGGCTGCTCGGTTGCGGCCATCCGCTCTGCCGCGTTCTTGGCCAGCACATTGGCTTCGCCGGTTACGAAAGCGGCGAAGGTGAGCGAGGGGTCGAGCCCGACCGAGCTGGTGAAACCGGCATCACCGATTGTGCCGGCTGCGACTGCGATCACGCTGGTGTCGAGCCCGTCATTGGCAGGGCGGCGGCCATTGTCGAGCATGAGCTCAGGCAATTGGCGGCGGCCAGGATGAACCGAGATGCGGACCTTGCGCACTTCGCTGCGCATGATTTTCCAGGCAAGCTGCAAACGGTCATGGAACCGGTCATTGACCCAATTCGCAGAGAATTCTGTCGGCAGGTAAAGGTCGAGCGTCCCTGTCTCTTTGCAGATACCGCCAAGCTGGATCGGCTTGATCCACTGGCTGTGCAATTGATGGCCCAGATCCTTGCGAAGCCCCTGGCTGATATCGGCCCAGTCGGCGGCGAGGTTTACGGCTTCGGAATCCTCCATCAGATCTTCATCGACTTTCCGCTTTGCCACCCTCGCCTTGTCATTATCCTGGACCATTCCCCAACCAATCCTGTCACACCCCGGTCAAACGCCAGGTCATTCAAATTCGACCAACGATAGGCAAAGCTTCGCCACTATGCGGAAACGGAATTTCCGCACATCCCCCCATCGCTCCAGCTTGTAAATGCCTGGGCTGTCCCGCCCCCGGCAATTTCGATTTATGGCCGCCTGACCGAAGAGCGCAAGTGTGGAAATGTAAAAAAAGAGAAATATTTCGGTTGACTCGCCGCAAACCCGCAGGCTTGCGTTGAAGTTATTGAAAACACATGATTTGGCCCATTTGAGCGATGCGAATCGTGGAAAGTCCTAGGGTTATCGGCAAGCCGCAAGTCAGGCTTCGCTGAATCGAGCAGCGGATGCCGCGCAAAAGAAAAGGGCCGCGCTCTAACCGAGCCGACCCTTGTCTGGTTTTGAGCCCTGCGAAGGGCGATTCAAAAGCGAATCAGAGTGCTGCGACTCGCTTCGAAAGACGTGACATCTTGCGTGCCACAGTGTTCTTGTGAAGCACGCCGCGTGCAACACCGCGAGCCATTTCAGGCTGGGCTGCTTTCAGAGCTTCAGCTGCTGCTGCCTTGTCACCGGCTTCGCATGCTGCTTCGACCTTCTTCACGAAGCCGCGGATGCGGCTGACGCGCGCGCCATTGATCTCTGCGCGGCGGTTGTTGCGACGGATGCGCTTTTTTGCTTGCGGCGTATTGGCCATAACTTCGTTCTATCTCGCGTTCTGTGATGGCCGTAAAACAGGCCGAATGTTTACTCGGTAATTTTCGAAAGTCGGCGATTCACCGCCGGAAAGGCGCGCACATAGTTTGTCATGTCAGGAAAGGCAAGTGTTTAGCTAGGGAGTTTGGAGTCTTCGCTGCGGGCGGATCGCACATCCGTGCGATCCTTGCGGCTCCAGCCCGCTCCCCCGCCCAACCCCCGATCATGCCCTGAAACCCTCGGGGGGGGTGGGGGGGGGGTGCGGGCCGGCACCGT
>JASBTD010000007.1 GCA_030148605.1 Erythrobacter sp.
TGAGATCGACACGCTGGCAGCAATCCGTGCGTTCGAAATGTCCCGGGCTGATCGCAACCCGCCATTCGGCGCGCCGGATAATGTCCCGGGCGCACTGGCAAAGCGCGTGGGTGCGGCACCCGAACATCTGATCCTGTCGCCCACTGGGGGGCAGACCAATCAGCAGTATGTCGGTGAGTTCGCGACCGAGATCGCGGCGGGCAAAAGCCAATGCGCGGTGATCGTCGGATCGGAAGTGATCTCGACTGCTCTGGCGCTCGCGGCCAAAGGTGAAAAGCCCGATTGGTCGGAAGAGATCGGCGGCGAGTTCGAAGATCGCGGATTCGGCGTCGAAGGCATGATGGAGATGCAACTGTTTGCGCATGGCGCGACCGGTGCGATCCCGCTCTACGCCATCGCCGAGAACGCGCGGCGCGCAAAGCTGGGCAAGAGCCTGGAAGAGTATCGCCGGGATATCGGCGAATTGTTCGAGCCGTTCACGCGGGTTGCAGCGGCCAATCCGCATTCGGCTGCTCCGGTCGAGCGAACCGCAGAAGAGCTTGCGACGGTCACCGAGCGTAACCGCATTGTCGCGGAGCCCTATACGCGGATGACTGTGGCACGTGACCAGGTGAATCAAGCAGCGGCGATCATCATCGCTAGCGCGGGCCTCGCGCGCGAGCTGGGCGTGCCGGAAGACAAATGGGTGCATATCCATGCAGTGACAGCGGCGACCGAGCTGATGCTGTCTGAAAGGCCAGACCTGTCAGCTAACCCGGCCTCGATCGCTTCGGTTGAAGCGGCGCTGGATCGTGCGGGCAAGACGATGGACGAGATGCAATATCTCGATTTCTATTCCTGCTTTGCGATTCCTGTCTTCGGGCAATGCGATCATTTCGGCCTGTCGCCGGATGATCCGCGCGGGCTGACTCTCACAGGCGGCTTGCCCTTCTTCGGCGGAGCGGGCAACAATTACTCCGCGCATGCCATCTGCGAGGCGGTAGAGCGCTGCCGCAAGGATCCTGGCAGCTTTGCACTGGTCGGCGCGAATGGCGGCTGGATGAGCAAATATGCCACCGGGATCTACTCGACCGAACCGGCGGATTGGTCCGCCAACGACCGCTTCACCATGCTGGCCATGGCGGACAACGCCGTGCCGTGCAGCGATGCTCCCTTCGATAGCGCAACGGTGGAAAGCTATACTATCAATCACGCCAAAACCGGCAGCGATGCCGTGTTCATCGGTCGCAATGCTGCGGGTGAGCGCGTGGTCGGCAATGCGGATCTGAGCGATGAAATAACGCGCGTGGCATTCGAAAGCGGTGAGCCCTTCGGGGCAAAGCTGGCGGTTACGCAAGACGAGCGCGGGCGCAACATCGGGCGCGTCGCAAGTTGATAAAACCCATCTGAAGCGGGGGCTTTGACAAAATCGGCCAGATCGCCTATTTAGTTACAAACGAAACTAAATTGATTCTAGCCGAGTATAGTCATGACCAAGCACGAAACCCTTCACCCAGGCGATCTGTTCGACAACCCCGCAGGCCTTGATGGCTTTGAATTCGTTGAGTTTTGCGCGCCGGAAAAGGGCGTGCTCGAACCCATCTTCGAAGCCATGGGCTTCACCCACGTCGCGACGCACCGTTCGAAGGATGTGCATCTGTGGCGCCAGGGCGGCATCAATCTGATCGCAAATTACGAGCCGAAGAGCGCCGCCTGGTATTTTGCCCGCGAACACGGCCCCAGTGCATGCGGCATGGCGTTCCGCGTGCGCGATGCGCAAAAGGCGTGGGATCACCTGATGGAGCAGGGCGCAGAACCGGTGCGCAACGAACCGGGCCCGATGGAGCTGCGCATCCCCGCGATCCGCGGCATCGGCGGCGCGATCCTCTATCTGGTCGACCGCTACCCGGATGAAAATGGCGAAGGCCTGTCGATTTACGACATCGATTTCGAATACCTGCCAGGTGTCGACAAGCACCCTGAAGGCGCCGGCTTCAAGCTGATCGATCACCTGACGCACAACGTCTACACCGGCCGCATGAAGTACTGGGCCGACTATTACGAGAGCCTGTTCAACTTCCAGGAAATCCGCTTCTTCGACATCAAGGGCGAATATACCGGCCTCACTTCCAAGGCGCTCACCGCGCCTGACGGCAAGATCCGCATCCCGCTCAATGAAGAAGGCGAAGGCGGCAAGGGCCAGATCGAGGAATTCCTGCGCGAGTTCAATGGCGAAGGTATTCAGCATATCGCACTGATCTGTGACGATCTGATCGCGTGCTGGGACCGCTTGAAGAAGCTCGGTGTGCCTTTCATGACGGCCCCGCCGCAAACCTATTACGAAATGCTCGACGAGCGTCTGCCCGGCCACGGCGAAGACGCTGAACAGCTCAAAATGCGCGGTATCCTGCTCGATGGCACGACTGAAGGCGGAAATCCCCGCCTGCTGCTGCAGATCTTTGCCGAAGCGCAGGTTGGCCCGGTGTTCTTCGAATTCATCCAGCGCAAGGGCGACGACGGCTTCGGCGAAGGCAACTTCAAGGCGCTGTTCGAAAGCATGGAGCGCGACCAGATTCGCCGCGGAGTGCTCGAAGTCGAAGGGGAACCGGCAGAATAAGCGGGTTAGAAGGTAGCTCGTCATTGCGAGGAGCCGCAGGCGACGCGGCAATCCAGCAAGCGACGAAACTGGATTGCTTCGCTACGCTCGCAATGACGACTGGATAGACAAATGGACGACCATACTTCCAAACCAATCAAACCCTCCGGCATTCACCACGCCGCCTATCGCTGCAAGGACGCGAAGGAAACGGTCGAATGGTATGGCCGCGTGCTGGGCATGGAATACACCACCGCATTTGCCGAGGATCATGTGCCTTCGACCGGCGAATATGATCCCTACATGCACGTTTTCCTCGATGCAGGGAATGGCAACATCCTGGCCTTTTTCGAGCTCCCGAATCAACCGACCATGGGCCGTGACGAGAATACACCGGCATGGGTTCAGCACCTCGCCTTTCGGGTCGCATCCGAAGACGAACTGCTGGCGGCCAAGGCGCATGTCGAGGCGCAAGGCATCGATGTGCTCGGCCCCACGCATCACGGCATTTTCAAATCGATCTATTTCTTCGATCCCAACGGCCACCGTGTCGAGCTGGCGGCCGATATCGGCACGCAAGATCAGTATGACGAGTTGAAGCGCGTTGCGCCCCTGATGCTCGACGAGTGGAGCGAGACGAAAAAGGCACCGCGCCATGCCGATTGGCTGCATGAGATTGCCCGCGCCGAGCACGGGCTCGAAAGCCGCGACTAAGCTAACCAAGTCGAACTGACTCAGCGAGAGGGCGCTCACGTCTCTTGCTGCCCGCAACCCACTATGTTAACGTTCCCAAAATGCAAATTTTGGGAGGATTAAAAGTAATGTTGCGGTCAGGATTCTTGGTTGCGGTGGCAAGCCTTGTGATTGCGGCCTTCGCTATTCCGCACGCTTCTTTATCAGCGCAAAATTCCAGCACATTGGCTCAGCTTGACGCGCAGTTACCGGGAACGCTCGTCAACGATCCTTCGCGTCTCGATTGGGAAAGCTATGGCGCGGATATTGAGCGAAGCGCGATTGTAGATGAATCGATCCCCGGCGGCGGCGCAGCAATCCGCTTTGACGTGAAGCGCGCCGATGAGTTTATCTATGTAGCTGGCACCAATGTACCACTGACCAAGACAGTGCGCCGCGGTGACACGATAACGATTGGCTTTTATGCGCGCACAATTGAAGCGCGTACCGACAATGGCAAGGGGGTGATCCGCGTCCGCTTTCAGCAGGATGCAGAGCCATACCCCGGCTTTGGCGAAGAAACGCTGGAAATCGGTACCGAATGGGACTGGTACGAGGTTTCTGCACCGGTTGAGATGACTCTGCGCCCGAAGGACGGGATCGTTGCTTTCCAGTTTGGCCGCACCAGGCAGATAATCGAGATTGGCCAAACCATCGTCGTGTCAGGAGCAGACCGCATTGCCGCCGATGTTCCGGCACCGCAGCCTGAACCCGCTCCACCCCCCGCACCAGAACCGCAACCGATCCCGGTGGTGAAGCAAGAGCCGCTGATCCCCGAACCGCTTGAAGGTGCCGGCGAGTTGCTCAACGACCCCAAGGGGAGTGACTGGGAAGTCATTGCAAGCGTGGGTGCTTCCGAGACCCGCGATGAACCGGCAATCTGGCATGGCAAGGCAACACGGTTCACCACGGATGCCGCGCAATCCGACCCGGGCATGCTGTCGCTGGCGATCCCGATCACCACCGATATGGCCGGTGGCGATCACCTGCTGATAGCGATTGCCGCACGTACCGAGCAGGCGATCACCTCTGATCGGCGCGCAAGGGTTTCCATGAAGATTGATGACCTTAATCCGGAGCGTGGCGATTTCGCTCAGGTGGAATTCCCCGTGGGTGAAGACTGGCAGTTGCTCCGGTTGCGGGCACGTTCACCGCGCAATTATCCAGCCGGATCGACCAAGCTTGTCCTGCAATTTGCGGGTGCTGCGCAAGCTGTCGACATCGGGCCGGTCTTTATCTTCCGCACCCCGCCACCGGGTCAGTAGAACCGGCTACACAGCCGAACTGAATCGGCGCTGCGATTCCTGGCGATAGGGATCGAACAGCGCGGCGATCACTCGCGAGTAGGGCAGGCCTTGCGGTGAAATCGTCAGCCAATCGTCATCAATCGTGGCTAGCCCACGTTCGATGAAGGGCCCGAGTGCCGGCAAGGTGGAATGCATCAAACGGGCGCCGATCCGCGCTTCGCCATCGCATAGCAGGCGCTCGATCACCGCGCCGCGATAGCGGTCATCCGCATCGCGCTTGATTCCATGCCCGGCCGCCAGCCGGTCTTGCGAAAGCAGCATGCGATAGCGGCCATTGTTCTTCTCGTTCTGCACCAGCAGTCCGGGGAATGAGCTGATGGCTGAAGCGCCAAGGCCGATCAGAACCGGTGCGGGATCGTCTGTAAATCCCTGGAAGTTCCGGCGCAGCCCACCGCTCCCGGCTGCAATCGCCATCGGATCAGTTGCACGAGCAAAATGATCGAACCCGATCGGAACATAGCCACGCTCTGTCAGATAGGCATAGCCACGTTGTGCCATGTCAAAGCGCGGCACCTGGCCCGGCAAATCAATCGCCGGGATCACTCGTTGGCGCGGGATCAGATGCGGCATATGGGCATAGCCGAACAGCGCGATCCGGTCCGCACCGAAGGCGCAGCTTTTCTCCAACGTGTCTTCCAACTCGGCCCAGCCTTGACCGGGCAAGCCATACATCAGGTCGAAATTGAGCGATGTGACCCCGGCCTTGCGCAGCCAATCCGTGGTTTGCGCAATCATTTCCGGTGGCTGGACACGGCCGATCGCCTGCTGGGCGGCGGGCGCGAAAGTCTGCACGCCCAAGCTGGCGCGGGTAATCCCGGAGCTGCCAATCACTTCAGCCCATTCCGCGCTCATCACGCGCGGATCGACTTCGATCGAGATTTCCGGATCGGACAGGCGGAATTGAACTGTCAGAGAGCTGAGCAGCCGCGCGAAATCGAGCGGCGTAATCGCATTGGGGCTGCCGCCACCGAATGCAAGCCGCTTTACCTTGATCCCTTCGGGCAAATGCTCCGCAACAAGCGCGGCTTCCCGATGCAGTGCTTCGAGATAGCTCTCGAGCCGCTGCCGCTTGCCTGATGCTGCGGTGTTGCAGCCGCAGTAGAAGCAGATTTTCTCGCAAAAGGGGATGTGGACATAAAGCGAGATATCGCTGTCGACCCCTTCGAGCTGTTCGACATAGGATTGCGCGTCAATCGGGCCGAATTCAGCCGCGGTGGGATAGCTGGTGTATCGCGGGACAGGCGTTGCGAGCAGATCCGGGTAATAGGGCCACATGCAGGTCCTATTGGACTGAGTAGCCGCGCGCTTCATTGCGATCGGTCAAATTGCTTGCGATCGGAACTGTTGCGGCAATTGCCCGCATGGCATGCTTTCATCGAACAGGGCTCGGGCGGTGGCGGTGCTTTCCCATCGCCCAGCGGGATCGCAATCGTCCCGCCATTGCAGAGCTGCGCGATCAGCACCCCGGATTCTGCGGTGGCAGGCGGCGCGGGCAAGGATGCGAGCACGAAGGCAAGTCCTGCCAAGCGACCGATCATTTGGGTGTATCCTCATCGTCGATCAGGATGCGGTGCGCGGCCCCGTCCAGATCCTCGAACTGGCCGTCTTTCATCGCCCAGAAGAACATTGCGAGCCCGAATGAGCCCATGCCCAGCGCGACCGGAATAAGGAACATCAAGCCGTTCATTTTGCCGCTCCTGCCAGCCGCAAGGAATTGCCGACCACGATCAGCGAACTGACCGACATCGCAATGGCTGCGATCAGTGGTGTGACCATGCCGAACAGCGCCAGCGGCACGGCAAGGATGTTATAGCCAACCGCCAGCACGAAATTCTGGCGCACGATGCGCATGGTGGCCCTGGCGACCTGCACGGCCTTGGCAACCGGCATCAACCGCTCGCCGATGAACACGGCATCGGCGGCTTGCTGGCTGGCATCACTCGCGCTGCCGGGCGCGATGGCCGCGTGCGCGGCGGCGAGGGCCGGGCCATCGTTGAGCCCGTCGCCCACCATCAGCGGCCGATGGCCAGAAGCCTTCAGGGCGTTGAGCAGATCGAGCTTGTCTGCCGGGGTCAGGCCGCCTTTGCCTTCCAAGCCAAAGCGATCCGCCACTGCGGCAACGGCATCCTTGCGGTCACCCGATAGCAGCGCGGAGTCGAGCCCAAGCGCGTCCAGTTCGCGCAAGGTTTCAGCGATGTCTTCGCGCAGCGGGTCAGCGAAATGGATCAGCACAGTCTCGTCGCCCATGCGCAGCTCGCTGGTCGGGTGATCGGCGGTTTCGCCGGGCCGGGCCAAGGCAACTTCTGCGCCTTCAAAGCGCGCAAACACGCCTTCGCCCGCGCGTTCGCTGACATCCGTGATCGATGCCGGAACTACATTCTGCGCGAGCAGCGACTTGGCGAGCCCCTTGCTGAGCGGGTGGCGGCTGTTCTGTGCCAGCGCCAATGCCACGGCTTTCGCCTCGTCGCTCAACCCGCTCACATCGGGGCGCGGCTCACCCAAGGTCAACGTTCCGGTCTTGTCGAAACGTACGCTGTCGACTTCAGCTAGCCGTTCCAGCGCGGTGCCATCCTTGACCAGCAGGCCTTGCTTCAAGAGCGCATTGCTGGCGACCACTTGCGCTGCTGGCACTGCGAGGCCCAGTGCGCAGGGGCAGGTGATGATCAATACGGCGATGGCAATTATCAGCGATTGATGCCAGCCTGCACCTGCGATCATCCAGCCGACAAAGGCAAGGGCCGCCAGAGTGTGCACCGCAGGAGCATAATAGCGCGAGGCCTTGTCAGCGATGCGGACATAGCGGCTGCGCGATTGCCCTGCTTCGTCCATCAGCCGCGCGATTTCGGCTACCTTGGTGTCGCTGGCAACGGCGGTGGCGCGCACGCGCATCGGGGCCATGACATTGATCGTTCCGGCATGGACTTCGCTGCCCGGGTTGACCGGTTCCAACCGGCTTTCGCCCGTCAACATGGAATTGTCGATCGCGCTTGAGCCTTCGATCACTTCGCCATCCGCCGCCAGTGCCTCGCCTGCCGCAACCAGCATCACCATGCCGGGCGTGATTTCGTTGGCCGGCACGCGGCGGGTGCTGCCATCGGCTGCGACAACGCTGGCGCTCTTGCCCATCTTGCCGAGCAGTGCATCGATGCCGGCGCGGGTCTTGCCGCGCATCATGGCATCAAGCGCGCGCCCGCACAGCAGGAAGAACAGCAGCATCACGACGCTTTCGAAATAGGCGTGTTCGCCGCCGGTCACGGTCTCGTAAAGGCTCAACCCGCTTGCCAGCAGCACGCCGATGGAGATCGGCACGTCCATATTGGTGCGCCAGTGCTTCAGCGCCATCCAGGCCGAAGCGAAGAACGGCCGGCCGGCATAGGCAATGACGGGAATGGCAATGATCGCGGAGAGCAGGTGGAACAGCTGCTTGGTCACTCCGCCTGCGCCAGACCAGACACTGACAGACAGCAGCATGATGTTCATCATGCCGAATCCCGAGACAGCGAGTGCGCGCAGCAGCAGCTTGCGATCTGCCTCGTCTGTACCCAGCGGATTGTCTTCCACCCGCTGCGCTTCGAAGCCCAGGTCTTCGATTGCGTGGATCAGCGTGTCTTCATCGACATCGGGCGCATGGCGCAAGGCGACGCGCTTGGCGGAAAAGTTGACCCGCGCTTCTGCCACGCCTGCAACCTTGGGCAATTCGCGCTCAAGCTTGGCGATGCATCCCGCACAGCGCATTCCCGGCACGGAAAAGCGGCTGTCGATCAGTTCGACATGATCCATTGCAGGGATGGCAGCTTGTGCGTTCACCGGATCTGCTGTTCCTTGCGCCAGACATCGCCCGCCGCGTTGATTTCAAGCCGCACGATCCAGCGACCGTCTGCCAAGGGAGTGGTGGAACGGAATGTTCCATCCGCCTGCCGCTCGAACGAAAGCGTGCTCGCTTCCAGTGCGCCCAACGGACGGCGGATCTCCGCAGAGGCCAATGCGAATTGCGGCACGCCGTTTGGTGAGACGATCAAATGCCCGTCTTCCCCGCGGGAAAGCCCGGCTTCCCACCCCAACGCCTTCTGGCGCTCTGCTTCAGCCAGCCAGCCATTGAACTTCTGGCTTGCGACATAGGTGTTCTGGACAATGACGCCGCCAAAGCCGCTGGTGGCCAGGCTTGCCATGTAGAAATTGACTGCCATGACAATGCCGAACCCGCCGATCATCGCGAACAGCATATGGCGGCCGGTGAATTCGCCTCGTATCGGTTTATTTGGCATCAATTGCCTCCCGGAGCATTGAAAAGGGTTTCCGAGCTGTCCTGCTCGGCCTGTTCGTCCTGTGACGTAAGGACAAAGCTGAAATTCTGTTCGCTGACGCCCGATGGCGCGGAGACATAGGCGCGCACGGTGCGGGTCAAGTCAGGTGCAACGTCGAGCACATGGCTGCGCGCGGCATCGCCTTGCGGGATCGTGTCTGTCCACATTACACCGCCGGGCAAGCCTTCCAGTCGGATCTCCATCTGGCGCGGGCGGCTTTCCATATTGCGCAGCTTGAGCGTGTAGGCATTGCGCACCGAACCGTCGCTCAGCGGCATGAAGGGCGGATTGCGGTCTGGCGACACCGTGAGATCGGTGTGATTGCGCACGCCCAGCGCGAACAGCATGGCAAGCCCGATCGCGCTCCACACGCCCAGATAGATGAAGGTGCGCGGACGGATCAGTGCTTTCCACGCCGGGCGAGTGGGTCCCCCGGCGGCTTCGCGCTCGCAATCTTCCAGCGTGGCATAATCGATCAGCCCGCGCGGGCGCCCGATTTCCGCCATCACCTTGTCACAGGCGTCGATGCACAGCGCACAGGTGATGCAGCCGATCTGCTGGCCTTCGCGAATGTCGATTCCCGTCGGGCAGACAGCGACGCATTTCATGCAATCAATGCAATCGCCATATTCGCCCGGGTTCTTTTGCGCTTTCTTCAAGCTACCGCGCTTTTCACCGCGCCAGTCCTTGTAAGTGACGATCAGCGATTTTTCATCGAGCATCGCGGCCTGGATGCGCGGCCAGGGGCACATGTAGATGCACACTTGCTCGCGCATGAAACCGCCCAGCGTGAAGGTGGTCGCAGTAAGAATTGCGACAGTGGCATAAGCAACAGGAGCCGCTTCCAGCGCAAAGAAATCGCGAAAGAGCGTGGGCGCATCGGCGAAGTAGAGAATCCACGCACCGCCGGTGGCAAATGCGATCAGCATGTAGACCGCCCATTTGGCAAGGCGGCGGGCGATTTTGCTTGGCCCCCAAGGCGCGCGATCGAGCCGGATGCGTGCATTGCGATCGCCATCGAACAGCCGGTCGACATGCTGGAATACATCGGTCCACACCGTTTGCGGGCAGGCATAGCCACACCATGCGCGCCCCACCGCGCTAGTGACCAGGAACAGCCCGATCCCCGCCATGATCAGCAAGCCTGCAACGAAATAGAATTCATGCGGCCAGATCTCGATCCCGAACATGTAGAACCGGCGATTGGCCAGATCGACCAGCACCGCCTGATCAGGCGCGTAAGGGCCGCGATCCCAGCGGATCCAGGGCGTAACGTAATATATTGTCAGGGTGACGATCATCACCAGCCATTTGAACCGGCGAAACGGCCCGTCGATCCGCTGGTTGTGGACCTTCTGGTGCTTTTCATAAAGCCCGTCAGCCGTGGTCGACGGGGCGGCTTGGCGCCGCCCCGCACTGGCCGGTTTGGGCTTCAGGGGCTCAGCCCCCGGCTCTGCCTTGGCCCAGCGTTGCTGAGCCTTGGCGGCTGCATCATGGGGATCAGGGTTGCTCATCACCCCCTACCGTAGCTGCCTCAGCTTCTTCTGCTACCGGCAGAACTTCACCGCCGCCCAGCGAATGGACATAGGCGGCCAGCATCTTGATGGTGACGGGATCGAGGCGATCCTTCCAGCCCGGCATTACGCCATGGCGCGGATTCAGGATCTGCGCGCGGACATCGCCAGGCTGGTTGCCGTAAAGCCAGATCGCATCGTTGAGCGCGGGCGCGCCTTGCATGCGGTCACCACCTCCGGCTGGTCCGTGGCAAGCGAGGC
The DNA here is from genome assembly GCA_030148605.1 of Erythrobacter sp. Taxonomy (GTDB): domain Bacteria; phylum Pseudomonadota; class Alphaproteobacteria; order Sphingomonadales; family Sphingomonadaceae; genus Erythrobacter. Next base: position 10,694 of record JASBTD010000007.1, read on the forward strand.
AATTGTTGGCGTAGAGTTCTGCGCCGCGCTCGCTCGACTGGCCAGCATCGGTGAATGACAGGACATGCCCAACGATTGCGTTGACCTCTGCATCGCTGAAGATGCCATCAAAGCCCGGCATCAGGCTGAAGCGGCTCTGGCGCGAGCCGTCCCAACGCACGCCGTGCTGGATGGTGAACTCGATCGCTTCCAGATCGCCGCCCCACAGCCAGTCATCATCGTTCAGGTTGGGATAACCGGCAGAGCCTGCCGCGCCAGAGCCATGGCACTGGACGCAGTTGACCTTGAACGCGGCGGCGCCGCCCGCAACGGCTTTCTGCATCAGTTCGGGATTGTCCTGCCATTTCACGATATCGACCGCCGCCAGCTGTTCTTTGGTGGTTTGGCGTGCTGCGTCTGCCGCACTCATCTCATCCATCAACTGCCCGCGACTGGTCCAGCCGATCAGGCCTTCGGTCGCCTGGCTCAGCATCGGCCATGCCGGATAGGCCACGGTATAGGCCAGCGCCCATGCGATCGTGGCGTAGAAGGTCCACAGCCACCAGCGCGGTAGCGGCGTGTTCAGTTCCTCGATGCCGTCCCATTCGTGGCCGACAAATTCAGTGCCGGTGGGTTCATCGACGCGTTTTTGAGTGTTCGGATCATTCGCCATCGTCTTGGTCCTTCAGGATCGAGTGGGCGGCTTCATGGTTGCGGTGCTTGGCTCCGGGCCGGAACGGCCAGGCGCACAGGCCCACGAACAGAAGCATGGTGATGACAAGGCCATAGCTGTCAGCAAAATGGCGCAGGGTTTCGTAAGTGCTCATCGGCCGGTCTCCTCAGCCAGTTCCTGCTGCGCGGCGGCGCTGCTGACATCGACCAGCGTGCCCAGCATTTGCAGGTACGCGATCAGCGCATCCATTTCCGAAACCATGTCGGGATTGCCGTCAAAATCGCGCACTTGCGCCTTGGGATAGCGCTCGGTCAGATCGCCCGGATTGGCATCGGGATCGGCCTGCGCCATCAAATCGGCTTCCGCCATTTCGATGTCGGTCTTGCTGTAAGGCACACCGACCATGTTGAGCGTGCTCAGCGTTGCAGCGATATCCGGCACCTTGAGCGGGTTTTCCGCCAGGAAGCCGTATTGCGGCATGATGCTTTCCGGCACCACGCTTTGCGGATCGACCAGGTGCTGGACATGCCATTCATCCGAATAGCGGCCGCCCACGCGTGCCAGGTCTGGCCCGGTGCGTTTTGAACCCCATTGGAACGGGTGATCGAACATGCTTTCCGCAGCCAGGCTGTATGCGCCATAGCGCTCGACCTCGTCACGGAAGGGACGGATCATCTGGCTATGGCAGGTATAACAGCCTTCGCGGATGTAAATGTCTCGCCCCGCCTGCTCCAGCGGGCTGTAAGGGCGCACCCCTTCGACCTGCTCGATCGTGTTGTCGAGATAGAACAGCGGGGTGATCTGCACCAAGCCACCGATCGCAACTGTTACCAGTGTCGCCACTGCCATCATGGTTACATTGCGCTCCAGCCGGGCATGGCCTTTAGGCGCGTCATTCGTATTATCAGTCATCGGATACGCTCCTATTCGGCTGGAACTGCGGTTGCGGGACGATCGGCTTCTGGATCGTAACTGGCGTCGCTCATCGGGGCTTCTTCGCGAAGCTTGCCTGCAAGTGTCATCCAGACATTGTAGACCAGCACCAAGGCCCCGCTGAGGTAGAAGAGGCCGCCCAGCACACGCAGCGCATACATCGGCTTCAAGGCTGCGACGGTGTCAGCAAAGCTGTTCACCAGGTAGCCGTCGACGCCATATTCGCGCCACATCAGGCCTTGGGTCACCCCGGCTACCCACATGCTGGCGGTGTAGAAAACGATCCCCAGCGTCGCGAGCCAGAAGTGCCAGTTGATCATCCGCATCGAATACATCCGCTGGCGGTTCCACAGCCGCGGAACCAGGAAGTAGATGCAGGCGAAAGTGATCATGCCGTTCCAGCCCAAAGCGCCGGAGTGCACATGGCCAATAGTCCAGTCGGTATAGTGCGACAGGCTGTTGACCGCCTTGATGCTCATCATCGGGCCTTCGAAGGTGCTCATGCCGTAAAAGGCCAGGCTGAGCACGAACATGCGGATGATCGGGTCTGTGCGGATCTTGTCCCATGCGCCGTTCAGCGTCATCAGGCCGTTGATCATGCCGCCCCAGCTGGGCATCCACAGCATGATAGAGAACACCATGCCCAGTGTTTGCGCCCAGTCAGGCAGCGCGGTGTAGTGCAGATGGTGCGGACCCGCCCAGATGTAGAGGAAGATCAGGCTCCAGAAGTGGATAATCGAGAGGCGGTAGGAATAGACCGGCCGCTCTGCCTGCTTCGGCACGAAGTAATACATCATCGCCAGGAAGCCTGCAGTGAGGAAGAAGCCCACTGCGTTGTGGCCGTACCACCACTGCGTCAGCGCGTCCTGCACCCCGCCAAACAGGCTGTAGCTGCGCGAGCCGAGCAGGCTGACCGGCAGTGACAGATTGTTGACGATGTGGAGCATCGCGACAGTGATGATGAACGCGAGATAGAACCAGTTCGCCACATAGATATGCGGCTCCTTGCGCTTCACGATCGTGCCGACGAAGACGAGGAAATAGGCAACCCAAACGATGGTCAGCCACAGGTCGACATACCATTCAGGCTCAGCATATTCCTTGGACTGGGTAACGCCCAGCAGATAGCCGGTTGCCGCCAGCACGATGAACAGTTGGTAACCCCAGAACACGAACCGCGCCATGGTGGGGAAAGCCAGCGTCGTGCGGCAAGTGCGCTGCACGACATAAAAGCTGGTGGCGATCAGCGCGTTCCCGCCAAAGGCGAAAATCACTGCAGAGGTATGCAATGGGCGCAGCCGCCCGAAATTCAAATACGGCTCAATATTGAGCTGCGGGATCACCATTTGCGTCGCGATGATCACGCCCACCAGAAATCCGGCGATGCCCCAGAAAATGGTGGCGATCACCCCCCAGCGGATCGGGTCATCATCATAGCGAGATGGCCCCGGCGGCATCTTGAAGATGCTCTGCGCCTTGGCCAGCGGGTCATATTTGCCCGCGGTCATCACGATGAGAAGGAAAGCGACGAGCGCGAAGATCGTCATATGTACGGCGAAGGCTGCATCCTTTGCTCCGATAACGGCTGCGATGGCCGCCATCAGGACAAGGAACCAGATGCCGATACGTCCGAGTACTGCTTGCATGGTTTATACCCCTGATTCTGCCGCTGCGATAGCGAGCGGCTGCCGGTCGTTCTTTGATCCAGCGCAAATTTCGGATTTGGATTGAGGCGGCGGAGTGTGGCCTGCACGAACGGCGAGTTCGGCAAGGTCGTAAAGCCGCACGATCGAGCGGCCTGAAGTGGCAATGATTTGCTGGTCGCGCAGCTCGGTGAACTGGCGGCTGACGGTTTCGATCGTCAGGCCCAGGCTGTTGCCGATATCGCGGCGCGACATGGGCAGCCTCAAACTGATGCAATTGCCTTCATCGTTGCCGATGCGATCGGCCATGGCGAGCAGGAAATCGGCAATCCGTTCCTGCGCGGACCGGCGGCCCATCCGTATCGCCTTGTTGCGGCTGCGCTGCAGCGCCATCAACGTGCGGGTCAGGATGGTTCGCAAGACAGCCGGGTCTTGCTCCGCCACGTCAAGGAACTCATTGGCGGAGAAAGAGATAATCCTGCAATCGGCCAGCGCGACCAGGCGAAAATCGCCGCGATTGCGGCGTGGAACATAGATCATGTCACCGGCGAAATGGAACGCCAGGACCTGTTCTGCGTCATCGGCATCACTGGCAACCAGCTTGGTCGAACCTTCAGCCAGAAACACCAGCTGGTCTGTTCGCCCGCTCAGGCTCACTTCCTCACCGCGTACGGCGTGCTGGAATATGCCGATTTCCGATAATCGCGTGTCGGTGTCTTTGGACACGGAACGCGCCAGCACGGCGCGCCTGAACTTTTCGAACGAGACTTTCGGCATTTGTATTCCCATCGCGGCGACGGGAACTGCAATGCTGGCGGAATCGGATTTGGTCTTTGATCAAGATCAATGAATGCGAATCGGGGCCGCGACTATTGGCCGGGCCAAGCTGCAAAAACCCTAGGCCGCACGGGGCGGTCACTGCAGCTTTGGGATGAATATGATGAAGACTCTCCTCGCAGTATCCGCTGCGGCAATCGCAATGATCGCTTCGCCTGCTGCGGCACAGGATGATCGCACCGGCGACGTTCAGGTAAAGGTTCTGGGCACGCTGGTGGCGCCCGATGGCAAGATCGAAGACGTAAATGTCGATATTGTCGGCTTGCCCACCGGCACGCAGACAAAGGCCAATGACAATTTCGTGCCAACGGTCGCGATCGAATACTTCCTCAGCAACAACTTCTCGCTGGAGACGATTGCAGGCGTGACGCAGCATGATGTCGATGCGGTTTCCGGCCTGCCTGAAGGGGCAGAACTGGTTTCCGATGCGAAGATCATCCCGGCTTCATTGACTGCCAAGGCGCATTTCGATGCTGGCGGGGTGAAGCCCTATCTTGGTGCAGGCGTCACCTATTGGTTGATCTTTGACGAAAAACCGGGCGCAGCATCGATCCCGCTCGGCGCTACCGATTTCAATTTCGACAATAAATTCGGCTTCCTGTTGCAGGCAGGCGTGGATGTGCCGCTGGGCGAAGAAGGGTTCGGATTGAGCCTTGATGCCAAGCGCTACTTCATTGATCTGGAAGCGCAATGGTTTGCTGGAAATACGCTCGCCATTGAAACCGAGCACAAACTCAATCCCTGGGTGCTTAGCGCCGGAGTGAGCTACACTTTCTGATCGGGAATTTCCCGAAGCAGCCTATTCAGCACGATCCTCGAGCGCACTCCGGTCGAGGATCGTGACTGTCCGGCGCGATGGCAGATCGATCAGGCCTTGCGACTTCATTTTGGTCATCTGCCGGCTGACGGTTTCAATCGTCAGGCCCAGGATATCAGCGATTTGCTGGCGCGAAAGTTGAAGATCGAAACTTGTGCCATCCCCAGCAAAGAAACCGGATTCGCTCGCACGATCGGCGGCCTGCAGCAGGAAACTCGCCAGCTTTTGCTCGGCATTGAGGCGGCCCAGCAGCAGCATCCATTTCCGCGTCTGGTCAAGCTCTGCCAGCGTGCGTTCAAGCAACTTGTGCTCAAGCCGCGGATGTTCCTTGGCAAAACGGTCAAAATCCTTGCGCTGGAACACGCAAACCTGCGCGTCAGTCAGCGCTTCGACGCCATAGGGTGTCGAGCCGCCAAATGGCCGGCCCAGGAAGTCAGCCGGAAAGGCAATGCCAAGGATCTGTTCGCGCCCATCCGAGGTCGAGCTTGACAGCTTGAGCAATCCCTCGACCACATTGGCGACCAGCACGGCTTCATCGCCTTCCCAGATCAACTGTTCGCCCGCGCGCAGTTTCCGCTGCCGCCCAATACTATTGAGCGCGCCCAGCTCGTCACGCGTCAGATCCGAACAGATCGCACGATTGCGAACCGTGCATGCGTCACAAAATGTGCCAGAACCCGCAGTTATATTCCCATCCATAACCGGCTCATAGACGAGCGTGAGCAATCTTTAAATAGCTTGCGGAATTCTCGGGGGATTGCGATGCTTGCGCTTGATGACGGCAATCCTGATCTCGCTCTTGCTGGTGGCAGCGACCATCGCGATCCATTACGAGGTGCTGCGCCAGACCTCTCAACGCCTCACGCATATCAGGATACCGCCGCGCATGCGGATCATCGTGATGCTGGTGGCTGCGCTCACGTCGCACATGATCCATGTGCTGCTATATGCGGTGACTTTCCTGGGCCTCGAATATCTGGGTGACTTTGGCACGATCGACGGCCAGCGCGGGCATGATCTGGAAGATGCGATTTACTTTTCCATCACCAGCTACACCACGCTGGGCATCGGTGACCTTATACCAACTGGCGATCTGCGCATGATCAGCGGCACGGAAGCGCTCAATGGCCTTGTCATGGTAGGTTGGACCGCATCGATGACATATCTCTACATGGAAAAGTTCTGGCACCTTGATGGCTGGAACAAGACCCGCAAGCGCAAATGAATGCTAACCTGGCAGGCTGAGCGGCCTTGTCTCGTAATGCAGCTGCCATTGCTGGACGTCAGCCAGCATGATCTCGCTCAAGCGGCGCGAGCGTTCGATCAACCGGTCATAGCGCAAGGGGTCCGCATCGATCGCCACTTTCAGGCTTTCCAGACGGCGCGCGATCACAGCTGATCGTTCACTCGTCGCAGCGAAATCGCCTTGCATGCGGATGCCATAGAGCGCCGCGGCAAGCGCCGGGAACAGTGCAGTCAGGAAGGTGACAATTTCCGTCATCCCGAAACCCAACACACCAACATTCTTGCCCATGGTGAAAGAGATCGCGAGATAGGCGACACAGGCCAGGATCGTGCCGCCGAACAGCAGATCGCCGGTCTGATGCAGCCGGTGATTGGCGTGATGCATCGCGTGCTTGTTGGCTTCATGATAGGATGCCTGCGCTTCGATCAGATGCGCCATCGCGTCACGCACCTTGCCGAGATAGGCCTGGTCGAGCGTCGCCTTGGCCAGGCCCAGTTCACGTGCGCAGGCCCGCGCATACCAGCTCGCCCAACCGGGGTGGCGTGTGCCGTCTTCGACATCGCGCAGCGACAGCCGGCCAAGCGTGGCGTTGAGCATCAATTGCCTCAATCGCTCCGCCAGATGCCGCTGGTCAATCCAGCGTTGATGGAAATTGGCGCGGTTGGCTGCGCGGGTATTGGCGATGATCAGCAGGATCACCAGCAATTCGGCTGCGATCAGAGCTTTCTTCGCTTCAGGGAACAGCAGCCCGGACAAGGCGAGCAAAACTGCCACGCCCGCCATTGCGAAATTGACGACAAAGCTGGATCGGAATCGCAAGGCGAACAGATTGGCCTTGGCATCGGCGCGCCCGAAACGCTGCAGCAGCGGGCCGTTCAGATGCGATCCGAAATGGCCGTTTTCTGCGAAGGGCGTAGTCAGGCTGCGCGCATGATCCGCGGCAGTCTCTGCATCATTGGGCTGGAAGGACAGCTTTGACCACGGGCGTGCACCGGTGAGCCCCATCAGCAATGGCCATGCAAACACCCGCTCCCGGTGCCGCTCTTCGATATGTGTAAAGCGTTTGAGCGCTTCCAGCTCGCGGCCGATCGGCGGGGCGCACAGCGCTTCGATCAGCGCGGGCAGAGCGGTCTTCGCGTCTGCGCGCTCGACACCGTCGACTGATGGGCGGTCAGGGATCGCTGTGTGCAATCCGCTCCACAGGATCTCCGGAGGCTTCTCGCCTTGCGCGTCGATATGGATCACTGGTTGGTGCCGCGCGACCGCTTCTGCCACCACTTGCGTGGTGCCGCCGCGTCCGCGCGCTGCTTCGCCGTCCCAGATTGCGATCAGGATATCGGACTGCCCCAGCACGACATCGCCAGCCATTTCATACGCTGCTTCATCGCCGCTGTGATAATCGGCCAGCGAAAGCGTGGAATCCGCACGATCGATCAGCGCCTGCGTGCGCGCCCATTCTTCCTTGCCGAAATCCTTGGTGTAAACCTCTGGCGGGAAGGGCAGGCAGACTGAAAGATGGACCTTGGATTCCAGCGCCGCTTCTGCCGCCAGCACGTCTGCGCCTTCAGCCAGCGAAGAGAGCAGCTTTGCCTGCGCCGGCTCGGTCGAGAAAACATCGGCGTGGGCGGGCTGCAGTTGCTCAAGCGTGGCTTGCGCCAGAGCGAACATCTCTGCACATTGCCGCTTGACCAAATCGTGATGCTTGATGTGGAGCCGCGGCGGGCGATGGCCCGTCACGCCAAATCGCAAAACCAGACGCGGACGAAAGTCGTTGCTGTCTTGCGTCAAACCGAAATCCCCGCCTGCCAAGAACCAAGACTGGTATGGATAGAGGCCCTTCCTTGGCAAAACAACTGATCTGCCAAGGAATTGAGTTGATTGTCGCCGCCAGCATGCATGGACCTCTCACTTGAGACTGGTAAGGAGGGCCAACAGAGTCGGAGGAGGAAACGTGACTCAATACCCCCAATTGGAACTTTTGATCGCCGGTGAAGCAATCGGCGCCAGCGCGCGCGAAACAATCGATGTGCTTAATCCTGCAACGGGCGAAGCCATGGCTGCGCTGCCTAAAGCGACCGCGGCCGACTTGGACGCATCGCTCGATGCGGCGGCGAATGGCTTCAAAAGCTGGCGCGCGGTGTCTGCGGACGAGCGCGAAGCGGTGCTGCGCAAAGGCGCCGCGCTGATCCGCGAGCGCGCAAAGGATATCGGCGCGGCGATCACTCTGGAGCAAGGCAAGCCGCTGAAGGAAGCGATTGGCGAGACGATCTATTGCGCCATGCTGCTGGAATTCTACGCGGGCGAATGCAAACGGCTCTATGGCCGCACACTGGTGCGCCCGGATGGCCAGCGCGTGGAAGTGCGGCATGAGCCGGTTGGCCCGGTGGCGGGCTTTTCGGCATGGAACTTCCCGGCCTTGAACGTGATGCGCAAGGTGGGCGGGCCGCTGGCGGCGGGCTGTTCGGTGATCGTCAAACCATCTGAAGAGACACCCGCCGGCGGACTCGGCATCGTCAAGGCGTTGCACGATGCCGGTGTGCCGGGCGACGTGCTGCAATGCGTGTTCGGCGTGCCGTCTGACATCAGCGAGCATCTGCTCGCCAGCCCTGTCATCCGCAAAGTCACCTTCACCGGTTCGACTGCGGTGGGCAAGCATCTGGCCAAGCTGGCAGCGGAGAATCTCCAACGCACTACGCTGGAACTGGGCGGCCACGGGCCGGTACTGGTGTTCAAGGATGCCGATATCGACAAGGCGCTCGACACCATGGCGGGCAACAAATTCCGCAATGCGGGGCAGGTTTGCGTCAGTCCCACGCGCTTTCTGGTCGAAGAAGACGTGTTCGAGCGCTTCCGCGATGGTTTCGTCGAACGTGCCAAGGCGGTGAAAGTCGGCAATGGCATGGATGGCGACACACAGATGGGGCCGATGGCAAGCGAGCGCGGCCCGGATGGCGTCCAGGCCAAACTTGCGGACGCGCTCGACAAAGGCGCGAAGCTGAACGCGGGCGGCAACCGGATCGGCAATCAGGGCTTCTTCCATGAGCCGACCGTGCTTTCCGAAGTGCCGCTGGATGCGACGATCATGAATGAAGAGCCGTTCGGCCCGGTCGCGATGATCAACCCGATGAAGGGCGAAGCGGCCATGCTCGAAGAGGCCAACCGCTTGCCTTACGGCTTGGCTGCCTATGCATGGACGCAGGATGCTGCGCGCCGCATGCGTATGGCGAGCGAAATCGAAGCCGGCATGATCGCAATCAATGGCGGCACTGTCAGCGCGGCTGATGCGCCGTTTGGCGGTGTCAAATGGTCAGGCTATGGCTTGGAAGATGGCGCAGAAGGCGTCAGCGCCTGCATGGTCTCGAAGACCGTCCACGAATCCGCTTGAGGGAGTAAACTGCAATGAAAACCCGCGCCGCCGTAGCTTTCGAAGCGAAGAAACCGCTGGAGATCGTGGAAGTCGATCTGGAAGGCCCGAAAGAGGGCGAAGTGCTGGTCGAAATCATGGCCACCGGCATATGCCACACCGATGCCTACACGCTCGACGGGTTCGACAGCGAAGGAATCTTCCCGTCGATCCTGGGCCATGAAGGCGCAGGGATCGTGCGTGAGGTTGGCCCCGGTGTAACTTCGGTCGCGCCCGACGACCATGTGATCCCGCTTTACACGCCCGAATGCCGCCAGTGTAAGAGCTGCCTCAGCAGCAAGACCAATTTGTGCACTGCGATCCGGGCGACGCAAGGGCAAGGCCTGATGCCGGATGGCACCAGCCGCTTCAGCTACAAGGGGCAGACGATCTTCCATTACATGGGCTGTTCAACCTTTTCGAACTTCACCGTGCTGCCGGAAATCGCCGTCGCCAAGATCCGTGAAGACGCGCCGTTCAAGACCAGCTGCTACATCGGTTGCGGCGTGACCACCGGCGTTGGCGCAGTGACCAATACCGCCAAGGTGCAGGTGGGCGACAATGTCGTGGTGTTCGGGCTGGGCGGGATTGGCCTCAACGTGATCCAGGGCGCCAAGCTGGCAGGTGCAAACAAGATCATCGGGATCGACATCAATGAGACCCGCGAGGGATGGGGCCGCAAATTCGGCATGACTGATTTCCTCAACACCAAAGGCATGAGCCGCGATGATGTAGTCGCCAAGGTAGTAGCGATGACCGATGGCGGCGCGGACTATACCTTTGATTGCACCGGCAATACCGAAGTGATGCGCACCGCGCTCGAATGCTGCCATCGCGGCTGGGGCACCAGCGTGATCATCGGCGTGGCCGAAGCGGGCCAGGAGATCGCAACGCGCCCGTTCCAGCTGGTGACAGGCCGCAACTGGCGCGGGACCGCCTTTGGCGGGGCCAAGGGCCGCACCGATGTTCCCAAGATCGTCGATTGGTATATGGACGGCAAGATCCAGATCGATCCGATGATCACGCATGTGCTGAGCCTGGAAGAGATCAACAAGGGTTTCGACCTGATGCATGCGGGCGAAAGCATCCGCAGCGTGGTGGTGTATTGATGGTCAAAGCGATCAATCTGGCGGAGAAATTCGGCCTGTTTTCAGAGCAATGGTCCCCCAAGATCGTAGCCAGGTTCAACAGCAATGAAATTCGCCTGTGCAAGCTTGAGGGCGAGTACCACTGGCACCATCATAGCGATACGGATGAGCTGTTTCTGGTTGTCGAGGGCGTGCTGGAGATCGATTTTGAACACGGGACCGAGCGGCTCGGCCCCGGCGAGATGGTGGTTGTGCCAGCCGGCACTGAACACCGCCCGCGTGCGGTCGATGGCGAAGCCAAGGTCTTTGTGATGGATGCCGAAGGAACGCCGAATTCAGGCGATCCGGAAACGGCCACGCTGGCCGTCGATATCTGACACATGCGCGGCGAGGCTGGGCTCTATGGTGACCTTCGCGCGCTGGATATCGCGCATGAAGTGCACGAGCATCCGGCTGTCTTCACCGTCGAGGAAAGCCGCGCGATCAAGACAGACATCGCCTGTCTGCATACCAAGAACCTGTTCCTGAAGGATGCGACGGGCGCGTTCTGGCTGCTCACTGTTCCGGCAGAGGTACAGGTTGACCTGAAGGCCCTGCCGCAAGCAATCGGGTGCAAGCGGGTGAGCTTTGGCAAGGCGGAGGACATGGGGCGGCTGATCGGAATCCAGCCGGGCTCGGTCACACCGCTCGCCATGATCAATGCGGAGCCGGGCAGTATCGCATTGGTGCTGGATGCGGAGCTTGCGGTTAGCGAGCCGGTGGGTGTGCATCCGCTGCGCAACACCGCAACCATCACGTTTGCGGGCACAGTCATCCTCAGGCTCGCTGAACATTGGGGACATACGCCGATGACCGCCACGATCCCGAAGAAGGACACATGATGAGCATCAAAACTGTTAGCGAGAACAAGGCCTTCGGCGGCACGCAGGGCGTTTACTCGCATGCGTCGGAGAAGACCGGGACAGGGATGACCTTCTCTGTCTACGTTCCGCCGCACGCGTCGGGACAGAAGCTGCCGGTGCTGTGGTATCTTTCCGGCCTTACGTGCACCCATGCCAATGTGACGGAAAAGGGCGAGTTTCGCGCGGCCTGTGCCGAGCACGGCATCGTGTTTGTTGCGCCCGACACGTCGCCACGCGGCGACGATGTGCCTGATAGCGCGGACGAATATGATTTCGGCAAGGGCGCGGGCTTCTATGTCGATGCGACGCGCAAGCCATGGCGCAAGCACTACCGGATGCGCAGCTATATCGAGCGCGAATTGCCCGAAACGCTCGCTGCGCATTTTCCCGTCGACATGGACCGGCAAGCGATCACCGGACATTCGATGGGCGGGCATGGCGCGCTTTCCATCGGGCTGCGCAACGCGGCGCGGTTCCGCTCTATCAGCGCATTCTCACCCATTGTCGCGCCGAGCCGGGTGCCGTGGGGCGAGAAGGCGCTGGGCCGCTATCTGAGTGATGATCGCGCGGCGTGGCGTGAATATGATGCGGTCGCGCTGATCGAAGACGGTGCGCGGCATGAGCACATTCTTGTCGATCAAGGCACTGCGGACAATTTCCTGGCAGAACAGCTACAGACGCACCGCTTGACTGAAGCCTGTGATGCCGCAGGAATGAGTGCCACCATCCGCATGCAGGATGGCTATGATCATTCCTATTACTTCATCTCGACCTTCATGGCCGAGCATGTTGCCTGGCACGCCGAGCGGTTGAAGGGTTAGACCGCAACCACTGTCTGCTCGATCGCGCCGAAGATCGAGTGATTGTGCGCGTCGCGCATTTCGATCCGCACAGTGTCACCCGGTTTCATGAACCCGGTCTTGGGCGCGCCGTCATAGATTGTCTCGATCATGCGGATTTCCGCAATGCAGCTATAGCCAAGCCCGCCTTCGCTGACCGGTTTACCCGGGCCGCCATCCGCACCCTTGTTGCTGATCGTGCCGGAACCGATGATCGCGCCAGCGCCCAGATTGCGCGTCTTGGCCGCATGCGCGACCAGCTGCGCCATGTTGAAGGTCGCATCAACGCCCGCTTCCGCACGCCCGAATGCCTCGCCGTTGTAGTCGACCATCAGCGGCAAGTGGACGAGCGAGTCCTTCCATGCATCGCCCAACTCGTCAGGAGTGACGGCGACGGGTGAGAACGCGCTGGAGGGCTTGGACTGGAAGAAGCCGAACCCCTTGGCCAGTTCGCCGGGGATCAGACCGCGCAAGGACACGTCATTGACCAGCATCACCAGCTTGATGTGCTTTGCCGCGTCTTCGACCGATACGCCCATCGGCACATCATCGGTGATGACGGCGACTTCGCCTTCCATGTCGCAGCCCCAGGCCACATCGCCCAGCGGGATGTCTTCACGCGGGGCAAGGAAGGCGTCGCTGCCGCCCTGATACATCAGCGGATCGTGATAGAAGCTTTCCGGCACTTCAGCATCGCGCGCTTTGCGCACCAGCTCGACGTGATTGATGTAAGCTGAGCCATCCGCCCATTGGTACGCGCGCGGCAGCGGCGAATGCGCTTCGCGTTCGTGAAAGCGCTCGCACGGCACCGCTTCATGCTCGACATCCGTGGCCAGCACTTCGAGCTTGGGCGCGATGTTAGCCCAGTCATCAAGTGCGGCCTGCAGGGTCGGGGCGATATTGTCCGCCGCGCAATAGCGGGTGAGGTCTTTCGAGACGACGACGAGCTTGCCGTCACGGGTTCCGTTATTGAGCGTGGCGAGTTTCATGGAGTGTTCTCCGGATTGTCTATTTGATTGTCAGGGTGCGCGCGCTGGAAGGCAGGCAGCGCAAGGCAAGCTTTCGCAATGCGCATGATATGCGGGCTGTTGCTGAAGTCGAATGCAAATCGCTCGGCATTGTAGACCTGCGGGAGCAGCACGATTTCGAACAGGCCGGGGGCATCGAACAGGAAGTCGCCCGAGCCGAGCTGCGCAAGTCTCGCTTCGACCGGTTCCAGAGTGCGCCCGAGCCAGTGGCGATACCAAGTGTCGATCTCGTCCTGCGAATGGCCCAGCGGATCCTTGAGATACTTGAGCACCGGCAGATTGAGCGGCGCGTGCAGCTCGGTCGCGATGGCATAGGCCAGCTCGCGTGCTGTATAGCGATCTTCCAGATCGGCGGGCAGAAGTGCAGGCTCGGGATAGGCTTCTTCGAGCCATTCGAGCTGCGCCATCGACTGCGCGCGGTCGCGCCCGTCAGCCTCCAGCATCGGCACGCTGCCGAACGGGTTGCGGCTGGTGAAGGCTTCGCCCTTCTGCTCGCTGGTGAGGAGGTTCACCGGGATATAGTCGTAGTCGATCCCCTTCAGCTCCAGCGCGATGCGCAAGCGGTAGCTGGTCGAACTGCGGTAGTATCCGTAGAGCTTCATGCGCATGCCCCATGGTTGATCCGGGCCACCCGCGCCCTCCACCCTTCCGCCCGGATGGTATCCCGGTAGACTCCGGGTGGAAGGGTGGAGGGCGCGGGTGGCTGGGCACTATCCCGACAAAGAATCCTACACGATGGAACACATGGAACACTGTCCAGGGGCAGAAAAACCATCTGCTTTTCAGCTGTTTGACGACTAGCGTATTGGAGCCTTGTTGGATTGGAGTGCATCCTGCCTTCATGCCACTTTCCGGCATTGTAGGACAGACTGATGCGCGCCGATTCCATCAAAACGCCGCGATCCCCGTAATGCCGCGGCCCAGGATCAGCGCGTGGACATCATGCGTGCCTTCATAGGTGTTGACCGTCTCCAGATTCACCATGTGGCGGATCACCTGATACTCCTCGCTGATGCCATTGCCGCCATGCATGTCGCGCGCCTGCCGTGCGATCTCGAGCGCCTTGCCAACATTGTTGCGCTTCACCACGCTGATCATGTCCGGCGCGAAACGGCCTTCGTCCATCAGGCGGCCCACGCGCAAGCTACCTTGCAGGCCCAGCGCGATATCGGTCAGCATGTCAGCCAGCTTTTTCTGGAACAGCTGTGTGCCGGCGAGCGGACGACCGAACTGCTTGCGGTCGAGCCCGTATTGCCGCGCGGCGTGCATGCAGAATTCAGCCGCTCCCATCGCGCCCCAGCTGATGCCGTATCGCGCACGGTTCAAGCATCCGAACGGGCCCTTGAGCCCCTGCACATCGGGCAGCAGTGCATCCGCGCCCACCTTTACATCATCCATCATGATCATGCCGGTGGTGCTGGCGCGCAGCGAAATCTTGCCTTCGATCTTGGGCGCGGACAGCCCCTTCATGCCTTTTTCCAGCACGAAGCCGCGAATGCCGCCGCCGTGTTCCTCGCTTTTTGCCCAGACGACGAAAACGTCAGCAAAGGGAGCGTTGGAGATCCAGGTTTTGGAGCCGTTGAGCACATATCCGTCGCCATCCTTGCGGGCGACGGTCTTCATGCCAGCAGGGTCTGACCCGGCATCGGGTTCAGTCAGGCCGAAGCAGCCGATCAGCTCGCCTGAAGCCAGGCCGGGCAAATATTTGCGGCGCTGCTCTTCCGAGCCATAGGCGTAGATCGGATACATCACGAGCGATGACTGAACCGAAGCCATCGAGCGATAGCCGCTATCGACCCGCTCGATCTCGCGCGCGATCAATCCGTAAGCGACATAGCTTGCGCCTGCGCCGCCATATTCTTCCGGAATGGTCGCGCCCAGCAGGCCCGCCTGCCCGAACATCGGAAACAGTTCGGGCGCGTCGATTTCATCCGCAAAGGCCTTGATCACGCGCGGCTGCAGCTCGCTTTGCGCGAAACCATGCGCGGCATCGCGGATCATCCGTTCGTCTTCGGTTAGCTGGGTTTCGAGATCGAAGGGATCTTCCCAGTTGAAGGGGACCATGTTGCCCACTTAGTTACTCCTGAAACTATCTTGCTGCCCCATTTGCAGGAATGGGGCGTTACAGCAAGTGCTCAGTAGCGAACTGGCGGGGAGTAAGAAACCCGCAGTGAAACAGATCAGGCTGGGGCAAGGCTTGCGTTGACGGCAGCCAGCATCTCTGCCGGGGGGCAGGGCTTGCGCAAGGTCATGGCATTGGGGAAACGCGATTTCACTTCATCGCGGGCGAACAGGCCCGAATGAAAGATGATAGGTATTTCCGCTTGTTCGAGCTTCTCCGCCAGTGCGAACACCGTGCCATCGTTAAGCTTTACATCAAGAATGGCGACATCGGGCCTCTGCTTCTGGAATGAAAGCATTGCCGAGGAGTTGTCACGATAGGGGCCTTCCACCAGAAACCCCGCCTCATTGACGGTGTCACAAAGGTCATTCGCCAGAATGTGCTCGTCTTCGGCGACTAGGATGCAAGCTCGTGTCATTGGCGGTTCCTTTCCAGGTATTCGACAGCGCCAATTTGTCACGCAAGCTTAACACAGATTTCCGCCTACTTGTGGCCGTATTCATCCATTCTGGCCAAACTTGGCAGAGAAACCGGATTCGTCACCGGAACTCAGTAGCTTGGCTTGCTCGACCCATGCATCGCGACGGATGCGGCCCGCGAATTTTCCCAGTTTTGCGTCGATTTCATCGATCATGGCATCGTCCCATTCAGCGATCTGAGCGAATCGGGTGATCCCATGCACATTCAGGATCGCCGCAATCTTGGGGCCAAGGCCTTTGATCCGGGTGAGGTCGTCGGCATCTGCTGAAACGGGTGCATCGGGCACCACTTGCGCGCCAGCCTCTGCGTCGGCTTGCGCGCTTGCATGTGCCACTTCCTGCGCATTCGCCGCGTCAGACAATGTGGGTGCGGGTGTTCCCGCATCGATCAATGCCTGGTTGCGGGCAGCGCGAGCGGCGCCTTCGTCCAGCACATCGCGCGCCATGCTTTCGCGAATGACTGAAGTCTTGCGATTGGCGCGCAGCACCAGCCAAAGGATGATCAGCGCGGCGACAAGCCCGATCGCCAGATATGGCCAGTAGGCATTGATGAATTCGGCTGCGATCACGCGTCAAAGCTCCCTTTCCAATACGCGCGGGGCACATAGCAGCGAGCCCGCGGCAAAGCCAAGCCTTGCGCGCGGGCCCGTAGCGGTCGAGCCAGGGAGGGGGCGCTCAACCGCCTTTCATTGATCCTGCGACTTCGGTCAGGCGCTGGAACTCCTGCCGCCAAAAATCGCTTTGGCCGGTGAACCGCGACTGAACGCTCTGTGTCAGTGGTGAATCGAGCGGGAAGGGTGCCTCAGGCTTGCGGCTGCTCGCCCCCGACATTGCGCCTGAACAGCACTCTGTCATCCGCGCCGAACCCGCGGTGCCAGATCACATAGCCATAGGTGAGCAGGATCGCCGGGATGCCGAAAATCAGCTCGGCCCATTCGGGCAGCAGCGTGGCCAGGAAGCCCACGATCACAGCTGGACCGGTTGCCCATACCAGGCCCCAGCGCCAATTGCCGACCGGCGCCTTGAGCAAGCGCTTCAGCAGCAGCGCCTTGATCAGGCTGGATGTGCCAAGCGCAAGGAACAATGCGGCGGCGGCCCCCGCGGCCTTGAATCCTTCGTCAAGCTGCAAGTGCTCGGCAAGCATGATCAAGCCAATGGTCAGTCCCGCCTGAAGCGCGATGATGCCGATCGAAATGCCCAGATTTCGCTTGCGTGCGATATAGACCAGCACGCTTTCCGACACGACTGCCATCGAAGCGACCACTTCAGCTGCGAGCAGGATCGCAAGCGCGCCGGTGCCGCCCACGATTTCAGGGCCGCCAAGCCCCATTACCGCTTCGCCGGGGATCGCCAATGCCAGCGCGATCCCCGCCTGGACTGCGATCACCCAAAAGCCGACCTGCCGCACCTGCGCGGCGATCGCCGGAAGATTGCCGATCTTGAGGTTCTTGGTCACTACCGGCGAAAGAATCGGTTCAAAGCTCGATTTGAGCTTCTGCGGCAGCGTCGCAACTTCCTTGGCAAAGAAGTAGATCCCCACCGCACGTTCGCTGGTGAACTGGCCGAGCAGGAACACGTCGAGCAGCCGCGTGCTGCGCTCGATCACATCCGCACCTGACAGCGGGAATGCGCGCATCGTCAGCCTGCCCAGATAGCCAAAGCGCGGGCGCCAACCGCTGGGCAAGCCATAAGTGCGCAAGACTGACCACAGCGCAGTCAAAAGCGCGGCGTAGATCGCCACGACAAAGGCCAGCGCGAGTCCGCTTTCGCGCGTACCGGGCACATAGAAGAACGCGAGCACCGCGATCGACTTCACCCATGGCTCCACCACGGCACGGGCGCGGACAGTTGTCGCGATATCGTATCTATAAGCCTGCGCGGCGAGCAGGATTTCCGTCAGCGCGAAGGCCGGGATCGCTGTGACCATCAGGATATCGAGCGGTCCATTCATTCCGTTCGGGAACATGATGCCGGGAAAGACCAGCAGCACCGATGCGACCAGCGCCGATACGATCAGCGAAGCGAGCATGCCGTCAAACACCAGATTGACGTGGCTTTCATGCTCTTCCTCTGCGCCTTCGGTCAGCCGCTGCGCCAGCCCGCGTTTCTCTCCCAATGCGCAGAACAGCGCGAATATCTCGATCACCACGAAAGCCGCAGCGAAGCGGCCCATGTCTTCAACCCCGTAAAGCCGGTAGCCGATGAAGAGGAAGGGGATCCCGCCGATCAGCCGGATCAGGAACCCCAGCGTATTGGTGCGCCCGCCTTTGGCGAGCGTTGCCATGTCATCCGTGTGATCAGCGCTCACGCAGGCTCGCCTTGCTCTGTGGTGAGCGGTCGCGAGAGCAAGTCCTGCACCACGCGCGCAGGCGCTGCACCTTCCAGTAGCGTGTTCACCGCAAGCACGATCGGCATATCGATCCCACGATCCTCGGCCAATTGTTGCAGCACCGGCGCGGTATGCGCGCCTTCGGCAACGGTGCGCCGGTCGGCCATCAATGCCCTGGCATCACCGCCTTCGCCCAGCGCCTTGCCTAGCGAGAAATTGCGGCTCGACGTGCTGCTGCAAGTAAGCACCAGATCACCCAGCCCGCACAGGCCCGACAGCGTATCGCGGTCCGCCCCCAGCGCTTCCCCGAAACGCAGCATTTCCGCATATCCGCGTGCGATCAGGGCAGCGCGGGCATTCTGGCCCAAGCCAAGCCCGTCAACCACGCCGCAAGCAATCGCGAGCACATTCTTGATCGAGCCGCCGATTTCCGCGCCGGTCACATCCTCGCTGAAATAGGGGCGGAAGGTTGGCCGTGCGATGGCGGAAACGAGCCGGTCCCACTGCGCTTCGCCGCCGCTGCACGCCAACGTTACGGCGGTGGGCAGGCCGGCGGCCACTTCATGCGCGAAAGTGGGGCCGGAAAGTATCGCGACTTCGCTCTCCGGTAGGGCTTCCTTCGCGACATCGTTCATCAGCCGCCCTGTGCCCGCTTCGATGCCCTTGCTGCACAGCACCAGGTCGCGCGGTGCCTTGGGCATTTGCCGAAGCACGCTGCCCAGATGCTGCGCCGGGGTGACTGCCAACACGATATCGAGCGCGGCGAATTCGCTTAGGTCACCTGTGGCGCGGATTGTCTCTGACAGGGTGGCAGAGGGCAAATAGGCCGTATTGCGATGGTCGCGATTGATTTCTTCGACAACATCGCTTTCCAGCGCCCAGATCAGCACCTCGCGCCCATCGCTGGCGAGCATTTGCGCCAGCGCTGTGCCCCATGCGCCCGCGCCTAAAACGCCAACGGGACGGTGAGCCGTCACGCTTTCACCCCGGCGCCGCGCACCGGCTCTGCATCGGGATCGAGCGGCCAACGCGGTCGTGCCGATACGTCAAGCGGATCGAACTGGCCAAGCGGCAAGCGCTCGCAGCCCGCCCAGGCGATCATCGCGGCATTATCGGTACACAGCGCCATAGGAGGAGCGGTGAAGCCCATCGCGCGGCGCGAAGCAAGCTCTTCCAGCGCACTGCGCACCGATTGATTGGCTGCAACGCCGCCTGCAACGACAAGGTTGGGCGGGGTGTCGATCCGGTCTAGCGCGTGTTCCAGCCGGTCAATAAGGCAGTCGATCGCGGCTTGCTGGAAGCTGGCGGCGATATCCGCATCGCTATATGCAAAGCCCGTTCGTGCTGAGCCTGTCGAAGTATGGACGGGCTTCTCACGCCCTTCGACAGGCTCAGGACGAGCGGAATTGTGCTGGCTCTCTTTCGCTCTCAGAACGGCGCTCTTAAGTCCCGCAAAGGAGAAATGCGGTTCCTTAGAACCTTTCAGCGGGCGGGGCAGGGGCACAGCGCCCGGATCGCCTTGCCTGGCCAATTGTTCGACCTTGGGGCCGCCGGGATAGCCGAGGCCAAGGATCTTCGCGCTCTTGTCATAGGCTTCGCCCAGCGCATCGTCGATGGTGGTGGCAAGACGGCGATATTGGCCGACCCCTTCGACCAGCAAAATCTGGCAATGTCCGCCCGAAACGAGCAGCAAAAGGTAGGGGAACTCGAGCTCCGGATCGGCCAGACGCGGGCTCAGCGCATGCCCTTCCAGATGGTTGATCGCGATCAGCGGCGTGTCAGACGCCATCGCCAGCGCCTTGGCCGTTACCAGCCCCACCATCACCCCGCCAATCAGGCCCGGCCCGGCTGTGGCCGCAATCGCATCGCAATCGGCCAGCGTCAGGCCAGCCTCGCGCATCACGCTATCAAGCATGGGGGCAAGTTTCTCAGCATGCGCGCGCGCCGCAATCTCCGGCACCACGCCGCCATAGGGGGCATGTTCACTGACTTGCGAGGCGATTTGCTGCGCCAGGATCGTGCGGTCACTCGCGACCAGCGCGACGGCGGTTTCGTCGCAGCTCGATTCGATCCCCAGGACGATCTGCGCCTTTGTGCTCATGGCGCTTTCCCTTAGAGGTTTACAGGGTTAGAGCAAGCGCAGCGATGAGTGAGACAACAGCGAAAATTCGGCTCGGCACGCGCAATTCGCCATTGGCGATGGCGCAGGCTTACGAGACCCGGCGGCGGCTATGCGATGCGCATGGCTGGGGCGAAGATGACGTAGAGCTGGTGCCGGTGATGGCGAGCGGGGACAAGGTGCTTGACCGGCCGCTCGCGGAAATCGGCGGCAAGGCGCTGTGGACCAAGGAACTGGATTACTGGCTGCATGAAGGGCACATTGATGCCTCTGTCCATTCGATGAAGGATGTCGAGACCTTGCGGCCCGCGACATTGGCGATCGCGGCGGTCCTGCCTCGCGCAGACACGGCAGACCGGCTGGTGGGCGCGGCGAGCATTGCAGACATTCCCGAAGGCGCGACAATTGGCACCAGCGCGCCGCGCCGCGCCGCGCAACTGCTCCATGCAAGGCCTGACTGCAAGGTCGTGTCCTTCCGCGGCAATGTTGCGACCCGGCTGGCCAAGCTGGAACGCGGCGAAGCGGATTGCACGCTGCTTGCCTCTGCCGGGCTCGACCGCTTGGGCGAAGAAGGCATCGGCGCGCGGCTTGATCCTGACACATGGCTGCCGGCGCCAGCGCAAGGCGCGATCGGGATCGAATGCCGCGCGGATGACGCAGATACCCGCGCTGTTCTTGACGCGATCAACCACAAGCCAAGCTATCACGCGGTCATGGCAGAGCGGGCCTTGCTGAAAGCGCTTGGCGGCACTTGCCACAGCCCCATCGCGGTCCTGACCAGCGCTCAGGATGATGTGTTGGCGCTGCGCTGCGCGCTTTTCAGCCCTGACGGCACAGAACGGATCGAAGCAACGCATAGTGGTGCAGCCAATGACCTGGGTTGGGTTGCTGCCATGGGCGACGCGCTCCTTGCGCAGCTTACGCCGGGCATGGCGCCGCATTTCGGCGCGGGATCGCATTGAAACGGGTATTCGCCATCCGGCCCGAGCCGGGGCTGACTTCCACCATAGCAGCAGGGGCTGCGCGCGGCCTCCCGATCACAGGTTTCGCGCTGTCTGGCATCCGGCCATGCGGATGGACCTTGCCCGATCTGAGCGGGATCGACGGCTTGCTGGTGGGAAGTGCGAACGCCTTCCGCCATGGCGGCGAAAAGCTCGAAGCCTTGCAGCATTTGCCCGTGCTGGCGGTGGGGCAAGCGACTGCAGAGGCTGCGGAAGAGGCAGGATTTGCTGTCTCCATGATCGGGAGCGGGGGCCTGCAATCCTTGCTCAACAGCCTTCCCGATCAGCCACGGCATTTGCTGCGCCTTTCCGGTGAGAAGCATGTCGAGCTTGAACCGCCGCCGCATATAGAGCTTACATCGCGTATCGTGTATCGCGTGCAAAATACGGATATTCCCGATGATTTCGCGGCTCTGCTTGCGCAGGGCGGGGTAGTCCTTTTGCATTCGGCGGGTGCGGCAAAGCATTTTGCCGATGAATGCGACCGGTTGGGGCTGGATCGGCAGAAGATCGCGCTCGCAGCATTGGGGATGCGCATTCTTGGCCCGGCAGGCATGGGCTGGCGCGATGTGCGTGCGGCGCCCAATCCGGAAGAGAGCGAGTTACTGGCCTTGGCGCAAGACATGTGCCAATGAAGCCTTCTACCGGGGGCGGATAGACCCGAAAGCTATAAGGTCGTAGAACGGACGCGTGATGGAATCGAGATTTGGCAGCCGCCGCAAAGGCCCTTCGATGCGGCCCATTTTTGGAGCCGCGGCGGCATCGTTCCTGCTGGGGGCATCGCTGGTCGGCTATTACTACTGGTCGGGTGACGCGGAGGAGCCGGCGGAAGTGACCGAGCAGGTCGCGGTTGCTGACGCTGATGTGCCTGAAGCTGAGACTGAATCCGCGACTCCAGTACCATCACCTACTGCGACCGCCAGCGAGGCTGCTGAAGCCACGGAGGTTGCCGTAGGGGCTGCAGAAGCAGTCGAACGCGTGGCAGAACAGCAAGGCGGGCTTGACCAGCGCCTGGCCGCCGCAGAGCAACGTCTGGCTCGGCTTGACCTGCAGGCAGAAGCCGCCGCGGGCAATGCAGCGCGCGCGGAAGGCCTGCTGATCGCCTTTGCTACACGGCGCGCGGTCGAGCGCGGCGCAGAGCTTGGCTATCTTGCGGACCAGTTGCGGCTACGCTTTGGCGACAATTGGCCCAATGCGGTGCGCACAATCATCGCTTTCTCGCGCGATCCGGTGCGGCAGGACCAGTTGCTGGCGCGGCTTGACGGGCTCGCACCGGAACTGAGTGAACGCCAGGGGATCAATTCGTGGGCAGATTTCCGTCGCGAGATCAGCGAGCTGTTCGTGATCCGGCGCGAAAGCACGCCCTCGCCGCAGCCCGAACGGAGGCTGGAGCGTGCGCGGTTCGCGCTTGAGCAAGGCCGGATCGATACAGCGATTGGCGAAGTGCAAAACCTGCCCGGCGCCGAGAAAGCTGCAAACTGGCTGGCCGATGCGCAGCGCTATCGCGATGTGATGGAAGCGCTTGAAGTGATCGAGACCGCGGCTGTTCTGGGGCAAAGCGGGCTGCGCGATGCGGCCGGCAATCCGGTTGCCCAGCAATAGGGGCCAAGCTTTAGCCGCGCAGCAATTGCGGGGCATCGCCTGACACACCGCGCGCTTCATCCATAAACCAGTGCTTGAGCGTTGGCATACGCTGCACGCCCGCCATGCCAAAGCGGCGCACCGCTGATGCGAGATTGCCTTTCAGGCCGAATAGCCGGGTCAGCCCGTCAGTCGCGCCCATCACCATGATCGAATCGAGCGCGCGCCAGTTTTCGTATTTCTTCAAGACCTGCGCATCGCCCAGGTCCATCCCCAGCCGCTGCGCCTCTTCCAGAACTTCCACCAGCGCGCCGACATCGCGCAGGCCCAGGTTCAAGCCTTGTCCGGCGATGGGGTGCATGCCGTGCGCACTGTCCCCGACCAGCACCAGCCGTTCACCGGTCATGCGTGCAGTGTGCTGCAGGCTGAGCGGATAGGAGGATCGCTGGCTGTTGAGCGTAACCTCGCCCAATATGTCGCCCATGCGTTTGACCACTTCGGCCAGGAACGCCCGGTCTGACAGTTTGAGCACGCCGGCTGCGTCTTTCTCGTCCACCGTCCACACCAGCGAGCTGCGATGGGTGCCGTCTTCGCCGTCACGCATCGGCAGCAGTGCAAAGGGCCCGTCAGGATAGAAGATCTCCCACGCGACATTGTCATGCGGTTTGGAGTGCGTCAGGCCCACGATGATCGCGCGGTGGCCATAGTCCCACTTCGCCATCTTCAGGCCTTCTTCTTCGCGACTGGGGGAAAAGCGGCCTTCCGCGCCTATCATCAGATCAGCCTTCAGAACCGTGCCATCGCCCAGCGTGGCGGAGACACCGAATTCGCCGCGTTCGCGCGAGGCCACATCGGCTGGTGCATGCCAGGCAATCAGTGGCTCATCCTTGGCGGCTTCGAACAGCGCGAGCCGCAATTGCCGGTTGGCAAACATCCGGCCCAGCGTGCCGTCTTCCGGTGCAGGGGTGAAATCGATCCGCCCCGGTTTCATTTGGTCTGACACCGCGATTGAATCGATCGGACTGCCATAGGGCTCAAGCGCTTCAGCGATGCCGATATTGGTGAACAGGTTCCAGCTGGCAGTGGAGATAGCCGAGGCGCGACCGTCAAAGCCTTCCGCAGTCAGGTCTGCCGGATCGGCGCGGTCCACCACATGGCTGGAAAAGCCCTTGCGCGCGGCGGCCAACGCCAGCGTCATGCCGACCAGGCCGCCGCCGATAATCAATAGATCGCGCTTTTCAGGCGTTGTGTCAGGCATGGGGAACTGTAACCTTCAGCATTGGTTTGCGAACTTTGTCTGTGATCCCTAGAGGCTGAGTTGTGACCCTAGCAAGAAAGTTCAACCCTGCGCGGGCTATTTGGGCCCTGATGGCGCTGCTCAGCCTGGCTTTGCTAGCCAGTACTGTCCGCGCGCAGGACAACAATCTTGAGGCCAGCCTGCATGCGGCAGGCCCGGTTGTGCCCGGCGAGAAATTGACGCTGGCGATCCATTTCGAGCCGGTTTCCGATGAATGGCATGGCTATTGGTCAAACCCGGGTGATGCCGGGCTTGGCATGGCGCTCGAATGGGAGCTGCCTGAAGGGTGGGAAGCGGGCGAGCCGCTTTATCCGGTGCCGCAAAAGCTGCGCATCGCCGGGCTGATGAACCATGTCTACAAGGGCGCTTACAGCGTGCTGGTGCCGGTTACAGTGCCTGCCGGTTTCGCGGCTCAGGGCGCTGTTCCCATCGCTGTGACCGGGCAATGGCTCGCTTGCACCGATGCGATCTGCGTGCCGGAACAGGGGCGGATGACAGCTGTTCTGGCAAGCGAGCCCGGCGCGGTCCGCGCAGATGACAGATTTCCCATGTGGCGCGCGGCAATCGCGCCGCCGCTTGATAGCAAGGCATCCTTTGCGCTGACCGCCAGCACGCTCAGGATCGCTATCCCGATCCCTGCCGCGATGGAACTCAGCGAGCCGCATCTGTTCGTCGAGACGACCCGCCTGGTCGACTATGCCGCAGAGCAGACATTCCGCCGCAAGGGCGATGTGCTCGTCGCCGAGATCCCGCGCAAGGGCAATGGCGAGGCAGATCAGCTGGAAGGCATCCTTGCGCTGGGCGGTGGCAATGGCGTGCGCTTTGTCGCGCAGCCGGGCGATGTGCCAAGCGGCGGCGAAGTGATCGCTGGCCAGCCTGCAAGCACACCGCCAATCTGGACGCTGATCCTTGGTGCTCTCGTTGGCGGGCTGATCCTAAACATCATGCCTTGCGTGTTCCCGATATTGAGCTTGAAAGCGCTGAGCCTGGCACGGGCAGGCGAAAGCGAAGCGCAAGCGCGCAGCGAAGGCGTGGCCTATACCGCGGGGGTTGTCCTTGCCACTGTCGCGCTGGGCGCCGTGATGTTGGCCTTGCGCGCGGCGGGCGAGCAAGTGGGTTGGGCATTCCAGCTGCAAGAACCCGGCGTGGTTGTGTTCCTGCTGGTGCTTGCGGCTGTAATTACCGCCAATTTCGCGGGGCTTTTCGAGCTTCCGTCGCTGTCCTTCACGCGCAGCGGGGAGCCTGCCAGCGCCTTTGCGACCGGATTGCTCGCGGCCTTTGCCGCCACGCCGTGCACCGGGCCGTTCATGGCGGTGGCATTGGGCGCGGCCTTGCTGCTGCAACCGCTGCCAGCCTTGCTGTTGTTCGCGGCGCTTGGG
>JASBTD010000044.1 GCA_030148605.1 Erythrobacter sp.
AGCCCTTCGACAGGCTCAGGGCGAACGGATTTGAGAGCAACATCCTCATCACCCCTTCATCTGCGTCGCATCGTCGACCGCGATCGTGCCGCGGTTGCGGAAGTAGATCACAAGAATGGCGAGGCCTATTGCTGCCTCTGCCGCGGCAACGGTCAACACCATCATCGCAAACACCTGCCCCACCAGATCGTTCATGAACGCGCTGAAACCGACCAGGTTGATGTTCACCGCGAGCAGGATCAATTCGACCGACATAAGGATGACGATCACATTCTTGCGGTTGATGAAAATGCCCAGCACGCCCAGCACGAACAGGATCGCGCTGACAGTGATATAATGCTCGATGCCGATCATTTGCGTTCTCCGCTCATGCTGAGCTTGTCGAAGTATGTTGGTCTAGCGCCCTTCGACAGGCTCAGGACGAACGGGATTTGGTCGATCAATTGGTTCACAGCTCGACCCCCTTGCCCGTTTCCGGGTTCTTCATAACAGTCGCGTCTTCAGGCCGGCGACGGATCTGCTTGCCGATATCCTGCCGCGCACGAGTGTTGTCCGGACGTTTGCGGTGGGTCAGCACGATTGCACCGATCATCGCCACCAACAGGATGATGCCCGCCACTTCGAACAGGAAGATGTAGCGGCCATAAAGCAGCGCGCCGATGGCTTCGATATTGCTCATGCCCAGCGGCTGTGCAGCGGTGCCATTGGGCGTGCCCAGCTCAAGCCCGCCCGCATTGTAGGCCACAAGACCAATGAAGAGCTCTGCGAACAGGATCAGAGCAACCAGCAGCCCGAGAGGGAAGTTTTTGATGAATCCGGCCCGCATCGCAGCGAAATCGATGTTGAGCATCATCACCACGAACAGGAACAGCACCGCGACCGCCCCAACGTAAACGATCACCAGCAGCATTGCGATGAACTCCGCGCCCACCAGCACCATCAGGCCCGCGCCGTTGAAGAAGGCGAGGATCAGCCAGAGCACCGAATGCACGGGGTTGCGCGCAGTCACCACCAGCAGCGCGCTACCGATCATCAAACCTGCGAACAGGTAAAAGGCCAAGGTTTGTATCATCAAATCCCTCCCCGCACCGGGGAGGTGGCAGGCGCGCAGCGACTGACGGAGGGGAATCCCCTCAGTGAACTGCCTATTACGCCAGTCCCCTCCACCATCCTGCGGATGGTCCCCCTCCCCGTACCGGGGAGGATAATTTGGTATGCCCCCATCATCACGCGCGGCCCCTAGCGATACGGCGCATCGGCTTCAAGGTTCGCGGCGATCGCCCGCTCCCACTTGTCCCCGTTGGCCAGCAATTTCGCCTTGTCGTAGAGCAGCTCCTCGCGTGTTTCGGTGGCGTATTCGAAGTTCGGACCTTCAACGATGGCATCCACCGGGCAGGCTTCCTGACAGAAGCCGCAATAGATGCATTTCGTCATATCGATGTCATAGCGCGTGGTGCGGCGGCTGCCGTCTTCGCGCGGTTCGCTCTCGATGGTGATCGCCTGCGCCGGGCACACCGCTTCGCACAGCTTGCAGGCGATGCAGCGCTCTTCGCCATTGGGATAGCGACGCAGCGCATGCTCACCGCGGAAACGCGGCGAGAGCGGGTTCTTCTCGAACGGATAGTTGATGGTGAACTTCGGCTTGAAGAGATACTTCAGCGTCAGCGCATGCGCCTTCAGGAATTCCCAAAGCGTGAACGATTTGATGAAGTGCGTGAGGGTGCTCATGAGAAGTGACCCGTTGCCATAAGGTAGCCCGAGATGACCGCCACGAAGAGCAGGCTCATTGGCAGGAAGACTTTCCAGCCAAGCCGCATCAGCTGGTCGTAACGGAAGCGCGGAACGGTCGCCCAGATCCAGCTGAACAGGAAGAAGAAGAACAGCGTCTTGCCCAGCAGCCAGATGATCCCGGGAACGGCATAGAGCGGCTCCCACTCAACCGGCGGCAACCAGCCACCCACGAACAGGATCGCACACAGCATGCACATCAGCAGGATGTTGGCGTATTCACCCAGCCAGAACAGCGCGAAGCTCATCGAGCTGTATTCGGTCTGAAAACCGGCGACGAGTTCGGACTCCGCCTCTGTCAGGTCGAACGGAGCGCGTGCAGTCTCTGCCAGTGCCGAAATGAAGAACACCACGAACATCGGGAACAGCAGCGGGTTGAAGAAGAAGCCGTTGACGACTCCCAGCCCATGCCCGCGCTGCGCCTCGATAATGCCGTTGAGGTTGAACGTGCCCGCCCACAGCACCACGCAAACCAGAATGAAGCCGATCGAGACTTCGTAGCTGATCATCTGCGCGGCGGCGCGCATCGCGGAGAAGAAGGGGTATTTCGAGTTGGATGCCCAGCCAGCCATCACCACGCCGTAAACGCCGAGGCTGCTGATCGCGAGAATATAGAGCAGGCCGACATTGATGTCTGCCAGCACCATATGCGCGTCGAACGGGATCACCGCCCATGCGGCGAGCGCGACGGTGAAGGTCACAATCGGTGCGAGCAGGAAAATGCCCTTGTTCGCGGCAGAGGGGATGATGGTTTCCTGCAGAAACACCTTCAGGCCATCGGCAAAGCTCTGCAGCAGGCCGAACGGGCCAACCACGTTAGGCCCGCGACGCAGCATCACCGCGCCCAGCACCTTGCGGTCCATATAGATGATCATCGCCACAGCCAGCATCACCGGGAAGGCGATCAGCAGAATACCGCTGACCGTGGCAACAAACCACGCCCATTCGTAATTCATGCCGAGGGATTGGAAGAATTCGGTCATTTGCCGGTCCCCTTCGTGCGCTCCTGCGAAAGCAGGAGCCCAGCTGTCGCAAGGACTGGATTCCTGCGTTCGCAGGAAATCAGGAGAAGCGCTTCAGTCATTCTGCCGCCTCCTTCAGCTCATCGCCGTGGAGCAGCTCTGCCGAACATTGCTGCATCACTGCACTCGCGCGGGCGATCGGGTTGGTGAGGTAGAAATCCTTGATCGGGTACGCCTCAATCACGCCTTCCGCCTTCGCGCCGGTAGCAGCAGCCGGCAGCGCGCCGTAATCAGCCAAGCCTTCCTCGCCCAGCGCAGGTACTTCGGCAATCATCGCACTTTGCAATTCGCCAAAGCTGTCAAACCCGACGTTCACGCCCAGCGCGTCGGCGAGCGCGCGCAGGATCGTCCAGTCTTCGCGCGCATCGCCCGGCGCAAACACGGCTTTCTCCGCGAATTGCACCCGGCCCTCTGTGTTGACGTAGGTCCCGTCCTTCTCGGCATAGGAGGCTGCGGGCAGGATGATATCCGCCGCATGCGCGCCCTTGTCACCGTGGTGGCCGATATAGACCTTGAGGCTATCCGCGTAGGGCTCGAAATCCATCTCGTCCGCGCCGAGGCTCAGGATCACCTTGGGCTTGGCCGCCGCAATGTCCTTCATTCCGCC
Source organism: Erythrobacter sp. (assembly GCA_030148605.1). Lineage (GTDB taxonomy): Bacteria > Pseudomonadota > Alphaproteobacteria > Sphingomonadales > Sphingomonadaceae > Erythrobacter. Next base: position 3,418 of record JASBTD010000044.1, read on the forward strand.
CTTTTGCGCAAAGCCGAGCATCAGCCCGCCCATCCGCGCGGCAGAGAAATGCAGCACGTTGAAGCCGTTCCAACCGTCTTTGACCACGCCAAGCTGCTCAGCCGCCGCGAGGCCCGCGTGGAGCGCACCTTTGGCAAGCGCCGCGCCACCCATGATGATCGCGGGACGTTTTGCTTCCTTGAAATGCTCGACCAGATCGCTCGGCAGGTTCGACAGCACGGAGAGATCGCTGCCCAGGAAGGTCGCGTGGAAGGTCGTCTCCCACTCGGGGCCGAGCACATAGACCTTCGCGCCGCGCTTTGCTGCCTTGCGCAAGCGGACATTCACCGATGGGGCTTCCCACCGCACATGGCTGCCCACGATCAGGATTGCATCTGCCGTCTCGATACCTGCCAGCGTCGAATTGAAATTCACCGCGGCCAGCGAGGACACGTCATAGTCCATGCCGGTCTGACGACCTTCGATCAGCGTCGACCCGCAGGCCTTGAGCAGCGATTTCGCCGCAAACATAGTCTCGCAATCGACCATGTCGCCCGCGACCGCGGCGATTGAGGACTTGTCAGATTTCAGCTGCTTGGCAATCGCTTTGAACGCTTCTTCCCACGTTGCGGGCTTCAAGCCGCCGCGCTTGCGCATGAACACCTTGTCCAAGCGGCGCTTGGTCAGGCCATCGACCTGATACCTCGCCTTGTCAGAGATCCACTCTTCATTGACGTCATCATTGATCCGCGGAAGCGCGCGCATCACTTCACGGCCACGGCTGTCCAAGCGAATATTCGCACCGACCGCGTCGGAAACATCGATGCTGAGCGTTTTCTTGAGCTCCCACGGACGCGCTTCGAACGCGTAAGGGCGCGATGTCAGCGCACCTACCGGGCACAGGTCGATCACATTGGCGCTCAATTCGTGCGCCGCCGCCTGCTCGAGATAGGTGGTGATCTGCATGTCTTCGCCGCGATAGAGCGCGCCGATCTCGTCCACGCCCGCAATTTCCTCGCTGAAGCGCACACAGCGGGTGCAGTGGATGCAGCGGGTCATGATCGTCTTGATCAGCGGGCCCATATATTTCTCGGTCACGGCGCGCTTGTTTTCGCGTGTGTAGCGCGAGCCGCCACGGCCATAGGCCACCGCCTGATCCTGCAGATCGCATTCGCCGCCCTGATCGCAAATCGGGCAATCGAGCGGGTGATTGATGAGCAGGAACTCCATCACCCCTTCGCGCGCAGTCTTGACCATCGGCGTGTCAGTGCGGATTTCCTGCCCTTCGCTGGTCGGCAGCGCGCAGCTGGCCTGCGGCTTGGGCGGTCCCGGCTTCACTTCCACCAGGCACATCCGGCAGTTACCGGCGATACTTAAGCGTTCGTGGTAACAGAAACGCGGGATTTCCTTGCCCGCAAGCTCGCACGCCTGAAGAACGGT
>JASBTD010000031.1 GCA_030148605.1 Erythrobacter sp.
AGAACCAGATCGAGGCGTTCGTCGAGCACTACAATCACCAGCGCTACCACGAGAGCCTCGACAACGTCACACCCGCCGATGCCTACTTCGGCAGGGCGCCAGCCATCATCAAACGAAGAGAAAGGATCAAACGAAAGACACTCGAACATCGGCGCTTGCAACACCGCAAGCTCGCCGCCTAAACATCAAACCCAGACGAGGCCCACACTCCGCAAGCCTACGCCGCGAGTTGTGCCAAATGTTCTGACGACGGACAGGGACGCATATTTCCGCTCAAACTATCTGCGCACGCAAAATGGCACCCGCGGTCCGATGAATACACCCTGGAACACCAGCGACTGGCAATTCCATCTTGCAAGCGCACTCACCGACAGCGACAGCGATGGAACGCCCGATCATCTGATAACCGATCTGACTCGCTACGAAGTCTACAAATGGGAAGAAGCCAATTCGGGCGTCTTGATTGACGGTGTGCGCGTGCTCGACACCGTTTCCTACACCGACGGCGGAACTGGCAACCGCGTCGAGCATCGCGGCCAATCGGTGTGCAGCGCCGCGCATGGCTATGCGCCGGTCGCAACACCCGATCGCCGCAAGATGTCAGTTGCAGTTGTCAACTGCACAGCCGAAGGCGTTAGCGGTAGCTCTACCGGTGTGAATGTTGTCCAATGGATCGACGTCTTCCTCGTCCACGTTGCCGCCGACCGGCAATACAATGGTAATCATTGGACCGGTAAAGACGAACTCTACGTCGAGATTATCGGCGAAAACACTGCGCGCGCGACTGGCTCCACCGACGGCATCACGATCCGCCGCGATGTACCTTACCTGGTGAAGTGAAGATGCTGCGCCGCTTCCTCTCTTGCACACGCGGTGCAGCAGCCGCCGAGATGGCGCTGATCACTCCGCTTGCCGTGTTGATCATATTTAGCTCGATGGAAGCAGGGCATTACTTTTACCAGCAGCATCAGGTGCTCAAAGGGGTCCGTGACGGTGCCCGCTATGCTGCAAGACAGAGTTTCGACGACATCAATTGCCGTAGTGGCTCTTTTATCGATAGTGGCCTAGTCGATGACATCAAACTCCTGACGAGGACCGGCCAGATCGCCGATGTCAATGCGCCCCCGCGTATTCCCAATTGGACGGATTCGATCACCATCACGGTCACGTGCCCCGATGCAAGCACAATTGCCGAAGCTGAAACGGGCATCTTTGACGGAAGCGAGCCGGCACCGCAGATTAATATTCTAGCCACGCCGTCCTATGACTCCTTTTTCAATGGCTTGGGGGTCTTGACCGACAGCGTCTCGCTGCGCGGCGAACAGCAAGCCCTGGTGATGGGGGTTTGACCGTGAAACCTTTCCTGTGCGCTTTTCTTCGAAATGATCGTGGTTTTGCAGCAGAGTTTGCATTGGTCCTGCCTCTGCTCATTCTATTTATTCTGGGTACGATCGATGTTGGTATGTATGTGTGGCGGCTCAACCAGGCTGAGAAAGCCACGCAAGTTGGTGCTCGGTTTGCGGCCGTAACCGACCCGTTAGTCACCGAATTGACCACGACAAGTTACGTAAATCAAACGATCAATGGGACGTTGGTTGAACAAGGGGACAACATTCCGCCCGAGGCGCTGGGATTGATTACCTGCACGGATACGACATGTACCTGCACCACAACGCCCTGCCCGATTACCAGCAAGACAACTGAAGCAACGCCTTTTGCCAATCTTGTCCAGCGCATGCAGTATGTTTACCCGGCCATCCAGGCCGCCAATGTCCAGGTTGAATATTCGGGTTCGGGTCTTGGCTTTGCCGGTGACCCCAGTGGACCAGACATCGCGCCAATCATCACGATCCGGCTCACGGGAATGTCATACACTCCCATCACATTGTCGCCTTTTGGCACAAGCGTGAATTTGCCGGATTTCGCCTATTCCATCACCGCTGAAGATGCGAATGGTACGGCATCAAATTGAGTTCGAATATGACAAAGATGGAACAGATACACGATACAACCGGTGACCGGGCAATCGACTTGCCCAAGGGCGTGCATGTTGTTGCTCAGCCGACAATGCTGGCGGGCCTTGACGGTCTGGCCGGGCAGGTCACGGCGGTGTCATGCAGGATTGAAGATCCGCTGCCGCTGGCAGAGCTGGCCTCCGCCCGGATCGTCGTGATCGAAGTCGATCCGGCTTCGCGCAATTCGCTTGAGCGGGTCGACCGGCTGCGCAACGAGCTGCCTATGATCCCGGTGATTGCCGGCCTGAGCCAGGTTGATATTGCCACCTCGCGCCAACTGCTGCGCCGTGGGGTAAGCGACATCGTTGCCCTTCCCTTCACGCTCGATGAGCTGGCTACTGCAATCGTCGACACTGCCGAGCAAATGGCTGCCGAAAACGATGGCGAGGTTTCACTCGCGCCGTTCATCGCCGTGATCAAGACAATCGGTGGCTCAGGCTCGACCACGATAGCCACGCACCTCGCCGCGCAAATGGCGCATGACATGGGCGAAGGATGTCGCGCCTGTGTGATCGACCTCGATCTCCAGTCTGGCGACGTTGCGTCCTATCTTGGTGCGTCGACGCGCCTCACATTGGCAGACCTGATGGAAGCCGGTGGCCGGCTTGACGAAGAGCTGGTTCTTTCAGTTGCAGAGAAAGGCCACGAACTGGTCGATGTGATTGCGCCGCCTGCAGATATCGTTCCTGTGGAATCGCTCGAGTTTGACCAGCTGATGCGGATCATCACCATAGCCCGGCGTCACTATGACCTGGTGCTCGTGGATTTGCCCGCTTCATTCACCAACTGGTCGCTTTCGACGGTCTACGCGGCGGATATGTCGCTGCTGGTGGGGATGCTTTCCATTCCCAGCCTGCGCCACGCCAAGCGCCAGATCGATTTTCTGGTGTCGATGGGCATTCCGAAAGACACTGTGAATGTAGTGCTGAATCAGGTCGAAAACCGCCTGTTCAAGACAATCAGCGCAAGCGACGCAGCCGAAGCGATCAAACACCCCGTTCTGGCAACTGTAACCTCCGAACCCAATCTTGTGCGAACTGCGCAGGACCAAGGCGAACTTGTGTACGCGCTTCAGAGGCGCAGCAAGTTCAGCAAGGATATTATGCGGCTGAGCGAGCTTCTTGGCAGCCGCCTGGCGGAGGCTGAGTAAGATGTGGAAGATCAAACGCGCTGATCAGGACGGCACCGAGGAGGTTCCCTTCACCGCGCATGAGCCCGGCAATGACGTGCAGGAAGTGGTCTCGCTACACCCGCAGGTGACTGAGCGTCAGGACACGCTGCTGCGCATGCGGATGGCGATCCACCAGGGGCTGCTTGACCGCATCAACCTGTCGATGCTGGACAAGCTGCCTGAAGAACAGATCAAGGCAGAGATTTCGCAGGTGATCCCTGAGCTGCTGGTTGCCTTCGACCAACCGCTCAACCGCGAAGAACGCGCCAATCTTGTCGATGAAGTGATGGACGAGCTCTTGGGCCTTGGCCCGCTTGAGCCGCTGCTCAAGGATGAAAGCATCACCGATATCCTGGTGAATGGTGCAGAGACCGTTTTTGTCGAGCGCCGCGGTGTGCTCGAGCGCATGGCAACCCGCTTCCAGGACGAAAAGCACCTGATGCGGATCATCCAGAAAGTCGTCAGTGCCGTTGGCCGCCGGATCGATGAAAGCTCGCCTTTTGTTGACGCGCGCCTGAAGGACGGCAGCCGCGTCAACGCCATCATTGCCCCACTGGCGCTCGATGGCTCGCTGCTTTCCATTCGTAAATTCGCCAAGGTGCCGATCAGCATGGACAAGCTGGTCGCGCTGGATTCTGTTCCGGCCGCAATGGCGGAAGTGCTGCGCGCGATCGTGCAATCGCGCCGTAATGTGCTGATTTCAGGCGGTACCGGCTCCGGTAAGACGACCATGCTCAACGCCCTGTCGTCATACATTGATGAGCGCGAGCGTATCGTCACGATCGAGGACTCTGCCGAGCTACAGCTTCAGCAGTCGCACGTCGCCCGGCTTGAAACGCGCCCGCCCAACATCGAAGGCCGCGGTGAAGTGAACCAGCGTGACCTGGTCAAGAACGCGCTGCGTATGCGCCCGGACCGCATTATCGTGGGCGAGGTTCGCGCCGGCGAAGCCTTCGATATGCTGCAGGCGATGAACACCGGCCATGATGGTTCGATGACCACAGTCCACGCCAACAATCCGCGCGACTCGCTGAGCCGTGTCGAGCAGATGATCGGCATGAGCGGGATCGACATGCCGCAGCGCGCCGCGCGAGCGCAGATTGCTTCAGCGATCAATGTAGTCCTGCAGGTTTCCCGCCTCAGCGACGGTCGCCGCAAGGTCACCAGCCTTTCCGAAATCACCGGTATGGAAGGTGACACTATCACCATGCAGGAAATCTTCCGCTTCAAGAAGGAAGGTGTGGACGAAAACCAGCAAGTTATTGGTCACTTCGAAGCCACTGGCATCCGTCCGAAGTTTCTGCTCGAGGCTGAAGCGCAAGGCATCAAGCTTCCGGCGGAACTGTTCCGTCCCGAACTGAAGTTGGGTTGATCCATGACGACTGAGATCATCCGCATCGGGGTTCTGTTGGTGATTTTTGCCGCGGTCTTTTTGGCCGCTCAGTTCGCAGCGTCGAGCTATGCCAGCAATCGCAGCCACAGAAGCGCGATCAACAAGCGTTTGCAGATGATCGGCGCAGGCCGAGACCGCGAAGAGATTATCGGCCAACTGATCAAGAACCGCCCCAAGGGCGCACCCGAATTGCCCGCCATCTTTGATGGCATGGTGATGGGTTTGCAGCGCAATGTGTTTACGTCGGGCATTTCATTGACAGTCGGCCAGGTCATGCTGTTCATGGCGCTTGGAACTGTCGCCGCATTCCTGTTGAGCGTCTTCGGCCTAGCCTTTGTAGGTTATGCGGTTTCCATCGGCTCGGTATTTCTGTGCGCTCTTTTCAGCATCGCCGTTGCGATTGCCCTGCCCTTGCTGATCATTGGCCGCATGGCCGATGCCCGCCGCAAGAAAATGGAATACCAGTTCCCGATTGCGCTCGACATATTTGTTCGCGCGCTGCGTTCGGGCCACCCTATCGCCTCTGCCGTCGACCTTCTGACAAAGGAAATGGAAGATCCCATCGGCAGCGAATTCGGCTTGATCAGTGATGAAGTGGCTTATGGCGCAGACCTGATCGGGGCGCTTGAACATATGGCCGAACGCTGGGATCTCGACGATATGAGGATGTTCGTCGTATCACTTTCCGTGCAAAGCCAGACTGGCGGTAACCTTGCGGAAATTCTCGAAAATATCTCCAAGGTAATCCGTGATCGTCACCAGATGTTCCTGAAGGTTCGTGCTTTGAGCTCTGAAGGACGGATGACGGCATGGATGCTGACCGTACTACCGGTTTTCGCGTTCGTGTCCATTTTTGCACTGACCCCTTCATTTTACCTCGAAAATATCGAGGATCCGATCTTCATCTACGGCTTCATCACGCTGCTCGTTATGTATCTTATGGGTGTCTACATCATCCGACGCTTGATCGATTTGAAGGTGTGACATGATCGAATTTGCAACAAGCAACTGGATCCTGAGAGCACTCATCCTGCTGGTGATTTTCGGTGCGGTCGCGGCCATAGTCCTGTTTGTGTCGAGCACCGCGTCGCGCAGGATGCAGGTCTCACGCGACCTTGCCAGGCTCAGCGGCGACGGCAATTCACCCAGCAGCGAAACACTGACCCGTCAGCGCACAGAGGGCGCCTGGGCCAAGATGGTCAAGCGGGTTGAAAGTGCCGGGCTTAGCCTCGGCGACACAGCCGAATCCGAGATCGGTAAGCAACTGCGCGCCGCGGGCTTCATTTCACCTGCGGCACCGCGCGTTTATACGCTGGTTCGCCTGATCCTCATTTTCGTTTTCCCGGCTCTGTTTCTAGGTGTCTCACTCTTGCGGGCAGAACCGCCGGGTGTCTTCGTGCTCTACCTTGGATGCGCGCTATTCGCGGTCTTGGGTATTTACGTTCCGAACCTGACCATTCGTGCGATGGCCGAAAGTCGGCGGCGAGAAATCATCAACAGCTTTCCGGATTCCCTGGATCTGATGCTGGTTTGTGTGGAGGCTGGCCTAGGGCTTGAATCCACACTGGACCGGGTTGGTCGCGAGATGGCGACGACCCACCCATTGATCTCTCAGATGCTGACGGAAACGACGCTGCTGATGCGCGCAGGTGCCAGCCGCGAAGATGCACTGCGCAAGCTGGGCGACAACGCGAGTGTTGATGAAATCCGTTCGTTCACAACGCTGCTGATCCAGTCAGACAAGCTGGGTACGAGCCTGGCCACAACACTGCGTGTCTATTCTGCTGAAATGCGCGAAGCGCGCCGCTTGCGCGCGGAGGAGAAAGCGCATCGTTTACCGGTGCTTATATCCATTCCGCTCGTTGTATTCATGTTGCCGACGATGATCGGCGTTATCATCCTTCCTGCGATTGTCCGCACGATCCGGGAAGTCATTCCAGCACTGACGGGGTAAGACTATGAAACAGACAATCAGAATGACCGGCTGCATCGCTGCAGCATTGGCGCTGGGCGGATGCCAGAGTTTCGTAAGTGCGCTCGGCTTTGGCCCGAAAAACAGCGCCCAGGTTGAACAGCGCGCCGAACTGTTCGGCAGCGAAGACCTTGAGCGTGGGCGCGTGGCCCTCAAGCAAGGCAATATTGCGACTGCGATCCAGCAGTTCCGCATGGCTGCGCTCAATGAAAAGACCGCGCCAGACGCGTTCAATGGCCTGGGCGTTGCCTATGCCCGGCTTGGCCGTGCTGACCTGGCAGAGCGTTACTTCAAGACCGCGCTCGAGCTCGATTCGACCAATCCGCGCTATGCCGCCAACCTGGCGCGTTTTTATGAATCGCCGCTCGGCACATCGGCGCGCGCGCTGGCGATGCGCGATCGCGAGGCTGCAGCCATGATGGCCAAGGCAGAACGCGAAGCGCTTGAGCAAAGGCTGATGGAGCCGCAAATCGCCGGCGATGATGTTGAGGCCGCACCGGTACTGGTCCAGGCACCGGCTGCCGCGGTTGATCGCACCTCCGATCGCGAATTGCGCATTTCGACCGCAAGCGACAGCAGCAATACGGCAAGTGCCAATACGCCGGTCGTTGCCGTTCGTCCGGCGACCGAAGTCCAACCGCGACCGTCCCAGGATCGCCCGCGGATCAGCCTGACCGGTGCATCATCCGATTCGAAGGCGCAAACACGCACGCGGCCGGCACGCATTACCGTGTCGCGCGCTGGCGGGCGCTGGGCGAGCCGCCCACGCGCGGCAAGCTATCCCATCCGCGTCGCGCTCAAACGCGAAGACTAACCCTTGAGCGCAGAATTGCTCTGGCCAGTGGGCTTGAGCCTGCTGCTGATCATGGGTGCGATCGGCGATATTCGCCATCGCCGCCTGCCCAACTGGCTTGCGCTGGCCTTGCTGGTGCTTGGCCTGGCGTTCGGTTTTGCGAGCGGCGGGCTTGCAGTCCTTGGCTGGCACGCGGCGCATGCTGGGGCGGCATTGCTTGTCGGGATGGCGCTTTTCGCAGCCGGTGCGATCGGCGGCGGCGATGCCAAAGTCTATGCCGGAGCAGCCGCCTTTTTCCCGCTTTCCGCTGGGCTGCAGATGCTGCTGTGGGTCACACTGACTGGCGGGGTTCTGGTTCTGGCGTGGCTGATCATCCGGCGCCTCATGTCCGCTGACAAAAGTGACAAGGACAGCATTTACGCCAAATTTCCATATGGTGTGGCAATCGCCGTCGGAGCGATGGGCTTGGCGTGGAACGGCGCTTCCTTCGCGTGACAGATTGCGCGAACAGGGGCATAATTCACCCATGGGCCAAGCGGCAAAGCCATTGATGACAGCGGACCTGTTGGTCGATCGCGCGATCGAACGCGCGCCGCGTCTGGCCATGCTGGCGATGATCCTGTTAGCTTGGGCCCTCACTCTCGCCTGGCCCCCACCCGCACCCGATGCACGCCCGCTGGTGCAGGGGCAGTCCGGTTTGATCGCAGGCTACCCTCTAAGGGTGGAAATGCCGACGGCGCAAAGCATCAGCATAGACGAGCTGGCAATTATGGCTGAACGGCATCCAGTGATCGCCAGCCTAGGTATCGATCTCCCCAATCGCGAAGAGGCACCGATTGAGAGCCAGTCATTCGCACCGGTTCGCGCAAGCGGCGACTTCGCATCGGCTTTCTCGGACTTGCTTGACCCTGTTGCAGGCCGCGCGCGTGACCAGCGTGCTGCCGCTGCGATCACAAGTGCAGAAGGCTTGAAACCCGGGCAGTTCATGGATCTGGACTATGATCTGGCCAAGCTGACGCCCACTGAGGGTGACGAAGGTACTGTGGCTGGCAGCAGCGCCGCACGTTACAATGCGCAGGATGGCAGCCTCACAGTCACCAAGCCGCTGCTGGTCGACGGGCAAAGCCGCGGCGACGCCACGATCCGGATCGAAGAAGGCGCGCAGATCCTTATCGCAACGACTTCTGTCGCCAACGCTTTGGGATCAAAAGTCGACAGCCTGCCGCGACGGGTGGCGGGTGCGCTTGCCAGCGGTTCAGGCTTCATCCCCTTCCACGAACTGCGTGGGGCCGGGATTGCGGTCGAGTATGACCCGGTGACTGACCGCGTGTCGCTTTCCATGCCATCCTGAACCATAATTCTGGAACGCCGGAGAATCTCGCCTATGATCCTTCGGCCATGATCGAAAATCTCGACACCGCAGTTCGCTTGATCACGGTGGGGGCAAGCTTGCTCTTGCTGACGCTGCTGATCGCCGGTCGGGTGCGCACGCCGGTAAAAATTGCTTTGGGCGGCTTGCTGCTCTCTGCCGTGGCATATCTGATCAATTCTTCGACGGTCATTCACCCCCCGACTACGATGCGACCCTATGTCGATCTTGCCTCGATCTTCACGCCCTTCTGGACATGGTTGTTCGGTCGGAGGTTGTTCGAGGTTGAGCCTCCGCGCCAGGCGTTGTGGATCGTGGCCCCTGCATTGATAGCCAGCTGGTTCATCGCACATTTTATCGACTGGACCGATCCGCTAGGCTTTTACAGCATCCATATCATTTCGCTCGGGCTGGTGGTTGACCTACTGCGCGTTGCATTGCTCGATCGCGCGGACGATCTGGTCGAGAAACGCCGCCTGATCCGGTTATGGTTACCTCTGCTGGTGGCAGCCCAGACCGGCGGGGTCCTGCTCTATGAAACGATCGTCGGCCCATCGGCACCGGTCCCGCAAGTGCAGCTTACCAATGCATTCCTGATCCTGGCGTTGACGCTTTTTGCCGGCCTTGCGCTTTTACGGACTGATGACGAATTGCTGGCTGAAAGCGGAGCTGTGGTAAGCGCCGGCGTAGCCACCTCGCGATTTTCCCCGTCCGAGACGGTGCTGAAACAGAAGCTGGACGAGATCATGGAAGCCGGTTTCTACCGCACGCCCGGCCTTGGCATTGCCATGCTGGCCGAACATCTCGGCACGCCCGAGCACCGCTTGCGCGCGCTGATCAACCAGCGGCTTGGCTATCGCAATTTTTCCGCATTTCTGAATCGCCACCGGATCGCCGAAGCACGCACGATTCTCTCCGATCGGGAGCATGTTGACTTGCCGGTGCTGACCATCGCGATGGATCTCGGCTATAATTCGCTGGCAACGTTCAATCGTGCATTCAGAGCGGAAACCGGAACAACTCCAAGTGATTACAGGCGCGAAGCGCTCGCCAACGCCGCCGATCAGAACTGAAAAAAGCGCCTCATTTTCGAAATTGAACCGCATTTTCCAGCTTTGCGGAGCATTGTGCAAGGCTTCGCCCCAAATTTCGCTCGGGACTTCACAATGAAGAACGAGTGACAAAACATGGACAGTAGCTTCGAGTACTGGATCGACCGGATCCAGGATCATTTCATCAACGTTTTCACCTTCGACCTGGGCCGGTATCTGATTGCTGCCAGCGCGGTAAGCTTGTTGCTATTGCTGGCCAGGAACTGGTCCGACGCACGGCGCATACAGGACCGCCGCTCCACCAGGGCAGACTATGTGCGCGAGATCAGTTCATCCTTTCGCACGGTCTTCTTTTTCGCGATCACCGGCCTTGCCACGGTCCTGATGATCGAAGGCGGAATCGTGCAGGTTCATCAAGGCCCCTATGGTGCAGGCCTGTTCCTGCTCCAGCTCGCAGCGATTACGCTGTTTCACGATACATATTTTTACTGGATGCACCGGGCGATGCACCACCGCAGATTGTTCCGCGCAGTCCATCTCCACCACCACAAATCGCGCACTCCCACCGCTTGGGCTGCCTATAGTTTTTCCGCGTGGGAAGGGATTGCCGAAGCCGCCTTCCTGCCGATTTTCCTGCTGCTGACTTCGCTGTTGGGCATCGCCTTTATCGACTTTGTGATCTTCATCTATCTCGGCTGGATGATTATTCGCAATGCGACTGGCCATTCCGGAGTCGAGATGTTTCCGGCCGGTTGGGTAGACAACAAGTGGCTGGATTGGCTCATCACCAACACCCATCACGATCTGCATCACAGCGAAGGCAATCACAATTTCGGGCTCTATTTCACCTGGTGGGACCGGTGGATGGGCACGGAACATCCACGTTATAAGGAGCGCTTCCGCGAAGTGGCCAAGCCGTTCTTTGGCAATCGGTGGTCTGCCTCGCAGGCCAACGACACGCTGGTTCTGGCGGGTGCCATATCGATCACAGCCATGTCGATCATGGCCACTCTTGCCAGCATGGGTGCGCTCACAGCCTGAATTTGACTATCCAGCCACTGGCCCCGCATGAAGCCAAGTGGCTGGCAGGGCGGCTGCCGTACACTCTCAGCGGCGGCCGCCCCTTTCTTGTCTAACGCGTACCGCGCTGCAATATCACGTGAACATCCACCCACCCATCGCGAGAAACGGAAGGCCTAGATATCTGGTCTATTCGCCTGTCAAATGCGCGACCAGCGTTTTGACCTTCTTCTGCCGCCATTGCGGCAGCGGCGCGACCAGCCAATAGGCGCGGCGGCCCGGATCGGGTCCTTCGAGGATCTCGAGCTTGCCCGTCGCAACCGCCTCTTCCACCAACGGATAAGGCAGGATTGCCTTGCCGAGGCCTGAGACCGCAGAGCTCAGCGCTTGCCCCGGATTGCCTGTGGTAACGCACGCCTTCTCGCCATCAGGCAGCGCAACGCCAGGCCAGCTGATCCAGCTGTCCTGTGCATTTGGCGCGGCAACGACTACGCGCTGCGCCTCTGCCAATTGCACCCCTTCCAGCTCGCCCGGCCCATCGACCAGCCGCACTGCCAGGTCGAGATTGGCTTCGGTGAAGTCCGCATTCTCATCTGCCACGATGTGGAACTGGATTTCGGGGTTCGCTGCCTTGAAGCTGGCGAGCCGTGTGCCCAGCCACTGGGCGTAGAACTCGCGCGGTACGGCTATCGTGTAACGATCGGAGGCTTGGCCCGCCTGCATCGCCTGCACGCTTTCCTCGAACTTCAGGAAGCCTTCGCGCAGCGCATCAAGCCCGGCACACCCTTCGCCGGTCAGCTCCAGCCCTTTGCTGGTACGGCGAAACAGAACCACGCCCAGATGGTCTTCCAGCGCGCGAATTTGCTGGCCTACGGCAGCGGGCGTGACCGCCAGCTCGTCTGCCGCGCGCGTGAAGGAGAGATGCCGAGCTGCGGCATCGTAAACGCGCAAGGCATTCAAAGGCAGGTGAGTCCGCTTCATGGTGAAGGCGATTTAGGGTGCTGGCCGCGATCCCGCAAGCGCGGGAATGCAACCCCGCGCCCTGCTAACTAAGGGTAACGCAGAAATCCGTTCAGTCGGCGGTTGCAGGCGCCGCGAGCGGAAAGAACGGGATGCGCACTTCCAGCGGCGTGCCGTCTTCACGGTAGAAGGTGTAGAATCCTTCCATCGAGCCATGCGGGGTTGCAAGCGGGCAACCCGAAACATAGTCATGGCTCTCACCCGGCTTGAGCAGCGGCTGTTCGCCCACCACACCTTCGCCATCGACATGGTTAACCATGCCGCGCGAATCCGTGATCCGCCAATGGCGGGTCCGCAATTGCATCGCCTCATGGCTGCCGTTCTCGATCCGGATATGGTAAACCCAGAACCACTTGCCGGCATCGGGTTGTGATTGTTCCGGCAGGAAGTTCACCGCGACCCGCACAGTGACGCCTTCGGTAGTGGCAGCGTGTTGGAACAGCTCTTTCATGACGGCTTAAAGGTAACGATTAACGCGCCATCCTCAAGACCAGGCAGGGGGGAATCCGGCACACTATCCCCAAGAGTTGCACGAATGCGACTTTTGCTAACCACGCAGGAGTTCATCCTCGACCTGATCGAGCCGCTCCTTGCCGAAGAACATCTCACCATCCACGAATATGGTGGGGATGCCGAAAACGCCGCGATCCACGGCGTTCTGCGTATTGTCGATCAACCCTTGCTTCACTTCATCGCTTTGCGCGCGATCGAACAGATATTTCGCATCAAACCCGGCCGCAGCAACCGCTTCGCCAACCGCTTCGGGATTGGCCGCATCCAGATCCTGTTCCCAGATTGCCGGCAACAGCGCTTCGGCAAACTGTACCCCGCGCCCGTCCATGTCTGCAGCATAGAGCATCCGCTGAAGCAGGATCGAATTGAACGGGAACTTCGAATTCATGCGATATTTCGACAATTGGTGCCGCGTGATGAAGCGTTGCATTTCCAGCATCGCGTATTCGTTCTTGCCCTTCACCCCGGCGTCGCGGATCATTGGCGGGGCATTGCCGGTCAACTTGTGCATCCCGCCCAGAAAGACAGGAAACACATCGAGCTCTGCCCCGGTGCGGCGGATAAGATCGCGCAGCGGCCACCATACCAGATAGGCATTGGGGCTGACGAAATCGAAGATCAGCTCGACGCGTTTGCTCACAATTCTCTCCTCAAATCCCGCCCGATCGCGGCGGTTCGACAAGCATCAAGGCTAACAGCCCGGCCCGCAACAGGAAATATGGTTAACGCGGCATAAAGCACAAATACTCGGTATTTCTTAGCTGCGTCTGATGCATGCCCTCGCAAATGACTACCCAATGGGAAGAAATTGCATGCGCAAGAAGCTGAGCAAGCTCATATCGAAGCTGCGCCGCGATATCCGCGGCAACGTGCTGATTGTGGCGGCCATCAGCGGTGCCGCAACTGTTGGCGCGGCAGGGCTTGGTGTCGACACGGTGCAATGGTTCCTGGCCAAGCGCCAACTGCAACAGGCGGTCGATTCAGGCGCGCTTGCAGGCGCGATGAGCCTGTACCGCGGCGACGGGATCACCGCCCCGGCAGAGAATTCGATTGACCGCAACTTCCCCGATGCCGTCACGATCGAACGCATCGTCAGCCCGCCCACCGTGGGCGCCTGGGCAGGCGACGCCAGCGCAGTGGAAGTGCAAGGCTTCGTCAATCGCAAGCTGCCTTTCTCCAGCATATTCCTTGAAACCACGCCTGTGATCCGTGCACGTGCGGTCGCAACCACGGTTGCGGCTGGCCAGCCATGCGTGATTGCAACCGCGACCAGCGGCATCGGCATCAAGGTGTTTGGTACGGCCGATGTTGACCTCGATTGCCCGGTCGCTTCCAACTCGCCTGACGGCATCTCGGTTGACCTGACCGGCTCAAGCTTTCTCGACACGAACATGATCATGAGCGTTGGCGGGGTGGATTACAGCTCGAGCAATATTCCAGATGATACCGCGGTGGTTTCCTATGGTTTGCCGGTTGAAGACCCGCTTGCGAGCAAAGGGCTTACGCCGCCAACAAACCCTGCGGGTTGCGACTATAACAATTTCAACGTTTCACCGAGTTCAACCGTCACGCTCAATCCCGGCCGCTACTGCAACGGTCTGCGCATTCAGGGGACGGCGCGACTCAATGGCGGAATCTACATCATCGACCGCGGGACACTGCGCGTAAACTCAGGAGCTGTGGTCGAACTGGCCGGCACCGGCGGTGTGACGTTCGTCCTCACCGGGAACAGTTCTTCTACAGTCGCTGATGTAAACATCAACGGCAGCGCAACGATTGATCTGGCAGCGCCTACGGAGGCGGAAGCCACAGGTGCGCCTTTCAATGATGCGAAATGGGCTGGCATCCTGTTCTTTCAGGACCCTCTCGGCGATGGCACGCAGCACACATTCAACGGCGGTGCGGACATCGATCTCAACGGCATCATCTACATGCCGACCGGCGAACTGCTCTATAACGGCAGCGCCTCCCAATCGGCGCAATGCCTGCTGTTGATCGGCGAGGTGGTCGAGTTTGGCGGTACCAACAATATCGCCAACAATTGCAACGATGACATCGACCGGAATCTGGCGACCGCCTGGGTTATCCGGGTGGTGGAGTAAGCCGATGCGCGGAATCATCCTCTCGTTTACCCGCCGCTTGCGGCGCGATGAAAAGGGCTTCGGCGCGATGGAACTCGCGCTGTCGTTCCCCTTTGTGCTGTTCCTCAGCCTGGGCATGGTCGATGCCTTCTTCATGGTTTCGACCAAGATCGATTATGAACAGGCGGCGCAACAGACCACCGATTTCGCCTATGCCAAGCGGCCCAACACCGCTGACGGCACCTATCTGGTGAATGTGGCCAAGGCCGCAGCGGGTGTCGAAGCCAGTAATGTGACTGTCGAAATCTTCCTTGAATGTGATGGCGTGAGACAGTCTGACTTCACGTCAACCTGCGCCGTTTCAGAAATACCGGCGCGTTTTGTCAGCGTAGAAATCGCAGCTGACCAGCCCACTCACTTCGACTGGGCGGCATGGGCTAGCATCCTTGGTGTCCGGGGCTTTTCCAACACGGTGAGAATCACCGGCGACAGTCTGGTGAGGATCCAATGAGCCTTTTTCGACGCATCCTTCGAGAACAGCACGCCGCGAGCACGGTAGACTTTGCCTTCGCTCTCCCCGTGCTGATCACGATCATCCTGGGCACCATGCAACTCGGTCACTATTTCCACGTGTCCGGTTCGCTGCAACACGCATTGGGTGAAGGAATTCGCCTGGCCAAGGTTGATCCCACCGCGACATCGGCGGATATCCGCGCCGAAGTTGAAGACGAAATGGCAGCGATCGACACCAGCAAGATCACCGGCTTTGCCTTTGTTCGCGGCACATCAAGCGGCATCGATTATGGGGCAGTGGCAATCCGCTACAGGCTTGAGCCGATGATCCCGATGGTTCCCCTGACCGAAATGACGATCCAGGAAACCAAGGTCGCCTATCTTCCAGCCGGGGGCTGATGCCTGCGCGTATCGGGTTGCAGGACTATCAAAGCCCTGCTGACTTAAGCGCCTGATCCAGATCCTCGATCAGATCCTGCGGGTCTTCCAGCCCTACATTGATGCGCAACAAGCCCTCGGTCACGCCCATGTCGGCGCGTGCTTCCTCACCCATATTGGCATGCGTGGTCGACGCCGGATGACACATCAGGCTGCGCGCATCGCCGATATTGTTTGAAATATCGACCAGTTGCAGCGCATCGAGAATGGCGAAGGCCCGCTCGCGGCTTTCCACATCGAAAGCGAAGATCGGCCCCGCGGCGCTCATCTGCGACATCGCCAGTGCGTGGCGCGGATGGCTTGGAAGCCCCGGATGCAGTATTTTGGGCACGCGCGGCTCAAGAAACTGCCCCAGCTTCAGCGCATTCTCGCTTTGCCGCAAGGCACGCAGTTCCAGCGTTTCAAGCCCCTTCATCACCACCCAGGCGTTGAACGGCGCGATATTGGGGCCGGTGTTGCGCTGGAACGGCAACAGCACTTCGTTGATCCATTGCTCGCTGCCGCACACGGCACCGGCGAGCACTCTGCCCTGCCCGTCCATCAGCTTGGTCGCGGAATAGGCCACTACATCTGCGCCAAACTCCAGCGGGCGCTGGAGCGCGCTGGTGGCAAAGGCATTGTCAACCACAGTGGTAATGCCATGCGCCTTGGCCAGATCGCACACATATTGCAGGTCCACGATATCGAGCGTGGGGTTGGCCGGGGTTTCAAAGAAAAACACCTTGGTGTTGGGCCGGATCGCGGCATCCCATGCGGCATCGTCCGCACTGTCGATCACAGTCGTTTCAATGCCGAATTTGGGCAACAGATTGTCAACCAGCCAGCGGCATGAACCAAACGCAGCTTTCGCAGCCACCACATGATCGCCAGTTTCCAGCTGGCATAATAGCGCCGTAGTCATCGCCGCCATCCCGCTTGCCTGCGCGCGGCACGCCTCGGCCCCTTCCATCAGCGCGATGCGTTCTTCCAGCATCGCCACTGTCGGGTTCTGCAGCCGCGAATAGGTCATCCCCTCCGCGTCACCTGCAAACCGGTCTGCCACGGTCTGCGCATCGTCATAGGTATAGCCAGAAGTCAGGAACAGCGCTTCGCTGGTTTCGCCATGCTCGCTGCGCCATGTGCCGCCCCGCACAGCCTGCGTTGCAGGGCGCCAGTTGCGAGTGATCGAACGGTCGGTTCCGGTGGTCTTCTTCATATGCGCGACGCTTAAGCCGCTTACAGGCCGCTCGCAACCAATCCTTCGCGCGCAGTCGCATCATGACCGACAGTTTCCAGCATCAAGGTGCCTTCGAGCAGCGTCATGATATAGCGCGCACCACTGGCGGGATCAGGATCGCCATCCGGCATCTGGCGCTCAAGCCAGGCGAGCTGCTTGGCCATCATCTGGTCAGCGGCCTCGCGATAGCCCGGAATACCTCTGGCCGCGCCTGCAACAATTTCCCACCACAACACCATGAAGGGCTGCATTCCCGGCTGCCTGCCCTGTTCGAGAATACGATCGAAACACTCCCGCCGTGTTTGCGGGCGCTCGGCCCCCATCGCCATCTCGAGCGCGGCAGAATAGACCCCGGCGACATATTCGAGCAGGTCTGAAATCAGCTGTTCCTTGTTGCCGAAATGATAGATCAGCATCCGGTCGCTGGTATCTGCGGCCTTCGCGAGGGGCCGCAGGCTTGCCCCGCCCAGCCCGTGTTCAAGCACATGCGCCGCCAGTTTCGGCAGCAAGGTTTCACGCGAGAGAGCAGGTTTCGTCATTTTGTTCTTGTAGCGAGTGCTACATTGGGATACCAGCATGTGTAGCACTTGCTACAACAAAGATCGGAGACGTTCGCATGGATATCCTCCAAATTCTCTTCGTAATCATTCTGGCGTTCGGCTTGCTCGCCTTGGTCTATATCCTCGCGGCCAAGCCAACAAGCGGCAACGCCACCTTCGCAGCAATGCTGTCAGCCGGATTCGGTGCCTACACTGCAGTCCAGATCTGGCAGGAAGGTGTGATGATGTTCTGGACCAATCACACAGTGAACCTGACAGGCATTCAGGTGTGGTGGGATCTGGTGATGTGCATGATGATCGCGATGTTCTTTATCGCCCCACGCGCACGCAAAGCCGGGATGAATTTGCTCCCCTGGGCACTGTTTGTCGGCAGCACAGCCAGCATCGGCCTGTTGGCCATGTGTGCACGGTTGTTCTGGCTGGAACAGCAACACGCCCAGGCAAACTAGCGCCGTTTCAACTTGCTTGGATAATGGGGCCTGATTATGTCCTGACCCGATGAGTCAGGCCCCTGTCCACCCGCGCGACCCGATCTGGCCTACTCTGGCGCTGGCAGCAGTCTTTGCGCTGCTTTGCGCAATTCGGCTGACAGTTTTGCCCGCGCCCTATTTCGACGAAGTCCACTACCTGCCGGCGGCGCGCGAGATTCTGAACGGGGGCGACTACATCAATCGCGAGCATCCGCTGCTGGGCAAGACGATCATTGCCGCAGGGATCGCGCTGTTTGGCGACACGCCGCTTGGCTGGCGCATATTCCCGCTTCTGGCCGGGGTTGTCGCGCTGATCGCAAGCATGCGCGCGATGTGGCACGCCACCCGGACGCGCTTTGCCACCCTCGCCTTCGGCATTCTGCTCGCGAGCGGTTTCATGCTGCTGGTGCAATCGCGCATCGCCATGCTCGATATCTTCATGGCGTGTTTCCTCTCGCTCGCGGCGTGGCAGTTTTCCGTCGCGATCCGGCGGCCTGAGAATGGGCGCAAGGCGCTGGCGCTGACCGGCATGTTCCTGGGCGCGGCGATGGCGGCAAAGTGGAACGCGATCCCGCTCGCAATGGTGCCGGGGCTGGTGTTCTTTATCACCCGTCTCACTGCAGGCAGGCGGCGCTTGCTCACCAGCCGGCGCGGGATCCCGGTGCCGGGTGTGTCGCTGCTTGAAGCGACGCTGTGGCTGGGCGTAGTCCCGCTCGCGGTTTACGGGCTAAGCTTTGCGCCCGGCTATTGGCTCGGCGAGAGCTCGCTGACGAGCGGCGGGATCATCGCGCTGCACCAGGAAATGCTCAGCCTGCAAACGCAGGTGCTCGAGCCGCATAATTACCAGTCCAACTGGCCGGATTGGGTGCTGAATGCGCGCGCGATCTGGTATTTCTACAAGCCGGTTGATGGCGTGCAACGCGGCGTGCTGCTGCTTGGCAATCCGCTCACCATGCTGCTCGGCATCCCGGCGCTGCTATGGTGCCTGATCACAGGCATCGCCCAGCGCGAATGGCCACGGATCGCGATGGTTGCTGGCTACGCAGTGAGCCTTGGCCTGTGGCTGGTGGCGGAGAAATCGGTCCAGTTCTACTACCACTATTTCATCCCGCATTTCTTTCTGCTGGGCGCGCTGGCGCTGGCGCTGGAGGCACTGTGGCATTCCGGGCATCGCTACATCGCGGGGGCTGCGCTGGCGATGAGCGTGGCGTTGTTCGCGTGGTTCTATCCGATCCTCACCGCCGCTCCGCTTGAGGATTCGATGAGCTTTCTGGATTACGCCTGGCTGCAAGGCTGGCGCTAATACCGCCCCCACACAAAGCGGCTCGACAGCGCATAATTCCAGACAGATCCGACCAGGATTCCCGCTAACGCAGCGAGGAACCAGATCAGGCCCTGCATCTCCAGCAAGGTCGCCACCGCAACATTAGCAAAGCCGCCCACCGCGCAAGTGAGGCAGAAACCGATCCAACCTTTGAGCATCGCGCCTGCACCCCTCAGCCGCTGATCGCGATAGGTCAGCCAGTTGTTGAGGAAGAAGTTGAAGCTCATCGCGCTGAGCACTGCGGCCAGCTGTCCCACGGTGAAATCCTCGCCAAACACGAACAGCACCAGGCTCAGCACCGCCATATGCACCACCACGCCCATCGCGCCGACGGTGCCGAACAGCGCAAAGCGGGTGGGGATCAGTTTACCGAAGGTCTTGTCGTAAATCCCGGCGAGGAAATCGAACGCGATCGCCCGATCGAGCTTGCTTTCGCCTTCACGCCGTGCGGCAAAGTCGAGCGGAAACTCTTTGATACTCAAGCGTTTTTGCGAAGACGCAAGCAGGTCCAGCAGAATCTTGAAGCCGATCCCTGACAGCCGCGGAACAAGCGCCCGTGCAGTGTCCGCGGACAGCAAGAAATAGCCGCTCATCGGATCTGACAGTTCAACCCCGGTCAGTTTGCGCGCCAGTGCATTGGCCGCGCCGGACAGCTTTTCACGCTCGGGGTTTGCCCAATTGGCGGTGCTCGCGCCTTCTGCAAAGCGGGAGGCAACCGCAACATCGGCTTCGCCGCTGCGCACTGCCGAGAGCATCTTCGGCAGCAAAGCGGGATCATGCTGGTGATCGGCGTCCATTACCGCGACATAGGGCGCGGCAGTCGCGCAGAAGCCCTCGATCGCGGCACTCGCCAGCCCGCGTCGGCCGATCCGCTGGATCACGCGCACGCGATTATCGACAAGCGCCAGCGCGCGCGCTTCGTCTGCTGTGCCATCCGCCGAATTGTCATCAACGATCAGGACTTCCCAGCCGCTTTGGCCGAGCGCGCCTTCGATCCGTTCTACAAGCGGGGCCAGATTGCCGCGCTCGTTGAGCGTGGGCAGGATAATCGCCAGTTCGAGTTGTCCGCCCCCTGCCTGCATGTCAGAGCCGCTCGCACACCGCTTTGCCGATCGCTTCGCAGCCAAGCGATCCGCCCAGATCGCCCCCGCGAATGCCGTCTTTCAGCGCCAAAGCCACAGCCGCTTCGATCCGCGCAGCTTCCGCTTCAAGCCCGAAGGAATGGCGCAGCATCATCGCCGCTGACAGGATGGTGGCCATCGGATTGGCCTTGCCTTGCCCGGCGATGTCAGGCGCGCTGCCATGGATCGGTTCGTAAAGACCGAACGTGCCATGGTTGGTCTGCCGCTCACCCAGCGAAGCGCTGGCCAGCAACCCGATCGAGCCGACGCACATGCTAGCCTGGTCTGACAGGATATCGCCAAACAGGTTGCCGGTCAGCACCACATCGAACGCACCGGGTGCTTTCACCAGCTGCATTGCCGCATTGTCTACATACATGTGATCTAGCGCTACATCGGGATACTCCGACGCTACTTCTTCAACCACTTCGCGCCACAGCCTGCTGGTTTCCAGCACGTTCGCCTTGTCAACACTGGTAACGCGATTGTCGCGCGTTTGCGCCGTGCGGAAAGCGACATGCGCGATCCGGCGAACTTCGTCTTCGGCATAGGCCATGCGGTCCCAGCCTTCGCGCCGCCCGTCTGGCAGGGTTTCGCGGCGTTTCTCGCCAAAATAGACATCGCCGGTCAGCTCGCGCACGATCACCAGATCGATCTCACGCGCGATCTCCGGGCGCAGTGCGGACAGTTCCTCCAGCCCGTCAAATCCCTTCGCCGGGCGCAAGTTCGCAAACAGATCAAGCTCCTTGCGCAGGCCCAGCACCGCCTGTTCAGGGCGCAGATGCGCGTCAAGCGTGTCGCAGGATGGATCGCCGACAGCGCCAAACAATATGGCATCGGCTTCGCGCGCCATTTGCAGCGTTTCTGGCGGCAATGGATGGCCGTGGTTGCGATATCCCGCCGCGCCCACATCGCCTTCGAACAGCGTTAGGCCCGGCAGCGCAAACGCATCGAGCACGCGCAGCGCCTCTGCGCATACTTCAGGCCCGATCCCGTCACCTGGCAGAACTGCAATCTTCATGTCGTCAACATGCGGGCAAGCCGCTCCCTCAGTAGATGTCGCGCTGCCATAACATCGCCGCGCTTGTCGGCAAGCAGGTAGCGCGCAAGAGGTGCTTCGAGCCGGTCAAAGCCAGCTATCAATGCAGCCAGATCATCGCTCGGTTCAGGCTTCCCGCCGCCATAGCCAAGCTCGCGCAGCAATAGTGCTTCATAGGCGATCATCGCGGGCAGCCAGCCTCGCGCGGAGGGTGCCTTGCACACCGCAGACAGAAGCGCATCAAGCGCAGTGAATAACACGGGATATGCATTGCGTTCCGGCAGTGCAGTTGCGGTGAGCGCACAGGCCCAGGTGATCGCGGCGGCCGGCAATGGTTCGCTGAGCCAAGGCCCGCGGCTTTCTGTCAGTTCAATCTTGGCGAAAGGCAGCTGGCTGTCGGACTTGGCGCGCAGTTCCGCTTCGACACGGTTGCCGGGAATCATCACCGGTCGCAATTGCCGCCCTCGCCCGCCTGCGACATAGGCCGCAACCAGGCCGAAATCTTCAGTCAGCAAGCGCGCAATGCTGGCGGTCTCGCCGTGGCTACGGGATGCAACAAGGATAGCAGGCGCGCGCAGGTTCATCGCGCGGCGGTTTTATTTGCCAGCGAGCTTGGCTTCCAGCTCTTCCAGTCGGCTTTTAAGCGCTTCGTTCTCCTCGCGAGCTTTCTGAGCCATCAGCTTGACAGTGTCGAATTCCTCGCGGGAAACGAAATCCATGCCGCCCATCGCCTCTTTCAAGCGTTCGCGCGCGCTTTCACGCGCTTCACGGGTCATGCCCGCAAAGGTGCCAGCCGCGCTGTTGGCGAGCTTCACTAAATCGGCGATCATCGGGTTCTGGTTTTGCATGTCAGCTAAATGGTCGCTGGGCCCGGTGAAGGCAAGAGGATACTAAAGCTCGATACGCTGCGTTGCACTGCTCTGCACGTCTTGCCCGCCATCGGGGTTCAAGCGATGGAACTCATAATTCAGCGCTGTCGCAAAGCCTGCCCAGGCGAGATAGGGCAAGAGCAGCAGCGCCGCGAGCCGTCGCACGCGCCAGAATGCCGCCATCACCGCCAGCAGCGTTACCAGCACGAGGCCAAGCACAATAAGGCCGCCCTGGATATTCTGATTGCCGAAAAAGACTGGGGTCCACGCCATGTTGCACACGAAGTGAATGACGAACAGGCCAATCGCGATCCCGCGCCCGCGCGCGCCCCACGAACTGCACACCAGAGCCAAAGAAATGCCGATCATCACATAGAGGATGGTCCAAACGATCCCGAATGTTGCTGGCGGCGGATAGATCGAAGGCTTGACCAGGCTTTGAAACCACAGGCTGTTCGGGCTGCCCAATTGGCCAGCCACAAATCCAAGCAGAACGATCAAAGGCACAGTGAACAGCGCCCAGCGAAAGAAGCTGGCGCGCAACTGACTGCGTGATGCGATAACGTTCATGCAATCTCCAAAACCGGCAAAGGCGAAAAACGAATCGCCTCTGTTGGTGTCTGCCACGCGATACACTTTGCGCAAACACCCGCAAACCGGTGTCCCACAGTGGGAAATGCCGCGATTGTCATGCCACGCGAGTTGGGGATAGATTCGGAAAAAGAGTTTGAGCCTGCAAGATTTATAGTGTTATGTGCGCGGCTTCCGCGCCGTGCGATTGGGCGTATGGCGGCGTGGGGTCGTAAATTGGGCGCCCGACCCATGAGGGGATTTTTGGAATGAAGAAGAATCTGGCATCGATGCTGGCAGTCGCAGGCGGCCTCGCTGTAGCCACCGCAGCTTGTTCTGCTCCGGCTGAAGAAGCTCCGGCTGAAACTGCTGCAGACGAAACCGCAGCTTACGAAGGTTGCTGTGCAGCTGAAGGCTGCTGCGCTGCTGCTGAAGGCTGCTGTGCAGCTGCTGAAGGTTGCTGTGCTGCTGCTGAAGAAGGCTGCTGTGCAGCTGAAGGTTGCTGCGCCGCTGCATAATCCAGCGACAAGCAGATCAAATTCGGCCGATGGTAACATGGTTGCCGTCGGCCGTTTTGTTTCTTAGCCATAGCTTCATGACACCAGCCCAGGCCGCACATACCGTTATAGAGACTATTACCCGGATGGCGCAGGAACAGCGCCCCTTGATGCTGCGCGTCTTGCCTGAAGGGGGCGACAGCCATTTCTGGAAGCATTATCCGGAAAAAGACGCGCGCGACGCCAAGACAAAATCACGCTGGTATTATCATGTGCATGCACCGGGCTCGCGCGACAAGGATGAGCACGGCCACTTCCATCTGTTCCTTCACCGCACGCAGCTGCCCAAAGGGCTCGAGCCCAAGGTCTGGCCGCCGCAGGGCGAAGATTGCAAAGCGCATGTCACGCATATCATCGGGCTGTCGATCGATACGGTCGGCATCCCGCGCGCATGGTTCACTGTGAACCGCTTTGTGACGAACGAATTCCTCTTCCCGGCCGATGTGATGATCGAGCATTTGCCGGATTTCAACGTGGACCAGACCAAGGAAGACGATCTGGTCAATCGCTTCGTGACCGCCATGGTAGCGCTCTATCGCGAGGAAATTGCCGAGCTGCTGCGCGAACGCGATGTCCGCCATGCAGAGCTTTTCGCCGAGCATGGGGAGAAAGCGTATGAGAAGGAAAGCGGGGTCGAAGTGCTCTCGCAGATCCCGATCAATCTGGATGCGAAAATCAGTTCGCTGGATCTGGATTGACGCGCATTACCCCCTCTTCGCGCTGACCAGAAACTCCACATTGCCTTGCGGGCCAGTGATCGGGCTCTCCACGATACCTTCGACGGTCCAGCCGCTGCCTTTCAGCCATTCGCGCACTTCATCGCACACGCGCGCGTGCAGCGCCGGATCGCTCACCACGCCTTTCTTGCCGACTTCTTCGCGCCCGACTTCGAATTGCGGCTTGATCAACGCAACCAGCTGACATTTCGGAGCAGCTAGCTCCAGCGGCCGCTCCAGCACTTTGGCGAGGCCAATAAAGCTCGCGTCGCACACCACCCAGTTGCACGCACGGTCGATCAGCTCTGGTGTCAGGATGCGCGCGCTGGTCTGTTCCAGCACCGTCACCCGCGGATCCTGCCGCAGCTTCCACGCGAGCTGGTTTGTCCCGCTGTCGACAGCGAAGACATGCTCTGCCCCGCCTTGCAGCAGCACATCGGTGAACCCGCCGGTTGAACTGCCGATATCCATCGCCACTGCGCCCGCCGGGTCCAGGCCGAAATGCTCGATCGCATGGGCCAGCTTGATCCCGCCGCGACTAACCCATGGGTGATCGCGCCCGCGCACTTCCAGCGGCGCATCTTCGACCATCTGCTGCCCGGGCTTGGCGACCTTCGTCTCGCCGCTGAACACCAGCCCCGCCATCACCAGCGCTTGCGCGCGGCTGCGGCTTTCAGCCAGCCCTCGCTCGACAAGCATCTGATCGATCCGCTGTTTTTTGCTCATTTGGCGCTTCTAGTCATGGACGAGAAAGGCACTAGCGCGCATTACGTGCCCATGAAACATATCTATTTGCAAATGGCAGCCGGTCTGGCCGCCAGCTTTATGATTGGAACGGGTGCGGCCTGTGCGCAGCAGCAGGCCACTGACGCGCAGACCGAGGCAGAGTCCGGGCATTGGCTCGATGCTCCGCAGACTTCAGGCGATTGGGCCTATGTCTCTGAAACGGACGCAAGCTTTGCCTATTTCGAAGACACCGCCAATCCCGATGACATGCGATTCATGCTGCGTTGTGACCGCGCGACCCGCCAAGTGATGCTCGCGCGCGGTTCACAGGCGGCACAAGCGGTGATGATGCGCATCCGCACGGAAACGCGCGACCAGCTGCTGACCGCCGAACCGGTGCCGATGACCGGGCTGGTCGCGGTTTCTCTCAGTGCAAGTGACCCGTTGCTGGATGCGATGGCGGTTACCAAGGGGCGCTTTGCTGTCGAAGTGGAAGGCATGCAGCCGCTCTATATTCCCGCCTGGGCCGAAGTGACCCGCGTGATCGAGGATTGCAGGTAGCTTTCGATTTTCGCACGCCATCCGGCGAGCGATATCCTCGGGGCTTGCGGACTGGTCCGCGCCGCTGCGGGCGGGCCGTCACCCTTCAACTGCCGTGACCAAGAACCGTTCGGTGAAAAATATGAAAAGGGCGATCCAGCCCGTCGGAGGATCGCCCTTTCATGGTCAGCGGCGGTAAGCGCCGCTCACGAAGTCTCTATAGGTATCGAACTTACCTATAGTACCTCGCGCGGAAACTTGCCGACCTCTCTACTGAACCATGAGACATCGGATCACCTCCTTTCGCGCTTGTAAGCCAAGACCCTGACCGTATCACCGGGGGCCGAGAACCGCGTTCGCCGCCGGCCTCAAGTATCAATGTGATTCAACCGAATCGCGAAAACAAGTCTTGAATTTTAGTTTTCCCACGTCAGAATAATGCGCTGTTGCCTGGCGCCCCTGTGGCGCCCTTTTTATGCGTTCACTTCTGAGTGCTCCCGGCACAGATGCTTGCGAAACACCGCAACGCGCACTAATCGCGCATCCATGGAATTCACGCGCATCCCTCACCCTGCCCCGACGCCTGACGACGTCCGCGAAGCGAAGATTGCCGATCCCGGCTTCGGCACGGTCTTTACCGATCACATGGTCACGATCGACTATGATGAGGCAAAGGGCGGCTGGCAGACGCCGGTGCTGGGCCCGCGCCAGCCGATTGCGCTCGATCCGGCGGCAGCGGTGCTGCATTACGCGCAGGAAATCTTCGAAGGGATGAAGGCCTATCGCCACCCCGATGGCAGCCTGGGCCTGTTCCGTCCCGAAGCCAACGCGCAGCGATTTAACGCTTCGGCAGACCGGCTGGCGATGCCCAACCTGCCTGAAGAGACTTTCCTCGCGTCGATCCGCGAGCTGATGCGCGTTGACGGAAACTGGTTTCCCAGCGTTGATGACGGATCGCTCTATCTGCGCCCCTTCATGATCGCGACAGAAGCCTTCCTGGGCGTGCGCCCGGCGAAGCAATACAAATATGTCCTGATCGCATGCCCTGCGGGCGGTTATTTCAAATCCGGCGCGAAGGCGGTCAGCATCTGGATTTCGGAATACACCCGCGCGGCCCCCGGCGGCACCGGCGCGGCCAAATGCGGCGGCAATTACGCGGCGAGCCTTGTCCCCACCGGACAGGCCTTTGCCAAGGGGCATGACCAGGTGCTGTTCCTGGACGCTGTCGAGCGCAAATGGGTCGAGGAACTGGGCGGCATGAACCTGTTTTTCGTGTTCGATGATGGCCGTGTGATCACGCCCAAGCTGACCGGCACGATCCTGCCCGGGATTACGCGAGACAGCCTGATCCAGCTGCTGCGCGAAGAAGGCCTGACCGTCGAAGAAGGCATGTATTCGATCGACCAGTGGCGCGAGGATGCGCAAAGCGGCAAGCTGGTGGAAGTGATGGCTTGCGGCACGGCAGCTGTCGTGACCGCAGTCGGCAAGGTCGCCGGTGAAGGCGGCGAATTCACTATCGGCGCAGGCGGGATCGGGCAGACCACCGCCAAGTTGCGCGAGAAGCTGGTCGGCATCCAGCGCGGCACAGTTGCAGACACCCATGGCTGGGTGATGAAGCTGGATTGATCATGGCGGACTCCGCCCCCTTCACCGTAGCTGCGCTGTATCAGTTCACGCGCTTTGAGGACCCGGCCTCGCTCAAAGATCCCCTGCTCGCCAAGTGTGAGGAAGTGGGCACGATGGGCACGCTGCTGCTCGCCAAGGAAGGCATCAACGGTACCATCGCAGGCGGCGAGAATGCCATTGCACAGGTGATCGCGCATATCCGCTCACTGCCCGGCTGCTCTGACCTCGATGTCAAATTTTCTACCGCTACCGAGCCGCCCTTCTCGCGCATGAAAGTGCGGTTGAAGCGCGAAATCGTGACTATGGGCGAGCCCGATATCGATCCGCGGCTCAGCGTTGGTCACTATGTCTCGCCGCAAGACTGGAACGCACTGATCAGCGATCCTGACACTATCGTGATCGATACGCGCAATGACTATGAAGTCGCGACCGGCACGTTCAAAGGAGCGGTTGATCCGCACACCACGTCTTTCCGCGAGTTTCCCGAATGGTTCCGCGCCCACCGCGAGGAATTGCTCGAAGGCAAGAAGAAAGTGGCGATGTTCTGCACCGGCGGGATCCGCTGCGAGAAATCGACAAGCTTTCTGCGCAAGGAAGGTATCGAGGATGTCTATCACTTGCAGGGCGGCATCCTGAAATACCTTGAAGAAGTGCCCAAGGACGAGAGCCTTTGGGACGGCGAGTGCTTCGTTTTCGATGAGCGCGTGACCGTGCGCCACGGGCTGGAGCAAGGCAATTACGGCATGTGCCGCGCCTGCCGCCGACCCGTAAGCGAAGAAGAGCAAGCCTCGCCCGATTTCGTACCCGGTGTCAGCTGCCCGCACTGCATTGACGAGCGCAGCGAGGAACAGCGCGCGCGCTATCGCGAACGACAGAAGCAGCAACAATTGGCGAAAAAGCGCGGCGAGATTCATGTCGGCGCGCGGGCCGAACCCAGAAAGCCATAGTGCAAGTGACTGAGGCACCGATCCTCTACTCCTTCCGCCGCTGCCCCTATGCGATGCGCGGACGGATGGGCCTGTGGAGCGCGGGGATCACGGTTGAGTTGCGCGAGGTCAAACTTGCCAACAAGCCGCCCGAGCTGATCGAAGCTTCGCCCAAGGCGACAGTGCCGGTGCTCGATTTCCGCGACGGGTCGGTTATCGATGAAAGCATCGCCATCATGCGCTGGGCATTGCATCGGAATGATCCAGAGGGCTGGCTGGCGGGCGATGATGAAGCGCTGATCACTCGCAATGATGGCCCGTTCAAGCATCATCTGGACCGCTACAAATACCCCACGCGCTATCCGGACGAGACAGGCGGCGATGAAGAAGCGTTTCGCCTGCACCATCGCGGCGAAGGCTATGCCATCCTGCAAGAGCTGAACGCGCGGCTGGAAGATCAATCCCAGCTTTGCGGCGACAGGCGCACGCTGGCGGACATCGCGCTGTTTCCCTTCATTCGCCAGTTTGCGAACACCGACCGCGCATGGTTTGATGCGCAGCCAATCCCGCATTTGCAACGCTGGTTGGCGGGGCATCTTGAGAGCGATCTGTTCAAGAGAGTGATGCCCAAATTCGTGCCGTGGAAAGCGGGCGATGAAGTGATCGAGTTCGGCCCTTCCGCTTAGTCCGGGCACTGCGCCAGCGCATCGCGCATCGCATCGATCACCCAACTGGTTGCCGGGCCGGGTCGCGCATCGCGCCGCCAAGTTGCGCTGAGCGTATATTGCGCGCCGGGCTTTTCCGGCAGGTCAAGCTCGACCAGCGAGCCGTCGCGTAAGTCACCGGCAACCTGATGTCGCGGCATATTGCCCCAGCCGATCCCTTGCTTGAGCAGAATATGCTTCGCGCCCAGATCGCCCAGCCGCCAGGTTTGCGGGCTGAGCACGGCAAATTCCTGACCCTGCGTGATCGAAGATCGGTCTGACAGAACGATCTGCAGATGCTTGCGGCTTTCGCCGGGCTGGATGCCCGATTGCGCAAGCGGATGACCGGGCGCGGCAACGGGGATCAGTTCCACTTCGCCGATCACCTGCTTTTCCAGATCCGGATGGTCACTCACCACTGGCCCGGCGATGCCCAGCTGCGCCTCATCTTCGAGCAGGCAGGCGGCGACCGCGCCCAGCCCCTCTATATTGAGCCGTAACGCAACAGTCGGGAACATGCGGCGAAATTCTTCCAGCACACGCGCAATCACCGCGCCCGGTATCATGACATCGAGCACCAGGCTGACTTCGCTTTCAAGACCCGCGTGCAGGCTCTGTGTCTTCGCCAGCAGCGCGTCTGACGCATCGGTGATTGCGCGCGCTTCCGCGAGTAACCCCTGCCCGGCATCAGTCAGCACCGGTTTGCGCGAACCCTCGCGCGCGAACAGCGTAACGCCAAGCTGAGCTTCCATCTGCTGGATACCGTAGCTGATGGCAGAGACTGCGCGGCCCATCTTGCGCGCTGCGGCGCCAAAGCTCCCCTCTTCCTCCACCGTCAGGAAGATGCGCAGCTGGTCAAGGCTGGGTTCGCCTAAGCGCATGCGCACATATGTTCGGATAATTTGAACATTATGCGCAGTTTTATCTCAGTTTTCCAAATCATCGGCAAGAACTATCTGAAGCTCACATCGTTACTCCAGCAGGAGACAGCAAATGATCGAGCTACGCCCCTTCAACACTCTCGGCGCTGCCAACCACGGTTGGCTTGATGCGCGCCATCACTTTTCCTTCGCCGGTTATCATGACCCCTCGCGGGTCAACTGGGGTGCCCTGCGCGTCTGGAACGATGACAAGATCGCACCCAAGAGCGGTTTTCCCACTCACCCGCATAATGACATGGAGATCATCACCTATGTCCGCAGCGGCGCGATCACGCACCGTGACAGCATGGGGAATGAAGGCCGCACGGAAGCAGGCGATGTTCAGGTGATGAGCGCAGGGTCTGGCGTGCAGCATTCCGAATTCAATCTGGAAGATGAGGAAACCACACTGTTCCAGATCTGGATCATCCCCGAACAGCGCGGTGGCGATCCAAGCTGGGGCGCGCGCAAATTCCCCAAGGATAACCGCGCAGGTGCTTTCGTGCCGCTCGCCAGCGGTGTCGCCAACGATGATGACGCTCTGCCTATTCGCACCGATGCCCGCGTGCTGGGCGCAACGGTGAAGGCCGGCGAAAGCGTGACTTACACCCCGCGCGATCCCTCGCGGCACCTCTATCTTGTGCCTGCTACCGGCAAGGTGAGGGTCGAAGACGTCGAGGCGAATGCCCGCGATGGCGTTGCCATCACACAGCAAGACAGCGTGACCATCACCGCGCTTGAAGACAGCGAACTCGTTCTCGTCGACGCTGCCTGACTACCAACCCCCTGAGCCGACCGGACCCTACCCCTCTCCCCCAACCCGGTCGGCTCCCCCCTCGTTCCCTCCAGCAAAGGTACCCTCAATCATGTCCAATATCCTCCACATCACCGCCAGCATTCGCGGTGACGAAAGCATCTCGAACAGCCTCGGCAACAAGCTGGTTGAAGGGCTGGCTGCGCAACAGAAAGCCAGCGTCACACACCGCAATCTTGCCGCGAACGATATTCCCTTCATCGATGCCGAGCGCTTTGCCGCGAACCTTGCGCCGCATGCAGATCGCACAGCGCAGCAGGCCGAGCTCGCCGCGATCGCAGATACGCTGATCGATGAGCTGCAAACGGCTGACACAATCGTGTTCAGTACGCCCGTCTATAATTTCAGCGTTCCCGCCACTGTGAAGGCCTGGGCCGACCTGGTCGCCCGCGCTGGCACGACTTTCAAATATACCGAAAACGGCCCGCAAGGCCTGCTGACCGGCAAAAAAGCCTACATCACCGTAGCGTCCGGCGGCACGCAGATTGGCAGCGACATCGACTTCATGACACCATGGCTGAAGTTCTTCCTGGGCTTCCTTGGTATTACCGACGTCGAGGTTATCGCTGCTGACGGCATCATGGGTGCCGGCGGCGAAGAAAAGATCGTTGAAGCACACGACCACGTCGATCGCCTTGCAGCGTAACCCAATCAGAAAACACAGCAATAAAGGACAGGGACAATGACAACTGAAGCAAATTCAAAGCAAGACACACTGGCCCTCGTTGGCCGGGTTCTGCTCGCAGCGCTGTTCATCTTTGCAGGCGTTGGCAAGCTGGGCGGGATGGAAGGCACGGTTGGCTACATCGCCTCCAAGGGATTGCCGCTGCCACAGATCGTTTACTTCGCAACTGTCGCAGTGGAAATCGGCGCAGGGCTCATGCTCGCAGTCGGCTTCAAGGCACGTTATGCAGCAGCTGCGCTCGGCATTTTCAGCGTGCTGGCCGCGCTGATCTTCCACAATGACTTCGCGCAGCAAAGCGAAGTGACCGCATTCCTCAAGAACCTGTCGATTGGTGGCGGAATGCTCGCAATCACGGCATTCGGGCCAGGCCGTTTCAGCCTGGATCGCGGGTAGAACCCGGCCGAAAGACTTCACAAGATTCCAGCCGGTGCCGGAGCGTTCTGCGCTCCGGCGCTGCTTTTCAGTCCTTAGTCGATCCGCGGCTTTACACGGTCATCATGCGGCATTTTCGCTTCCAGCGCAGCGTAATATTCCGGTCGCCGTGGATAGCGCACAGTCAGCATCAGGATCAGTCCGGTTAGCACACCTGCCCCCACAACCAGGAAGATCGAGGGAAGTCCGCCGAGCCCGTCGATACGGCTCAACATGAATGCGCCGAAGGATATGCCGAAGTTCGAAATGGCCATGTAGATTGTGAACTGCGTGGCTGCGACGGTTGGGTCGCACAGTCTCATCGAAATCGGCAAGCAGGCCACGGTCAGCAGGATATCCAGCGATATCCAGGCGTAGACGAAGACAACAAAAAGCGTGGGGTCGCTCCAGTAAGACACACCAAGATACATCACCGCGCACATGGCGAGCTGCACAAGCATCCAGCCGATTGCGGTCGTCTTCGCGCCGAATTTGTCACCCAGCCATCCGCCAAGCGAGAGCCCTAGAATCCCGGCGATCAAGCCCCCGGTGGAGGTCGCGGCGGCAATTTGTGCTTCGCTCCACCCCACATCATTTGCGCCGATCAGCGGTGTCGCTCCGGTCAGTCCGCCATACAAGATCCCGCGACCGAACAGGACCGGCACCCATAACAGGCTGGTAATCTTGGTGAGCGAGATGAGCGTGTTCTTGAGAATTGGCCACCAGGCCTCTGCCTGAATTTCCAGGTTTCGCGGATGCGCTGAGCCTGCGTGCCACGGCAGCCGGCGTTCGCCTTCGCGTTCCCGGAAAGAAACAATGTAGAGACAAAGCAAAAGGACCAGAGCTGCAACAAAACCATAGGCCGCTGGTGCGCCGTAGGTGCCAATCACCGCGCCAGTGATGGCGGTGCCGGCAGCGATCCCGATCGACTGGCCTCCGAACATCATGCCGCTGCCGCGAGCGCGCTCATCCTCTTTCATGATGTCTACTGCCAGGCCGTCTACCGCCACATCCTGGAACGTTGTTGCAACATTCAATGAAAAGCCGATGGCACCAAGAATGGTGATTTGTGTGACTGCCGGATCAAGGGCGATTCCTGCCAGCAACACCAGGATCATCGCGGTTTGGGCGCCAACCAGCCAAACACGCCTGCGCCCGAGCGACAGCACCGTATAACGGTCCATGAAAAAGCCGTTCACCAGCTTGAGCGACCATGGCAGCGCGGTAAGCGCCAGAACCGAGCCAACGTCTTCGGCAGAGGCGCCATTGGCCGCCATCCAGGCAGGGATCGCAAACCAGCTGAGGCCGATTGGCAGGCCCTGCCCGACATAGAGAATGAAGAGAGTGAATAGTCGCAGCGGCCGGCTTTGAGATAGAATCAGGCCGCCATTTTCCGGAGCAGTCGCCATTGGTCCCCCTGCCCGGTAGATCCGGGCCAATGCGCGACCTTGCAGGCAAGCTACAGCAAGATGATCAGATTCAAAGCGAATTCCGGGCTTAAATCACAGCTTTGGTGTATTCTCGCGCAATTCCTTGAGCCAAACATCCGCGACCGCATCACTCGGTGCGCGCCAGTCACCGCGCGGGGATAGCGCGCCGCCTGCGCTCACCTTTGGCCCGTTGGGGATCGCACTGCGCTTGAACTGGCTGAAGGCGAAGAAGCGTTTGATGAACTTTTCCAGCCAGTGGTTGATCGTCGCGAGATCATACTGGCTCTTCTCATCTTCGGGAAAAGCCGCTGGCCACAGCCCGGCCTCGGCATCCTTCCACGCATGCCATGCCAGGAATGCGATCTTGCTGGGCCGCTGGCCCCAGCGGATGGTGTGATGCAGGAAGAAATCGTTGAGCTCATAAGGGCCGATGATGCTCTCCGTGCTCTGGATTTCGCCATCAGCGTCTGCCGGAACCAGCTCCGGTGAAATCTCTGTATCGAGGATGGACAGCAGCACCTCATCGGTTGCTGGATCGAATTGCTCCGTGCTGACCGCCCAGCGGATGAGATACTGGATCAGCGTCTTGGGAACGCCCGAGTTGACCGCGTAGTGGCTCATCTGGTCCCCCACACCATAGGTGCACCAGCCCAGCGCCAGTTCCGACAAGTCACCCGTACCGATCACGAACCCCGAATGATGCCCCGCCAGCCGGAAAAGATAGTCGGTGCGCAGCCCCGCCTGCACATTCTCGAACGTGACATCATGCACCGGCTCGCCATCGGCGAAGGGGTGCTGCATATCCTCGAGCATGCGAGTGGCCGCGGGACGGATGTCGATCTCCTCCGCGGTGATCCCAAGCGCCTTCATCAACTTCCACGCATTGGACTTGGTGTGATCGGAAGTCGCAAAGCCCGGCATGGTGTAGCCGCGGATGGTGGAGCGCGGCAGGCCCAGCCTGTCACAACATTTCGCTGCCACGATCAGCGCGTGAGTCGAATCGAGCCCGCCGGAAATGCCGATCACCATGCTCTTGGCATGAGTCGCTTCCAGCCGACGCATTAGCCCGTCGACCTGAATATTGAAGGCTTCGTAGCAATCCTCGTCAAGCTTGTGCTGGCGATTGGGCACGAAGGGAAAACGCCGGATCGGGCGGACAAGCCCCCGATTGCCGCTTGATGGTGCAAGCTCGAATGTCACGGTGCGAAAGCTGTCTTCCGGGCGCCCTGCGGCTTCGGCGGCGTCGTTGAAGGTCTGCATTCGTGCACGTTCTGCGAGAATCCGTTCGCAATCGATATCAGCAATGCACAGCTCGGCATCGAGGCTGAAGCGCTCGCTTTCAGCCAGCAGATCGCCCAGCTCGTAAATCATGCCCTGCCCGTCCCACGCCAGGTCCGTCGTGCTTTCGCCGTGCCCGCTGGCGCAATAGAGATAGGCTGCGACCGCGCGCGAGCTTTGCGCGCGTGCAAGCAGATGTCGCTCGTCGGACTTGCCGATGGTGATGTTGCTGGCAGAAAGATTGGCGAGCACCGTCGCGCCCGCCAGCGCGCCTTGTGTCGATGGCGGGGTTGGCGCCCAATAGTCCTCACAGATTTCGACATGCAATTTGAAGCCAGCGAGGTTTGTGGCGGAGAAAATCAGATCAACACCGAAAGGCACCGTCTGCCCAGCGACGGCAATTTCCAATCCCTTGATCTCGCGGCCATGAGCGAACCAGCGCTTTTCATAATATTCGCGGTAATTGGGCAGGAAGCTCTTCGGGATAACGCCCAGCAATCGCCCTTGAGCCACCACTGCAGCGCAATTGTAGACCCTGCCATTGTGCCTTAGTGGTGCGCCGACCAGCAGCACAGGATCAAGCGTCGCGCTCGCTGTAACGATCTCGCTCAGGCCCGCCTCCGCCGCATCGAGCAATGCCGATTGCAGATGCAAATCGTCAATCGCGTAGGACGAAATGCACAGCTCCGGATAGACCACCAGGTCAACGCCCGCTTTATGCGCCCGTTGTGCCTCGGCCAGAATGCCGGCCACATTGTATGCAATATCCGCTGTGCGCGTTTTGGGCGTGCTCGTCGCAACGCGCACCATGCCATGCTGGCGCATATCGTAGAAAGGATGATCGCGAGTATCTCTGCGCCTGTCATCCTTTTCAGATACATTCGATTGGGATGCGCCCGTTTGCCCGGGAGCCGGCTCAAGCCAGTCCTCAGGCGCGCACACGCCCAGGTCTGCCAATCGCTTCTGGACCGGGGCGCGGGCAATTTTTCCTTTGGATTCCCACCCATAGACAGTCCGGCTGGGCCAGGGATCACCATATTTCGCGCCAAATTCCTCCGCCGAAAGCGGCGGCTGCTGCGCTTCACGCCATTGGCGAATCTTGTATCCTGCCAGATGCATAAGAATCTATGTATCCCTTAAGGATACCACTTGCAAGAGCCTCTATCCGCTCTGAAAGCAATTGCAACGTGCCATCGCATTGCGGCGACTTGCGCTTGTCATCGCAATGCCCCACCTCTCCAACAGCGCAAACACCGCGACAGGAAGAAGGAGCCTCAAGAATGGCCGACACTTACACCCCGCCCAAGGTCTGGACCTATGACAAGGAATCGGGCGGCCGCTTCGCCAATATCAATCGCCCCACTGCGGGCGCGCGCGAAGAAAAGGACCTGCCGGTCGGTGACAATCCCTTCCAGCTTTACTCGCTCGCCACGCCCAACGGGGTGAAGGTCACGATCATGCTCGAGGAATTGCTCGAGCTTGGCCACACAGGCGCGGAATATGACGCCTATACGATCAATATTGGCGAAGGTGAGCAATTCACCAGCGGTTTTGTAGCGCTCAATCCCAACTCGAAAATCCCCACCATGGAAGACCGCAGCGGCGACACGCCCGTCCGCGTGTTCGAATCTGGCGCGATCCTGCTCTATCTGGCAGAGAAATTCGGCGAGTTCCTGCCAACAGATCCAGCGCAGCGCGCCGAAGTGCTCAGCTGGTTGTTCTGGCAAGTTGGGACCGGCCCTGTAATCGGCGGCGGCTTTGGCCATTTTTACGCTTACGCGCCGGAGAAATGGGAATATCCGATCAATCGCTATGCGATGGAAGTGAAGCGCATATTCGATGTCGCGGACCAGCGGTTGGCTGACAACCGCTTTCTTGGCGGCGATGAATACACCATAGCCGATATGGCCAATTTCCCCTGGCTCGCACCATTCACCACCGGCCACATCTACGAAGACGCGAAGACTTTCCTCTCGATCGACGATTACAAGAATGTCGGTCGCTGGGTGCAGGAAATCTTCGCTCGCCCTGCGGTGCGCCGCGGCAGGATCGTCAACAAGACCTGGGGCGACGAGAACACGCAGCTGCGTGAGCGCCACTCGGCAGCGGATTTCGAAGGCAAGGATATCTGACAGCGGGATAATTGACGCGGCTTGTGCGTTCAGCTCTGATAGGCAGGCGTGATCGTCACGTGTCCTACCAATAGCTGGAGATCCGATTGGACCATTCCCCGCCGGAGCGCATCGCGCTGAAAGAGAAGCTGGGCTATGGCGTGGGCGACCTCGCCTCTGGCCTCTATCTCAACTTCTTCGGCTTCTTCCTGTTCTATTTCCTCGTCGATCTGAACGGGCTGGCGCCAGCCGCAATCAGCCTGATGCTACTGCTGACCAAGCTGGTCGACGCGGTCACAGACCCGATGATGGGCGCCATCGCTGACCGCACGCGCACGCGCTGGGGGCGCTATCGGCCCTATATATTGTTCGGAGCGGTTCCGTTCGGTCTGTTCGGCATCATGGTTTTTGCCGCGCCAGACCTGAGCCAGACCGGCCAGCTGATCTGGGCCTATGTCACATACACGTTGGCGATGCTGGTCTACACGATCGTCAACGTGCCTTACGGCGGCCTTTTGGGCGTTATCTCGCCCAGCGCCGAGCAACGCGGCAGCGTTACCGCCTATCGCATGTTCTTCTCGGCAATGTCAGGCATTTTGATCGGCGTGCTCGGCACCACGCTCGTGCGAGAGTTTGGCGGCGGGGATGAAGCGCAAGGCATCATGCTCACTATGGCGTGCATCGCGGCTTTGTCATTCTTCTGCCTGGTCACAACCTTCGCCACAACCAAGGAGCGGATCGCACCCACGCAGGAGAATGGTTCGATCCTTGGCGATGTGAAGGAGCTGTTCGTAACCGGCCCGTGGATCGCGGTTGCGATTGCAGCGATCCTGGGCGTGACTGCTATCGCCGCACGGCAAGCGAGCGCACTGTTCTTCTTCGAATATGTCGCTGGAGATGACGGCGCGCCCGTGATGGCCTTCCTTGACCGCCCCGCTCTGTTCCTGACCGCGCTGGCGATCGGCCAGATCAGCGGCGTGATCCTCGCCAATTTCCTTCAGCGCCGGTTCGAGAAATCACATCTGGTGATCCTTGCGGGCGCGCTCAAAGCGGCGGCGATCATGCTGTTCTATGTCCTGCCGCTTGATGCGATATGGCCGCAAACGCTGGTGCAATATTTCGTGGGAATCGGCTTCGGCATGCTGATGGTGCTGGCATACGCCATGTTCACCGACATTGCGGAATATGTCGACTGGCGCTCTCGCAAGCAGATGACTGCGCTGGTTGTGGCTGCATCGATCTTTGCCGTGAAGACCGGCGTTGCATTCGGCCTTGCTTTGCCGGGACTGGTGATGAGCCTGAGCGGCTTTGTTGCTGGCGAGGTGCAAAGCGAAAACGCCATGATCGGCATCAACCTGGCTTTCGCGATTGTCCCAGCCGTTCTGCTGATCCCGGGGATGGTGGCCATGCTGTTCTATCATCTCGATCGGGGCACGCTTGCAGCGATCGAAAGGGAACTGGCACAGCGCCGGGCAAGCCCGGCATAAAACCCGCGCGAAGGCTCTTCACATTGCGGTCAGAGCCGCTATAGGGAGCGCCCCGCCATCAAGCGCGGGCCTGCTGGGGTGTAGCCAAGCGGTAAGGCACCGGTTTTTGGTACCGGCATGCGCAGGTTCGAATCCTGCCACCCCAGCCAAATCTCTAAAATCGTTGTTTTTCCGTGGTTTCGGGGTTTTTCGGGTGCCTGTAGGCCAGTTTTGTAGGCCCATTTTGTAGGCCCAGTCTTTATGCTGCTTGTGATTGATGGGGAGCGCAAGACCGCCTGTCAACCGAAACGGTTGCCACTAAAGCCATAGCGATGAATTCGAAGAGACTTGCTACAAACTTTATGGCGGCGCTATGCCCAATAGGTGCAAGCGCGAGGTAACAGAAATGGCCGACAATCAGGCAACGTCGTCAGCGCAAAGCTCGAGTCAATCGCTGGGGTTGGATAAGGTTCTTCCAATCACAGTATTGGTCGGCTCTGCTCTCTATTTCACTGGGAGTGAGTTTCTCGATTCAAAGGCCGTCAAGTTGGGCCTAGCTGCAGCGCCTGGAGAGCCTTCCCTACACAAGACGATGGCAGTTGGCGCCTCCGTTATCCTGCAATTCAACTTCCTCTTGCAGCTTTTAATTTTCATTACCGCCACTGCGTTTTATATGTTCGTGATCGTGTATGTCGTTCAGCGTTGGGTTCTTCCTGAGGCTATGTCAGATCGCATGCAAGGTATTCACACTCAAGCCGAGCAGAAACACGCCGAGGTGAAAAAGAAGGTTCGGACGCTTCGTGAGGCTGACAACGCTGGAGAGCAAATCGAACAAGAGGTTGAGGCATTAGAGGCAGAGGTTGACGAGTGGTTTGAAAAAATCAACGAGGACATGCGAGATGGTAGGCGGAGAGTAAGCGTTTCGTCCTTCTTACTGGCATCTGCGAAGTTTCTCCCCGCTGGTGCCTTCTTTATGTTTGTTACGAGCATCGGCGGCGACGCTGGCGAATCAGCTGCAGAGGAAATTATTGGGGCAGTAAAAGGTGATTGTCGCGAATGTAGTTCGTTTGCGGCGGGTGAGACCAGTGTCATGGGAATACCGGCTTTTCAAACTGGAGAAAGTGTAGTCATTGCATACGCCGATGGGATCGCCATCCTCCCAGGGATCGAGCCGATCATATCAGGACCACCTCCCGAGGGAGACGCCGTAGTTGTTTCTCGAGCCGAAGAGTCCGCCAAAACGAATTCGGAGCAGCCGCCGATTGAAGCGAACAGGGGGGCTAGAGCCGAGTAGCAAGAAAGCAGGGCAGCGGGGAGGTTGGTCGGGAACCGCCGATACGACTTCTCGGATCTAATTTCATTGATCAGCCACATTTCATCGACGTCCTCAACCAAGAGCATTTGGAAATACTCAACTTCTTGGTTACAAATCGAGAAGCGCAATTTGAGGGAGCTTTCATGCAATCCAAAGGTCTATTCTTCGCTGGACCAGCGAATTTTCTGATCCTCGGATCCGCATTATTTACCATTGCAAGTTGGTCCGAGGCAAAGGCGCAAACCACCCAACAGACTTGCATGGATATGGGCGGCGGCATGATCTCCTGTCAGGGTATGATCTTTAGTGATGATGCACCAGTTTCGACCGATGGTCAGCGTGAATTGGGAGAAGCCATCGGGAAGCTTCTATTTGGCGACCGGGAGAAGCGCTTCAAAAGAGAAGTAGGCAAGATGCTGGCTGAGGGCAGATGTGCTGATGCTGCAAAATTCGCTTATGAGTCCGGTAGATTGTCGCTTGGCCGAGAAATAGCAGAGTCATGCGCGCGCTCATCGCAGCCTCGACAGGTCGAGGTCACGCCAGAAACTCTACCCCAAGCCCTCCAGCAAATGGCAGCAAATGCGAGAACCCCTTTCCAGTTTGATGAGATTACGACCGTTCTCGAGGTTGAAGCGATTGGTAAGCAGTTGTTGTTCACTGCCTTGGTGGACACGGAAGAAACCGAAATTACTGAAGAAGCTCGTGTGCAAATTCAAAATGTCCTTTGCGCAGATGGTCTGTCGCCTTCGGTCTTGGGTGCTGGAGGGTCGATACGGGTTTTGTTCATAAACAGTGATGGTGATAATTTTGGCGCGGTGATGATCACTCGCCAAGCCTGCGGCTTTTAAGGATGACTCTTGGCTGCAACCGTGCCCCTGCGGGCCGCGCAGTCGCGCTCTGACTGCCGTGACCAAGCTTCGATCTATACCGTCCCGGCAATGCACATGCACTGCCCCGTCACCCATTCGCCGGAATCGCCGACAAGATAGAGCACGCATGCCGCGATATCGCGCGGGGTGCCGAGCCGCCCGGCGGGCAGGTTGAGCTGTTCCAGCAGCGGGCCGAAATCTTCGTCCGACATGCTCAGCGCTTTTTTCACTGTATCGGTCGGCACGAAGCCCGGCAGGATCGCATTGACGCGGATCTTCTGTGGACCAAGCTCCAGCGCAAGCGTTTTGGTCAGCATGTTCACACCTGCTTTTGCCGCGCTGTAATGCCCGCTGCCCGGAAACGGATCGCGCCCTGCCATGGAGGAAGTGTTCACGATACTGCCGCCGTGCTTCATGTGTTTTGCAGCCGCGCGCACGCCCCAGAATACTGACGTCAGGTTCACCGCCAGCGTCTTGTCCCATTCCGCCGGATCAAGTTCGGTCAGCGGAGCAGAAACCAGCGAGCCACCGGCATTGTTGATCCATATATCGAGCCGACCGAACTCGTCGACGGCGCGCTGCGCGAGCGCTTCCATATCCTCTTCGCGCGACACATCGGTCTGGTGCGCAACGGCACGCCCGCCCGAATTGCTTTCATTGATCAGATTGGCGGTGTGTTCGATCTGATCCATCGATCGCGCAGCGCAAACCACGTCTGCGCCTGCCTCTGCCAGCAACGAAGCAATCCCTTCGCCAATGCCGCGCCCGGCGCCGGTGACGACGGCGACTTTCCCTGACAGGTCGAACAATTCCTTCATCGATGCACTCCCATGGCTTTTGCAAGGGAGCTAGGTCGCGAGGCTTCTCCGGTCCACTAGTGAAATCGCGGGATGTCCCCGCAATCTACCATTCGGGTTGAGGCTGAGGATTATTGGGCACCAGGATCAAGGTGTTGCCCTCCACCCGCCACGAGGCGAGCCGCGACAACAGGTTCATGCCCACCACGTTCGTCTCGCCCAGTGTCGGCGCGATCACTACGTCCAGACCGCGCGCAGCTACATTGCCGAAGCGCATTTCACCAATCGTCGAGAGCTGGGCGGAAACCGCCCCATTGGCGGTGTTGATGGTAACCGGCAATCCACCGCGACGCGGCTTGAGCCCTGCTGTGTCAGCCAAGCGTTGTGACACTGCAGTGAGTGTCGCGCCCGTATCGACAAGGAAGCTGGCGGGCTGGCCATTGACCTGTGCGCGGAGCCAGAAATGCCCGTCCGGCGCCATCGCAATGCGGGTTTCGCCGCCTTCCACCACCTGCTCGGGCAAGCCGATCTGCGGCACCGCCACTTCCAGCCGTGAATCGAAGCGGGAAAGTTGCAACACAACCAGCACGAGTATTCCAGCGAGCAC
Organism: Erythrobacter sp.; assembly: GCA_030148605.1. Taxonomy (GTDB): domain Bacteria; phylum Pseudomonadota; class Alphaproteobacteria; order Sphingomonadales; family Sphingomonadaceae; genus Erythrobacter. The sequence continues at coordinate 41,018 of JASBTD010000031.1, forward strand.
CACGGTGCTGCCGCGCCGCACGAAATGGCCAAGCGGCAATTTGCGGCGCACCATCAGCGATCCGATCCAACTGACGCCCAGCGCCGCGACAACCAGCATCAACAGCCCAGAGCGCGGGATCGCTGCGAGCGTTGCAGCCAGATATTGCCAGATGCCTTCGATCGACATGACCTTGATATAGGCGTTTGAAGGCGCGAGCGCTACTTGCCCGCGCAGTTCGGCGAATTACGGTGCGCTGCGCGTGATGGTGGCATCTGCGAGGACCAGAGAGAAGCGTCCCTCGCTATCGGTCCAGCGCTTCACCGGAGTCCAGCCACCGGCCAGCAGCAAGGTATTGCTGGTGCGACGGCAAAACTTGTGGCTGTTTTCCGTATGGATACTTTGCCCTTCGCGCATGGTGAATGGCTTGCCGGAGACAGAAAAAGTGAGATCGCGCGTGGCCACCAGGTGCATTTCGATCCGCGCGAACTCGTCATTCCAGCGCGCTTCGTGCCGCAAGGCGTCAAGCGCGATATCACCGCCAAGCTCGCGGTTGATCCGGCGGACCAGATTGTAATTGAATTCAGCGGTAACCCCCGCCGCATCGTCATAGGCAGCGATCAAGACCGCTGGATCCTTGATCAGGTCCATGCCGATCAGCAGTTTCGATTCCTGCCTCAGGGTCTGGCGCATGGTGCGCAGCAGGTCGACGGCCGTGCGCGCCACCATATTGCCGATGGTCGAACCGGGAAAAAATCCCAGCTTGGGCAGGTTGGAAACTTCATCCGGCAATTCTACGCGGCGCATGAAATCGGCTTCGACCGGATAGACCGGCAGGCCGGGAAACTTGGCCGCCAGTTCAGCCGAGGAAGCCCGCAGGAAGTCACCGGCAATGTCCAGCGGCACGTAAGCTGCCGGGTTGATGGCATGCAAAAGCAGCGGCGTTTTCACCGAGCTGCCAGAGCCGAACTCTACCACTGCGCGATCGGCGCCAATCAGATCGGCGAATTCGTGGCCTTGGGCCTTCAGAATCTCCGTTTCAGCACGAGTCGGGTAATATTCGGGCAGCTGCGTGATCTTCTCGAAAAGTTCAGATCCGGCATCATCATAGAGCCAGCGCGCCGGAATCGCTTTTTGCTCTTCGGAAAGTCCCTGAAGCACGTCTGCGCGAAAGGCGCGATCAACGCCGTCATCATCAAGGTTTACGAGGGCAATGCCCTTGTTCGAAGTCATGGATTCAGATGTCCTTTGCCAGCCTGAGGCCAGTGAATTGCCAGCGCTGGTGGGGGTAAAAGAAGTTGCGATAGGACGCGCGCGAATGGCCGCGCACAGTGGCGCAGCTCGCGCCCATCAAGACAAACTGCCCGCTCATGAATTTGCCATTGTATTCGCCCACTGCGCCGGCGGCAGGCTTGAAACGGGGATAGGGCAGATAGGCGGAGCGCGTGAATTGCCAGCAATCTCCGAACAGGCTGTCGCTGCCCGAAGGATGCACGCCGCCTGCGTGATCAAGCTGGTTGCCACGCGAAGCATCTTCGCCCTGCCCGATCGCTTCCCATTCGAATTCGGTCGGCAATCGCGCACCCGCCCAGGTCGCATAGGCGTCGGCTTCGTAATAAGAGATATGGGTGACGGGCGCGTTTGGATCGCGCGGTTGCCATCCATGCAAGGTGAAATATTGATCGTCGCGCCAATATAGCGGCGCACGAATGCCTTCGCGCAGGACCCACGCCCAGCCATCGGATAGCCACAGCGCCGCGTTAGTATAGCCGCCGTCTGCAACAAATTCGTCCCATTCGCGATTGGTCACCAACCGCTTTGATAGCGCAAACGGTTCAAGCAGCGCGCGGTGGCGCGGGCCTTCATTGTCGAAAGCGAATCCCTCGCCGTCATGCCCGATCATGGCGACACCGCCGGGATGGATCCGCCACTCTGCCGCGTCTTGTGATTTCCTGCGAACACAGGAATCCACCGCTTTCGCGTTCTGATCAGCTGGGCTCCTGCTTGCGCAGGAGCTCAATTCCGGCGAAGCCCACATCGCCGGGCCAAGCGGGTTCTGGAACAGCGCATGCTTGATATCAGTCAGTAACAATTCCTGATGTTGCTGCTCATGCGCGATGCCCAGTTCGATCAGGCTTGCATGGGCGGCATCTTCAAGCAGCGGCTCCATCGCGGCATCGACATGCGCCCGCCATTCGAGGATTTCCACCAGCGTGGGCCGCGACAGCATGCCGCGTGAAAAGCGCGCAATCCGCTCGCCTTCGGCTTCGTAATACGAGTTGAACAGGAAAGGATACCGCTCGTCGAACAGCGCATAGCCGCTGGCGTGATCTCGCAGCAGAAAGGTTTCCCAGAACCATGTCGTATGCGCCAGATGCCATTTGGCAGGCGACGCATCCTCCATCGACTGGATCGTTGCGTCTGCATCGCTGAGCGGCGCGACCAGCGCTTCGCTCAAACGACGCGTGCTGCGAAAACTGTCGGCTAGTCCAGCCGCGCCGACATCGGCAGCGCTGGCACGCGGTTCAGGCACGGAACTTCTCCTGCGTCAGCTTGTGCTGGCAGCGCTAATGCCTGAAGCGCATGACAATTGAAAGGCTTGCCCCGCGACGCGGCGTGGCAAAAGCCCGGCCAATCGCTTGCTTAGGCTGCGTCAGCCTGTCGCTCGTTGACCTGCTGGTTGAGCATCTCAGCCAGCAGGAACGCGAGCTCGATCGATTGCGCGGCGTTCAGCCGAGGATCGCAATGCGTATGATAGCGATCACCCAATGCGTCATCGGTGATGGCGACTGCCCCGCCAACGCATTCGGTCACGTCCTGGCCGGTCATCTCGATATGGATGCCGCCCGGATGCGTGCCTTCTGCGCGGTGCACGTTGAAGAAGCCCTTTACTTCCGAAAGGATACGATCAAACGGGCGTGTCTTATAGCCGCTGTCAGACTTGATCACGTTGCCGTGCATCGGGTCGCAGCTCCACACCACCGGATGGCCTTCGCGCGCCACAGCACGCACCAGCTTGGGCAGCCCGTCTTCAACCTTGTCATGGCCGAAGCGGCTGATCAGTGTAATCCGCCCTGCTTCGCGCGCCGGATTGAGTTCATCGAGCAATTTGAGCAGTGCATCGGGTTCCAGCGAGGGCCCGCATTTCATGCCCAGCGGATTGCCGATGCCGCGCGCAAATTCGATATGCGCGCTACCGGGGAAACGGGTGCGGTCCCCGATCCACACCATATGCGCGCTGGTGGCGTACCAGTCGCCAGTCAGCGAATCCTGCCGTGTCAGCGCTTGCTCGTAAGGGAGCAGAAGCGCTTCATGGCTGGTATAGAAACTGGTGCCTTGCAATTGCGGAACCGTTGCCGGATCGACGCCGCATGCTTCCATGAAGTCCAGCGCGTCACCGATCTTGTCAGCAGTTTCTGCGAATTTCTCGGCCCAAGGCGTGCGGCCCATGAAATCGAGCGTCCACTGGTGGACCTGGCGCAGGTTTGCATAGCCGCCGCCGGCAAAGGCGCGCAGCAGGTTGAGCGTCGCCGCCGCTTGCGAATAGGCTTTCACCATGCGCATCGGATCGTTGCGGCGCTGCTCGGGATCGAATTCGATCCCGTTGATATTGTCGCCGAAATAGCTCGGCAGCGTAACATCGCCTTGTGTTTCAGTGGGCGAACTGCGTGGCTTGGCAAATTGCCCGGCCATGCGGCCAACCTTCACCACGGGGCGCTTGCTGGCGAACGTCATCACAACCGCCATCTGCAGCAGCACGCGGAAGGTGTCGCGAATATTGTTCGGGTGGAATTCGGCGAAGCTTTCCGCACAGTCACCGCCTTGCAAAAGGAAGGCATGGCCATTGGCGACATCGGCCAGATCGACCTTCAGCGCACGTGCTTCACCGGCAAAGACCAGCGGCGGATAGGACGCAAGCGTGGCTTCCGCAGCAGCCAGTTCGGCTGCATCTTCATATTCGGGCAAATGCCGCGCTTCGTGGGCCTTCCAGCCGTCAGGTGTCCAATTCTGTGCCACTGTCATAGTCTCAAATTCATCAAACGAGCGAGCGCGGTTACACGCCCGCTTTCAGAAATGCAAAGTCCAAAGCCCGCTCATGATAACAAAATTTCGCAGGCCTGCCCAAGCCTGGCTTGTTTAGCGTCCCATTATCGCCGGGGCTGTCGGCATAATCCGGTTGGGGCGCGCTTGTGCATCGACAGCCAGTTCCTGGCCTTCAGGAATGATCGCGAGCTGCCATCCGGGCCGCGCCGCCAGATAGCGACGCGCGAGCAATTGCATGATTTCCGGCCGCGTATTGGAGTAGTCGCCCAGCAAGGTCCGCACGAGATCAACCCGCCGCGGATCGGTGCTGGCACCCTCCAGCTGCAGCAACCAGAACATGTTGCTGGTCGCAGCCCGGCTGTAGAGCTGGCTCAATGGCTGGGTCGCGCGGGCAATCTCGTCATCGCTGATCGGACTATTGGCAAGATCCTGCGCGATCCGTTCGGCCTCGGCAAAGAACACCGGCACATCTTCAGGGCGCATTTGCGCAAGGGCCATGATCATGCCGCCGCTGGGCAAATCAGCCGGCCATTGCGACACCGCTTGTGGCGAATAGCTTGCGCCCAGCCGCTCGCGCAGTGCATCCATCAGCCTGTTGTTGAACAGTTCGGTCAGGATTTCGAGCTGGCGCGATTCGCGCAGTCTTTCAGTCCCGCCAGCAGTGGGCCAGGCAATCACAGCTGCGGCCTGGTTGGCATCGCCGCGATGGGTAAGAACCGTTGTATCCACCTCGGCACTGTCAGGGAATGATGGCACGCGCGCGGCAACTTCTGCGCTCAACGGCACGCGGGCGGGCAATGCACCGAATGTGCGGCGCAGCGTTTCAAGCACTGCCTCGCGGTCGAACTCGCCAAATACCAGCACCTCGACGGGGCCTTCAGCAAGGCGCGGCTCCCACACTTCGCGGAATTCCTTGGGTGAAACATCTTCCATTTCCTGCGGGCCGGGGGTCGCCCAGCGCGGATCGCGGTCACGCAGCAGGAAATCCAGATCGCGCGCCAGCATGCCGGCAGGGCTGGCATTATAGGACGCATGTCCGATTTCCAGCGCCGCCTTCGCGCGTAGCACCGGATTGGCATCCCAGCGCGGCATGCCCAGCTTGGCTGCGAAGAGATACAGTTGGTCAGCTACATCGGCAGAGCGGGTTTGTGCGGAGAATGAGAACACCGCATCATCAATGGTGAAGTCGAAGCCCATCTTGCGGCCTGTTGCCAGCCGGTCGAGATCGTCTTCGTTGAGTTCTCCCAGGCCTGACGAAACGAGCGCCATTTCACCCAGCGCGACATAGGGCGCATCTTCTTCAGAGAATGCCCGATAGCCCGCACCGAAACGCACCTTTACCGAGACACGGCCCGGCTCGTCATCAATCGACCACAGAATGGCCCGCACGCCATTTGCGAATTCGACCTGCTCGATATCGATCAATCCGATCGGCTTGCGTTCGACAATCGATCCTGCCGGGCCAACCGGCGGCAGCTTGTCGAAGGATATAGTGCGATTGGCGAGCCGCGCTGCGGGGTCGGGCGCAACATCGCGTGCCAGCGCAAGCCGCAACCGTGCTTGATCCGCTTCGCCGCTTTCCGGCGTAACATAGACACTGCGAATGACATCTCCGGCGAACAGCTGGCGCGTATGCTTGAGCACATTTTCCGGCGTGAAGCGCTCTGTCATGCCGCGGAATACGCCCAGCGCCACTTCCGGCGACGCGACCGTTTCGCAGATATCGACAGCGCGCACGAGGTTTTCCGCCAGCCGCGCACCAGCGATCACGCTGCGCTGCTCGACTTCGCTGGCAAAGGCAGTGTCGAACTGCGCAACTTCGCGGTCTATTTCTTCCTGCGTCGGCGCGGATTCCAGCGCGTCTGCGATCACGCCACGCACATCAGCCAAGGCCGCATCCCAATTGCCTTCCAGCGGGGCAAAGCTGACGATAGTCATGTCTGACGAGCGCGAAATATCCTGCTGCTCGACCTGCGCGTAAAGGTAGCTGCCGCCGCTGCGCGCGCGCGATTCAAGCCGCCGGTTGATGATTGCTTGCGCAACCGCATCCAGCATCAACCCTTCGTTGTAGACGATGGTGTCATTCACCTGCCGCCACGGACGCATCACGGCATAGGTGAAATTGCGCGGCAGATCGGGTTCAGTCAGAACCGCGACTTCACCAACCGGGTTTGCGCCATCGGCTCCCGCAGGCGGCAATGGATCGCCAAAGTCGGGGGCAGGCACCGAAGGCCCTTCGCCTTGCCAGTCGCCGAAATAGCGTTCGACCAGAGCCGCGAACTTGAGCGGGTCAAAATCGCCCACCACGGCAACGACAGTGTTTTCCGGGCGGTACCAGCGCTTGTGAAAGGCGTTGACGGTTGCGCCGGTTGCACCGCGCAAGGTTTCTTCAGTGCCGATCGGGCGCCGGTTGGCGAGCCTTTGTCCGGCGAACAGCGTTGCCAGCGTCGCTTCGTTGACGCGTTGCCCCGCCCCGCCCTGCTCGCGCTTTTCCGCTAGCACGATCGGAACTTCGGTCGCGACATTGGCATCGCTCAGCGCAGGCTCGCGGATCATGCCGGAAAGCAGCTTGAAGCTCTCTTCCAGATTGGCAGGCGTGATCGCCGGCAAGTCGATCTTGTAGACAGTATGCGTCGGGCTGGTTTCCGCATTGGTATCGTGGCCCAGTGTCGCCCCTAGCCGCTGCCAGTTGGCGATCGCTTCGCCCTGCCCCAGATATTTGCTTTCGCGGAACAGCATATGTTCGAGCAGGTGCGCGAAGCCGCGTTCGCTCTCTTCCTCGTGCAGCGAACCGGCGTCGATGCGGATACGGATCGAGACCTGCCCCGGCGGAACGCCATTATTGCGCACCGCATAGCGCAAGCCATTGTCCATCTCGCCGAACAGCCACTCGCGATCGACCGGGATATTGCTGTCTTCATAAAGCCACGGAGTCTCGCCTTCATCCTGCAGGAACTGCGGCGCTGGCAGTTCGGGCTGCTGCACAGGGGGTGACTGTGCGACATCTTGCGCAGCGAGGCCGGACAGACTGGTGACAGGGGCAACGATGCAGGCAAGCGCGGCAAATACGCGGATAATAGGCTTCATGGTCGCCCATATAGGGAGTATACAAGTGAAGGGATAGTGAATGGCGGGAAAGCTTTCGCTGCTTGCCGCCGGGCAACAGCACACCTACATGCCATCATATGTTCATCGAGACTGAAACCACTCCGAACCCGTCGAGCCTGAAATTCCTGCCCGGGCAGCAAGTCATGGCCAATGGAACCCGCGAATTCGCGACCCCTGAAGCCGCTGAAGCAAGTCCGCTCGCACAAGCGATCTTCGATACAGGCGAAGTCACCAATGTGTTCTTCGGCGGCGATTTTATCAGTGTAACCGCTGCACCCGGCGTCAGCTGGAGCGAGCTGAAGCCGCAAGTCGTCGCGATCCTGCTCGATCACTTCGTGTCCGAAGCCCCGTTGTTTGCAGGCGGCGATGCGTCGGGGATCAGCGTTCCTGCTGATGAAAGCGATACTCTGCTGGTCGATGAAGATCCCGAGAATGCGGAGATTGTGGCGCAGATCAACGAATTGCTGGAAACCCGCGTGCGCCCTGCCGTGGCCGGCGATGGCGGCGACATTGCCTATCGCGGGTTCAAGGACGGCGTGGTTTATCTGACATTGCAAGGCGCGTGTTCGGGCTGCCCGTCCAGCACGGCCACGCTGAAGCACGGCATCGAAGGCCTTTTGAAACATTATGTGCCTGAAGTCGTTGAAGTCAGAGCGGCATAGAAACCTGAGGATTCCCATGACCAAGCAATTTCACGGACACACGCTGTCCGCCGACGCGCTCGACCAGCTGTTCAACGAAGCGCGCACCTATAATGACTGGCTCGACAAGCCGGTGAGTGACCAACAACTACACGCGATCTGGGACCTGATGAAGATGGCGCCGACATCGGCAAACATGCAGCCCGTTCGGATCGTGTGGGTTACCTCAGACGAGCAGAAGCAAAAGCTCGCTGACTGCGCAATGGAAGGAAACAAGGCAAAGATCCTTGCAGCACCTGCCACCGCAGTGATAGGCTATGACATCGATTTCCACGAGGAACTGCCGTGGCTGTTCCCGCATACCGATGCGAAGAGCTGGTTCGAAGGCGATGAAGAAGGCCGCAAGGAAGGCGCGTTTCGCAATTCGACGCTTCAAGGGGCCTATCTGATCCTTGCCGCGCGCGCCGTGGGGCTTGATTGCGGGCCTATGTCAGGCTTCGATGCCGACGCAGTCAATGCTGCTTTCTTCAGCGACGAGCCGCGCCACCGCGTAAACTTCATCTGCTCGGTCGGCTATGGTGATCCGGAAAGCATCTTTGAACGCAGCCCGCGCCCTGATTTCGACACGTTCAACCGCATCGTCTGACTTGCAGACAGCGAATTGCTGAGGCATCGCGAAGCCATGCGTAGCTTGGCGATAGAAACAGCAACGGAAGCCTGCTCGGTCGCGCTATTCGAAGGCGACCAATTGCTCGCGCATGATCATCGTGTGCTTGGGCGCGGCCATGCAGAACGGCTTGTGCCGATGATCGAAGCACTGCCGGAAAAGGGGCGTGCGGACCGTATCCTGGTGTCGCTTGGCCCCGGAAGCTTCACTGGCGTGCGGATCGGGATCGCAACGGCAAGGGCGCTGGGTTTCGCGTGGCAGGCAGAAGTATTCGGCTATCCCACGCTCGATCTCGTCGCGGCGATGGCCCAAAATGGCTATCCCGGACGCAGCATAACTGTCTGCATGAATGGCGGACACGGTGAATGGTTCGTCCAGAATTTTGGCGCCGATGGCGCCAGTATTGGTGCCGTGCAATCGCTTACACCTGCGGAAGCATCACAGTTTGCCGATGGCGAGCTAGTAGCCGGAAGTCGCGCTCAGGAGCTTTCGGACCTGAACAATGGCGCGTTGGTCTCGCTCAGCCTCTTGCCTGATGCGCGCGAGTGCCTCGGACTCTCGCCGTCGTCTCTCACGGATAATCTCTCGCCGATATATGGGCGCGGGCCTGACGCAAAACTGCCAACGCCATGAGCGATCCAGCCTTCATCGACCAGATCATGGCTGTCATGGAGGCTGCGTTCGATCCGGCCTGGGGTGAGGCCTGGAACCGGCGACAACTCACTGATGCACTGATGCTGCCCAATACATTTGCCGTATTGATCAGCGAATCCGGCGAAGAATTGACCGATTATTCTTCACAAGTAGCGGCGGGATTCGTGCTGAGTCGCAATGCTCCTGGCGAAGAGGAACTACTACTCATAGCGGTGCGGCCAGAATTTCGCAGGCGAGGACTGGCCGAAAAACTTGTCGATGCATTGAAAGCGCAAGCAGGTGCAAGGGGGGCTGAAAAGATATTCCTCGAAATGCGGCAGAACAATCCCGCACAAACGCTTTACAGAAAACTTGGCTTTCAACCTATCGGGCGCAGACAAGACTATTACCTATTTGCTGACGGCAGCAGAATGGATGCAATTACTTTTTGCCTTATGAATAAGAATGTATAATCACTTCACGACCCCCAACTAATCAATTTGGTGTATTGCGCTGTTAGTAAAATAGGTTCACAGTCTCAGTATCGGGGGGCACACTCCGAGCTAAAAATGCGAGGAACTCATGGATATGATCGAAGTAGATATGAAAGAGACATTGATAACGCTTACATCCGACATTGTTGCAGCACATCTCAGCAACAACGCAGTTGATGTTGATGAAGTCCCCTCCTTGATTGGCAATGTCTATTCTGCGCTCGCAAGCCTTGGTGAAGGCTCGCAAGCTGCAGCTGAGCGGCCGGAGCCGGCTGTGTCGGTGCGTGCCTCAGTCAAGAAGGATCACATCGTGTGCCTCGACTGCGGCAAGAAGATGAAGATGCTCAAGCGTCACTTGTCGACCGAGCACGGCATGACGCCGGAAGAATATCGCGCGCGTTGGGATCTTGGCGCCGATTATCCGATTGTTGCGCCCAATTACGCGGAAACACGGCGCAAGCTGGCCAAGCAGATCGGCCTCGGCAAGATGCCCGGCCAGAAGCGTGGCCGCCGCAAGAAAGCGGCATAACCATACTTGCTGCCGCTTGAGGTGAGCGCCTTGTAGCGATAGAAGGCGCTCACTCGTCTTGGCGGAGGAACGCTTGCCGCAAAAAATCGATCTCGAACAATTGTGTGCCGACAAGGGGCTGCGGATTACAGAACAGCGCCGCGTGATTGCGCGCGTGCTGTCGGAAAGCGAGGATCATCCCGATGTCGAGCTGCTGCACCAACGTGCATCGGCTATCGATTCCGGCATTTCCATTGCGACGGTTTACCGCACGGTTCGGCTGTTCGAAGAAGCCGGTATTCTCGACCGGCACGATTTTGGCGATGGGCGCGCACGTTATGAAGCGGCGCCAGAAGCGCATCATGACCATTTGATCGATGTCGAAACAGGCAAGGTGGTTGAATTTGTCGACCCTGAACTGGAAGCCTTGCAGCGCGTCATCGCTGAGAAGCTCGGCTATCGTTTGGTCGACCACCGGATGGAGCTTTATGGCGTCCGGCTCTCTCGCGACGACTGACGCCGAGCTTCGCGCCGCTGCCGCGCGCGGCGAGAACACGCCTGTTTCAGCGATGGGTTGGGTCCGCCTCATCTGGCGCGTGCTCTTGATGCTTATGTCGCTGATCGTGCTGGTGCCGCTGCACTATCTCTTTCGCATCATCGCCTATGGCTCGCCGTTCCCGATGTATTTCCTGCGCTTTGCCGCCTGGGTATGCGGTGCGCGCGTGAAAGTGATCGGCACGCCGCTCAAACGCGATGTGTTCTTCATTTCCAACCACATTTCATGGATCGACATCCTTGCGTTGGCAGGGGCAAGCGGCACGGCCTTTGTCGCCAAGGCAGAGCTCAACGAAGTGCCTGTCGTAGGCTGGCTGTCCCGCCTCAATCGAACCGTGTTCGTCAAGCGCGAGAACCGCATGGGGGTTGCCGCGCAGATCAATTCGCTGCGTGAGGCGCTGAGCGATAACTGGTCTGTCACTGTCTTTCCCGAAGGCACAGTCACGGATGGGCAATCGTTGCTGCCGTTCAAGACCAGCATGCTGCGCGTGCTGGAACCGCCGCCAGCCGATGTCCTCGTCCAGCCGGTGATGATCTACTACGGCGAAATAGCCGAATGGATCGGTTGGGTGGGCGATGAGAGCGGGCTCAACAATGCCAAGCGGGTGCTGGCCCGGAAGGGGTCATTCCCGCTCGAGCTGCATTTCCTTGAACCGTTCAGTCCTGAAGATCATCACGGGCGCAAGGCGATCGCGGCAAAGGCGCGTGACGAAATCGAAGAAGCCCTGATCCATGCATTGGGCAAGCCGCTGCGCGAGTATGAATATTCGGTCGATCCGGTGCGGTATCAGGCGCCGGAGAAGAATATCCCGCTTGAATAGGGCTTAGAGCCCGGCGCGTACTAACCAGTCGTGGAATAGCCGCACCGGGCGCGATTCAAGCGCGGTGGGCTTGCACACAAACCAATAGCTGTACGGGCTTTCAACCTCGACGCCATACAGATCGGTCAGCCGGCTATCGGCCGCGCGCCGCAAATGGTCATCATGCATGATCGCAATGCCAAGCCCCTGCGCGGCTGCTTCAAGCATCAGCTGGCCTGAATCGTAGTGATCGATCGCCGCCGGCTCCAGATCTTCAAGGTCAAGCGCGCGTTTCCACGCTTCGAAGCTTGACGGCAGCTCGTTGTGAATCAGAAAGGTCTGCTTGGCGAGCCGGTCGATATCGACACCTTCACCCAGAGTCGCTGCCACTTCCTTGCTGCAGATCGCATGGACCATATTGTGATCCAGCCGCACCGCGTGAAGTCCGCGCCCGGGCCCGGTCGACAGGATGATCGCTGCATCCAGCGTATCACCCACGCGGTCCTCCAGATGCGGCCCGGTGTCGATATCGATATGCAGCAACGGATGGCGCTTGCGCAGCTCGCCCAGCCGCGGGAACAACCGCTGGCTACCGAACAGCGGCAGCACGCCCAGCCTCAAGCGCAGCAGCGAGATATTGTCAGACTGGCTTTCAACCGCCCGCGCCAGCGCCTCCATATGCGGATTGACCGCTTCGTAGAATGCCTGCCCTTCGTCAGTCAGCTGCATGGACTGGCGCGCGCGCGTGAACAGTTTCTTGCCGACGAATTCTTCAAGATTGGTGATCCGCCGCGAAAGCGCAGACGGGCTCAGCCCGATCTCCTCCGCCGCCGCGCGCGCGGACCCAAGGCGAACAGTGCGCATGAAAGCCTCAAGGGCGCGGAGCGGGGGAAGGCGGCGAGCGGGCATGATCTACTTCTCTCTTTCTACAGAGAGATACGCATGAACCATCGAAAAGATGCAAAAAATCGAACGAAAAACTGAAAAATCAGTCTTCCGTTGCTGTTTCCGCATCAGGTGGGGCGTGCAGGCGCATGCGCTTGACATGCGTTTCATCGCCTGCTGTCACTTCAATGCGCCAACCGCTCGGGTGTTCCACGACCGCGCCGACAGGTGGCACCTGCTCTGCCAGAACATAGGCAAGCCCGCCCAGCGTATCGACCGATTCCTCGACTTCGGCCAGGCGCGGGTCCACCAGCTCGGCAACATCCTCGAGCTCGGCGCGCGCATCACAATCCCACATACCTTCGCCAATCGGAACGATCAGCGCTTCAGGCGTTTCGTCATGCTCGTCTTCGATCTCGCCAACGATCTCTTCGACCAGATCCTCGATCGTGATCAGGCCATCGGTGCCTGAAAACTCGTCCAGCACCACCGCCAGATGCACCCGGCGTGCACGCATATCCGCCAGCACATCCAGCGCGCCGCGCACCTGCGGCACATAGAGCGGCTGGCGCATCAGCGTGGTCCAATCCTTTGGCGGTTGTTTCTTCTCGGCCAGGAAGGGGAACACATCCTTGATGTGGATCATGCCGATCACGTCATCCAGCGTTTCACGATAGACCGGCATGCGCGAATGGCCGTGCTCGCTGAATGCGGCGACGAGCTCATCCCAGCTGATCGCCGCGTCGACGGCGATGATCTCGCTGCGCGGCACCGCGACATCATCGGCATCGTGCTCGCTGAAGTGCAGCAAATTGCGCAGCATCTGCCGCTCCACCGGCGACAAATCACCGTCGGTCACGTCAGTTGGCGCTGCGTCGCAATTGCCGTCCTCGTGCTCGTCGATCGCTTCTTCGAGCTGCGCACGAAGGCTGCGATCGCCATTGCCGATCTTGAGCATGTTCTTGAGCGCGGTCATCAGACCGCTGCTACTGTCCGCGTCTCCGGCGGAAGATGGGGAATCGGGCATGGCCCTTAATGGCTACTCCTGTGTGTCATGCCAAAGCTATCGCTCACCATATGGGTCTGCGATACCCATTTTTGCAAGTATCTCGACCTCCAAAGCCTCCATCTTGTCCGCATCTTCGTCGCTGGTCTCGTGGTCATAGCCCGCCAGATGCAGCAATCCGTGGACGATCAGATGGGTGGCGTGATGGTCAAGCGGCACCGATTTGGCTTCGGCCTCGCGCGCGCAAGTCTCGTAGGCAAGCGCCAGATCGCCCAGCATCACAGGCGGGCCATCGGGTGCGAGTTCGAGCAATTCGTCGCGCGAAAGCATGGGAAAACTCAGCACATTGGTCGGCTTGTCGCGCTCGCGCCATTCGCGGTTCAGCGCGTGAACTTCCTCGTCCGAAGTGAACAGCAGGCTGGCCGACAGGCGCGGATTGGCGACCTCGCCCGCGAGATCGGCGCATGCCGCCGCCGCACGTTCAGCAAGCGCTTCCCATTTGCCGCCTGGCCAGCCTTCAATATCGATGTCCAGATTCAAAACGAACTCCATCCGCCCAGAGCTTGTCGAAGGGCGTGTTCTCTGGTCGCACGTGCTTCGACATGCTCAGCACGAACGGTCGGAATTATTACTCTCCCGTCCCCTCATAGGCCTCGACGATACGGCCCCCGATCGGGTGGCGCACCACGTCTGCCGAAGTGAAGCGGGACACCGCGATCCCTTCGACATTCTCCAGCCGGCCGACCGCATCGGCCAGCCCGCTCATCCGGTCGCCGCCGGGGATGTCGACCTGCTTGGGGTCGCCGCAGATCACCATCCGGCTGTTCTGGCCAAAGCGGGTTAGGAACATCTTCATCTGTTCGCGCGTGGTGTTTTGCGCTTCATCGAGAATGATGAAGCTGTCCGCCAGCGTACGCCCGCGCATAAAGGCGATCGGCGCGATTTCGATTTCGCCTGAGGCCAGCCGCCGCTCGACCTGCTCAGGCGGCATGCAATCGAACAGCGCGTCATATAGCGGGCGCAGATAGGGATCGACCTTGTCCTTCATGTCACCGGGCAGGAAGCCTAGCTTCTCGCCAGCTTCTACCGCCGGTCGCGACAGGATCAGGCGCTGCACACTGCCGCTGATCAGCTGGCTGACCGCTTGTGCCACCGCGAGGTAGGTCTTGCCCGTCCCAGCAGGGCCAAGCGCGAAGATGATGTCATCCTTTGCCAACTGCCGCATGTAAGGGATCTGCCCCGCGCTGCGCGGTACGATCGTCTTGCGGCGTGTGCGGATCATAACCGGCGGGCCGTCATCCTCGCCTGAGATAATCCCTTCCAGCGTCGGCTCGTTCGACATCGCGATCAGCGATTCAATCGCGCCGGAATCGAGGTCCTGCCCCTTCGCCAGCCGGTCATACATTGCCTGGAGCGTGTCTCGGGCGCGCGCTACGCTGTCTTGCGGCCCTTCGATCTGGAGCTGGTCTCCCCGCGCAGAGATAAATACGCCAAGCCGGTTTTCGACCTGCACCAGATTGGCATCGAATTCACCGAACAACGGAACCAGCAAGGACTGGTCCTCGAAGCTCATTTCTATCCGCGCGCGGCGCGGCTTGGCTGCTGCTGGAAAAGGCGAAACCTTCGATCCGGTCTCGCGGGGCGATTGATTGGCGGGTTTACGTGCCATGCGCTCCTTTGGCTCTTGGGCCGATTGGCGAATTCGCCAGATGTGTTGCTGAGTCGAAATTTAAGCGCGAATTCGGCTCTGGCAAGTTCGCCACCGCCATTCAGCGGTGGAAAGTCACAGGATTGAAATGCATCGCCGCCGGATGTAACCTGCGATGATGACGAAAAAACAGCTACTTGCTCTCGCCGCCCTGCCCTTCATTGCTGCATGTGGCGCACCCGAACCGGCCGTTGAAGAAACTGGTGCTGAGACAGCGGAAACGGTCGAGCAAGTGCTTGAAGCACCTGAATTGCCAGCAGATATGGCGGCGCTGCTGGATGCGGAATTCGCCGATTTTGGATCTTTGACCTATTACGCGGGCAGCGTTGACCTGAATGGCGATGGCGTGGACGAATGGATGGCCTATGTCGCAGGCCCCGGCGCATGCGGCACTGGCGGATGCCCGATGCGCATTTTCCAGCGGACCGCTGACGGGATCGAGACCAAGGGCCAGCTCTCAGTGGTGCAATTGCCCGTTGGCGTGTTCGAAACATCGACTGACGGCTGGCGAGACCTCGCCGTAACGATTGGCGGTGGCGGAGCCCAATATGCTGTAGTGAAGGTGCCTTATACGGACCCGGTCTATAGCTCCAACCCGACAGTCTCGCCCGCAGTGCCAAGCGAAGACGAGTTCACAACGGTGGCCGCGTTTCCGGAAATGTAGTGGCTCAGGCCGAGACTACTTCGCGCACCACACCGCGCAACGAATTCGGACCTGCCTCGGCGAGTTCGAGCGTGACCAGATCGCCGATGGCGGCTTCGCCCCCATTTTCTTCGGCAAACCAAACAGAGGTGAGCCAGGGCGATTTGCCCAGCCATTGGCCCGCGTGCTTGCCCTTGCGCTCGATCAGCACGCCACAGGTCTTGCCGACTAGCGCTTTGTTGAAGGCATATTGATCGCGGTTGAGCCGTTCCTGCAAACGTTGCAGCCGGTCATCCATCACATCCTTGGCGATCTGGCCATCCATGCTCGCAGCGGGCGTGCCGGGGCGCGGCGAATATTTGAAGCTGAACGCTTGGCTGTATCGCACTTCGTCCACGATCTTGAGCGTGTCTTCGAATTCCGCCTCTGTCTCACCCGGGAAACCGACGATGAAATCGCCCGACAGCGCGATATCGGGGCGCGCCTCGCGGAAACGCTCAAGCAGGCGCAGATAGCTTTCCGCAGTGTGGCTGCGGTTCATGGCTTTCAGCACCCGGTCATTGCCTGATTGCACCGGCAAGTGGAGATAGGGCATCAGCTTGTCGACTTCGCCATGCGCCGCGATCAGCGCATCATCCATGTCATTGGGGTGCGATGTGGTGTAGCGGATACGCTCCAGCCCATCGACCTTTGCCAGTGCCTTGATGAGGCCAGCAAGGCCAATTGCGCGGCCGGCATCATCCTCACCTGCCCACGCATTCACATTCTGCCCCAGGAGGGTGATTTCGCGCGCGCCAGCCTCAACCAGTTTGTGCGCTTCAGCGATCAGGTGATTGAACGGGCGCGAGATTTCCGCACCGCGTGTGTAAGGCACAACGCAATAGGTGCAGAATTTGTCGCACCCTTCCTGCACCGTCAGAAATGCCGTGGGTGAGCGACGCTTGCGCTGCGGCAAGCTGTCAAACTTCGCGATTGCGGGCATATCGGTGTCAGTCACACGCTGCCCCTGCACCGCCTTGTCGAGCATGTCAGGCAAGCGGTGATAGGCCTGCGGGCCGACCACCATGGAGACCGCCGGCGCGCGCGCCATGATCTCTTCGCCCTCGGCCTGCGCTACGCATCCCGCGACCGCGATCATCGGCGCTTTTTTCTGCGTCTTGCCCTTGGTCAGGCGGCCGATATCCGAATAGATTTTCTCCGCCGCTTTCTCGCGAATGTGGCAGGTGTTGAGCACCACCAGATCGGCATCTTCGCCCTCGGGCGCTTCGGTGATGCCTTTTTCAGCCAGCAGCTCTGCCATGCGCTCGCCATCATAGACGTTCATCTGGCAGCCGAAGCTTTTGACGCGATAGGTCTTGGGGGGCGTGGTATTCGGTTTCATGATCGGCGCGCGTTTAGCGTGAAGCTCCGCCGCTGCCAAGGACTGTGCGCTCCTGCGCAGGCAGGAGCCCATACGGGGCCTGTCGCACTGGATTCCTGCTTTCGCAGGAAATCAATTGAGCGTTGCGGCCCGCCGCAGGTCCTTCTCGCGCCCGAAACTGTGCAGGATGGCGATCAGTTCGCCCCGCTCAGGCACATGGAGCGCGTGCTCACCAAGCATTATGGCCTTGCGGGTTTGCGGCTGAACCGCTTGCCAATCATCGCCCACGCGCAGTTTGAGGCCTGCCATGAATTCGACATCAAGCGGCGGCTCTGACCAGCGGCCAAAACGCTCCGAAACGAACATCGGTTTGCCTGTTTCGGGAGTATTCGTGAGTGGTAGCGCGCCGTAGAGAGCGTCCAGATCGCGCCGCGAGACGATCACATCGACATCGCCGATCTGGCCCGGGTCGCCGCCCAAATCCCTCTCACAAAGATGCAGCGCCACCGCCGCGCTGCCAATGATCCACCAGTCATCGCTTGCGCGCTCCATGGCCTGCGCCAACGCCGATAGCGTGGCGACAAGGTCAGGGTCACTCGGATGCATCATCGCTCCCGCGTTTCTTCTCGTCCTTCGGTCGCCGCGCAATATGCACACAGGCCTCTGACACAGGTGCCCCCGCACCGGGGTGATGCTTGTCTTCCGGACCGCACTCAACCGGCGGTTTCGCAATCTCGTAACGCTCGACAAGCTGGTGCGCGCGCGGATCATCATAGGCCGCGATCCAGGTGATGCAGTCTGAAAGGTTGCGGATCCCGTGCTTCGTCAAGCTGCCGGCTTCAGGGCGACAATTGATGATAAACTGGTCTGCTGCTGGAGCGGCCCAATATTTGCGCAACTGCCGCAAGGCCTCGCCGCGCTCGTTGATCACTGTGCGGTTTTCCGAATTGATCATCGCGTCGCCGCGATAGAACGGCGAGACGTTGAACATATAGGCTGTCACATCTGGATACTGGATCGAGACTTCGGTCGCCAGCGCGCCGCCCAATGAATGCCCGGTGACGATCCATGGCACGTCATCGCTCCAGCGCGCTCTTTCCGCTGCGAAATAGCGCAGCGCTATGTCAATCTGATCATCCTTGACTGTGCCGAACCAGATATCAGCTGCACCGTTGAAATCGGTGCCGCGAAAGGCAAGGACGCGCGCAATCAGGCGCCGGTTTCTGCCCGCCCCGGCATATTGTTCGAAAACCTGGTAGTCGAAGCCCTTCTTGGCATCCTTCTTGTCGATCTCGAGCCTTTCCAGCCGCTCAAGAACCGGGGAGATATCTCCGTATGTGTCATCGTCGCCCTGATAGGCTTCGGTCGAAGCGAGCACATAGGGAAAGGCATCCACCGCCGCCTCGCGGATGAAGGCACACCACCCGCCCGGCTCCATCCGGCAGGGCGAGCGCGACTGGGTGATGTCAGGATATGTGACGCAGCCGCTGAGCAGCGATGCCAGCAGAACCAGTGCTGCTCCGCGGTGCACCATGATGATTAAGTCAGGAAACCGTCGCTTTCACGATCTTGCCCGGGCTTGCGGGCGGCTCGCCCTTGGGCAGCGCGTCGATAAGCTCCATGCCGCTCTCGACCTGGCCCCACACGGTGTATTGCCCGTCAAGGAAGTGTGCATCTTCGAAGCAGATGAAGAACTGGCTGTTCGCGCTGTCAGGCACAGCAGTACGCGCCATCGAGCACGTGCCGCGAACATGCGGCTCTGCGTTGAATTCGGCCTTCAGGTCCGGCTTGTCGCTGCCGCCCATGCCGGTGCCGGTCGGATCACCGCCCTGCGCCATGAAGCCGGGGATCACGCGGTGGAACACCACGCCGTCATAGAAACCTTCGCTTGCCAGCTCTGTGATGCGTTCGACATGGCCCGGCGCCAGGTCAGGGCGAAGCTTGATAACAACATCACCGGATTCGAGCGTAAAAGTCAGCTTGTCAGCCATTCATGAATCTCCTTTGTTTGCGCAGCGCTATAAAGAGTTGTGAGCGCGAGTCACCCTGCACCTTGCTTTTCATGCGCCCCAGCCTAGACCAAGCGCCATGTCCGACGATGCGCGCCTTGAAGAGGAAGACCTGCTGACGGCTGACGCGCCGGAAGAGGAGGAAGGCCCGCATCCCGATGACCGCATCGATGACGAGCGGCATGACGAAGAGAACCGGTTGAAGCCCGAATATATCCGCAGCGTGCGCGAAGCGCTGGAAGCGGAAGACAACAACGCCGTCTACGATCTGGTCGAGCCGCTTCACCCGGCGGATATTGCCGACTTGCTGGAACTGGTCGAGCGTGACGAGCGGGCGCGGCTTGCCTCTGCGATCACTGACCTGATGAGCTCTGACGTGGTTGCAGAGCTAAACGATCACGTGCGCGAGCACATGATGGAAGCGCTATCGCCGGAAGCGGTCGCAACCATCGTCGAGCAGCTTGAAACCGATGACGCGGTCCAGCTGATCGAAGACCTGGACGAAGACGACCAGCAAGCCATTCTGGCAGAGATCGAAGCCGAAGACCGCGCCGCGATTGAAAGCGCGCTCGCCTATCCGGAAGAAACCGCCGGCCGCTTGATGAGCCGCCATTTCGTGGCGGTGCCCGAGCATATGAATGTCGGTGACCTGATCGATTTCCTGCGCCGCGAAGGTGACCTGGCGCAGGAATTTTACGAGGTTTTCATCGTTGACGAGCGCCACCACCCGGTCGGCACTTGCGCGCTTTCCTGGGTGCTCACCACGCCGCGCAATATCGCGCTGACCGATGTCATGAAACGCGATCAAACCCTGATCCCGGTCGATACCGATCAGGAAGAAGTCGCGCTGATGTTCCAGAAATACAACCTCATCTCCGCTGCGGTGATCGATGAAAGCGGTCGCCTGGTCGGGCAGATGACGGTGGACGACATCGTCCATATTATCTCTGAAGAAGCTGGCGAAGACGTGCTGCTGCTGTCAGGCGCTGGCGATGGCGACATTAACGAGCCGATCCGCGAGGCATATGGCAGCCGTGTGCGCTGGCTTGTCGCAAACCTCGGCACCGCTGTCGTGGGCAGCGCTATCATCTATATGTTCGGCGCCGCGATCGAGAAACTGGTC
>JASBTD010000059.1 GCA_030148605.1 Erythrobacter sp.
CACATGCAGAATATGGGCGAAGGCCCGCCGGTGCAACGCACCTGTGCCGCGGCAGACCGCACCGGCCATGCGATGCTGCACGCGCTCTATCAGCAGAGCCTGAAGTATGATGCGGACTTCTTCATCGAATATTTCGCGCTCGATCTGATCATGGCGGGCGAGGGTGCGGACCGGAAATGCGTTGGCGTGACGGCGATGTGCCTCGATGATGGCACGATCCACCGTTTCCGCGCGCAGTCAGTCGTTCTGGCAACCGGCGGCTATGGCCGCTGCTACTTCACCGCGACGTCTGCGCACACCTGCACCGGCGATGGCGGCGGCATGGTGCTGCGCGCTGGCTTGCCGCTGCAGGACATGGAATTCGTGCAATTCCACCCGACCGGCATCTATGGCGCGGGCGTGCTCATCACCGAAGGTGCGCGCGGCGAGGGCGGCTATCTGACCAACAGCGAAGGCGAGCGTTTTATGGAGCGCTATGCCCCGTCTGCGAAAGATCTGGCCTCGCGCGACGTTGTATCACGCTCGATGGCGCTGGAAATGCGCGAAGGGCGCGGCGTGGGGCCGGATGGCGACCACATCTACCTGCATCTCGATCACATCGATCCCAAGGTGCTGGCAGAGCGACTTCCGGGCATCACGGAAAGCGGCAAGATCTTCGCCGGTGTTGACCTGACGCGCGAACCGCTGCCGGTTACGCCAACGGTGCATTACAACATGGGCGGCATCCCCTGTAACTATCACGGGCAGGTGGTCACGATCGGCCCCGATGGCGATCCCGATCACGTTGTGCCGGGCCTCTATGCCGTGGGCGAAGCGGCCTGCGTGAGCGTACATGGTGCGAACCGCCTTGGTTCGAACTCGCTGATTGATCTGGTGGTGTTTGGCCGCGCAACCGGCTTGCACTTGAAGGAAAATGTGAAACCGCATGCGAAGCAGGACGAATTGCCTGCCGACAGCGCGGAACTGTCGCTCTCGCGGCTTGACCATTTCCGCCATGCCGATGGCGGTTCACCTACCGCTGCCGTGCGCGAGGAAATGCAGAAAGCGATGCAAAAGCACGCCGCCGTGTTCCGCGACAGCAAGCTGCTTGCCGAAGGTGTCGAAGCGCTGAAGTCCGTCAACAAGCGGATGGAGGACATCAAGGTTCACGATCGCTCGCTGATCTGGAACAGCGACCTCATCGAAACGCTCGAGCTCGACAACCTCATGGCGCAGGCCAATGTCACCATGGCATCGGCCGAAAACCGCAAGGAAAGCCGCGGCGCACATGCGCATGAGGATTTCCCCGATCGCGATGATTCGAACTGGATGAAGCACACGATTGCGTGGTTCGAAGGCTGGGGCGGAAACGGCGGCGGCGTAAAGATCGATTACCGCCCGGTGCATGAATACACACTCACCGACGATGCCGAATACATCAAGCCGAAGAAGCGGGTTTACTAGGGTTCTGTTTGGCGGGGGCGAAGCTTTTGAACTCGAAGATTGCTCTCACCAAGCGCATGGACGGCTATTGGAAGATGGAACTGGGCAACGTCGTGTTGCTCCCCGCTTTTATGGTGTGGATGGCGCACTATCTCGAATATCAGCTTGGCTGGCTGACTTGGATTTCGCTTGTCCCGATGTGTGGATTGCTTTTGATGGGCGGTCTGTATTGGCGCGCGAAGCTTCTGCATGTTCAGGGGGAACAGCGGTCATTGTCAAAGCTTCTGCCGTGGGTGCAATTGCTCCAATGGCCGCTCGCAGTTTCAAGTATCCTCGTTTTCGCCCTCTGCCTGACCAGTTGGGCTGCAAGTAGCCTCGCGCTGTCTCTCGGCGACAGGATTACGGCTTCGATAGCGGCGACACTCGCGGTGCTGGAGTATGTGAACTACTATCACCGGCAGTTGCAGCACTTTGACCATGCAACCGATTGGCGTCGTTTGCTCGGAGGCAAAGGGTTCAGGTCATCGCAAATGGCCATGGATTTGCGTCGGTTTCGTCAAAAGCGATAGTGCGAAGAACTTGACCTGAAGGTGCTTATCACGACAGTTTCGAATTCAATGAAACGGGGCGCGATCTTAGGTACAGCCTGTGCTGCAATAGCAATGGCGTTTGCTGCGCCCACCCTCGCGCAGAGCACTCCGCCGCAACCAGACAACACCGCCTCCACCCATAGCGCGCCGTGGCCGGGCCTCACATCCGGTGAAAGCCGCGAGGAAATCGCGCAAAGCCTGGAGCAAGCACCCGAATTGCACCGTGCCATGTCGCCGCGCGAGATGCTGCGCGAGCGGCGCTTGCTGGATGCGGCGCTTGCCCGGCTGGAGCCGCAGCGGGCGGGCACAGCCGATGCCTATGTCATTTCCATCGCGCTCGATAGCGATCCGGTGTTTGCGCATGAAGCGCGCGAGGCGGGCAGGGTGCTGGCGCGGCGCTACAATGCCGATGGCCGCACGCTGGTGCTGGCCGGCCCCGAAGGAGAGGCGGACAATACCCCGCGCGGATCGATCAGCGCGCTGATGATTGCACTCGCCAGCCTGGCGGAGAAGATGGATCCGGCTGAGGACGTGCTGGTGCTTTATTCGACCAGTCACGGCATGCCGCAGGGGCTGGCCTATCACTACGAAGATCGCGGTTATGGTATCCTCTCGCCGCAGCGGCTGAAGGATGTGCTGAACGAGCTGGGTATCGAAAAGCGCCTGCTGCTGCTGAGCGCGTGTTATTCAGGTGTCTTCGTGCCCGAGCTTGCGAGCGATGATACGGCGATCATTACCGCTTCGGCGGCAAACCGCACTTCCTTCGGTTGCCAGGCAGACAATGATTGGACCTTCTTCGGAGACGCGCTGGTCAACCGCGCGCTGCGCAAGCCGCAAGCGCTGCTGATGGCGCATCGTGAAGCCCAGCTTTCGATCGCCGATTGGGAATCGCGCATGCGCCTGCCGGCGTCCTTGCCGCAAGCGCGGATCGGGAAGAATGCGCAGGGCTGGCTCGCCGCGCTCGAAGCGCAAATCCCGCAAACCGCCAGCGCGCCTGTCGGCAAGCCTGCGATGGGGGAGTAGTCGCTATTCCGCCGGTTCGGCGCGGCGCACATTCACGATTTCGATCGGTGCCGCCAGCATTTGCCCTTTGAGGAAGCCTTCGCCCTTGTCCGGATCGGTCGGTTGGGCATGGATCGCATGCACGACATCCTTCCCGTCCACGACATAGCCGAACACGGCAAAGCCCGGTCTGCGATCCGGATCTTCTGAATCCGGCACCGCATCAAGTCCGCGCTGGTCGCGGATCATGATCGAGAAATCGCCGGTTGCCGTGCCAGGCTCGAACCGCGCCATGGAGAGCGCGCCATCGGTGTGGCTGAGCCCGGTTTCATTGGTCGGCTCATGCGCGATGCCGCCCAGTATCCGGCGCGGATCATTCTGCGTGCCGCATTGCAGGAAACCGCTCGGTTGCTCTCCGCCAGTTACCCGCATCGCGCGGTAGCATTTGGTATTATCGTAACGGTCCTCATCGACATAGCGCAGGAAATTGGCCGCTGTGATTGGCGCGCGCTCGGTCTCCAGCGACACGGTAATGTCGCCCATGGTGGTCTCGAGAATGACCGTTTCAGTGGCGTAAACCTTGGGCGGAACGCCGGGCGCTGTTGCAGCGCGCCGGCTCACTTCGAACTTCATCAGCAGATTGCGCTGATCGCTCGAGAAATTGTTGTCCGACACCAGATAGAGGAAGGTCCGCTCGCCGGCTTCGCGCACAGCGATCCCTTCGAAATTGTCGATGCTGAGCGTGCTGTCCCAAACGGCCAGTGTCTCGCTCAATCCATCCGGACCAATCGCAACGATGGCAATGTTGTTGCCTTTCCCGCGCACGTAGCTGCGAAACAGCGCGTAGCACACGCCATTGCTGGCGCAGTCTGCCCCGGTGGGCGCGCCCCCCAGTTCATCAAGCGGTGAGGGCGGGGGCACTTCGAAATTGACGAGGCCCACGTTATCCTTGCGCAGGCAATTGAACAGCGTTTCGCCCGCCCATTCGCCGCAAGCGAGCCAGCCGTTGGCAGTCGTCGCCAGAGCTTCAAGGCCTTTATTGGCCGGTGCATTGGCGACGTGCGACGCAGCATCATGCGCCGCAGCTTCGGCGGGATCTTCAAACGAAGCGTATCGCCAGACGCGGTGATCTTGTTCGAACGCAACCAGCCATGCCCCGTCCGCCGTGCGGGCCAAAGCTTCGGCATCGGCTTCTTCCTTGCCGCGCAAACGCTTGCCACCGGTTCCAAGCAGGTCGCCCACTTCGATTTCGATCAGGTCAACCAAACGGCCGCCGATCTCGTCCGGCGTGATGACCAGCCAATGCCCGTCATCCGCCACAGCGTATAGCTGGCCGTCGGCCCATTCCAGGCCGGAGATGCCGCCAATACCAGCCTCGCCGGGTTCGATCTGGAGGCCACCCATGTAAGTGAGCTCGCCAAGAGTGACATTCGCTGAATCTGCCGGGTCAAGCGCGACCGGCAGGGTTTGCGGCATATAGGCTTCGCTTGATGCAGCAGGGCTGGCGATGCTCAAGATCGCCGCCGCGAGCGCGCAGAAAGAAGCTGGTCTCCAAGTCATTCGTCCATGTTGGAATGTCGTTTGCAGAGAAGCAAGCCATATGAACACCCGTTCATCCATGCTTCATGTTTACAAACGTAGTCGATGTGACTACAGGCGTAATCGTCAATCAGGCGAGCGCATCAAAGGGAGGCTGCTTTGGCAGATTCGGACGAGACCCGGCCCGAACGCATCAGCGAAGCTGAATATGCCGTGATGGAAGTGCTGTGGCAGACAAGCCCGGCCAGCGCGGCTGATGTGTCAGACGCTCTTGCAAAAGACCGCGGCTGGAGCCTTGCGACCGTCAAAACGCTGCTTGGGCGATTGGTCGCTAAACAGGCGATCGCCGCCGCCCCTGATGGCCGCCGCTATCTCTATTCGCCCCTTATCAAACGCGCCGATTACGTCGGCGGGGAAAGCAAGCGACTGGTCGAGCGCCTGTTTGGTGGCCGCGCTGCCCCCTTGTTTGCCCATCTCGCAGAGCAAGAAGCTCTGACTGAAGACGATCTCGCTGAAATCGAAGCCCTGTTGAAGGAGCTCAAGCAATGATGGACTGGCTGCTTGATACGCTTGTTTGGACCGCGGCCCTGATTGCAGTGATTCTGCTGATCCGCCGCCCTGTGGCGCGTTATTTCGGCGCCAATGCCGCTTACGCGCTATGGGCGTTGCCTCTGCTGCGGCTGGCGTTACCCCCTCTGACTTTGCCAGCATGGATGGCGCCGGAAGTCCCCACGGTTAAGACCCCTACGTCAATGCCAATTCTCTTTTCGGTAGAGTCCAGTGCTCCTGCAATCAGCACGCCAGTCGCAGCAGTTGAACCCGCTTTCCCGTTCTCGCTTGTGGAAGTCGGCCTGGCAGTCTGGCTGGCAGGCGCGGCGATATTCCTGATCGTGCGTTTTCATGCTTATTTCCAGATGCGAAGACGCATGCTCGGCAATGTCCGCGATGTTGGCCGTGCGGGCAAGGTGCGTTTGATTGAAACCTCGCTCACCAGCGCGCCGCTTGCTTTTGGCGTGATCGACAAGGTGGTTGCCTTGCCCGAAGGCTTCCTGGCGCGTTGGGACAGGCAAGCGCGGGATCTGGCGCTTGAGCATGAGCTGGCCCACCACAAGGGGCATGACCTGCTGATCAATTTTCTGGTGCAGCCGCTGTTCGCGCTGCACTGGTTCAACCCGCTGAGCTACCTTGGCTGGCTCGCTTTGCGCCGCGATCAGGAAGCGGCCTGCGATGCGCGCGTTATCGCAGGGCGCGAAGCAGAACAGCGTGCGACCTATGCCAAGGTTATCGCCAGCTTCGCGGCTGGTCCCAATGTGGCGCTTGCCGCGCCAATGGCCTGCCCTGTGTTGGGCGACAAATCCATTATCCATCGTTTGAGGAGTTTGAAAATGAACCAGCAATCGCGCCAGCGGCGCTTGGCGGGCCGCGGCTTGCTTGCGGCTGCTCTGGTGGCGCTGCCGCTGACCGCAACGGTCACTTATGCGGACAACCACAGTTTTGACGAGGCATTTGGCGAAACGCCTCCTGCGCCCCCGGCACCGCCTGCTCCGCCAGCTCCCGGCGAGGCTGTTCCTGCTCCGCCAGCCCCTCCGGCACCACCAATGGCGATGCAGGCTGCGGCACCGGCGGATGAAGATGTGGACGTCGTAGTCGAGAAACGCGAAGGTGATCGCCACGTGATGGTTTTTCGCGAAGTAGAAGAAGACGTTGAGCACCCCAAGGGCAAACGCGAAATCTCTCGAGTGCGCATGGTGACTACCAGCGGCGATGGAGAGATATTGTCAGAAGATGAAAAGCGCACAATTGTGCTGGAGCTTCGCGAAAGCCTTAATGATGCCGATCGCGCAATCGATGAAGCCATGCGCTCTCAGGCAGAAGCTCTGAAGGAGATGAAGGGCATTGAAGGCACTTTCACCGTCACAGAAATCAACTGCGAGAAAGGCGGCAAAGGCCAGAAGTTGTCCCGCGACGGCAAGGAAATGACTGTCATTTGCACCAGCGATGTGATGGCAAATGCCCTCACGGGATTGAAAGAAGCGCGCAAGGCGATCGCATCAAATCCCGAGATGCCGGACGATATCCTGAAAGAAGTTCTCAAGGCGCTCGACGAGAAGATCGCACAATGGGAAAGCCGCAGCTAATCGGGCGCGCTTGACCAGGAATTTGGCGGCAGGGGTGTCGGCTTTCCTGCCGCCTTTTCCATGTCTTCAGGTCAGGCCGTCAGGACTGGAAATAGCGATCACACACCGCGTCATCGGCGCTTTCCAGCCCTGATCGCAGCGCGTCCATCCGCTGGGCACTGGTGCCGTGGGTGAAACCTTCCGGGTTGATCCGCTGCCCTGCATTGCGCTGCAAAGTGTCATCGCCGATCGAGCTTGCGGCGCGCATTCCCTCTTCCAGATCGCCGCGTTCGATCAGGTCGCGGTTCTTGCCTGCCCAAACTCCGGCATAGCAATCCGCCTGTAGCTCCATCAGCACTTGCAGCTGGTTGGCGCGGCCGGGGTTCTGCTGCTGCGCGCTGCGAACCTGCGCAGCCAGCCCGGTCAGGTTCTGGATATGGTGGCCATATTCATGCGCGATCACATACAGCCGCGCAAAATCGCCGCCGGTGCCCGCCATGCGCGCGAGCTGGTCATAAAATCCCGTATCGATATAGATGCCCATGTCAGCCGGGCAGTAAAACGGGCCTGATGCCGATGACGCGCTGCCGCAACCCTGCGTTGCAACACGCCCGCCGGTGAACAGGTCCAGCGTGGGCTGTTCAAAGCGGATCCCGGCGCGCGCGAATTCCGGCTGCCAGGTCTCGTTCAGCGATTGCAGCGCGTTGCAGGCTTCGGTTGCATAAGGGCCGCGCAAACAGACCTGCTCTTCGCTCAGGCTGCTTTGCCCGGCCTGGCTCGGCATTCCCTCTTGCGCGCCTTGCACGGTGCTGAGCGTTTGCATCGGGTCAGCCCCGAACACGAAATAGGCGATTGCGACGATAATCAGAGTTCCGATGCCAATGCCGCCACCGCGCCCGCCGGGGATGCGCGATCCGCCGCTACCACTCGAACGAACCTTGATCTTCGACGTATCGAACCGGCGCAGCTTCATCGAATCGCTCCTCTGTCCCCTATCCGAGTGGTATTAGCGCTGGACAGGCGCGTGCGTCACGGCAAAAGCTGGTACGCGACTCACACGCATCAGACGGGGGTAGTGAATGTTTCTCGAGGGAAAACGCGCGCTTGTGACCGGTTCGACTTCGGGAATCGG
The DNA here is from genome assembly GCA_030148605.1 of Erythrobacter sp. Taxonomy (GTDB): domain Bacteria; phylum Pseudomonadota; class Alphaproteobacteria; order Sphingomonadales; family Sphingomonadaceae; genus Erythrobacter. The sequence continues at coordinate 7,803 of JASBTD010000059.1, forward strand.
TTTAGCAATTGCGCGTGCATTGCATGCAGAGGGGGCTCACGTCACGCTCAATGGCTTTGGTGACGACAGCGAGATATCCGCTCTCTGTCAGGAACTGGGGGCCAGTTATTCAGGCGCAAACCTGCTCGACGTTGCTGAAATCGAAGCAATGATGGCGCAAGCCGGCGATATCGACATTCTCGTCAACAATGCCGGTATGCAGCACGTCTCTCCGGTCGAGGAATTCCCGCTCGACAAGTGGAATGCGATCATCGGGCTGAACCTCAACGCGGTATTCCACACCACGCGGCTGGCCGTGCCGGGCATGAAAGCCCGCGGCTGGGGACGGATCATCAACACTGCCTCTGCCCATTCGAAGACCGCCTCGCCTTTCAAGAGCGCGTATAACGCCTCGAAGCACGGGGTGGACGGCTTTACCAAGACGATTGCGCTCGAACTGGCGCAATCCGGGGTGACAGCGAATTGCATCAGCCCCGGCTATGTCTGGACGCCGCTGATCGAAGGACAGATTCCCGACACGATGAAGGCGCGCGGGCTCAGCCGCGAAGAAGTGATCAACGATGTGTTGCTGGCGAAGCAGCCGACCAAGAAATTCGTCCAGCCGCATGAAATCGGCGCGCTGGCCGTTTTCCTGTGCCGCGAAGAGGCTGGCAATGTGACCGGCGCGAACTGGAGCATCGACGGAGGCTGGACAGCGGAATGATGCGCAAGGCTACACAGGCAATTTTGGTTGGTGCCCTGGCGCTATTCGCCAGCGCCTGTGCCACGATATCGGACTATGAGGTATCCGACCGCGAGTTTGCCGAGATCGAAAGCGCGATGCGCGGGCATATCGAAGTGCTTGCGAGCGACGAGTTCGAAGGGCGCAGGCCCGGGACGCGCGGCGAAGAGCTGACGCTCGACTATCTGCAAACCCAGCTCGAGCAGATCGGCTTTGTTTCCGGCACCAATGATCCGGGCAATGCCTGGCGCGCGCCGGTGCCGCTGGTCAGCACCATGCCAGTCGACAGCCGGATCAAGTTTGCGCGGCGCGGGCGGTTCACAACGCTGGATCAGGAAGCGAGCGTCGCCTTCACTACCTCAAGGCGCGAGTTGGTCGGCGAAGCCGAACTGATCTTTGTCGGCTTTGCGAGGGAAGAGATGCCGCCAGAGGAATTGAGCGGGCGCGTGGCTTTGATGCTCTCGGAGCCTGGCGAGAGCCCTGCGCGGCGAGCCGCGCTGTTTGCGAACGGCGCGGCGGCTGTAATCACGGCTGTCACCAGCGCTGACACAATTGCGCAGATCCGTGCCGCGGTTGCCAGTGAACGCCTGCACCTGGCCAGTGAAGAGGATGCTTCGCTGAGCGGCTTTGCGACCTATGAAGCGCTCGCGAGCGTGATCGGTCAGTCGCGGTGGGAGCTATGGCTCGAAGCGGCACAAAGCGACGATTTCGAGCCTGTTCTTACAGACTTCAAGGCCACTGTCGAAGCGAGCTCGCTGCGCCGCGAATTTGCCTCGCATAATTTGATCGGGCGGCTGCCGGGCACAGACCCCGCGGCGGGGGCAATCCTGCTGCTGGGGCATTGGGATCACTTCGGTGTCTGCCGCGATGAAACCGCACCGGATCGGTTGTGCAACGGCGCGGTAGACAATGCCAGCGGGATGGCGGTGATCATCGAATTATCGCGTCGCCTGGCGCAGCGCGGGCCGTTTGATCGCGACATCTATGTGCTTGGCACCACCGCCGAGGAATGGGGCCTGCTGGGCGCGCGCGCCTTTGCTGAAAGCCCGCCATTGCCACTTGAGGAAATCGTTGCTGCGTTCAATTTTGATACTGTGGCGCTGGCAGGCCGTGGTTCACCTGTGGGCTTCATCGGGGAAGGGCGGACACCGCTCGATGCGATCATCCTTGAACATATTGCCGCATCCGAAAGAGAGGTTGGTGACCGCGAGATCGCATCGCAATTCCTTGCCCGGCAAGACGGCTGGGCGCTGCTGCAGGAAGGGGTTCCCACGGTCCTGCTGTCTAGCGCGGTCGGGCAGCAGGGGCTGGTCCAGTCCTATCTCTCTACAGATTATCACCAGCCTTCGGATGAAGCCGAGGGAATAAGTCTTGGTGGAGCGATTGATGACTTGCTGCTGCACGAAGTGCTGATCAGCGAGTTGGCGAATACCGCCAATTATCCCTGATCAGCGTGTTGCGCTGCAAAAAAGCAATGCTCCCCCTCTAGCACCACGCCGCGAGTGCGGTTACATGGGCCGCCACGAATCTGCAGAGCGATGAAAGTGGCGCATATGGAAATCCCCCTCGGCCTGACCTTCGATGACGTGCTTTTGCGCCCGGCAGAGAGCGATGTATTGCCATCGATGGCGAACACCGCCACCCGGCTGACCCGCGACATCGCGCTCAATATTCCGGTGCTTTCCGCCGCGATGGATACAGTCACGGAAGCTGACATGGCGATCGTGATGGCGCAGCTGGGCGGGATCGGCGTGCTTCACCGCAATCTCGATATCGAACAGCAATGCGCCGCTGTGCGCCAGGTGAAGCGCTATGAAAGCGGGATGGTGGTCAATCCGATCACGATCCATCCCGAAGCAACCTTGGGCGATGCGCAGGTCCTGATGACGCAAAACCGGATCAGCGGCATCCCCGTGACTGACCGTGACGGCAGGCTGGTGGGTATTCTGACCAACCGCGACGTGCGCTTTGCGGAAAACCCGATGCAACCGGTGCGCGAGCTGATGACAACGGAAAACCTTGCCACTGTGCCGCTTGGCACCGGGCAGGAAGAGGCGCGGCGCATGCTGCACCAGCGCCGGATTGAAAAGCTGCTGGTGGTTGATGACAATCAACGCTGCGTCGGCCTGATCACTGTCAAGGATATCGAGAAAGCGGTCACCTATCCTGACGCGACCAAGGATGTGGCCGGGCGTTTGCGCGTTGCAGCGGCCAGCACAGTGGGCGACAAAGGTTTTGAGCGCACCGAAGCGCTGATCGATGCCGAGGTAGACGTTGTCGTGATCGACACCGCGCATGGCCATAACAAGGATGTGGCGCGCGCGGTCGAGCGGGCGAAGAAGCTGTCAAACTCGGTTCAGATTGTCGCTGGCAATGTCGCCACTGCAGAGGCAACGCGTGCGCTGGTTGATGCTGGTGCGGATGCCGTGAAAGTCGGCATCGGGCCGGGCTCGATCTGCACCACACGTGTGGTTGCCGGTGTCGGCGTGCCGCAGCTGACAGCGATTATGGACAGCGCAGCCGAAGCCGCCAAATCGGGCGTGCCGGTGATTGCCGATGGCGGCCTGCGGACATCGGGCGATGCGGCCAAGGCGCTGGCCGCGGGCGCTTCGACGATCATGGTCGGATCGATGCTGGCAGGTACGGCGGAAAGCCCGGGTGAAACCTTCCTTTACCAAGGCCGCAGCTACAAGGCCTATCGCGGCATGGGCAGTGTAAGCGCGATGGCGCGCGGCAGTGCCGATCGCTATTTCCAGGCTGACGTCTCTGCGATGAAACTGGTGCCGGAAGGCATCGAGGGGCAGGTCCCGTTCAAGGGACCTGCGGCTGATGTCGTTCACCAGCTCGTGGGCGGGATCAAGGCTGCGATGGGCTATACCGGTTCGGCCACGATCGAACAGCTGAAGGAACGCGCGCAATTCGTGCGGATTACCAATGCAGGCCTGTCGGAAAGCCATGTGCACGATGTCGCAATCACCCGCGAGGCACCGAATTATCCGACGCGATAAAATCCTCCCCTCCCCCGGCGGGGGAGGATCGCGATGACCCCCGCCGCGCGTGTTCAGGCGGCAATCGAGCTGCTCGATGCCATTATCGATGCTGCCAGGCGTGAAGGCGCTCCGGCAGACCGGCTGATCGCTGAATGGGCGCGCACCAACCGCTATGCGGGCTCCAAGGATCGCCGTGCCGTGCGCGAGCTGGTCTATTCCGCGATCCGGGCATGCGGACCGGTGCCGGAAAGCGGCCGTGCGGCCATGTTGCGCGTGGCAGAGGACGATCCGGCACTTCGCGCGTGCTTTGATGGTTCGCAATATGGCCCGGCGCAGATCGCGGATGGCGAACAGGCCGCTGATGCCGGAGTCACACCCGCGTGGCTGATGCAGCGGCTCGCTGCTTCAGGAATTGACGAGAGCGAGGCGAAAGCTTTGATGGGCCGCGCGCCGCTCGATGTGCGGGTCAACACACTCAAGGCGGATCGCGCGACGCTGGAGCTGCCTGAAAAGGGCGAACACCTTGCCGCATCGCAAGCCTTGCGCTTTCCCGGCGGCACGCAGGTCGAACAATGGCCGCAATTCCGTGACGGGCAGATCGAAGTTCAGGACCATGGCAGCCAGCTCATTTGTGAAACCCTGCCTCTGGGGCCGGGAGAAACCGTGATCGATCTGTGCGCCGGGGCAGGCGGCAAAACGCTCGCCTTGGCAGCAAGGCTTGGTAACGCAGCCGAGATAGTGGCCTGTGACACGGACAAGCGCCGCCTGGGCAATCTTGCCCCGCGCGCCGACCGGGCGGGTGCACAAGTGGATCACACCGTGTTGCTCGATCCGGGCCGTGAGCTGGAAGCGCTCGCGCCGTGGATTGGCAAAGCACACACGGTGCTGATCGATGCGCCATGTTCCGGCACAGGCACGTGGCGGCGCAAGCCCGAAGCGAAGTGGCGGCTTACACCGGAAAGGCTTCAACGGTTCGCCGAGACACAGGATTACCTGCTCGATATTGCAGGCGAACTGACCATCCCCGGCGGGCAGATCTGCTTCGTCACTTGCTCGCTGCTGGATGATGAAGGCAAGGATCGTATCGACGCATTCCTTAATCGCCATCCGGACTGGAAGCCGATCGAGTTAACCATGCCGCTGGGCCGCAAACATGGTGAAGGATGGCGGCTGACACCGTCTCACGACGGTACGGACGGATTTTTTGTCGCCTTGCTGGGCTTTGCATGTTAGCCAAAAGCATTATGACTGAAGCTTCAGTCTTGTCGAAGCCCACCTTATTGGAGCTGATTATGCGTTTTGCGCCTGCCGCCGCTGCTTTGTCCATGGCCCTTGCCATCACTTCGAGCATGGGGTTTGCCGGTGAACGGGCGCCTGATCCGCGCGCGGCTGCCATGGTCGAGCAAGGCCGCGTGGCACTGGCGCAGGGCGATGTTCAGGCGGCGGTCGACGCGTTCGAGACCGCACTGGCACTTGATCCGGGCCATACGCCGATCTTCCTCGAGCTGGCCGAAGCCGCGCGTGCGGACGGCATGCAAGGCAAGGCAATCCGCTATTACCGCGAAGCGTTAACGCGTGATCCGGGCAATCTGGCGGCGATTTCCGGCGAAGGCGAAGCGCTGGTCGAAAAAGGCGCGCTGGAGAAAGCCAAGGTCAATCTGGCGCGACTTGAAGACATTTGCGGCGAAAGCTGCCCGGAAACGGTGCAGCTGGCGACCACGATCTCTCGCGGTGATGCGCAGACCCGCATGGCGGCCAGCGGTAGCGAAGCTGAGGTGACGCAGAACTAAACACCTGCTAGCGCGGAGAGATGATTACTCTTCACCATCTCGAATATTCGCAAAGCTTCCGCATTCTCTGGCTGCTTGAAGCCTTGGGTGCAGAGTACGAACTGAAATCCTACAATCGCGATCCGGAAACAAATCTCGCGCCGGATGATTACAAGGCGCTGTCGCCGCTCGGCACGGCTCCGGTCATTACCGATGGCGATGTAGTCCTGGCTGAAAGCAATGCCATTATTGACTACATTCTGGATTCCTATCCTGACAGCGAATTGAACCCCAAGGCCGGGCACAAGGATCGCGTAAGGCACCTGTTCTGGTACCAGACGTCGCCAGGATCGCTGATGCCTTTGCAGAGCATCGCGATGGTGCTCGGATTGCTGGAAACCCGCTCCCCTTGGCCAATCAGTGCGCTTCTAAAGGCGGTGTTCGGTCAGGTCAGAAAGATGTTTCTGAACCCGCGGATGGAGACTTTGCTAGGCGAAATGGAGAAGGACCTCGGGGCCCAGCCATTCTTTGGTGGAGACAATCTGACTGCCGCCGATATCACGCTGGTCTTTCCGATGTACGCGGCACGCGACAAAGGCGCGTTTGATGCAGGATTTCCGAACATCCTCGCCTGGTTTGACCGGATTGAAGCGTTGGATTCGTTCAAGTCTGCCCGGGCAAAGGACAATCGCGACCGGATCGCTTTCCGCTTTCAAAACTAGATCAGCGCGTGAAACTCGCGCACGACTGCGCGATAGACATCGCGTTTGAACGGCACGATCAGATCGGGCAACTGTTCGGGCTCGACCCATTGCCAGGTCGCAAATTCGGGCGGATCGTGCGCTTCCAGATTTACATCTTCGTCTGAACCGGTGAAGCGGCCCAGGAACCAGTGCTGTTCCTGCCCGCGATATTTCCCGCCCCACAGCTTGCCGATCAGATCTTCGGGCAAGTCATAGCGCAGCGGCTCGCGCGTTTGTGCGATCACATCAACCAGATGCGCGCCGATGCCGGTCTCCTCATGCAATTCGCGCAGTGCGGCCTCGCGCGTATCCTCGCCCGGATCGATCCCGCCTTGCGGCATTTGCCAGGCGCCCAGATGCTGCGAGTCGATCCGTTGGCCAACGAAGACATGGCCTTGCCGGTTTGCCAGCATGAAGCCTGCGCAGGGGCGATAGCCAAGCACGCTCACTCGGCATGCTCCAGCATCAATTTCATCGCGGCGAACACCCGTTCAAGGTCTTTCTGATAGCTTGGCACTGCCTTGCGCAGATTGGTGAAGCTGTGTGTGCCGCCATGAATTTCGAGATGCACGTGGCTGACGCCAGCCTGAGACAGCGCCGCACCATAGTCGCGGCCCGAATCGCGGATCGGATCAAGGCTGGCAGTCACCAGCACCGTGGGCGGGGCGCTTGAATGGTCGCCCAGGATCGGCATGGCCCGCGGATCATTGCGATCGGGCGCATAGGCGGCATCGAAATATTCGATCGAAGCCCGCGTGAGTATGTAGCCTTCGACGAACTCTTCGAAGCTGCGCGAACCGAACGCATCGCTGGCGAGCGGAAAGATCGGCACTTGCAACGCTAAGGGAACATCTGCCGGATCGGCTGCAAGCAATTGCCCGACCACGATGGTCGCATTGCCGCCTGCGCTGTCACCGATGGTTACAAGGCCTGTAGCGGCGCGGCCGAGCGCTTCGGGCGATCCGGCGACCCAGCGCGTTGCCGCTTCACAATCCTCGATTGCGGCGGGGAAGGGGTGTTCCGGCGCACGGCGATAATCGACCGCCACAACCGGCAAGTCCATCTGATGCGCGATCTCTGTGCAGAGGTTGTGATGCGTGTCGAGATCCCCGATCACAAACCCGCCGCCGTGGTAGAACATGATCACCGGGCCGGGATCGCGCGCTTCGCGAGTGTCGTAAAGTCGCAAGGGGATCTCGCCGCCCGGTCCGGGGCAGGACAGGTTCTTCACCACAGCCAGATCACGCGGCGGCGCATCGGCCATTCCATGCAGCGCAACATAGCTTTGCCGCGCTTCCTCCAACGTCATTTGGTCAATCGGAACGCCGCCCATTCCGGCGAGTGCATCAAGGAATGCTTTCACATCGGGGCGGACATATGGTGTTTCTGCGGCCATCCGGCGCTCTCTCCTGCTGTGTTTTTTGTCAGGTTAGAGGGGACAAACGCGCTTTTCCACTCGACATTTGTGCGCATAGCAGAAAAACTTCATTGCGAGAGGAGAGGGCGCGTCATAGGTGGCCCTCAATAGGGACTGCGCCGCATTTTGGGCGCGCGAAAAGGATAGCAGATGGCAACGCAGGCCGCTGAAAAGCCGACCTCAGGAAATCAACAACCCGATGCCGTGGTGGTCCGCTTTGCGGGCGATAGTGGCGACGGGATGCAGCTGACAGGCGGGCAGTTCACGCTCTCGACTGCGCTGGCGGGCAATGATCTCGCGACCTTCCCGGATTTCCCGGCAGAGATCCGCGCGCCGCAAGGCACGCTGTTCGGGGTTTCCGCCTTCCAGATCAATTTCGGTGCGCGCGAAATCGACACCGCGGGTGACGAGCCCGATGTTCTGGTGGCGATGAACCCCGCCGCGCTGAAAGTGAACTTGCCATCTTTGAAGCCCGGCGGCCTTGTGATCGTTGACGAAGGCGAATTCACCAAGCGCAATCTCGACAAGGCCAAGTACGACGTCAGCCCGCTGGAGGATGACACGCTCGCCAAATATGACGTGCTCAAGCTCGATATCTCGGCGATGACCATCGAAGCGGTGAAGCCGTTTGGCCTTGGCAACAAGGATGCGCTGCGCTGCAAGAACATGTGGACGCTGGGGCTGGCGCTGTGGATGTTCGATCGCCCGCGCAAGCCGCTGCATGACTGGCTGAGCCAGAAATTCGCCAAGAAGCCTGACATTGCCAAGGCGAACATCGCCGCGCTCGATGCAGGCCATGCCTATGGCGAAACGGCAGAGCTGGCCGGGCCGCTGCGCCAGGTCCACCTTGACCCTGTGCCGACTGCGCCGGGTCTTTATCGCACGGTAACAGGTGCAGAGGCGGTCTCGCTTGGCCTTGTTGCCGGTGCGCGCCTGCTGCGCTTGCCGATGTTCTTCGGCGGCTATCCGATCACGCCGGCCTCCGCCATCCTGCACCATCTGGCGCAGATGAAGGAATTCAACGTCACCACCTTCCAGGCGGAAGACGAGATTGCCGCGATCTGCGCCGCGATCGGCGCGAGCTACGCGGGCTCGCTGGGCGTCACCAGCTCGTCTGGCCCCGGCATCGCGCTCAAGACCGAAGCGATGGGGCTTGGTATCATGACCGAGCTGCCGCTGGTGATCGTCAATTCGCAGCGTGGCGGCCCGTCGACCGGCTTGCCGACCAAGACCGAGCAGAGCGATCTCTATCAGGCGGTCTATGGCCGCAATGGCGATGCGCCGATCCCTGTCATCGCTGCGCGCAGCCCGGGTGACGCGTTTGAATGCGCGATCGAGGCGTGCCGCATCGCAGTGCAATATATGACGCCGACGATCCTCTTGACCGATGGCTATATCGCCAATGCGTCAGAACCGTGGAAAGTGCCTGACCCGGATGCGTTCGAGCGTTTCCCGGCAACCTTCCTGACCGAGCCCAACGGGCCTGACGGGCAGCTGCTGCCCTACAAGCGGAACGAGCTGGGCGCGCGGCCATGGATCAAGCCGGGCACGCCGGGCCTGATGCACCGCATCGGCGGGATCGAGAAGGCGAAGGACACCGGCCATATCGATTACTCGCCCGCCAACCACCAGGCGATGACTGACGCACGGATGGGCAAGATTGCGGGTATCAAGGTGCGCGATCAGCAGATTGAACTGGGCGAGAAAGGTGGCAAGCTGGCGCTGGTTGGCTGGGGCAGCACTTACGGGCCGATCCATCAGGCGGTGCTGCGCGCGCGGCGCGAAGGGCTGGACGTCAGCCATATCCATGTGCGCCATATCTGGCCGCTTCCGGCGAACCTGGGTGAGCTGCTGGGGAGCTATGATCAGGTGATCGTGCCTGAGATGAACACCGGCCAGTTCAAGACGCTGCTGCGCGATCAGTTCCTGATCGATGCCAAGCCGCTGACCAAGACCAGCGGGCAGCCTTTCACGATTTCAGAGATCACGCGCGCGATCAAAGGAGCGCTGTCATGAACGCACCAGCTAAAATCGAAACCACGCTGAAGGATTGGGAAACCGATCAGGAAGTCCGCTGGTGCCCGGGTTGCGGGGACTATGCGATCCTGAAAGCGGTGCAGCGCACACTGCCGCAACTGGGCAGCGATCCGTCCAACACCTGCTTCATCAGCGGGATCGGCTGCTCGAGCCGGTTCCCATATTACATCGAAAGCTATGGCTTCCACACCATCCATGGCCGCGCGCCGGCGGTGGCAACGGGCGTAAAGCTCGCCAATCCCGATCTCGATGTATGGCTGGTAACGGGCGATGGCGACGGGCTTTCCATCGGCGGGAACCATTTGATGCATGCGCTGCGGCGCAATGTGAACATGCAGATCCTGCTGTTCAATAACGAGATTTATGGTCTGACCAAGGGGCAGGCATCGCCCACCAGCCGGGTTGGCACACGCAGCCCGTCGACCCCGACCGGCTCGGTCGATGCGCCGACCCGCGTTTCGGCCTTTGCGCTGGGCGTTGGCGCGCGTTTCGTGGCGCGCGGCTTTGACGTTTCGAAGAAGCTGCCCGATGTTCTGAAGGCGGCGCATGCGCATCAGGGCGCAGCGATCGTCGAAATCTACCAGAACTGCATCGTCTACAACAAAGACGTGTTCGATGGCTTCGCCGCGCCAAAGGGTGCTGAAGATGCGCAGCTATGGCTTGAGCATGGCGAACCGATGCTGTTTGCAAACGGCACCAAAGGCATTGCGCTGGATACAGAGGCGCTGGCGCTGAAAGTGGTCGACGTGGTTGATGGCGACTGGAAGTCGGCGGGTGTGCTGGTGCACGATGTGAAGAACCGCTCGATCGCGCATATGCTGGTCGAACTGCCCTTCGGCCCGTTCCCCAAGGCGCTGGGCGTGCTTTACGATGATCCTGCACCCACGTTCGAGACGCTGGTTGCTGAAGAGCGCGAGCGCGCGAGTGCGGGCAAGGAGCCGAATTTGGCGGCGCTGCTGGCGAAGGGTCAGACCTGGACGGTGGAGCCGGACTAGCGGACAATAAATTTCCGGATTTTGTCACACAAAGACACGAAGACATGAAGGGGCCGCATTCTTGGATCTGGAAGCAATAGCCAAAATCGTTGTCGATCGAGGCTATCATCTGCACCGAGATACCGGCCCTGGTATGCTTGAAAGCGTGTATGAGGTTTTGCTGGCTGAAAGCCTGAAAGAGGCTGGCTTGAATGCTCGCAGGCAGGTCACCGTCCCAATAAAATATAATGGCGTTGTCATAGACAACGCTTTCAAAATCGATCTTCTGGTTGAAGATCGGCTGATTATTGAGCTTAAGTCGGTCGAACGATCACAGCCTGTCCACGCAAAGCAGCTACTGACATATCTCCGGTTGATGAATCTGCCATTGGGGCTGCTGATGAATTTCGGCATGCCGACTTTCAAAGAAGGCTTGAAGCGCGTCGCCAATGACTATTTTGGTCGTATCAAATAGAATGATCGCCTTCATGCCTTCGTGTCTTCGTGCGAGTTCCAATCCTTGGACAATCTAACTCATTCGCTGGTCGGCGCGCTGCTGGCGCAGGCGGGGCTCAAGAAAAAGACAGGGCTCGCCATGCCTGCACTGGTGATCGGTGCGAACCTGCCCGATATCGATGCAGCGTGCTTCTTCTGGCTGGAAGGTCAGGAGCATCTGGGGTTCCGCCGCGGGATCACCCACGGCCCGCCTGCGATGGTCCTGTTGCCGCTGATACTGGCGGGTCTGCTGTGGGGCTATGATCGCTGGCAAACGAAACGCGGCAAGCGGCCGGAGGGGCGCAATCCTGTCAATTTCAAATGGCTCTATCTACTGAGCCTGATCGGCTGCCTGACGCACCCCGCGCTTGATTGGCTGAATGTCTATGGCATTCGTTTGCTCGAACCGTTTTCGAGCCAGTGGTTCTACGGCGACACGCTGTTCA